>NZ_JBALDL010000041.1:0-211743 GCF_036917465.1 Nostoc sp.
GGCTGCGATCGCAATTTTGTTGGCTGTGCCGATTTTCCCTAAGCTTGATGTTGCCTGCCAACGGGTGAAGTCATCCACAGTAGTTGATTGCAGCAGTTGCACTAAGGCTGCGATCGCAAATTCATTGCCAGGGTCGATTTCCCCTAAGCTTTCTGCTGCATGCCAACGGGTGGAGTCATCCATAGTAGTTGATTGCAGCAGTTGCACTAAGGCTGCGATCGCAATTTTGTTGGCTGTGCCGATTTTCCCTAAGCTTGATGTTGCCTGCCAACGGGTGAAGTCATCCACAGTAGTTGATTGCAGCAATTGCACTAAGGCTGCGATCGCAAATTCATTGCCAGGGTCGATTTTCCCTAAGCTTGATGTTGCATGCCAACGGGTGGAGTCATCCATAGTAGTTGATTGCAGCAGTTGTACTAAGGCTGCGATCGCAAATTCATTGCCAGGGTCGATTTTGCCTAAGCTTTCTGCTGCCTGCCAACGGGTGAAGTCATCCACAGTAGTTGATTGCAGCAGTTGCACTAAGGCTGCGATCGCATCTTTATTGCCAGTGCCGATTTCCCCTAAGCTATCTGCCGTCCGCCAACGGGTGGAGTCATCCACAGTTGTTGATTCCAGGAGTTTCACCAAGGCGGCGATCGCTTTTTTGCGGTCTGTTTGTTGCAGTGCTGATCTAGCTTCGTCTTTGATTGAACTCTGGCTATGAATTGTCCACTTGACAATTTGTGTTACTATTTCATCTGCTTTTTCATCTGCTTTAAAATATTCTCTAAACTCTGCAATTCCTGCGGCGGCTAAAAAATAGGCGCGATATTCATAAAATTTTCGACATCCATCTTTAAAATTAACTAAAGCATTAATAAACTCTTGCTTTTGCTGTTTGAGGTTTTCTTCTTCTCGCCCTAACCAAAGTAATATTGTTTGCTTCCATTGCGGTTCAAAGATGCGATAAGTTCCTTGACAGGGATTTTTAGGAACGTGCTTGAGAAAAAAATGCCAGTCATCAATTGCTTTAGCAGCAAAGTACTCTTGAAATGAGGCATGAAAGAAAGCGTAAACAGGGTTTCTATTTGTATCTATCCCTACACAGTTCAGCCAGCCGCGATTTAGTGCCAACTTCAAAAGCGAATTGTCATCATCAACATCTCCCAATAACTGATTAACAAAATCCTGCCCCAAGCGAAAACGAGTTGCTTCTTTGTCTATTGCTGCTTTAGCCAATTCCCCCAATTTGATATTGAGTTGCTGACGCTGGTGAGAGTTTGTAGCAAATTCCTCTTTTTTCCACTTGTAGAAGTCATCAACAAATTGCTGATAGAGTCCCGCTTGAGTATCCAGTAACTTGCCATCTCCTGATTGCCAATTCAAGCACAGCAGCGTCAACCGAAGAGGATTTTTCACTAAATCCTGAATCCGTTCTTTACCTGATTCTTTCAACGCAGTACATAACTGCTTCCCAGTTTCGGGAATAGCAACGAACCATTTGGCAATAAATTTCTCTACCTGTTGTGGATAAGAAAAATCTAAACTGCGATAGGTATCAAAATCATCAAGTGCATTAATGCTGCCATCCCACAGATTAACCCGACAAGTCAGCACAATTCGCGCTTGAGAAATTAACCCTACTTCACGGAATTGTTGGGCAATTTCTGTTAGAGGATTAGATGCGGACATTTCATCTAACCCATCTAGCAGCAGCCACACATTATTTTGATTAAACAGAGCAACAAAATCATCCTTAAGTTGCTTAGTGGCTTCAGTTTTACCTGTTTTCTCAGCAACCTGAGTTAACCAAGTCTCCAACAGATAAGTTTTTAGTTCCTTCTCTCGCAAATCTGCTAAAGATACCCAAATCACAATTGACTGGTTAATCTCACGAGATACCCAATCAGCAATTTGCTGTAAAAGTGTTGTCTTTCCTGCACCTGGTTCGCCAATGATTGCAATTTGCTTACCTTGACTTTTAGGCGTGTTCTTCTTTTTGAGAACTTGTTCGAGAAAAGCATCATGCTCAAATGTTTTGGTGATTTCTGTCTCTTTGTACAGTTCTGAACCCTGTTCTGGAGAAACATCACCTTGACGCTTCGATACTTTTTTGCGCTCAACTAATCCCAGTGGTACATAAACATCATCAACTTGTAGGGCGACCCCTTCAGTTGATGTCAGAGGGTTTGTAGTTAACTTTCGCCGTTCTGCAAGTATTTCACGGCAGACTTCACGCCAGCGATCGGGAGTTAACTTTGTCCCATGCTCCCCTTGAGACGACTGTAGTCAAAAGTTGAAGTTATTAGTTTGGTTATTTATCTGTCCTTGATTTACAACCCCAATTTTTTCTGCTAGCTGCGTCAGATTTTGAATAGTTGGCTGTTGAGACTTGAGAGTATTTTCTATTTCTTCAATTTTTTGAGTAAGTTTTGGTTCTGCTTTTGCTGCTGCTTCCACTTCCACAACAGCTTGAGCAATTTCTGGATCTGCGTCTGCTGCTGCTTTCAGTTCCAGCACTGCTTGACCATAATCTAATCGCTGCGGTTCATTTCCCGCAACAGCACTGGTGAGTAATGGCGATTTATTCTTCTGGCGGAGTAATCCGATTAACTTACCAGGAGCCGTCCATAAAGCACCACCAATGTTTTCGCCGATTTTTTCCTGTGCTTTAGTCCAAAGCGTAGTTGCGATCGCAGTAGCAACAGCCGTAAGTGTTACAGTTACCATAAATTCACTACAAATTAAATTAAATAATACAAATAGTATTACGCAAAAGCTGGGCGATTATTACTGATATAACCCACTTTTTTAACCCGCGCAGGCGGGTAAAGTCTTATGTAGCCGTGATTTCTAATCGCCAAGGCACTATAAAATAATCGGTACGTTAGCCATTGGCATAACGCACCCTACGAAATATATGAAACCTAATTATGAATTATTAATTGGAAGCTGCCTTTTCTGCCACATTACGAATTATCTCCTCCAGCGTTTGGAGTAATTCTTGCTCGTTATAAGGTTTAGCAAAGTAAGCCCGCGCTCCCAATTGCATAGCTAGTTGTCGATGTTTATTGCTGCTACGAGAAGTCAGCATCGCAACTGGAATATTTTTTGTATCAACATCTGAATTAACCTTACCTAAAAAGCCATATCCATCTAGGCGAGGCATTTCAATATCACAAATTACCGCTTCAACTCTTAATCCACTATGGAGTTTTTCTAAAGCATCTTGACCATCTTTTGCTTGTTCTACTTGATAACCTCCCTTTTCAAGAGTCAAAGCTAAAAATCGGCGGACATTAATCGAGTCATCCACAATTAATATTGTACCTTTCTGCTTAACAGATGCGGCGGATATTTTATTTTCATCAAATATCAAAAATGGTGTTTTTAACCTTGCTGATGGTAATTGAGTACCTTTGGAAGTCCGCCGATTTGTAGCAATCCAATACAACAATTCATTAACATTAACTAGCGGCACTACTCGACCATCACCGAGAATTGTGCAGTTGCTGAAGCCTTCGGGTAAAGGTATATTTCCCTCAACTTGGCGAATAGCAACTTCTTGTTCGCCCCAGCAACGATCTATTTGGATTGCTACTGGCTGATTATTCCCTTTGACTACTAACACGCTGTTAGCATTAATTGCTGCCGGAGTATCTAATTCTGAAGTATCGTAGCGCAGACAATTAAACTCTAAATAACGAGTTAGGCGAATCAGTGGCAACATACTTCCTTGCCAATTGAGAACTTCGCTACCTGCCATTTGGAAAACTCGCTCATCTTGGAGTAAAGATATTTCTGAAATGACATCTGTAGGAAATGCCAACAGCATTTTGTTGATTTCTACCAGCAGAACTCGGGCAACGGAAAGTGTAAATGGTAATGATAGGGTGAAAGTAGTCCCAACTCCTGGTTCCGTATCAACTTTCACATCTCCTCGAATTAGTTTGAGGTTGTTACGAACTACATCCATGCCGACACCGCGACCAGATAATGCTGTAACTTGTTCGGAGGTAGTAAAACCTGGTTCAAAAATTAGTGATAATAGTTCTTCATCACTAGCATTTGCGAGTAAAGAAGCATCCAATCCCATAGCTAAAGCGCGGGTGCGAATTTTCTCTAGAGAAATGCCCCAACCATCATCTCGGATGGTAATTAGGGTGCGATTACTGCGGTGACTAGCTGTAATTTCAATTAATCCTTGTTCTGGTTTACCCAAAAGGCGACGAGTACCAGAGTCTTCGATACCATGATCGAAAGCATTCCTTAAGAGATGCATTAAAGGTTCGTTTAATGTTTCTAAAATGCTGCGTTCAATTAAAGTGTTGCCACCTTCAATTTTTAACTGGACATTTTTTCCATACTCTACATTTAAATCGCGCAAAGCTCTAGGAAAACGTTCGGTCAAATCGGATATCGGCCGCATCCTGATGTGATTTAGCTTTGTCTGTAACTGTTTGGATGTTTTGTTAATTTTACGAGCAATTTGATCTGTATCATCTACACTGAGTTGCACATCAGTTGTAACTTCCTGTACCTGAACAATGGTTTCCATAACTTCCTGCGATCGCAGGTTTAAATCGTTATATCGATCCATTTCTAAGGCATCAAATTCTGTGTCTACACCTTGTGTTTGGTCGCTATTTTCAGATGGCGATCGCACTGGAGTAGAAATTTTGCCATAAGCTACACGTAAATCCTGATTTTCCCGGTCGAGAACTTGTACTCGCTGGTTCAGGTTACGAACCAGTTTGCGTAACCTTTCTAGTTGCGAGTTTAAGCCATTTCGTTGAACAATCAGTTCGCCAAACAAATCATTAATTTGTTCTAGTTGTTTACTGGGAACTCGAACGCTATTTTCATGAATTTCCCGATCTTTAATAACACCATTTGACTCTCCTTTACCTTCGCTATATTTAGCATCGAGAGAATTATTTTCTCTAGTGAATATTGTATTTTGCTCAGTGACATTGATAGCATTAGCATCATCTGCAAATTCTGCATCTACAAATGTAAAATTAGCAGCGATACCTGCGGTGGGCTGCGCCAACGCTTCATGATTAGTCCAATTTTCTCTAATGTTTTCTGGTTGCCAAACAGATGTAGGCACAACTTCTGTATCGACGATATCTGTATCTGCGGCAGGAAGCTGTGATATTTCTGCTGCTGCTGGTAATAGTAGTGGTGATTGCGTATAACTACCAAAGTCAAGTTCTGTAGGTAAGTTATCTAATTGATTTGTCAGCACCAAAGCTTGCGATCGCCGCCATGCTTGCAATGCTAACTGGGCTATTTCGGGAATGCGATCGCTGCTAGCCGTTTCCAATTGCTGCGTTACTGACTCACAAAGCTTGCTAAAAGCTACCAACTGGAGCATTTCACCCAAACCGCCCAATTCAGCCGCCATAATCACAACTTCTTCATGCAAACCGGGCTGTTGGCTATCTGCCAACAAAGATTCTAGACGCTGCAAACACTCTTCTACTTCTGTGGCAAATAGCAAGGGGATAACGTCTTGCCCATCCTCCGGGGATAGCATGGATGAGGCATCCTCTGGGGTGGGATCGCCCAAGCGATCGTGCAACTCATCAAAAACTGGGTAACAAAAGGTTGCTAACCACGCATCTTCAACCACATTTCCTTCTGCAAGCAATTCGACAATCTGCCGCAGCCAATCAACTCCAGATAGCAATAAACTTTGCAACTGGGTGTCAATTTCTAGAGAATTTTTTTTAGTTTTTAAAACTTTGAAGGAATCTTCTAAACGGTGAGATAAATGACTTAGCGATTTAAATCCCATCATCCCTGCACCACCTTTAATAGAATGAGCGGCGCGGAGTGCAGCATTGATTTTATCTAAATCGATACGGTTACTAGTATCGATTTCCAGCAACACACCTTCTAACGTATTTAAGTAATCAGTTGCTTCTTCCAGAAACTGCATCTGGATTTCCAATTCTTTGTCTTGTAACATGGTTTTTGTCCTTAGTTATTAGTCATTGGTCATTATTAAAAAGACAAAAGACAACGGAAAAATAACAAAAATCATTCGTCATTGGTCACTAGCAAAGGACAAATGACAAATGACAAACTTAACTAACTTTGAAAGCCTCTACAGTCTCTTGCAACTGCTGGGAAATTTCTACAGTTTGTTGCAGAGATTGGGAAACTTGATGAGAAGAATCGCTGGTGCGTTGTGATATAGCAGCAATATCTTTCATCAATTGGCTAACACTTTGCGATGTTTCAACCTGAGATGCAGTTGCAGTGGAAATCGACTGCACTAAGGAGTCAATTTGAACTGAGACATCCAAAATTTCACTCAGACTTTGTTTAGCCTCCTCCACAATTCGAGTTCCTTCCACTACTTGAGTAGTGCCTATTTCCATCGCTAGCACCACTTCACTGGTTTCTCGTTGGATATTTTCAACAATTTGTTCAATTTCTTGGGTTGCTGCGGCACTCCTAACTGCTAGTTCGCCAACTTCTTCAGCAACTACGGCAAAACCTTGACCTTCTTCACCTGCACGCGCTGCTTCAATGCCGGCGTTAATTGCAAGCAAGTTAGTTTGAATAGCGATTTGGTTAATCAAGGACACCACACGAGAAATTTGTTGTGAAGATTCTCCCAGACGTTTCACTTTTTTAGCAGTTTCACCCACAGTTTCCCGCAAAGACAGGATATTTTGGACTGTTAAATCCATCGCGTGTCCACTCTTGGTAGCAGTGTGGGCGGCATGATTAGCAACGAAAGCAGCTTTTTCGGCACTTTCGGCTACAGCTTTCATGGATTGGGTCATTTGGTCAACAGCATCGAGGGTGCGGTTGATTTCGGCAGCTTGGGTAAGCGCTTCTTCTGCTAAGTGGCGGATGGCTCCTTCGTTAGAGCCAATGGCAGTATTAACATGGGTGGCGGCTTGTTGAACTTGGGTAACAATATCCCGGAGGCTTTCGACAATGGAGTTGAAAAAGTCGGCAACAGTTCCTATTTCTCCAGCCGTCACGTCTGCACGCACAGTCAAGTCACCTCTGGCTGCACCTTCTACATCGTTGAGCAGTTCTAAAAGTTGCTGTTGCAGTGTTTCTTTTTGATGCCGTTCGTCGTCAGAACCGATAACTGCGACATTCCTAACTTGTTCTATCTCTTCTAATAACTTCGCTTGTTCTAAGGCGTAACCAACTTGAGTCGCTATCTGTTGAAACAAGTCAATTTCCGGTTGTTGCCAAACACGCACAGTTTCGCAATGATGAGCAATTAATAAGCCTAAAAGTTGCTCTTGGGCAAGAATTGGTACGACCAAATTACCTTTGACAGCAAATTTTTCCAAAAATTGAATGTAACTGTTAGCATTTTTCAGACTTTGGTCTTGATGAATATTTGCAACTACTTGCACCTGTCCATCACGATAAGTTTCTAGATAACGTTCTCGAAAATAAGGATCGTCGATTTTCACTCCGAGCATTTCCGGCCAATTACCAGTTACCGATTCCGCAACGACAACGCCATCCCGATTATCTGCATTCAGATCATAAATGATTACCCTGTCTGTTTTTAGCACTTGCTCAACTTCTTTCACTGCTGCGTGATAAATATCTTCAGTTTTGAGACTTTTCCGAATTCGTAGGGTAATATCTGCTAGTAATTTTGCTCCTTCAACGTTTACTTCTTGTTCCTTAACTAAAACCTGCAATTGTTCGGCCATAAGGTTGATATTTGCACTCAATACCCCTAATTCGTCTTCACTTTCGATTTCCACACGGGTATTGAATTTACCTTGACCAAGCTTTGCTAATGCCGCAGTTGCAGTGAGAATTGGCAGTGTAGTCAGTTTAGCTAACCAAGATGCGATCGCACCCACAATTAATGCTGTCAGTGCTGTACCGATGGCTATAGTCCACAACAATTGTCTTTGTGGCTCAAATACAATTGCTGTATCTGTAGATAAAAGTACTTGCCAGTTTAAATCTGGTAAGCCGTCTAGCCTACTGGCTGGTACGTAGCTGACTAATTCTGGTTTTTTGTCAGTTTTGGGAACATCTATAAAACTATCTACCTTGTTTGCTGTCAGCAGTTTAGGTAAATTAGCATACTCTTGCTTTGCCTCTTTCCCTAATAATTCCTTTTGGGGACTCAAGAAAACTCTTCCTGAAGCATCAAGTAAATAGTATTGTTGTCCATTGGCTACGTAGTTCTTGATTACTTCTTGTAAAGATTTTACGGGCATCCGCGCTCTTACTATGCCAATAGTTTGGCCTTTCCTTGTGTCTTTCACAGGTGCGGCTATATAAATATTCACTACACCAGTATTTTTTGCTGCTTCCGGTTTACTGATGACAGGAGTATCTTTTTGTAAAGCCTCTTGAAAGTAGGTAAAGTCTTTTTGGTTATCCAGGGGTTCGCCTGTGGATTGGACAATCAAATTACCTTGGCGATCGAAAACAGCAACGCTATCATAAGCTTTGTAGGCTTCAACAACTCGATCTAGGACTGCTTGCTTTTGTAAATTGCTGATACTACCTTGGGAACTTGTCAAAAAAGGCAAACTTGATATCACTTGAATATCTGCGTAGCGTCCCAACATGAAGCGGTTAATTTTATCACTTAAACCAGTGGCTTCAGCTTGTTGAGACTGGGTAATTTGCTTAGTAATGGACTTATTGGCAAAAGTAAAAGCGATCGCACCGATGCCCAATACTGGTATTGTAGCGATTGCGATCGCTAAAATAGTCGCTTTCTTAGCCAACCCAAGCTTTTTAAAAGAGGCAAAAGCTTGATTTAGCGAAGAATTATTAGCCGTTTCATTACTATTTTTAGTTGGCAATTTGATGGCACTACCAGTTATTTTTTGGGATGAAATCAGTGATGCTCGATTTTGAGCGCTACTACCTTGATTTGCATTAGTTTTATTAAACATAAAAGTAATTCTCCTAACTATGTGAATAAGAACACTAAAATTTTTAGTAGTACACCCTACTCACTGCGGAGAATAGAAGACTGCCCAATTGCCTGTGCATCTAATACCAGCAATATTTCTTCTTGCTGGACAACACAGCCACATAAATAAGGAACTAAACTGGATGCCACTTGTCCTATAGGCGATTGAATATCATCAGGAATGAACTTAGTTGTACCTTTGATTTCTTGCACAACTAAACCCAACACCAATGATTCCACTTGGATAACGATCGCACTGTAGTGCCGCAGTCGATAATCTAGAGATTCTAAATTCAGCATTCTTGGCAAATCAACTACCCAAATTATCCGACTCCGCCAATTCATTAATCCTAATATGCAGGTAGGCATATTAGGCATTGACGTTACGGATTCAATAGGCACAATAATTGCTTCTTGCGTATGTTTCATTGATAAAACAGCAGCAGTCTGTTGATTTAGTTGAAACTTTAGATAACCGGCTGCTAAATTATTTTGAGTTGATTTTAAAGGAAGTGTAATGTTTAGACTAGTCATTGATTTAAATTACCACTGATTTAATAGTACGTAAGAGATGTTCCCGCGTATAAGGTTTAGTTATGTAGGCATCTGCACCTTGTCTCATCGCCCATAAACGGTCAATTTCTTGATTTTTGGAACTACAAATAACAATCGGTACTTTTGCAGTAATTGGATTTTTTCTCAGAGAACGACACAATTCAAATCCGCTCATTTCTGGCATTACTACATCAGTAACGATCGCATCTGGCTTTTCTAACACAGCTTTTTCTAAACCCTCTTTTGCACCACTTGCTTTAATTACGTTGTAACCACTCTCTTTCAGATAATGGCTCATTAACTCCAGTTCACTGGGAGAATCTTCTACAATCAGAATTGTGCCAAGCAAAGTTAGGCTCACTATTAAATCTCCTAAAAAAATAAATTAAACATATTAGCTTTGTTATTTTTATTTGCCTTGTTTTAATCAATCAAGATGCTTAAAAACCATTTTTAGCAATTCTGATTGTGTAAAAGGCTTAGTTAAATATCCTGACGATCTGACCATTTTTGCCTTTGCCCTGTCGATAAATCCTGTTCTCCCTGTTACCATAATGATAGGTGTATGTTTGAAAGTTGAATGTTTTCGTAATAAGGAACATAGCTCATAACCATCTAAACTTGGCATCTCAACATCTAGCAAAATCAGATCGGGCTTACTCCGAAGAATTTGCATTAGAGCCTTCACCGGATCATTGATAGTTACAACTGAAAATGCGTTTTCATCCAAAAAGTGTTTGATAGAATTCAAAACTGTTTGGCTATCATCAATGCAGGCAATTGTATATAGTTTTTTGCCAACAGTTGGCTGAGTAGTTTTATTATTTTCAGGAATATCAAAATTGATTGGTATCGGCAACTTTTGCCCAAGTTTTATTTGTAGTTGTGGCTGAACTTGAGACGGTTGTATTTTAGACAAAACTTGAGAACCCGCACCAGCCGGAATTGATGACTGGATATTCTGCCGATTTCGTAACTGCTTTTGACAGTGTTCAACAAGTAACCGTAAATCCAGGCGACAGAACTTTGGTAGTTCATCCAAAGAGCTTTCCGGACTGAATTCATAGCTACCTTCTTTTAAGCATAAAAATGATTCCAGTACTTCTTTTGCTAATTCATCTATCAGAATTGCTGCTTGCACAGTGGTAATATAATCCTGATTTACTAACCAACAAATAGCTTGGTAATCCGCATTAGGTATTGATTGATGTTCATTCTTTGTCTCAAACATCAGTCGCATCTGCACGCGAGTGGCGCTGTTGAGAGCGGGAATTTGTTGGCTTAAGCGTCGTAAGTGACTATCAAGCCGCTCAAACAGTTTATCTGAATAGGAGGCATAAGTAAGTTTACCGTCCTCTAGATAAAGTGACCAAGAAACTATTCCAGTAAATATGCTTAAGCACCCTGTAGCACGCCGACTAGTTAATTGTGCCAACAGAGATAGCGGATGTAGTTTCTGGAACAACCTGTAGCTACCTATAGGAGTTGTGCTCATTTTGCTTTTACTTCAGCTAAATTCGATCCGTGTAAACTAAATTCGTATAGAGTTATCACACAATTAAAATCAAGTAAAAAGCATAAAACTTTTGTATATTAAAATACATCAGTTAATATTTAGGGTTTGTGTGAAACTCAACGAAAATAGCGTTATTTTCAAACGATCAAATCTCAGCAAATTGGTAAATTATTATTAATTTACTTCCTGTTACTGAGATTTACAGACATCTTTGGAGAATAAGACATAAAAATGTCAAGACTAGATGAAGCCACTTTCCATTGAGTAACCCCAATCTGACCACAGGAATAATACTGATTTTCTTAAATCAATATATTCAAACTTATGTATTTACACTTAAATTAAATCAAGTCTTTAAGCATATCAGTACTAAATAAAGCCACTCTCCATTAAGTAACCCCGTTGTGACTACAGGGATAATACTGATTTTTTTGATAAAAATAAAACACAATTTAGAATAGCTAATGACAAAACTAGAAAAAGGCGTGAAATTAATCAAGTCTCCAGGTGAATTTTTCTGGTTTTTCAAAAGATTTGCGCGATCGCCAGTTTATTCGTACTGTGGATGTAGTGTTAGTGCGCTTGCCACATCTCTAGATTAAGCATTAGATGTATAATTGCTGAATGCTCCGTGTCTTTATTTACTGGCTTTATGCGTTATTCTGTATTGGCCACTGACTACGACGGTACACTAGCAACTGACAATCATGTAAATCAAAAGACTTTGGCGGCACTTTCGCGTCTGCGGAATTCTGGTTACAAGCTTATCTTGGTGACAGGTAGACGGCTAGATGAATTGCTGCAAGTTTTTGTACAAGTAGATTTATTTGATTATGTAGTAGCAGAAAACGGCGCTTTGCTGTACTCACCAGCTACCCGCGAACAGAAATTATTAGGTTCGCAACCACCAGCAGAATTTATTAAGGCATTGCGCGATCGCCAAGTCAAGTCCCTGTCAGTTGGCCGTGTCATTGTCGCCACTTGGCATCCCCAAGAAACCATAGTTTTAGAAACTATCCGCAAGATGGGATTAGAATTACAAGTCATATTGAATAAAGGTGCGGTGATGGTGCTACCGTCAGGAATTAATAAAGCCACAGGGTTAGCCGCCGCCTTGGATGAGATGCAGTTATCACCTCAAAATGTAGTCGGGATTGGCGATGCAGAAAATGACCTTGATTTCCTGAGTATTTGTGGTTATTCAGTAGCAGCTGCCAATGCTTTACCGACGCTCAAAGAGCGTGTGGATTTTGTGACTAATGGTAGTCGGGGTGATGGTGTTATAGAACTAATTGAAAAACTCATCACCTCAGATTTAGTTGAATTTGGGCATTAATTTAAGCAGGTTTTTGCACATAAAAAAAGGAGAGTAGCAATACTCTCCTAACGTAATATGAGTGAGTTAGAATTTATTTTTTAGCGGTGCATTCTCGCTTGACGTTCACGCAATTCACGAGCATGATGTTCACGAGCTTGGCGTTCCCGTAATTCACGAGCGCGTCGTTCACGAGCTTGGCGTTCCCGTAATTCACGAGCGCGTTGTTCGCGGACTTGACGTTCGTGTTGGAATTTACTGTTATTAAAAGCTACAGTATCATGATTAAAACGATCGCGATCGGATTTAAATTCAGCAGCATTAGCATTTTGAGAAACAGCAGCAATTGAAGCAACTGCTAATAAGCTTCCAAGAACAATAGATTTAAAGCGGTTCATATATTCTTTAATGCGCCTTGCATTACTTGATTTGTACATTCTCAATGTAATCCGAATAATCAGGCATACGCCTGTATACAAAGTCATGTTGAGATAGTTACTTTTGTAACTAATATTAGGATTTATATTTTATTTCTGAAAATTTATAACGCCTGAAACCTTACCTGACATGGGTTATACTCTACTATGCCTAGCAAGACTCAAATCGGATTTCTATATTAGAGATGATTATTCAAAACTTTATATAACTGAAAATCCGTGTACAGAACATTTTGCTCCCTTGAAGTTAGTCTTTAGCCTTGTGGCAAATGCCCCCACAGTGCAGTGCTACAGCAAATGACAAAGCCCAGCCACAGCCTGAAGTTTCCTCTAAAGAAAAAACGTCAAGGATGAGATATGGCAACAATTACCACAACAGATGATTGTCTTGAAGTTTGATATTACCCAATAAATGATCGATCGCAAAATTATAAGTGCGGATAAAAGGACTTGAACCTTCACTCCTTTCGGAACTAGAACCTAAATCTAGCGCGTCTGCCAATTCCGCCATATCCGCATCAGTTTACTATATTACCACAAGAAATTATTTTTGGGAATAGGGCAAACGAGCAGAATCATAATGCTCAATGCTCAATGCTCAATGCTCAATGCCCAATGCCCAATGCCCAATGCCCAATTACATAACTGCAACGCGAGGCAGACGATGCTTAAAGCCACAGAGAATTTCCCATGAAATAGTATTTAATTGTTCTGCCCAATCGTCTGCTGAAATTTCTTCTTTTCCCTGTTCCCCTAGCAAAGTGACCACTTCCCCTTCTTGGATATTCGGTATAGCACTCACATCCAGCATCAACTGATCCATTGTAATTGTCCCGATTTGCGAAACTCGCTGACCGCGAACTAACGCCTGCATTTTATTAGAAAGACTGCGAGGAACGCCGTCAGCATAGCCAATTCCCACGACAGCGAGGCGAAGTTCGCGCGGGGCTACAAATTTATGCCCGTAGCTGACAGCAGTTCCTTTGGCAATTGTTTTAACTTGGGTGACTCGTGCTTTAAGTTGCAAAACGGGCTTGAGGTCAATCGCATTTTGTAAATGCGGTGCTGGGTAAAGTCCGTAAACAGCTAAACCTACTCGTACAATATCGTAATGCAATGCCCGATCTGTCAGTGCGGCTGCTGAGTTTGCCAAGTGCAAGCATGGCACTTCAATTCCCATTACTCTGATTTGGGCGATCGCTGACTCAAATCGTCTATGCTGTTCTTCCATTGCCGTAGTATCAGGATCGTCTGCTGTTGCCAAATGAGAATAAATACTGGCAATAGACAGATGTGGTAAGCGCTGCACTAACTGCACAAATTCCCCAGCTTGCTGCCAATTAGTTCCCAACCTAGACATTCCCGTATCTAATTTGATGTGTACAGGCACTGGAGAACTATGATTCATGGATTCCAGGATATCGGAAAATACCAAAGCTTGTTTAGGGCTACAGAGTGTGGGCTGAAGATTCCAATGTGCGATCGCATGAATCTGTTCTGGTGTATTAGTTGCTCCTAAAATCAAAATGGGCGCTTCAATCCCGCCTTCTCGCAATTGAATAGCTTCTGGAACTGTAGCGACTCCCAGCCAACTAGCTCCCGATTGAATTACAGTTTGGGCAACTGTTACCGCTCCATGTCCATAAGCATCAGCTTTTACTACTGCCATCAACTGAGTACGCGGCGATAAAAACTGCACCAATTGCTGTACGTTATACGACAACGCCCCTAAATCAATTTCTACCCAAGCTCGTTGCGAAAACCACGCGTAGGGATCGCACTGCTGATTAGGAACTACACCAGGGATTTCTTTGCGACTTAACATTTGTACTGACTCCTATCCCACTACGGCTAAACTTTCAAGTTATCTATCTATACACGCTCCTAAAAGCGAGATCAGATTAAATAGGAAGTTTAACCTTCATATTGGAATTGATACAAGATATTGCGGTAGTAAACTAAGAGTTAGGAGTTGTGAGTGAGGAGTTTAGGACTTAAGCGAAAACTTTCTGGAACTCTTTGTTATTTTTTATTAAGTGCAGGACGTTGCCTGAACGTGTCCCTTGGATTGAAAAGTTTTGTTTGCCCTTGATTTTGGCAAAGCCAGACGCTTGCAGACTCGCTAATGTTAGAAGCAGTCGTTCCATTCTAACTACTGTACAGACCCGATTAATCGCGTCTCTCCTGACTCATAACTTAATTGCCGAATTATACGGAAAGTATAATTTATTCTCATCTCTCTAGCAGGGTGTATTTGTGTTAACATTTATGTAAAGCTAACACCCTGAGCGCAGATACATGGGGAAGGTTTTAGTCTTAAACGCATCTTACGAACCTCTCAATATAACGAGTTGGCGACGTGCTGTTGTTCTGTTAATCAAAGGCAAAGCAGAACACGTAGAACACAATGGTAAATTCTTGTACTCGGATTTTCCATTGCCGACCGTGATCCGGTTACGTCATTACGTGCGCGTTCCTTATAAAGAAATTCCTCTAACTCGCCGAAATATCTTGCACCGTGACGGTCATGCCTGTCAATACTGTGGTTACACAGGGGATGAGTTGACCTTAGACCATGTAATACCGCGATCGCGCGGCGGGGGCGATACCTGGGAGAACATTGTGACAGCTTGTGTCCGTTGTAATGTTAAAAAAGGCAGTCGCACTCCCAATGAAGCTCACATGCCTTTACGCCATCCTCCCCGGCAACCTTATAGCAGCCTCTATTTCGAGGTCAGTAAACATCTTAAGAGTGGACTGCATACAGAGTGGCAAAAGTATGTTATAGGTCTTTGAGCAAAAATATAAAGGAGCAGAGCAGAAAGAAGAAATATCTTCTTGGTTTGGGATACACTAAACGACTTTAGTTGTAGGGTGTTAAGGAATTGCTGGCTAGTATGAGCTGCAACGAAGCGATCGCGTCTTGTAGACAGGTGCAATTAATTAACGCTCAATCTTCTACACTTGTGTATGAGGTTTCCCTTTTGCTCTCCATCCTCTCTGAATTATCAGAATTTCAAAGGGGATACAAACAGGCGTTGTTAACCAAAAGTAATTGTTAATTGCTCAATAGTCACAATAATGAGATTATTGAGCATAAGAATATTTTAAATATCAAGGACTAACCCAAAAGTATAAGATAGAAGTAGACCCAAAGTAAGATAAAAATCCTACTGATTCAATTTACAGAAGAAGAAAAAATCTCCTCAAACAGATTTATGCTGCCAGATCCAGCCCGATATATAAGACTTCCTTGCTTTTAGCACTCATACACCCTCTAGTAGAATTTAGTTGATGTCAAGCACTGTTACTGACAAAAAATATACTTAGATGTATAGTGCAATGTCTTGATATTTTTGCGAAGATCAAAATAATGTGGCTAAATTCAGTGAATTACCGATCTTAGTATTTCTGAATTAAAGGAGCCTCACACTTTAAAAAAAGTTCCCTATGTATTTGAATTCTTCCGTTACTCAGTTTGAGAGTTTGTCATTGACCACAGCAGAGCCAAGCCCAGAGGAACCTGAAATCGAGAAAGCGCCAGTGGAAGTTGCATTTAAAAGTCCATCATTACCGCCATCGGTAGGTGAAGGAGCTATATTTCTCAGTAACCGTAGTAATTCTCTGGCACAACAAAAGTCAGAAGAACTGCAAAAAACTCTTTTGGCACACCGACACGATCGCCAATTGGTAATTCTGCAAGATTTCCCTGACCCGGATGCGCTTTCTTGTGCCTGGGCTTACCAGTTAATTGCCCAGCAATATGATATCAAATGCGAAATCATTTATGCAGGCGCATTGAGCCATCAAGAAAATATTGCCTTGGTGAGATTGACTAATCTACCTATCCAACGCTGTACACCGCAAACCTTGAGAACCAAAGATTTATCCTGTTATCAAGGTTTTGTGTTAATTGATAACCAGGGAACCACTTCGCAGCTACTTTCAGCAGTGCAGCACGCGAGAATTCCCTTAGTGGTACTCATAGACCATCACAGTATCCAAGGCGATCTCCACTCAGAGTTTGAAGATATCCGTCCTTACGTAAGAGCGACGGCAACAATTTTTACTCAATATCTCCAAACAGGGTTATTGGCATTAGATAGCAGCATAAATCAACACGTTAAATGTGCAACTGCCTTGATGCACGGCTTGCGATCGGATACAAATCGATTGATGCAAGCACAAGAAGAAGACTTTATGGCAGCTGCGTATTTAAGCCGATTTTATGATGCTCAACTGCTAAATGCTATTTTACAGGCGAACCGTTCCAAGCGGGTAATGGATGTGATCGAGCGATCGCTCAAAAATCGCATCGTCCAAAATAACTTTTCCATTGCTGGTGTAGGTTACTTACGCTACGAAGACCGCGATGCCATCCCCCAAGCGGCTGATTTTCTCGTCACCGAAGAAAACGTCCACACCGCCGTAGTTTACGGCATTGTTCATGATGAAGATGAAGAATTAGAAATAGTCATTGGCTCCCTGAGAACTAGCAAACTTACCCTTGACCCTGATGAATTCATCAAAGAAGCCTTTGGACAAGATAGTGCCGGGCGCTTTTTCGGTGGTGGAAGGACAAGCGCAGGCGGCTTTGAAATTCCGATGGGTTTCTTATCTGGCAGCAACGAAAATTCCGCTTATGCGAAAATGAAATGGGAAGTATTCGACACTCAAATTAAGCAAAAACTGCTGAGGTTGGTTAACCCTAGAGACAACCCCATTCAGTCGGAGTAGACGGAGATTAAGGAGATGCGGAAAACTCCTAACTCATGCAGCAGTCAAAGTGTTTGGTCAGATAACATCCCTAAGTCATTGGTGATAAACATACTTCCCGACTTTTTATAAAAGTCGGGAAGTATGTTTTCATAGGGGCTGAACTGATTGAGGGTTTAGTGAATGCCTAATGTTATTTGTATCGTCTGTCCCTTTTCTGTAGATGAGATTTTAGACTTAGACTTTTATCCCAACGGTAACGAATAACTATGTTGTATATATATAAATATGCCCAAGAAATAAGGAGTCAGTTGTGAAAATTATTGTAAGTTTGTTAACTAATTATCAAGATATGCACTTGGAATGCGAATAATGCCTTTTGAATTTCTCATTCCAAGACGGCCTGTTTCGTTACAGACAAAGAAAAGGGAAAATCTTCAGGCATGGAAGAATTTTGTGCGCGTTGAAGCCCAAAAGGTTTGGAAAGATAAAAGTCCCATTACAAAAGGCGATATACAGTTGACGTTAGTTTATATTTGTGATGAGTTTCCGGCTGATATTGATAACATTATCAAGCCAATTCAAGATGCACTTGTAGACTTAGTTTTTGAAGATGATAGCTTAATATCAGATGTAGATAGTCATCGTCGGTTTCTGTCTGACCCGATTGATATTAAAAGTCTACCTTCCTTGTTACAGAGTGCTGTTATTCTAGGTAAAGAGTGTGTTTATGTAAAAGTGAGCGAATCTCAAACACTGGAAAAATACTTATGATTAACAATACTAAAAATCTCCTTAATGAAAAAATAAAATCTCTGGCAGATAAGTATGTTAGTGAAGGATTTCAAGTTTTGATTAAACCAAAAACGGATGAATTACCCTTTAATTTGGATAACTATCAGCCAGATATGATTGCTACTAAGAATAACTCAGGTTTAGTAATCGAAATAAGAACCAGCTTCAGCCGAATTTCTGTGGAGCGTTTACAGGCCTTAGCAGAAGAAGTTAATATGCATCCAGGTTGGCATTTTTTATTGGTAAGTCTGGAAGATATAGAAGCTAAGTCATTACCTGGAATATCGGAACAACTTCCTTCATGGCAAGAGCTAACCGATCGGTTTTTCCAAGCACATAAGCTTATTGAAAATGATGCAATTGAACCTACTTTTCTTTATATGTGGAGTATTTTTGAGGGGGCTTTAAGAAAGCGAGCAATTGATGTGTCAATTCCTATTGAGCGTTTCCCAGTCATAGGATTACTAAGACATCTGTACTCTTTGGGAGAGTTATCAATCTCTCAATTTGACCTTGCTCAAGCTTGTTTTGAAGTTCGTAATCGTCTTGCTCACGGATATATTGAAAACCTAACTTTGTCAGTTGTGCATAATTTTGACAATTTGGTTCGTGAATTGTTAGCGGAATGGAAAGTAAAACTCGCTATTAGTCAACTTTCATCAGAGGATCTAGCTACTTTTCGTGCCTGGTTTGCGGAATTTGATGCAGCAGCCTTGGATAAACGACAAGAATTATGGAGAAATTTAATAGTTCAGAAGAGCAATCTCATCTCACTAGAACTAACTATAGATTTAATAAATGAGATAAGTGAGAAAAAACTAAAGAAGGAATTAGACGACGAGCAGGTTATAAACGTCAAATTCGCTATTAGTCAACTTTCACCAGAGGATCTGGCTGCTTTTCGTACCTGGTTTGCGGAATTCGATGCAGCAGCCTGGGATAAACAGATTGAAAAAGATGCAACCGATGGCCGGTTAGATGCATTAGCAGAGAAAGCACTCAAACATCTTCGAGAAGGGCGTTGTACTGATCTGTGAAACATCGAGCAACCCCAGATTTTTGGTATTACTATCGCCAGTTACCAATTGATATCCAAGAGCTTGCTGACCGATGTTACGATTTTCTTCAGGAAGATCCCAAATATCCATCATTGCATTTCAAAAAAAAAAGTTAAAGTTGGTCAGTTTTGGTCAGTGCGTATTGGTATACATTATCGGGCGCTTGCTGTAAAAGAAGATGATAATTTTGTATGGTTTTGGATTGGGTCACATCCAGGATATGACAGATTGCTAAATGGTGGATAGCGCTCTAACATTGCCTACGAGCAGCTTAACTGATAACTCATAATACAAAGTATGGAACTATACTTAATTCGTCATGGCATCGCCGAAGACAAGGGATTAGGCATCAAAGATGAGGAACGCAGCCTTACCAAAGAAGGAAGGCAAAAAACAGAGAAAGTTGCCCAGAAACTTGTTAAATTGGGTTTAAGCTTTGATTTAATTCTCACCAGCCCCTTAGTGCGGGCCTGCCAAACGGCTGAAATCCTTATAGCAGAAAAACTAAGCACCAAGTTAGAGGAATCTAGCCACCTCGCCCCAGATGGTGAAATTTCTAGTTGGCTTAAAGACTGGTTAGAACCGAGAAATTATTCCGAAAATACCCAACTGGCGCTGGTTGGACACGAACCTGGTTTAAGCAATTGGGCAGAAATTCTCCTGTGGGGAGAAGTCAAAGAAAGCTTAGTCTTGAAAAAAGCAGGTATGATTGGGATAAAACTACCAGAAACAGGTTCTCCTCTGGGTCGGAGTCAGATGTTTTGGTTGACACCACCCAAGTACCTGCTATAACAGTTTTTCAACATTTTCGATTGTTGTTAGAACGGCTACTGTTATGGCGACAATAAATTTCTGGTAAGTTAGCTTGATCAGATATTTCAAAAAACAAATGGTGGTGCCATGATGGTGTGCGAATACAAGCCTGGTTTAGAAGGCATTCCCGCCGCTCAATCAAGTATCAGCTATGTTGATGGGCAAAAAGGAATACTAGAATATCGTGGCATCCGAATTGAGGAACTAGCAGAAAAAAGTACATTCCTGGAAACTGCTTATCTCTTGATTTGGGGCGAACTGCCAAGCAAGGAACAACTGGAAGCATTTGAGCATGAAGTTCGTTACCATCGGCGGATAAAATACCGCATTCGGGACATGATGAAATGCTTTCCAGAAAGCGGCCACCCAATGGATGCCTTGCAAGCCTCTGCTGCGGCTTTAGGCTTGTTTTATTCACTCCGGGATTTACATAATCCTGTCTATATTCGAGATTCGGTGGTGCGCCTGATAGCAACCATTCCGACGATGGTGGCGGCGTTTCAACTGATGCGAAAAGGCAACGATCCAGTACGTCCCCGTGATGACTTAGATTACTCCGCCAACTTTCTATACATGCTTGATGAGCGAGAACCCGATCCTCTGATGGCGCGGATTTTTGATATCTGCTTGATACTTCAAGTCGAGCATACAATGAATGCTTCTACCTTCAGTGCTAGGGTGACAGCTTCTACCTTAACCGATCCTTACGCTGTGGTTGCTAGTGCCGTCGGAACTTTGGGTGGGCCTTTGCATGGTGGAGCCAATGAAGAAGTAATTCAGATGTTGGAGAAAATTGGCTCTGTAGAAAATGTCCGTCCCTACATAGAGCATTGTCTGGAAACTAAATCTAAGATTATGGGCTTTGGACATCGTGTGTATAAAGTGAAAGACCCACGAGCCATAATTTTACAAACTCTAGCAGAGCAACTGTTTGAGAAGTTTGGCCATGACAAGTTCTACGACATTGCTCAAGAGATGGAACACGTGGTAGAGGAAAAACTCGGTAGCAAGGGGATTTATCCAAATATTGACTTTTATTCAGGTTTGGTGTATAGGAAAATGGGGATTCCTACAGACTTGTTTACGCCAATATTTGCGATCGCTCGCGTTGCCGGTTGGTTAGCCCACTGGAAAGAACAACTAGCAGAAAACCGGATTTTCCGTCCTACCCAGGTTTATAACGGTCATCACGAAGTGACTTATACTCCAATTGACAAAAGGTAATTCGGGATTGGGGATTGGGAATTGGGAATTGGGCATTGGTTATTAATTCTTCCCCCTCATCTTCCCCTGCTTCCTGCTCCCTGCCCCTACTCCCTGCTCCCCCATCTCCTTAATAGCCAATCCCAATGCCAACCATAAGTAGAAGTTCTCATATCGCTTCAGAGGGCTAAAACCATCCAAGGATATACTAGGCATGGGAATTAGCGACAAATCTTCAATCAAGCATCATCTGGAAAAAAATTAAAAATGGGTGAATTTACAGGTATTAATTTAACTAATAGTTGTAACTCACCATGACTCGATGTCTTAAAGAGCGGAAACATGAACTCAGGAATTGACCTCCAAGGAACTTTTATTGAATCCCTCCGGGATTTAGGTTTACCAGCAGGCACAGCCAAAGCGATTTGGATGCCCCTGCCAATGATACTGATGCTGATTGGGGCAACAGTGGGGGTATTAGTTGCTACTTGGCTAGAACGGAAAATTTCCGCCTCCGCACAGCAGCGAATTGGGCCAGAATACCAGGGGCCTTTTGGGTTGCTAGTGCCTGTAGCTGATGGTCTGAAGCTGGTATTTAAAGAAGATATAGTACCAGCCAAGTCTGACCCCTGGCTGTTTACCCTCGGCCCAATTATTGTTGTAATTCCGGTGTTTCTGTCGTTCCTGATCGTTCCCTTTGGGCAGCATATCGTTATTAGCAATGTGGGCATGGGCGTATTCTTGTGGATTGCCTTGTCAAGTATTCAACCCATTGGCTTGCTGATGGCTGGCTACGCATCTAATAACAAATACTCCCTCTTAGGGGGCTTGCGGGCAGCAGCGCAATCTATTAGTTATGAAATTCCTTTGGCATTGGCGGTGTTAGCGATCGCTATGATGTCTAATAGTCTCGACACTGTTGATATTGTCAATCAGCAATCTGGCTACGGCATTCTAGGCTGGAACATTTGGCGACAACCAGTTGGTTTTCTGATCTTTTGGATAGCCGCCCTAGCTGAATGCGAACGATTACCCTTTGACTTACCCGAAGCGGAAGAAGAAATAGTCGCAGGTTATCAAACTGAATATTCAGGGATGAAATTCGGTCTGTTCTACCTGGGTTCCTACGTTAACTTAATCCTTTCTTCCTTACTAGTAGCAATTCTCTACCTGGGCGGTTGGGATTTTCCTATTCCCCTCAACCTCATCGCTGGTTGGTTGGGAGTCAGTGAACTAAATCCCGTGTTCCAGATAGTAACTGCTGCTTTGGGAATTATAATGACTGTCTTCAAAGCCTATTTACTAGTGTTTGTCGCCATCCTGTTGCGCTGGACAGTGCCACGCGTAAGGATTGACCAACTGTTAGATTTAGGATGGAAGTTTTTGTTACCAGTTGGCTTGGTTAATCTTCTATTAACCGCCGCCCTGAAACTAGCCTTTCCCTTCGCTTTTGGCGGGTAAAGCAATTTTAGATTTTAGATTTTAGATTAAGTCTGAAATCTAAAATCCAAAATCCAAAATTGAAAAGAGAGAGACACAAAATGCTCAAGTTCCTAAAACAAGTTGGTGATTACGCCAAAGAAACGGTACAAGCTGCGCGTTACATTGGTCAGGGGCTTTCTGTCACCTTCGACCACATGCGGCGGCGACCGATTACCGTACAGTACCCTTACGAAAAACTGATTCCTGGCGAACGATTTCGCGGTCGAATTCACTTTGAATTTGATAAGTGCATCGCTTGCGAAGTTTGCGTTCGCGTTTGTCCAATTAATCTACCTGTAGTCGATTGGGAATACGACAAAGCTAGCAAAAAGAAAAAACTCAACCACTACAGCATCGACTTTGGAGTTTGTATCTTTTGCGGTAATTGTGTGGAATTTTGCCCCACTAACTGTCTATCCATGACAGAAGAGTATGAGCTTGCCACTTACGATCGCCATGAATTGAACTATGACAGCGTAGCGCTAGGTCGTCTGCCTTATAAGGTAACAGATGATCCAATGGTTACACCACTGCGCGAACTAGTTTATCTACCCAAGGGTGTCCTCGAACCCCACGGACTACCCGCAGATGCGCCACGTGCAGGTGCGCGTCCAGAAGACATGGTAGAACAAACAGAAAAATAAATGTCATTTGTCCATTGTTATTTGACCAATGACTAATGACCAATGACCAATCAATGACCAGTGACCAGTGACCAATGACCAATGACTAAGGACAAAAAACAGTGAATCTAGCAGAAGGAGTACAGTTAGTATCGCTTGGCATACTGGGCGTGATGATGATTGGGGCGGCCATTGGTGTGGTACTGTTCTCCAACATCGTCTATTCTGCCTTTTTGCTGGGGGGTGTGTTCATCAGCATAGCGGGAATCTACCTGTTGCTAAATGCTGATTTTGTTGCAGCTGCACAAATACTGATTTACGTTGGGGCGGTTAACGTGTTGATTTTGTTTGCCATTATGTTGGTGAACAAGCGCGAGGATTTTGTAGCATTTCCCAACTCTTGGGTGCGGAAAGTACTAACAGGTATAGTCAGTGTAGGATTGTTCGGTCTTTTAAGTACGATGGTGCTGGCTACTCCTTGGGCTTACTCAACTGCTCCTGTAGCAGGTGGTACAAGCTCTATAGTTTTGATTGGAGAGCATTTCTTCACTGACTTTTTACTACCTTTTGAACTGGCTTCCATTTTGCTACTGATAGCGATGGTAGGAGCAATTATTTTGGCACGTCGTGAATATTTGCCAGATCAACTGACACCATCCGATCTGCGGCAAACTGTTTTGACTTTGCAAGAACGCCCCAGAGAACTGGTATCAACAACCAGCGAAACAAAAGAGTAATATTTGCGGCTTCATTCGCAGATAAATAGCCAGATTTTTCAGGAGGGATACCCAGATTCATGCAACTCCAATACTTTTTATTACTAGCAGCAGCTTTATTTTGCATCGGCATCTACGGTTTAATTACCAGCCGCAACGCTGTACGGGTGCTGATGTCAATTGAATTACTGCTCAATGCTGTTAATCTGAATTTAATGGCATTTTCCAACTTCCTCGACTCAACATTAATTAAGGGTCAGGTTTTCACAGTATTTGTGATTACCGTGGCCGCGGCCGAGGCGGCGGTAGGTTTAGCGATCGTGCTGGCCATTTATCGCAACCGCGATACCGTCGATATGGAGCAGTTTAATCTCCTGAAGTGGTAATTGTGCGTGCAACTCAAGCAGGTAATCATTGCTTATAAAGCGCGGGATGCCCGGAGTAAAGAATGGGCAGAAATCTGTGCTAAACAACTAGAAAGCCGCGAGTGCCAGGTGTTGATGGGGCCTAGTGGGCCGAAAGACAACCCCTATCCAGTCTTTTTGGCTTCGGCGGCTCAACCAATCGATCTCGCCTTGGTACTCGGTGGCGATGGTACTGTTTTAACCAGTGCCAGACATTTAGCCCCAGCTGGCATCCCAATTCTGGGAGTGAATGTAGGCGGTCATCTGGGGTTTTTAACTGAGTCAGTAGAAGAGTTTCAAGATACAGAGAAAGTTTGGGATCGGCTGTTTGAGGATCGCTATGCTATCCAACGACGGATGATGTTACAGGCTGCGGTGTATGAGGGTCACGGGTCTAATTTGGAACCCGTGAGTGAACGTTACCTAGCTTTGAATGAATTTTGTGTCAAACCCGCCTCTGCTGACCGAATGATTACCTCAATTCTAGAAATGGAAATCGACGGTGAGGTAGTCGATCAGTACGTTGGGGATGGGTTAATTATTTCCACTCCCACAGGTTCTACTGGTTACACTGTTTCTGCTAATGGGCCAATTATGCACGATGGTATGGAGGCGCTTACCATTACCCCCATTTGTGCAATGAGCCTTTCTAGTCGCCCCCTGGTTTTACCCCCTGGTTCTGTGGTGAGTATTTGGCCTTTGGGGGATTACGATTTGAGTACCAAACTGTGGACAGATGGAGTTTTGGGGACTTCAATTTGGCCGGGACACCGCGTTGATGTGCGGATGGCAGAGTCTCGGGCTAAATTTATTATTTTGCGCGAGAACAATTCCTACTATCAGACGCTACGGGAGAAGTTGCTTTGGGCAGGTACAAGGGTTCACTACAACAATAATCACCGTAATTAATTAAGTATTTTAGAGTGCATCTACCGCAGATTGCGATCGCGTACCCGCCCAAACTAGGCGATCGCAGATGCGATGGATGTCTACGACGGGCTGTTCGGAGTCGCAACCAAAACCATCCAAGCCCCTGGATTCATCTGGGGGCTTTTTCCTTGTCCTCTTCTTTGAATTGCATCTATAGCCTATATCGAAGGAAAATTTTGTATCTTATTGCCAGATTTTTTAGGAATTAATGCCCATAATAAAAGCACTCTACCTCTAATCCGAAAGAGTAAGAAAGCTCTTTAGAGGTTATTTTATCAAAAAGTGTCTCAATTACGCTTCGACACATTAATGCATAATGTGAGCTATTTGTTTAGTGCCTAAATCCTAGTAGGATATTTTCGCAAATCTAAGTAGGAAGATAGATGGAAGTTTCTGGACGCAGCATCAATTACCCACTGAATTCTCCTCCCCCTCTTGAAGATTTTCCCGTCCTTCAAACTGAAAAATATACCCTACGGCTGGCTTCAACCGAAGAAGAATTAAAATCAATTTTTCGGTTGCGCTTTGAAGTTTTTAATCTAGAACTAGGCTTAGGATTTTCTGGTTCTAACTTTACCCAGATGGATATAGATAAGTTTGATGCGGTTTGCCATCATTTAATCATGATTTCCAAACAAACAGGTAAAACCATTGGAACTTATCGAATGCAAACCTATACAATGGCTTCTCAAAGATTAGGCTTTGATGCTGCCGATATATTTAATCTTAATGCAATTCCCAATTCTGTGCTTCAGGCATCAGTTGAAGTTGGGCGTGCATGTATAGCTAAAGAATACCGCAACAGTCAAGCACTTTTACTATTATGGAAAGGGCTAGCAAATTATCTTATCTGGAGTAAAAATCAATATTTTTTTGGCTGTGCATCATTACTAACACAATGTCCTTCTAAAGCTACTTGCACTTATGATTATTTTCAGCAAAATGGTTTGATGCATCCAAGTATTTTGGTTTATCCAAATTCACAATCTTGTCTAGAACTGCCTGAGAGTTGTCCAGATTCATATAATGTTGAAATTCCTAAAATTTTGCAGGCATACTTGAATATTGGAGCTAAAATATGCAGTATTCCCGCTATCGACCGACACTTCAAGACTATTGATTTTTTAACCATATCTAATACTAAAGACTTTGCGAGATGGCGTTATCAAATATTGTAAAATTTATCTTTAATTCTAATGCCTATTAAGATTGTGCAATGAACAGACTTAGATATAATTACTAATTCGTAATGGGCTACGCCCCGCTACGCCCCGCTACGCCCCGCTACGCTAATGTAGTTCGTAATGACGAATTATGATGAATGGGCGTAGCTGCGGCACTGGATTATTTTAGACAAAATCTTGGGAAAAATACTTATGCGCCATCTCAAATTTGCTCCGAGTTGGTTGCGGTTTTTAATTATTTTCTTATTGACAATGGGTATATTGTTTCGCTTTTTTAACCTTGATACCAAGGTTTTCTCCCATGATGAAACTTATACCTTATTACGAATTTCGGGTTATACAAGAACTGAAGCACAAAATAAACTGTTTAATGGTAGTGTCATTGGCAAAGAAAGTTTTGCTCAGTTCCAAGGTGTAAATCAAAAAAATTTAAATGACACAATCATGACTTTGGCTAGAGAAGATTCTTTGCATCCACCGCTTTATTACGTAATAGCGAGATTGTGGATGGGAGTTTTTGGTAATTCGGTGACGGCGATCAGAAGTTTATCTGCTTTGATCGGTTTGCTGGTTTTTCCTTGTGTTTATTGGTTATGTCGAGAATTATTTAATGTGCCGTTATCGGTTCCTGGTGTAGCGATCGCACTTATGGCAATTTCTCCAATCCAACTAGTATACGCCCAAGAAGCACAAGAATATATTCTCTGGTTAGTCACCATATTACTATCTAGCGCCTCTCTGCTGCGAGCAATGCGGCTAGAAGATGAGCTAATAAAAAAACAACAAAGACCAGATTTATTCGCTGCTTGGAGCATTTATGCAGTAACTTTGGCAATTAGTCTTTATACATTTATTTGGAGTGGATTTATAGCAGTTGCTCACGGAATTTACGTGATTACTGCTGCCAGATTCCAGTTGTCCCAAACTGTCAGAACTTATTTGCTAGCATCACTGGTAGGTTTTTTAGCCTTCATGCCTTGGCTAGCGGCTGTAATAGGTGACTTTTTCCAATTTTTGATTTCAGCAGATAAAACAACAACGCAGTCATCTTTGATGCCTGTATTGGAATTTTTCTTTATGCAATTAAGCCGTATTTTTTTTGATATAGACCTTAGATTAGAAAATAGTTTTAGCTATTTAATTAAAATAATTTCTTTAACTTTTATAGGATATTCAATTTATTTCCTTTGCCAAACAACTAATTATAAAGTTTGGTTGTTTATCATTATATTAATTGTAGTGCCTATACTGCCTCTAAGAATACCAGACTTAATGCCTGGCAGTATACAATCATCTACCGATCCATATTTCATACCATCTTACTTAGGGATTCAATTAGCTGTTGCTTACTTACTAGCTACCCAAATATATAATGGGAGCATGTCACGCCGGAGTATTTGGTATGCGATCGTGGCATTGCTAATTATTTGTGGTTTAATTTCTTCTAAAGTTAATTCCCAAGCAGAAACCTGGTGGAATAAGGGTATCAGCGATGGTAATCCCCAAGTTGCCCAAATCATCAATCAAACTACTCGCCCACTTTTGATTAGTGATGCTTTGGGTAATAATTATGGAAATATTTTTTCTCTGAGCTATCTTTTGAAGCCAAAGGTGCAATTTCTGCTGGTTCAAAATCAAAAAATCCCCAAAATTCCTGATAGGTTTGCTGATGTTTTTTTATTCAATCCTTCAGACACTTGGCGGGAAATAATAGAAAAAAAGTATAGTTTGAAGACAGATGTTGTTTATAGTGACAAATATTATTCAGTTTGGAAACTAGCTAAACCCCGCAGTGTACGCCAACGCGATATTCTCCGCAAGACGAAATTATCTAGCAGTTGACTATTAGGCTATAAAAAAGGGTTGTAGGTTGGAAGTCGCTTAATACATCGCACACCTTGTTAGCTTTATTTAGTCTTTTTGCAATGTTTCCTTTCTTAAACTCAGATAAAAATAACAAAAATAAACATTCAACAGATTCTTATCTAAAATTAATTTAAGTGATAGTAGAATGCTTTAAATTGTCATTTGACATTAATTTGATGATTAATTTAAAGGTGTTGTATGCAAATAACAGATTTTCTTGGTCTTTTACATCCAGCGATCGCAATTATATTCGTGTTTCCACTAATCGGGACAGTAGTCAATTTTGCTTGGCAAACACGTCAACGCAGATTGCAAATTTTAGCCGGTAGTAAGAGCAAAATTCCCCCTGTGGTTGGTGGAGAACATAAGCAGTTGGGTGAAAGACTAACAAGTGCAGTTGTCGGATTAACTTTAATTGGATTAAGCTATCCTATTGGTAAAAACATTATTAACAATCAGGTATGGAATAAAACACCTTTTCAAGTGGTTTTTATCCTATTAATATTGGCTGCTACCATCGCCTCTTTAGTATTTCTTTATCGGGCAAAGCAACGAGTATGGCGGGCAATTTTTGCAACTTTAACTGGTGCAGGTTTAGTAATACTAGGCTGTCAGGATGGAGTATTTCGCCGTACCAATGAATGGTATTGGTCACATTATTATATTGGTATTACCGCAGCACTGCTGATGATTTTTTCATTAGCTATTGTTCAAGATATTTATCAAGATAAATCTAATCGCTGGCGGATCATCCATACGATTTTAAACTGCATTGCTTTGTTGCTATTTATTGGACAAGGTATGACAGGAACACGAGATTTATTAGAAATTCCTTTGAGTTGGCAAGAACCATATATTTATAAGTGTGATTTTGCTAATAAAACTTGTCCAACACCAAATTCTCAACCACCAAAGTAAACCAAGGGATTTCCAAGAAATAAATTATCCAATTCCTCCATATCTAAGATTTAGCCGTCTACAATTATTGGCGGGTTTTAATTCCCCACTCAAAGATTGCTGAATCAATAGTTTAAGAATCTTGACTCCTGAATGTTCCAGCATCCTCTCTGCTTGGCAATGGTGAACCAAGGACACTAAGATTGAGAACATGACCACCAGTAACTAAATAAACAGTTTCGCTAAGTGCAGCTAATTGGCGCACCAAAGAACCCAAGCGATCGCGGAACATCCTCCCCAGGGGATAAGCTGGTACTACACCCCAACCCACCTCTTCTGCTACAAACACGATATCAGCAGCAACCAGATCCACCGTCTCTAATAACTCTACAACAATACTTTCCCAGCTAGATTTATCCTCCTCTAAGAGATTAGCAACCCAAGTTCCTAAAGAATCAACTAAAAGGCAGGTATAGGGTTTGGCATCGGCGAGGGTAGCAGACAGTTCTACAGGTACTGATAGAGTTACCCAGTCTTGGGGACGGCGTTGTTGATGTTCTAAAATGCGTTGATGCCATTCTTGGTCATCTGCATTATCGGTTGCTGTTGCTACGTAAACAACTGCTTTCCCTGACTGCATAGCCAGAGTTTCCGCCCATTCACTTTTACCAGATCGTGCTGGCCCTGTTACTAAAATGATTTTACCCAAAGTTGTTTTCTGAGTTTTTTAACAATAATAGGACTTACGCAAAACTATACACCGTAGGGACAATTCATGAATTGCCCCTACGGTAAATCAAGGATTTGACTGACTTTTTGCGTCAGTCCCAAAATAAGTAGCTAGTTGAAATTTATCACTACAGTTTTTACTTTATCGGTAAGATTTTTAGTTTGAAATAACTTTTAAGGGATAAAATTAGCACCAGCACCATTCAAAATTTATAATTCATAATTCTGTTTCCAGTCAGGATTAAAATCCCACTGCAAATGGAACTATGGTCATCATGCACCGGGTAAAAACCCTTTTTAAGGGACTTCCAACAAATAAATTACCCAATCTTGTGGGGTATTTTTTTATTTGGAAGTCCCTAATTACGAATTAGATTGGTGTCACAACTGGCAAAAGCCGAAAATTCCAACAACCCCATTCTTAATTACTTAACACCATTGGGGACAGCAAAATTTAGGATGTCTTTATGAACGCAGGTTTAAAACGCATAGAAGCAACTCTACACGATTTGGGGAATCGCGGCACTAGCTCTGCCGCCGAAGCAGGAGATTCGACAACAAAACGGCCTTTTTCCTTTAGAATCAGTGTCGGAGCCAACGAATCTACAGAAAGTACACAAACTCCGTCATCCCAAAAAGAAGAAACAGTTAACCTGGGTGTAGATATTGAGAGTAATTATCCTCCTGAACAAAATTTCTTTCCTCACCATGACTCTGTGCAAACCTTTCAAGCAGAAGAGAATGGTGGTAAAATACCTAGCCTACCCAAGTTGAAAACTACGACCTTTAGTAACCATCGCCACGGAGCAAATCCAGCCTTGGCGATGAATCTATTGCAAGAAATTCAAGAAACTGTCGCTGGTTGGCAAATAGAACTGCAAAATATTTTGAAGCAAATTCAGGATATTTACTTAGAAGGGCCAATTGTGAATGGCTGGTTAGAATCCAATCCCAGCGAACCAGAAGCGGGAGGAACTGCAACACTGCGCCATGCAGAAGTTGACCGCCTGATGAACTACGTAGAAGAAATTTGCGCTACTGGTGGGAAAGTATCTTATAAATCATCGATTACTGGCTACCGCCTTTGTGGTGTGGATGATGCTGGTAAAGTCTGGTCACGCCCATGTCCAGCAGATCAGGTTCCTAATGTTAGTATGGCGATCGCACGTTACCAAAAGTTACGTCAACTATTAGGACGCAAGCAATCTTTAGAAACCCGCCTGAGTCAACTGGCTCAAACACTTGTAGTTTTACACAGTCATATTCAACAAACGTGAAGTTTTAAAGATATTTCCGAAGAAACTCGGTTGGTGGGTTGGTAATTTTTGGTTTAGATTAACTCTGAGCAGGTGTACGTTGGATTTAAGATTTTTATCTAAAATCCCAAATCTCAAATCCAAAATAAAATCTATGCCAGACATCCAAATCTCTGCCATTATCTGTACCCACAATCGAGATACCTATTTAGGGGCTGCTATTGATAGTCTTTTAGCGCAGGATTTTGCTGCTGACTTTGAAATTGTAGTAGTTGATAATGGATCTAGCGATCGCACCCGTGAGGTGGTAGAACAAAGAACCCACAATCCACACCTAAAGTATGTATTTGAACCCACCATTGGTTTATCTGTCGCCCGTAACACAGGCGCAAAAGTAGCTAATGGTGATATTCTTGCTTATCTGGATGACGATGCTGTTGCTAGCCCTGGCTGGCTACAAGTTTTATATCTTGCCTATTACAATAATTCTAAACTAGCGATCGCAGGTGGCAAAGTCACTCTCTTATGGCCCCCAGGAATCGAACAACCACGATGGCTATCTCCAGGGCTAGCTGCAAATCTGGGTGCATACGACTTGGGTGACAGTAACATCTACATCGAGCAACCTGGCTCAACACCCAGAGGCTTAAATTACTCCATCCGCCGCAGTTTCCTAGAAGAAATTGGCGGTTTTGATCCTCATCTCGGTCGAGTGGGGAAAAATCTGTTATCAAATGAAGAACTGCAAATGACCGAGTTTGCCCTACAGCGTGGTTGGCAAGTCGCTTATCTTCCCGAAGCGCTAGTTGCTCACAATGTTGCCCCAGAACGCCTCCAACGCACCTGGTTTTTAAACCGAGGCTGGTGGCAGGGGATCAGTGAATGCTATCGAGAACAACTCGCTGGTAAAGCTGGAATCGCTCAATTGCAGCGAGGTAGCGAACGGTTTGTGCGTGGCTTGTATAAAGCATTGCAATATTTTTCCGATCCAGCAGAACGGTTTGACAAACTTGTATATGCTTACGGTCAGATTGGCTATTTAAATGCTGCTATTCAAGGTCTTTTATTCACATCAAATAAGAAATAACCAATAACATAATTTATAGTGATATGTCATCTAAAATACCAGTTTCTGTATTAATTCCGGCAAAAAACGAACAAGCAAACTTGCCAGCCTGCCTCGCTAGCCTCAGCAGAGCAGATGAAATATTTGTAGTAGATTCTCAAAGTACCGACAACAGCATTGAAATTGCGAAAAGTCACGGTGTGAATGTCGTGCAATTCAACTTTAATGGACGCTGGCCGAAAAAGAAAAATTGGTCTTTAGATAATCTCCCTTTTCGTAACCAATGGGTGCTAATTGTCGATTGCGATGAGCGCATCACACCCGAACTTTGGGAAGAAATTGACCAAGCAATTCAAAATGATGAATATACAGGTTATTACCTCAACCGCCGCGTATTTTTCTTAGGAAAATGGATTCGTTACGGTGGGAAATATCCCGATTGGAATCTCCGTTTATTTCAGCATAAAAAAGGCCGCTACGAAAACCTACATACAGAAGATATTCCTAATACTGGTGATAACGAAGTTCACGAACATGTGATTTTGCAGGGCAAAGTTGGGTATCTCAAAAATGATATGCTCCACGAAGACTTCCGCGATCTTTATCACTGGTTAGAACGTCATAACCGTTATTCCAACTGGGAAGCCAGCGTTTATTTTAATATTCTCACAGGTAAAGATGATAGCGGCACCATCGATGCGAATCTATTTGGTGATGCAGTGCAACGCAAGCGCTTTTTGAAAAAAGTGTGGGTACACCTGCCATTTAAACCAATTTTACGCTTTGTTTTATTTTATATAATTCAACGCGGTTTTTTGGATGGCAAAGCCGGATATATTTATGCACGCTTGCTGAGTCAATATGAATATCAAATTGGCGTTAAACTTTACGAATTACGCAACTGTGGTGGTCACTTAAATACTGCAAAGGAAGAAGTAGCAGAACAGGGAAGCAGAGGAGCAGAGGTAAAGCTATTAACCATTGATTCCTGATAAATAATAAATGACCAATGACAAATGACCAACCTTTCGTAGATTTACGCAAATATGACCAATCTTGGTTTGATCGGGGACGGCCAAGTTGGTATGTATTATTGTGGTGGCTTGTACAAGCGATCGCATTTCCCCTCACTCCTCAACCGTTAAATATTCTGCGTTGTGCTTTGCTACGATTATTTGGCGCTAGTATCGGCAAAGGCGTATTAATTCGACCCACCGCCCGTTTCACCTATCCTTGGAAAGTTACCATTGGCAACTATAGTTGGATTGGAGATAACGTAGTGTTATACAGCCTCGCTCGGATACACATCGGTGAACACTGCGTAGTTTCCCAAAAAAGTTACCTATGTACTGGTAGTCATGATATCCAAGATCCTGCTTTTGGGTTAAAAACAGCGAGTATCACTATTAACAATGGTGCATGGGTAGCAGCAGATTGTTTCGTGGGGCCAGGAGTGCAAATTGGGGCTAATGCTGTGATTGGCGCTCGTAGTACTGTTTTGACTAATATGCCTTCTGGACAGGTTTGTTGGGGAAGCCCCTGTCATCCTAAGACGAGTCGGATAAAACTCGATCTCCCCACAAACCCCTGATTTTATAGACAAAGACAGAAAGGTAGCACAACTAGCTGTGCTACCTTAAATTTTCTACTTTTCTAGATGGTGTCGAACCCCAGAATTTATCCCACAATTCCCCTCGCTGCGAAATTTCAAGGAGAATTGCAGAAGTCTAAATAGAATTAAGAGTGACTTTCTAGAGGATTAGCAATGTATTTGAATGTAGGCTCAGAATTCCAAGGGCCACGCTCATCTTTACCATCACCATTTGTAGATAGGTTGTAGTAGAGAGCAACTGTTTCATCTGGCTTAATATTACCAAAGAATGGATCTGTCAATTTACCCAGTGAATCTAGAGCTTTCATAAACATCTGGGTATGAGAAATTTCTCGGGTTAACAGATGGACTAAAGTCTCTTGGGTTCCTTTGTCAGTTGCTAATTTGATCAATGATTCGTAAGTCTGACGAGCGCCGGCTTCTGCTGCAACGTTAGCTCTTAGATCGCGCACGACATCTCCACCCTCGTTCAAGTAGCTTGCAGTCCAAGCAATACCCTGGCTATCTAGAAAATGAGGCCCAACTCCTCGAACTGCAAACAGAGTACTCTTATAAGCCTCGGTTTGATCCACATTTTTAGTATGAGCTTCAATGAGTTTACCAACCATTTCTAAATGGCCGAATTCCTCGATTGCAATGTCTTGGAGCATGTCTTTAATTCCAGCATTTTCTACATGGAAAGATTGCACCCAATATTGCAGGGCTGCGCTAAGTTCTCCAGTAGCTCCGCCAAACTGCTCTAGAAGTAACTGAGCAAAACGAGGGTTTGCTTCACTAACGTTAACTGCATGAATAGGCTCTTTTTTGTGAAAAAACATAGATTTACACTTCCAAAAATTATGATGTTAGAAAAGTGGATTATTGGTCTTCTCATATTTTCCAGGGAGAGCTAATTTGATATTTGATAGCTTCTCAGGCTGGTATAGTAGAAGACTACTAAAATACAGTAGTCATTTCAGTCTTGGTAACTGCCAATAACTGCCTCAACAATCTCACTTGTGTCTAAGTTATCAACTCTGATTCCAGATTCTTTCTACCAGATGGGGTAAATGATAAATCCAAAAGTTAGACAAAAGAGTTTACATCAAGATTTGAATGGAAATTTGCATTTATTGATTTAGGCTTTGGAGCATAAAAATGCTCAATGATTTTTTGTCGACAAAATAAATCCTAAATTATTTAATCTCTAATATATTAGGTTTTGCGAAGTTTTTGAAACTAACACATTTTCCGATTTTTGATAGAGGTTTTTAATCTTAATTCCGCTATATCTATCTGAAGGTGTAATTATACTATCTAACTTTTTGAAGATGTAAAAAAAATATTTAGTTATCAAGTTGAGCAAGATTTAATAGAATTTATTTTTGATCCTTTTTATTTAAAAATTAAATTAATGCTGTGATGTTGAAAAATTAGCTTACCAACTTCTTTAAGAAGTCGGCGAGCTAAATACTGTAAAATTTCACTACAGTGGCTTCCCTTAAAAAGGGGAACTTTGACTCCGGTTCCCCCCTTTTTAAGGGGGGTTAGGGGGGATCTAAAAGTGCCTAAAATCATAGTGAAATACTTGTTCATTCACCCTCTAAGCTCGACTTTATCCAAAATTAATAACTTGGATCTCTTGTATCGGCAAAACCCTAGCTTTTTGGCAAAAACTTTTTTCATATCACTGATTTTCGGTGAAAACTAAAAAGTAAAACTACCATCATACAAAGCTTTGAGCGTTGCTAAAAAATGGATAAAGTCGAGCTAAGAAGGGTTAGGCAGAATCAACGACTGTTTTAAATAGCACGGGAGAATTTTGTCTCTCGCATTTTAGTGTGAGTATCAAATATAACGGCAATATTTCTGACTAGTAATCTACCGATGTCTGTAATCTGGATCTCATTTTTTGATAAACTGACCAGACCATCAGCTTCTATTGGTTTTAACGCCTCTAGTTCCTCAGAGAAATATTCATCAAAATTGATCTGATATTTGTTTTCAATATCTTGCTTATGCAACTGAAAGTGAGACATAATCCCCATGATTACATCCCGTCTGATAATATCATTTTGAGTCAGCTTGACACCTTTGCTAACAGGTAAATTACCTGATGCAATTGTCTGATAATAATCCTTTAATTCCTTGTGATTTTGAGCATAAGCATCTTCTAGCATACTAATGGATGTAGAACCAAAGCCAAATAATTCTGTCTCTGCATGGGTAGTGTAGCCCTGAAAATTGCGTTTTAGAGTGCCATTGCGTTGAGCGATCGCTAGTTCGTCATTAGTTTTAGCAAAGTGATCCATGCCAATAAAGAGATATTGGTTATTGGTCAATTCTTCAATGGTCATTTTCAGAATATCTAACTTTTCCTCGGCTGGTGGTAGCGCCTCTTGAGGAATATTTTTTTGTGTCGGTTTTAGCCACGGAACATAGGCAAAATTAAAGACAACAATTCGGTCAGGATCTAACTCAATTGTCTTCTTCACTGTTTCTTGAAATGTCTCGCGGGTTTGATAAGGTAAACCATAAATTAGGTCTACATTCACACTTTCAAACTTAGCTTCTTTAACCCAACTCATGACATCAAAGAGCATTTCTTCTGGCTGAACGCGATTCACAGCTACTTGAACTTGGCGATTAAAATCCTGAATGCCGAAACTAATGCGATTAAACCCAATCTCTCTCAGAAAGAAGATGTAGTTTTTATCGATATAGCGGGGATTAATCTCAATTGAAATTTCTGCCTGTGGATCGATGTTGAAATAGCGATTGATGTTTTTCCATAAAAATTCTACTTGGTGATGCTCCAAGTAATTAGGAGTACCGCCTCCCCAATGGATTTGCAACACTTTTCTGTCTGGATCGATTAAAGCTGCGGTATTTTTGATGTCTTGAACCAAAGACTCCACGTAAGGTTTAGCAATATTCTTGTTATTGGAAATTACCGTGTTACAGCCGCAGAAGTAGCAAGCACTTTGGCAAAAGGGAATGTGGAAATACAAAGAAAGTGGAGTTTGGCGTTGATTAGATGCTGCGATCGCGGCCTTAAAATCAGTTTCAGTAAATGTTTCGCTTAACTCTGTAGCGGGCGGGTAACTGGTATATCTAGGTGCGCGAGTGTCGTACTTTTGAATCAGATCCAGATCAAACTTGACACCAGGTAATAGAAAAACCATTGAGTTGCTTTCCAATGAGTGTGTGAGGTTAAGGGGAGCAGAGGAGTAAGGAGGGGGAAATAACCAATGACTAATGACTAATGACTAACGAGTTAGACTATTAAACAGGACTTGGCCGAGTGCTTTAATTAAACTTCCCTCTAACTCTTGAGCCATCTGCAAATTGAACCCAAAGGCATTATTAGCTTCTGCAACAATCCGTTCTGCTGTTATATCATCAACGGATAATGCATTTAATGCCTGACGATACTTATCCTTAAATGCTTTTTTATCAGGAATTTGCTCAAAATTGTAAAAGGACGTGCCTTCATAGCCAGAAAGCTTTAGGGCTGATTGAGCAACCTTTTGAAGCATTTGACCCCCAGAAAGATCGCCCATGTAGCGAGTGTAGGCATGACCTAGCAATAAGGCTGGTTCACTAGCAGAAATTTCCCGAATGCGGTCAATGTACTTTTGGGTAGCAGATGAGGGTGTAATTTGCTCTCTCCAATTATCTCCATAATAGAACACCATGTCTTTTTCGAGGGAGGATTGGCGATTAAGTTCAGGGAAGTAAGTTGCACTAATCAGAGGATGGTCTACATTGTGATGTAATGCTGCTTCTAGTTCGCTGTAGACATCATACAAGTTGCTTAAAAATTTGGCGAAGCAGTCTTTATCCACAACTCCTTGCAAAAAACATTTCATGAATCCCACATTTTCTGCTGATGTGTGGGCTTGTTGAGTTCCAGAACGCAGTTTAATGGCAAGATTGCTACTCATTGTTGCTTCCTTCATGTTCAAGCGCAAGGCTGCTGGGCAGTCACCGACTCAGGATGCCTGCCAGTGCCAGCGAGAAGATTGTTATTCTAGGTTTAGAGAGGATCTGCATCAGTCTATCCAGCAAGTACCACTGCTGATTTAGATCCAGGTATTTTTATTTCTCCTAAGATTATTTAACTATTAATTTATATATAACTATAAAGATATTAGTATTTATTTATGTTTTTCTGATACTCATATTCAGGGACATTTGAGTTTAGTAGTAACAAAACTGATTTTGGAATAGGCATCACACTTAACTAATTTCTCACCCCTTTCGGTGTTTTGGGCGGACACCAAAAGAGGTTCTTACTAGACACCCCAAGGGATTCCAGAATTCCTCGCATCACTTCTGTGCAATACATCCAGTGTCCCAAATCGTCATACATGCGATCGGGGTTAAACTCGACATTGTAGTGCAGCACATTGGGAAGGTCTAAAAACTCATCATCGTTTTGGGGAGAAAGCAGCAAGAGATGAAATGGCTTCCCCTGACATTTTTTTTCTAGCTTTTCGACCAGATCGATTACGCCACCGCGATCGCTAATTCCTGTACGAACAAAAAGCACTTTGTCGCAGTGCTGCAATGCGTACCAAAACCTTTCAGAACGTGCCGTATATCGAATGCGTATCCGTTCATGAACGGGAGACATATCGTTTATTGGATCGTCTGTCTCCTCGACTTCATGGGCAAAGGATAGACCCGACCACTTACTATGGTAAATTCTCTCCGCATCGGGGCTATAGTGCAGAAAGGCAGGATTCCACATATCATAAAAACCGTTTTCGATCGCATCCGCAACATCTGCAATATTAGTTGTGCGTGTTAGATCAAAGGGAAAGGCGGGGCCATCGTACTCCATCTTATATAGCATCATGCGGACGGCACAGCGATCGCCAAGGGGAAGAATGGCGACACGGCTAATATCCGATAACTTACATTTGTATTGGAAAAACACCGCAGACTTAGGTGGTGCTTTCACCCGACTTTCTAGCCCATCCTTGCCAATTATCATTGTCCGAAAGGGAATGTCGGGATGAAGCGGATCTTCGTAAACACCCGATGGCATGGCTTTAAGGGCGTTGCAAACCTCTGTCCACATGGGTTGGATGTTGTACTCGTTATCTGATTCGTTGATCGCCCATATCTGCCGTTCGTTTGCTTGCAAAATCCCTAGATGCCCGTCATAGAATAAAACTTGTGAGTTGTTCGGCAAAAAGAGATTGAAGCCAGCGCTATATTCTAAGTCTGCACCAGGGGGGATATTTACTGTGGTTGCGATCGCACCATCTTCTTGCACGGCAAAGAAGGGGAGTATCCCTGGTTTAACAGACTTTGCAACGTAAATACCTGGTATCAATCCTGCCCGACTTTGTAATGCAGTTTGCAATTCCTGCCAATAGGGAGCGATCGTGTAACTGTATTGTGATGAATTAACAATCCGTAAACGCTTCTCTTCGATACACACAGAGATATGAAAGCCAGCATTGTCAAAGTAGACGGGAAACTCATTCGGTTGCTGGAAACGTTGTTTTTCTGTCAGTTCGTCTTTATCGATGTCGAATAGGTGCTGGTCGATCTGCTCATACATGAGGCTATGACCGAGAATGTTTGGGTGAGCCGGATCGAAGGATGTCCCCGCTTTCCATCGTCCTTGTCCATCATCCACGGCTGCCAACCAATCTAGTACAGTTACGTCCCAACTTAGCATCCGCTTGTGTGTGTCTTGGAGCAGCCAGTAATGCTCCAGAGAATAGTCGTCATTGGGATACACACCCCCCAGAATTGGAATTGCGCCGATGTCCCGCGTCATTTTCACTAACTGCTGTAAGCCACTTTCGAACCGCCGTTGTACTGCCCGCCGTTCGTGAGGTGGACAGTAGGCTAATCCCTCGTTGCCCAGAGATAAAGCAATAATCACGATATCCGGTTGTTCTGGGATGACAACTGAAGGGAATCTAGCGATCGTTTTGCTGACATTCACCCCCACCTCTGACACATTCACTAGTTGATGCCCATATTTTTGCTCTAAAGCCTGTGCCAACAACCAGACCCAACCTTTCAAAAACCAGGCTTTATGACCTAATGCGACGGAACTGCCAATGACCACGATTTTGAGTCTCTCAGCCCCTTGTTCCACCACGGGCATCTTGACAGCCGATTTCTCAATGTATCCAAAGGGGTAAGGTTGTAAGTAACCGAATGCACCATCATCCACAATAATCGTGTTTGAATCATCCCGATAATCAATCGGTATCCACCGATTTGTATCTAGTAAACTCTCCCATTGGACGTTACCGTTGGCATTGAGACGTACATACTTATATTCAACTCTCTGGCGATTGCCTGACTCTTGAATGTCAATATCTGTCCACCATGAAGGATAGCGATCGCCACTTGTTCGCAGATGGACAGATTTTTTGATATCCCACAGTCCCAACTCTGGAGTAGAACCGACCAGACCGATGGATTCACCAGTTTGCGTGTATGCACTGATCTGGAATCGATACATAGAGTTTATCCTGCTTTAGTGAGTACGATACCAAACAGTCAGGCTGAAATATTTAAATCTACTTTGACAATATCACATAGAATTCTTAAGAATCCGGTATGAATCTTGTTAAGTATACTGAGCTTCTGATTTAGAACGCTCAAAGTTAACAGTAGTGAAGCTTTTCAAAAATAAAATTGGATTTTTATAGAAGATTTAATACTGATTAAGTAGAATATATTGTATTAAAAGTCTCAGCACAACTAAGAACAAATCAACAAAAGGATAAGATTAAGTTAAATTTTTCCTTCAATTAGGACTGAAATCCGCCAGTATTTAGTACTGAAAGCTATCTGCTATCTATTCCACTTAACCAAGACTTATAGATGATAAATGCGATCGCTTATCATCCTAGTGTTTAGTCGTACTTACAATTATCTGGTTATCAGTACTTACCAAATATACATCATGCGGGGACTGAAGTACCTCTATATTTAATTAGACAAGGTACTATGAGTAGTTATTTAATCTTTATTAGCCCCCGTGACTATGTTGATAGCCCTAATAGTTAATTAGATTCTAGATATGAGTAACTCAAAAACCTCAAACCATCAACCAGGATTAATTTTCATGCCAGGCTCTGAAGGTTGGTGGGATTCCGAACGAGTATCTTCGCCACAGGTTTTGTTTTGTGCCGATGGAACTTGGAGGATGTGGTATTACGGTCGGGATTCGTCCTTTGATCGGGAAATAAATTTGCCCACAGGTAGATGTGGTTTAGCGATTTCTGCTGATGGAATTGATTGGCAACGCGTCCAGGGATTATTAACTAGGGGGGCTGTCTTTGAGCCTCATCCAGATCCAAATCGGTTCGACTCAGCCCATGTTGGTGTAAGCAATGTATACGAACAGGATGGTCTTTATTGGATGTGGTATTTTGGGGGTGATGGCACAGTTGTCGATCGGGGAGGGTTTAAAGCGAAAGGGTTAAATATGCTCCCTGGCTCTGCTATATCGCGTGATGGGATTAATTGGGTACGGTTGGAAAGTACTTACAAAGGAGCCTTTCTAGATTTAGGCAAGCCAGGGGAGTTTGATGCCTTGTTTTGTGCCTGGCCACAAGTTTTACCTGATGATAATGGAATGTGGAAATTGTACTACCATACCTTAAATCCTGAGAAAGGATTCTTAGTGGGTTTAGCTGTGTCTAGCGATGGTTTTCATTGGCAAAAAGTCGGTCAGATTTTAGAACCAGGTGAATCTGGAAGTTTTGATGAGAGAGGCATTGGTACTCGCCATGTTCTGAAAATAAAGGGAGAGTATGTAATGTTTTACGAAGGTGTTAACAGTAGTGGTTATCACTCCATCGGTCTAGCTGTTTCTGAGGATGGGATTCATTGGCAAAAAGTTCCGGGAGAGCAAGTTGGAGGTTCAGTATTTTCCCATGCTGAAAAGGGTTCTGGTCGTTGGGATGCACGAGCGGTAGGCACGCCTTGTATAGTCGCAATGGATGATGGCAGTTTTCGTATGTACTATATTGGCGCAAACGAAGGTGGCTATGATGAACTATCCTCACAGCACCAAATTGGTTTAGCTGTGAGTGCCGGAACTAATTTTCGCCAGTGGAATCGCTGGGGTGAACAATGAACTACCAGTCCTTCAACGAAGTAAGGACTGGTAGTTCATAAAGTAAAAAATAAGCTGTTTTTTAGTTCGTCGAAGGAACGTTTTTTTAGTCGGAGTGGCGATTTTCTCCAAAATAGGGAGTACCTAAAGCTTTCGGAGGTGTAGATTTCCCAAACTTCCCGACTAAGAGGTTGAATAAACAAGTGTTTTGCTGTGATTTTAGGCACTTTTAGATCCCCCTACTGCCTTAAAAAGGGGCGAACCGGAATCAAAGTCTCCCAATTTATCGGGAGATTTAGAGGGATCTAAAACTTTTGATACCGAAAAGATGACTTTTCAAACATCCTCTAAGATGATATTTTCTGTGACAGTCAATTGTTTGACTGCTTATGCTTCAATCAAGTAACAGGTTTTGTAACTGATTTATTAACCGTAGTTCGCTTAAACAGCATCGCACCCCAACAAAATAAAACAATAGCGCTTACCTTAATATAGGTAAGCGCTATTGTTTTATTTCAATTCAGGGAAAAAATATATATAGTGAAAAGAGTTCCCTGATTTTTACTATTAATTAATTCCAATTTAATTGATTACACAGCACTGCGACGATGTAGCAAGTTCCACAAGAAAACAGCAACAATTGCACCAATAACTGCTACTGCAATACCAGGAATGCTAAGAGTGGGAGCCGCTAGAGCCAAGGTTCCCGTACTGAAAAATATACCCAGACTACCACCAATAAAAGCTCCAATGATTCCTAATAAAATTGTTGCTAAGATTCCGCCGCCTTGATGACCGGGGTAGATAGCTTTTGCAATAGCACCAGCAATTAGACCTAAAACAATCCAAGCAAGAATATTCATTGTTTCAATCTGATAAATCTTTTTGACTCACAAATACACAATAGCAATCCAACTATTGATATTCAATCTACCAGCAGAATCAACTATAAATAGCCTTGAGGATGAATGCCATTACTTCTTGTGATGAACTACTCTAATTCCAATGAATAATTAATTAAAAAAGCTCCTGGTAGGTCTAAAACTAGGAGCTTATTAATTCGTTGCTTGATAATTGCAGTATATATAGGAATCCAATACGGTTCGGTTAAGATCCCCCCGCCTGCGGCGACCCCTTAAAAAGGGGGTAAAAGATGGTTAAAAGCCCCCCTTTTTAAGGGGGGTTGGGGGGATATTCAGACATATTAAAACGTTAACCGAACCGTATTGTATAGGAATCAGGTTTCATTTCTGAAAAGATACGTATTGAAATAGATACCAAGATAATAATAAGTATTAGAGGTCTTGTAAAAGCTAAGGACGGGCAGCTAGCGATCGCTTCACAAACCGTTAATAACGTATTTCCTCGTTTCTCTTGGTTGCTGCAAGATTACCCTGCGAGAACGCTAAAAGCGAACAAGTCGGGAAAACGGAAGGACGCACTGGCTCCCCTACAGGAATTTTATTTTTACTTTATAAATAACCTCTAAACCTCTGCCTTCTTTCTTGTTTAAAACAATCCCTCCGATTCAGCGAATTTACGCAAACGTGGTACACACTGGCGCTGATAAAAACTGCTTAATGTCGGAATTGACAAGTCAAATTCCTCAGATAATTCTTTCCAGCTAACTTCCGGGGGTAGGCGTTTAAGAATTAGCACCTGACAATTGACATCTGGCCGCCCTTTAATATGGGTACGGCGCAGTTCACCTTCAGAATCTGTCCTAGCCCATGTCTCCAACTCTTCCAAAATGGGAGGTGCTTGGGGGGTAGCTGGAAGGTTATCTATAGGATCGATTGTTTGACCTGTTCCACCTGATGTAGACTGACGAACCCGAAGAGGGACTGTTATGGCTTGTTCGCGGTTCTGGTTAATGTAAAAGTCCTGTAGTCTCCGTTTTAGGTAAGCATTCAGCCAGGTGATGACACTGCCATAGGTGGGGTCATAGATTTGACCAGTCAAACCATCACAAACATTGCGGCAGAAATACAACCAAGTTTGTTGTAGTGCATCTTGATAGTAGGGAGTACTTTCCCTCCAGAGTCTATTTGCTGTCAAACGAATAATTTGCGTGAGCAGCTTTTGACGCTGAGGACTTCCAAGTGGGTGTCCACAGGCTTCGGTAACTAAGCGGCGTAGCTGTTCATCGAAGTGAACCATGACAATGTTGGGGCAGAAAGAAAGCAAGAATATCTTAGTATTGCGTATAATAACCGCACAAAAAATTACCTTTCGTCAATATTTGGGGAATTGGGAATTTGGGAAGAAACTTGTTAAATAATTTCCCCTTGTCTCCCTCATCTCCCTGCTCCCTTCCTTCTTTCCCATACCCCATGCCCCTCAATATAATCCCAGCCAAGAAAATAAATTTTCCCACCAGGAATATCTCAGATTACCAACACTCAGCTTCATTTTGTTGCGAATGTCTTGGATATTCCAGTTGGTTAGTTTAGCCAGAGTTTGCGCTTCTTGTTCAAAACGCTTGGGCAAAGTTCGCTTATATTCTCTACCCGCCTGACATTTGAGTTCCCCTTGGAACGGATGTTGCAAAACATAACGCCCTTGGAAAGATTCACTGTTAGCAGTTTGTTGGAATATCAAGTCTTCAGGGAATTTATCGCGGGTATAGCGGACATGCAACCGGGAGATGAAGACGCTGCTTGTAGGAGAGGGACGACGAAAGCTTGGAGATACTGGTACATTACTTCCAGAATTATCATCTAGCCAAAATACGCCTGCTTGCTTGAGTTCTTCTTGGGTTAGAGGATCGGCTGAACAGGGATCGCAACTACCCATGTCCCAAGCGTATTCCAAAAAACCAACTTTCCTGTCTTCTTTGGTGTAGGCAGTTTGAAACATTGATTTGTAAAATTCACCAAATTTATCTTTGACAAACAAGGGAACATTTGCGTCAGAGGGGATTTTTACCGTTCGATAGTTAGTGATTTCTGCCTGTCCTTGGGGCGAGAGGATGTAGATAATCAAATCTTGCTCTGTCGTGGCATTGATCATGCCTAAACGAATTGGCAGCATGAACTTGGGTGACTGGTAGGAAATTTGTAGCGGACGAAGGAACTGGTAGCCGGATTTCTCGAATTTATCTAAGTTGACTTTGGCAACAAAGAATTTCATTGAGGAGCGGATGTAGGGCTTGAGTAACTCTTTCGCACCTCTGGGGATTTTGTAGCCATTGCGTTTGAGCCAAGTTTCTAGTCCGCCAGATTCTTTAGCACTAAGGATCAGGATGTCATATTCGCCGACGTTGAAACGTGCTTCGATTGTTACACCCAAACTGCGATCGCTTGTCTTTTTAGCTTCCTCATTGACTGCGCTTGCTCTAGATGCCGGAGCAGGTCGATCTACCAAATCACCTACAGCACAAGGATCTGAGTCAAAATATTCAACCAATCGCGGCGCACTAAAAGCATCTAGGCGTTCGATAATTTTGGGTTCAGTGACATGAACTTGCTCTTTTTGCAGCACTGTTGGCACAGGTACTACCATTGCAAAATCTTTGACTTCGCCTTGAAAGTCGTTTGCCATTGTTAAGACGGTGCGATCGCCATCTCGTGCGATTACCACCTGAGAAGCTTTGTTATACAGTTTTGTATCAGCTTTAGCTACATAAAATCCACAAAATGCCCAAGCTGCTGGTGCAAAGCACAAAACAGCTACAATTGTCAACAATAATGGCGTTAAAGGTCGAAAAAATCTCATTTTATACCTCTGCATTTTTAATTAGAGACGCGATTAATCGCTTCTGTACAAGAAGCACTTCTTCTCCTGCTTCTTTATCTGCCTCTTGCCAAGAAAACCTTGGGGCTAACCACAGAACATCTAACAAGATCGTCAATGGCGCAAGGGCAAACAGCGCCCAGAAAACTGCTGTGGAAATAAAGAAATAATTTCGCAGAATAAAAGTTAATCCGGCGATGCAGATTGCCCAAATTACCCGCCCAATTCGGGAATTGGGAATCGATCGCGGATCTGTAATCATAAATAGGGCGAACAGCAGCAAAGATCCGCTCATCAATCGATGCCAGTAAACATCCCAAGTCCAACCCAGCCAGAGATTACGAATCGCCTCTAGTAAGGAGTAGGAACCCAAAAAGGCTGCTGTGGTGTCCCAGCGACCAACGCGCTGCAAAATCATGCCACCAGTGCCGGCAAATAATAGCCCATACCACCACTCTTCACCCCATTGTCCCGGTGAAACCCAAGCATCGGGGGTCAGAATCAAGGCAGATATGATGCCAAAATTGGTGGGATTAAAGAAATGTTTATCGCCAACTTGGAAGAGGAATTTGCTAGCGATCGCAATTACTGCGGCTATTGCCATTGTCGTCCAGCAATCAGCCCGTAACAACAGGCTTAGTCCCAAGGAGGTAATTAAAGCACTGCGAAGATTTGCCATTTGTTCTTTACCAGTAACTAATGACAATATCCATTGGGTTACAAGACTGGTGGCGATCGCTACCCCAATTAACTCTGGTCGTAGCGTCCAGTCTCGTGTACCGATTCCCAATACTAGGAACAAGCCAAGAAAGAGAATTTGATAATCTCGTATATCTTTGAGCAGCATTAATCCTTAAATTCCGGGATTACCCGTAGATTTCTCATCAATCTATACGAGTGCTAGCTCAAATAGTAATGCTGTTACAGATTTTGTTACAAAGCATCCTCTGTGCTTCTGCGATCGCCCTGTCACCAACGCCAAAAAATTGACTCAACTTAATTACCTTCGCGGACTCTCTACAATTACGCTAATACCATTTTTTTGTGAAGCTGCATATATTTACCCCCCGGCTACGCCGTCCCCCCTTGTGAAGGGGGGACTTATTATGTGCATCTTCATACAGAATTGGTATAAGTCATTACGAATTACAGAGTAGTTATCCGATACAATATCTCCCCAGCCTTTGGCACAAGCAAGATCCCTTCATCTTCACGGTTAGCCCATTCTGTGGGTCGAATGGTAGCCGGATCTCGATAGTTTAAGTTATGAGCAGCACAGCGTTCAGCAGAAATACCTGTCGCTAAAGTGACGCGAATCCGAGCTTGTTCGCCTTCTATAAAATCAAATGTACCCATACCTTTTAAGTGAGTACTATGAGCCAGCACTCCACCGGGATAAACCTTAAATTTATCCCACTGTTTAAGGAAATAATCTCGCACATGATAGCCAATTTGGGATAGGATTTCGCCGTGTGTATAGCTAAACTCGGTAATGTGAGGGGCATATATAATTACTTCGCCTCCGTCGGCCACTACTGGCTCTAGCTTATACATTCCTTTAGCTGCTGTCCAAATGTCATCATACATTTGGGGCATTATTGAAAGCACTTGTTTAAAAGACCGATCTACATAAGTAATATGCAGTTTGTCGGATAATTTTGCAGCAGTTTCCCAGGCTGGCTCTGGTTTATCTATGTAAAGTCCAGCTAGCTGATTCGTTTTAGGTGCAACCACCATCGCCAAGCAAAGTTTCGGGGTAGAAATTAGGTTAGCGGCTCGGTTAATTAAGCGCCGAACTGGGGTTATTCCCGATGTCCCAATGATTTCGTAACTGGTGATTAAAGCACCCAACCAATGGGATATATCAATTACTTCTTGACCACCAATACCGGGAAAAAAGTATTTATTTCCACCAGAAAAACCGACAACCTCGTGGGGAAAGACGGGGCCGCAAATCATGATTAAATCGTACTGGTTTACAAGCTTGTTAACACGAACTTCAACGGATTGATGTAGCATTCCTCGGCTAATCTCTGCTATCTCATCTGCTGAAATTACTCCACAAGAAGTAAAGGTATCTGGTTCATTCCACAGATGGTTAAAGATGCAAACTTTTTTAAAGGTTGTCTCTCGTTCCTCTTGTGTTACCCCTATTAGGTGATTAATTTGCTCTTGGCTCATGGGATTATGTGTACCGAGAGCAATCAAAAAATCCAGAGCCGCTACCCTTTTTCCTAACTCCTGATGCAGCAATCGAAACATTTGCGGGATGGGAGCAGTGCGGGTGCTATCTGGAATTAAGACTAAGATACGCTGTCCATCTAACTGACGGTCTGCCAAAGCTTGATGAACTAGCCCGGAAACTTGCTCGTCGGAAAGTGTTCCGTTAGTTACAGCTAGTGAATGCATAATTAAACTCCACTGTAGATACTAAACCCACCATCTACTGGCACTACTACCCCATTGATGAAACTAGAACCAGGACTACATAACCAAATCAAGGTGCTGAGTAATTCGTCTGGTTTTCCGAAACGTCCAGCAGGGGTATGCTCGATAATTTTTTGCCCGCGTTCGGTCAAACTGCCATCTGCATTTAGGAGTAAATCTCGATTTTGTTCTCCAATAAAGAAACCTGGCGCGATCGCATTTACTCGCATTCCATCCCCATACTTTTGAGCAAGTTCGACGGCTAACCAACGAGTAAAGTTATCTATCCCGGCTTTAGCGGCTGAGTAGCCAACCACGCGGCTAATTACTCGGATAGCAGACATAGAAGAAATATTGACAATACAACCGTGGGGCTGTTTTTTTTCGACCATTGCTTGACCAAAAACTTGGCTGGGGAGTAGAGTACCGAGTAAGTTTAGGCTAACTACTTCCTCAAAGGCAACGCGAGGCATATCAAAAATAGTCGCATCAGGGGTAATTGTGGCAGCCGGAATATTACCGCCAGCCGAGTTTACCAAGATGTCTATTTGACCCCAACGCTGTACAATTTTATCTCTGGCTATTTCTAATTGGGAGCGATCGCTAACATCTGCTAATACAGCCATACTTTCTCCACCATTAGCTGTAATCTCAGCCACTACCGCTTCCGCCCGTCCTTGATTGCGACCCAGAACCACTACTCGCGCTCCAGCAAGGGCTAAACCTCGTGCCATAGCTCCACCAAGTACGCCTGAACCGCCTGTGACTACTGCTACCTGCTCTTTTAGGCTAAAAAGCTTATTTAAAATAAAATCTGACATCTTGTTTCAATTCGTAATTCAAAAATCAATACTATGGTGTACACAAGTCGTATTACCCCCCTTAATCCCCCCTTATAAAGGTGGGAAACAGGAAGGAAATCCGGTTCCCTCCCCTTTATAAGGGGAGGGTTAGGGTGGGGTAACGCGGATCGCGATCGCAAGTCAGTGAACTCAATATCCAGTTTTTATAAGGGTTTCACGTTAACTTGACACCAATGGCTTTTCGGCCCACCCCACAAAATTGGGTAATTTATTTGTTGGAAGTCCCTTAGTCCAATTTATAAGCACTCTTAGCGAGGTTGTAAGCTAAAGCGCGGGCCATATCATACCCTTCCTCTTCATCAACTAATCCCCGTGTTACCAATCCGGCTAACCAGTTACAAGCTACCCGCCGCCAAACATTATGACGAGCCGGAATAGAAACGAAAGCGCGGGTATCATCATTAAACCCAGCAGTATTGTAAATTCCGGCTGTTTCCATAACCTGATTGAAGTAGCGTTCCATGCCATTTACGCTGTCGTGAAACCACCAAGGCGGGCCAAGCAAGACAGTAGGATAATGACCAGCTAAGGGAGTCATCTCTCGGCTATAAGTGCTTTCATCCATGCCAAAAAGAATTAACCGGAAGCGTTGATCGTTCCCGTAAGCTGACAACAACGGGTGCAGATTTTGAGTCCATTCGATTTTGAGGGGAATATCACCACCTTTATCAGATCCAAATCTCTCAAATAGAGCCGAGTTATGGTTACGCATAACACCACAATGCATTTGCATCACCAAACCATCTTCTACACTCATCCGAGCCATTTCCATGAATATATGACCGGTAAACTGCTCCACATCTTCTGGATTGAGTTTGCCGTTTAATGCTCTTGCAAATATAGCTTCTGCTTCCTGCTCGGAAAGACGTGTGGTATAAGGTGTAGCTGCACCTTGATCGGTAGCTGTTGCGCCCATTTTTTTAAAGAAAGCCCGACGTTCTTCTAAAGCTTGGACAAAATTAGCGTAAGTGCTAATTTCTCTATCGACGCTGCTTTCTAATTTGGTGAGATTTTCTCGCCAACCAGGAGCATCTAAGTTAACTACTGCATCTGGTCGAAAAGTCGGTCTAATTTGAGTGAAACCTTCTTCGTGGAGCGATCGCTGATTTTCTAGGTTATCACTGGCTGCATCGGTAGTACAAAGCACTTCGATGTTAAAGCGTTTGAATAAAGCACGAGGGGAAAATTCAGGTAAGGCTAATAAACCTTCCAGGTAATCATAGATACGTCCAGCATTACGAGAATTTAAAGGTTCATCTACCCCAAAGACATTAGTTAGTTCGTCTTTGAGCCACAACCCGGATGGAGTACCCTGGAATAGATAAAAATGTTCGGCGAACAATTGCCAGATTTTCCGGTGGTCAGTTTCGGTTGGTGCATCACGAGTAGGTATACCCAAAGCTTCCAGAGGTATGCCCCGACTATAAAGCATCCGCAAAATGTAATGATCGGGGATAATAAATAATTCTGTTGGTGAACCAAAACGCGCTGCTGGATTAGCTAACAGGGCTGGATCTACGTGTCCGTGTGGGCAGACCAGAGGTAACGCAGATATGCTGTCAAAAAATTGATGGGCTACTCGTCTTTGAACTGGTTCTGGAGAAAAGCAGCGATCGGGAGATAAAATCGGTTTTTTGGTTAACATATTTTTGTTTAATTAGAATTTTTAGTGTTGCTGAGTGTAAATAAGAATTTGTCTTACGTACAGAGTAAGAGTTGTCCATTTTAAAAGCTGAAGTTTTTAAGGAGAGTATATTTTCTCTTGTAGGTTTAGTCTGATTACACAAAAACTACAGTTTTCAAGCTAGACACGATTTCAAATTATTTTATTAATGCTGCACTACTACCACGCTCTACTAAAAAAGGAGATAAAACGCGGTTTTCCACAGTTTTTTCTTCTAATAAATCGAGTAACATTTGCATAGCTATGCCACCAATTTCTAACATTGGCTGGCTGACTGTTGTAAGTGCTGGCGTAACATAACTACCTAAAGCAATACCATCAAATCCAACCAGGCTTAAATTTCGCGGTACTAAAATACCTAGTTCTTGACAAGCTAATAGAGCGCCAACCGCCACCATATCGTTGTAACAAAAGATGCCTGTTACCTCAGCAGTCAATAGTTTAGATAGCATCTTTTGTCCGGTGGCGACATCACTGATTCTAGTATCATACTCGTCACTAATTGAAACCCAATCAGGATTTTGTGATAGACCAGCTTCAGCAAGAGCCATTTTATATCCTTCTAGGCGATCGCGGTTCGACCTGCTGCGATCGCTCACACCCAAATAACCAATAGCGGTGTGTCCCAAACTTATTAAATGCTGTGTGGCTAATTTAGCACCTAAGCGATCGTCTATTGCTACTGAGTGAAATATTTCAGATTGATCTTCAGTCTGGCTATTAATCAAAACTGTTGGTATAGCAATTTGAGTTAGTTGCTTTGTATGCTGTTTGCTAATTCGTGAGTCAGCTACTAATATTCCGTCTACTCTCCGGCGATGAAAAGTATCAATAGCTGCAATTTCTTGCTCAAAATCTCGGTGTGAAGCACTTAACAAAACACTCAAGCCGGCTGGTCTAGCTATCTGTTCAATTCCGTCTACTACCTCAGCAAAAAAAGGATCTGCGATGGAAGTTACTACTACACCAATGGTATTAGTACGTTTATTTTGCAAGCTTTGAGCGATCGCATTTGGCACATAGTTCATCTCCTGCGCCAGTTGCTTAATTTCTTCTCGCACTTTCGGGCTAATGAGAGCGTTATCTCGCAAAGCCCGCGAAACTGTGGAATGAGAAACGCCTGCTTTCCGAGCAATATCTTCAATTGAAATTCTTCGTTTATTCATTTTTATCTTAGATTTTAAATACTGCACACGTGTGCATTTGTATGTATTATAGAAAATAATCGTTATTTGTCAAGAGATTTTAATACAACTCACATTTTGCTCTGTGTTAGTTTCAATAACTTAGCTTTTCTTCAAAAAAATATGATTATCATCGTCATGGGTGTATCTGGTTCTGGTAAAACTACCATAGGAAAACTGCTAGCAGACTCCTTAGACTGGGAGTTTAGTGACGCTGATGCTTTCCACTCGCCAGAAAATGTTGAGAAAATGCAGTGCGGTATTGCGTTGAGTGAAGCTGACAGGATACCTTGGTTAGAAGATTTGCAAACAGCCATAAAACATTGGCTACAAGAAAATAAAAATGTCGTGCTGGCCTGTTCGGCTTTAAAAGACAGCTATCGGCAATTTTTGGTATTGGATAGGGAACTTACTAAACTAGTTTACCTGAAAGGGTCTTATGAGTTGATTCAAATCCGGTTGCAAGAGCGTAGCAATCATTATATGAGCGAAAAACTCCTCAATAGCCAGTTTGATACCCTTGAAGAACCATTAGATACCATATCTATGGATGTTGCACAACCACCCCAGATGATCGTGCAGAACATTAGAGCGGCTTTGAGACTTTAGCTTATTGGTTACAACCGTAACATTAAGATTAATCACGTCTCTAGGAAAACATGAACTTTTAGCAACCAAATACGTCGTAAACAAGTCTAAAGAGGTTTAAAAGGAACCACATAACTGTAGTAGTATTCCTAGACCATACAATTGGCAAATTAACACACCTCTAGGTGAAGCCGACAAAAAACTTAAGAGAGATTTTACTGATGTGTGCATAACGCTATTTATTGAAAAATCTATCGAACAGATGAATCGTCTATAGGCATAAGGTTATCTCTACCCAGATCGCATAAGTACTTGGTCTTAAGTCTGCGCCCTACATTTCGTGTACTTTGTCAATCTTTTACCTAATCCCGCTCCGAGTAGATTGTAAAAAACGCTTAACGAAGTATGTTGTACAGAGTTATGCAGATAGAAAAGAAACTTAACACACTCTCTTGCACACGTGTGCAAGAATAAGTTCATAACAGGTTTTGCACAGGTGTGCATATTTAACAAATCAATATCGACGAGTAACAATATATGTCTCAAATTCTCAAGAATTCCATCGAACAAGCTCAATACAATCCCTTACATTCGCTAGAAGAGTGGGAAGAAGACTTACTCAATCGCTATCCCAATCCAGACAGCATAGTTAAAGAAGGTAAAACTACTGAAGCGTACAGAAATTACGAAACACCTACCAGAGACACAGTAAAAGAATTTTATCGCTTAAATCATATTAATCAAACATATAATTTTGTATTTGAGAAAGAAAAGAATTTTCTCAAGTTTGATAAAAAAGAAATGTCTGTTTGGGATGCGATTGAATTTTTGAATCAATTAGTAGATGATTCAGATCCTGATACAGACATGGATCAGTTACAGCATCTATTGCAAACATCAGAAGCCATTCGATCTGATGGTCATCCTGACTGGATGGTACTTACCGGCTTCTTTCACGATATGGGGAAAGTGCTGTGTTTATTTGGTGAGCCTCAATGGGCTACCGTAGGTGATACTTATCCTGTGGGTTGTGCATTCTCTGATAAAATTGTTTTTTCAGAATTTTTCCAAGAAAACCCTGATTACAATAATCCCAATTACAACACTAAATATGGTGTTTACGAGCCGAATTGTGGATTGAGTAATGTACATATTTCATGGGGACATGATGAATATTTATATCAGATAATGAAAAACTATTTACCTGAACCTGCGTTGTATATGCTTCGCTATCACTCATTTTATCCTCAACACCGCGAAAACGGATATAATCATTTGATGGATAATCACGACCGAGAGATGTTTAAATGGGTTAATTTATTCAATCCTTATGATTTGTATTCAAAAAACCCTACTCCTCCTGATTGGCAAAAATTAAGACCATACTATGAAGATTTAGTCGCTAAATATTTACCAGCGACCTTAAAGTTTTAAACTGATGACACTCGATAACTAGCTATTGCTGTGCGCTAATCACGCCCCTTGTTTCTAGAAAATGCAATACTAGATCAATTTTGCATTTGAGATTTTAGATCAACTCTATACCTAAAGATAGTGGCTCTAAAACTAGCTTTAAACTTAAGATTCTAAATCTTTCAACTCCATTACCAAAAATTTAAAATCTAAAATTGATCGAACTCCAAGCTAGATTATGAAACTTTGATATATCAATATTAAGTTTTTTGAATTTTATCTAAACTCAAAAATACTTAATATTTGCAAATGCTGTAATTCTTAGAGCTTGGACATAAGGAGAGATTAAAAAGCTTTCTTTATTTTGTAAAGATCGATAAAGAAAACTCATTTTTTTACTCAAGAGGGATAAACTAATTAAACAAGTATAAACTTGCAATTTTAAGAAGATCATTTTCTAGGTTTTTGTTGAAAAGGTGGTTTCTTTATAAACACATTAAAAAAGCATTTTTACAAAAAAATAATGTGAATTTTTGATGTAATTTAGCCGTCAAGAGATTGCTTTATAAATAAAATATCTAGTTTGGTGAACTGAATATTAGCAAACTCAAACTACGTCAGTTCATAAGACGTTTAGTAAGAGTTGATATTGACAAAGCTAGCAGTATATCTAGGTTAGGTCAGAACTTATTACACCTAGTTAATATTCTGCTTAACTTTATGAAGTTTAAATCCGTTGCTTAAAAATAGACGAATATGAAGAGAATTTTGCTCATAGTTGGCATACTAAGTTTAACTGTTGTTAGCTGTACAAATCGCGCTCAAAATGACAATTCTGCTACTAATACTGGCACTAATACTGCTACCAACACTAGTTTAGAGACTACAGTTAATAGTCCAAATAGAAAATTGCAAACAATTGGTGTTGCCTTGGGTGACTTGGGAAACCCTTTTTATAATGCAGTGCAAAAGGGTGCGGAAATAGAAGCTAAGAAAATCGGCGGTAATATTAGAGTTAATGCGGTTTCCAGTGGCTTTGATCTGAACCAACAAAGCAACCAAATTGAAAATTTTACTGCTGCGAATACTGATTTAATTATCCTCAGTGCTGTTGATAAAAAAGGAGTTAAACCAGTAATTGATCAAGCAAGGCTTGCAGGTAAGGTTGTCATTGCAGTAGATTCAGCCGTTGATGCAGATGTAGATGCAATGATTAGCTCCAACAATACCCAAGCTGGTGAAGTTGCTTGTCAATATATAGCCGATCGCATCAAAGGTCAAGGTAGTGTAGTTATCCTCAACGGTACGCCGATGGATTCAATCAATCAGCGAGTTAGTGGCTGCGAGAAGTCATTATCCAAATATCCTAATATCAAACTCATCTCTAAAGACCAAAACGCTGAAGGGACAAGGGATGGAGGATTAAGAGTTATGAGTGATTTGCTCACAACCTTTCCCAAAATAGATGCCGTTTTTGCCACTAACGATCAAAGCGGTGTGGGTGCAGACTTAGCCGCGAGACAAGCAAAACGCAAAGAATTTTTTATTGTTGGGGTTGACGGTTCGCCAGATGCAACCAAAGCAATGGAAGACAAAGATGGGGTATTTGCTGCAACTGCGGCTCAAAATCCCGCAGGGATGGCCGAAAAAGCAGTTCAGATTGGCAACGATATCATTCAGGGTAAAAAACCTGAGTCACCTGACATTCTAATTCCAGTCAACTTGGTTACTAGAGACAACCTCAGTAGCTACAAAGGCTGGTAATAGTAATTCGTAATTCGTAATTCGTAATTACAAGACAAAGAGAAGGTTTGATATACGAGGGTTACAATACTTGACCCTGTTTTTAGACATTTAGGAGATATATAGATATGAAAAGGATTGCGTTCACTTCTAGTATTACGCTTCGCGTAATCGCAGCTAGCATATTAGGTATCATCAGTGGTGGCGTTGTCGGCTGTACAAATGCCTCTCCCGATAACAACACTGCTACTAACCCCGATCCAAAACCTGCTACCAATACTAGTGCTGAGACTAAAACTGCCACTGGAAATTCCAAATTACGATCCGTTGCCTTCACGGTTGGCGATTTAAGTAACCCTTTCTTCGTCCTCATGGGACAAGCAACTGAGGCAGAAGCAAAGAAAATTGGCGGTAAAGATGTCAATGTAACCGTAGTTTCCAGTGCTTATGATTTGAACCAACAATCCAATCAAATTGAAAACTTTACTGCTTCTAATACTGACATTATTATCGTCAATGCTGCTGATAAAAGCGGCATTAAACCAGCAATTGAAAAAGCAAAACTTGCAGGTAGAATTGTCATTGCGGTAGATACAGGTGCTGAAGGAGGTGTGGATGCCACCATCACTACTAATAATGTTCAAGCTGGAGAAGTGAGTTGTAAATATATTGCCGATCGCCTCAAAGGTAAAGGCAATGTTGTCATAGTTAACGGGCCGCCAGTTGACTCGGTGATTCAGCGAGTTAGTGGCTGCGAGAATGTGTTGTCCAAATATCCTGATATCAAAATTCTCTCCAAAAACCAGAATGCAGAAGGGAGTCGGGATGGAGGACTGAGAGTTATGACTGATTTACTCACAACCTTCCCGAAAATTGATGCAGTTTTTGCCATCAACGATCCGAGTGGAGTTGGCGCAGAACTAGCAGCAAACCAAGCACAACGGAAAGATTTCTTTATTGTCGGGGTTGATGGTGCGCCAGAAGCAATCACTGCGATCGCAACGAAAGATAGTATATATGCTGCCACCGCTACTCAAAATCCGCGAGGGATGGCCGAAAAAGCAGTTCAGGTTGGAAACGACATTTTAAATGGCAAAAAACCTAGCAATCCTACCATTTTGATTCCAGTTAAGCTGATTACAAAAGATAATGTTGGCACAGAAAAAGGCTGGAAATAATAATACTTGTAAATTTACAATTATTAAAAATAATGTCTAATCTGAATTGAGTCTTTTGATACATTGACATAGTTTTTGCACATACCCATGATGTATATATGTGCATCTGTAAAAAGTTATGAATATCGAAAGGCGATATTCATAACTTTCTAAGATAGGAATCAGTTTTAAAAACCTGATTTTGTGATAATTTTAATTTCACATCAGTTCTGAATTTCTAATATCAAATCCGCTCAATTACCCACAAGTAGAATTACCCCCCTTAATCTCCCCTTGTAAAGCAGGGAAATAAGAAATCCGGTTCCCTCCCCTTTATAAGGGGAGGGTTAGGGAGGGGTAACGCCAAAACTATAAACAATTGAGCGGACATAAGATAACTCAAAATTGCGACTTTTAAATTATTTTTAGAGGAGATTTTCATGACAACAAGTATTGAAACCTCATTTCCTGATGCACCAACCACCACCCCTGTATTACAAATGCAAGGGATTACCAAACGATTTCATGGTGTATCTGCACTCCAAAATGTTAATCTCACGATTTATCCGGGAGAAGTTCACGCCCTCATGGGTGAAAATGGAGCAGGTAAAAGCACATTGATGAAAATTCTGGCAGGCGCTTACATTGCAGATGTTGGAGAAATTCGCATCAATGGTGAACCCCTGAAAATTACCGACCCGGCGACAGCACGCAAGGCGGGTATTAATCTTATTTATCAAGAACTGAACGTTGCACCTAATTTAACCGTTACCGAAAATATGTTTATGGGTAGCGAGTTGCGGAGAGGTCAATTTTTAGACCGCAAAGCAATGCAACTGGAAGCAGAGCAAGTCTTAGAAAGCCTGGGAGCCAATTTTACAGCCCAGACTATAGTTGGTACTTTATCGATCGCAGAACAGCAACAAGTTGAAATTGCACGAGCGCTAAAAGATAAAAGCCGCGTTTTGGTGATGGATGAGCCAACAGCAGCCCTATCTGACCGCGAGAGCGACCATTTATTTGAGGTAATTCGCAAACTGCGGCGTGATGGCATTGCGATTATTTACATCAGCCACCGCATGGAAGAAATCTACGCCTTAGCTGACCGAATTAGCGTCCTGCGCGATGGTCAATATATTGGCAGTCTGACACGCAGTGAAATTTCTCCACAGCGATTGGTGCAGATGATGGTCGGGCGTTCCATGCAAGATTTTTACGAACATCAACGGCAAATGAATCCTGGCCCCGTGGTGCTGTCAGTCAGAAATATGTGCGATGCCCGCAAGAAGATTGAGCCGGCTAGTTTTGAACTTCATGCTGGAGAAATTCTCGGTTTAGCGGGACTGGTTGGTGCAGGACGCACAGAACTATCCCGACTGATTTTTGGTGCTGACCGCAAGGCCAGTGGTGAAGTATTTTTAAATGGGAAAAAACTGGAAATTAATTCGCCCAGTGATGCTATTGCTGCGGGAATTGGCTACGTCCCAGAAGACCGCAAAGACCAAGGTTTATTTCTGGAGATGAGCGCCCGCAAGAATATTGCCATCAACACGCTCAAGCAGGATGCAAGGGGTGGAATTGTTAACTGGGGTTCAGTAAATCGGCTGTCAACAGAGGCAGTAGAAAACTTCAATATCCGCCTAGCAAATTTGGAAATTAGAGCATTGGATCTTTCTGGCGGTAATCAACAGAAGCTACTATTAGCGCGTTGGTTAGCCATTAAGCCCAGAGTCCTGATGTTAGATGAGCCGACACGCGGCGTAGACATTGGTGCCAAAAGCGAAATTTACCGAATTATGAGCGAATTAGCAGCGCAAGGTGTTGCTATTTTAATGGTTTCCAGCGAACTATCGGAGATTGTCGGAATGAGCGATCGCGTCTTGGTGATGCGAGAGGGACAACTAGTAGGCGAACTGGACGGCAGTCTTGGCAAAGAAATCACCCAAGAAAAGATTATGCACTATGCAACTGGAGCATCGGAGGTATCAGCATTATGAGTCAGACAGTCAGACCCCCGGCCAATAAATCAGCCAACAATCCCGCAGCTCGCAACCGGAAATCAATCAGCACTCTGCTGGAAGTTGCGGGAATTCTGCCGATTTTAGTAATTATCTGCATCTTATTTGCATTCCTTTCTCCCAACTTTCTCACCGGCGGTAACATCGTTAATATCTTGCGTCAGGCATCAATCAATATTGTGCTGGCAACAGGAATGACCTTTGTAATTCTCACCGGCGGTATTGACCTATCAGTTGGGTCAATATTGGCTGTGTCTGCCGTAGTTGGACTATTGGTATCGCTACTGCCGGCTTTAAGTTGGGCGGCTGTACCTGCTGCATTGCTAGCAGGATTGCTTTTAGGCTTAGTCAACGGCGCTCTCATCACCTTTTTGGATGTGCCACCTTTTATTGTCACCCTGGGTTCACTTACAGCCTTGCGGGGTGTGGCCTTTTTGATTGCCAAAGGGACAACGCTGATTAATCGGGACATCAATTTTGCTTGGGTGGGTAATAGTTACATCGGGCCTCTGCCGTGGCTAGTCATCATTGCACTACTAACTGTAATCGCTAGCTGGTTTGTGCTGCGGCAAACTGTTTTAGGAGTGCAGATATATGCTGTTGGTGGTAACGAACGGGCAGCCAGATTAACTGGGATTAAAGTTAATCGGGTGTTGCTATTTGTTTATGGTATTAGCGGATTACTGGCAGGCTTAGGAGGAGTCATGAGCGCCAGCCGTCTATACAGTGCCAGTGGCATATTGGGTCAAGGTTATGAATTAGATGCGATCGCAGCTGTTATTCTTGGTGGAACCAGTTTTACAGGTGGTATTGGCACCATTGGCGGCACTCTTTTAGGTGCATTAATTATTGCTATTCTCAACAACGGTTTAACTCTGTTGAACCTATCTTACTTCTGGCAACTAGTCGTCAAAGGACTAGTAATTATTTTGGCAGTAATGATTGACCGACTCCGCAGACGTTCTAGACGGTAGAGGTGATTGGGGATTGGGTGGGGGACACAGGGAATAACTAACTAATCCCCAATACTTCTCTACCAGAGGCTGCATCAACACCCAATCCCCAATCCCCAATCCCCAATCCCCAATCCCCAATCCCTAATCCCTAATCCCCAATATATAAACTATGACCTCCACTACTGCTCGTCGTAAATCCAACACGTTATATGTCGTTTTGATTGCTGGTGCTGCTGCCCTTGGTGGGTTTTTATTCGGTTTTGATACTGCTGTGATCAACGGCGCAGTTTCATCTATATCAAAAGCTTTTAACACCGGTAGTTGGGTAACAGGGCTAGCAGTGTCCCTAGCATTGCTAGGATCTGCGGTAGGAGCCTTCTTTGCCGGACAAATTGCAGACCGTTATGGTCGAGTCAAGGCAATGGTGGTCGCTTCTGTGTTGTTTACTATCAGTGCCATTGGCTCTGGGCTTGCCTTCAGTATCTGGGATTTTATCTTTTGGCGGGTATTAGGTGGCATTGGAATCGGCGTTGCCAGCGTCATCGCGCCCGCTTACATTGCCGAATGTTCTCCCACCCATTTGCGAGGAAGATTAGGATCTCTGCAACAATTAGCGATCGTAGTGGGAATTTTCGTCGCCTTATTAAGCGACTACTTTATTGCTGTGTCAGCAGGTTCAGCAGACTTGCCATTTTTGTTTGGGGTTGCAGCCTGGCGTTGGATGTTTTGGACAGCAGTTCCGCCAGCTATATTTTACGGGATGGTGGCTTTAACAATTCCTGAATCCCCTCGTTACTTAGTTGCTAAAGGACGGGAGCCAGAAGCCGTTAACGTTCTGACCAAGATTTTGGGGGGTGATGTGCTGCCAAAAATTGAAGAAATTCGGCAGACAGTATTTCGTGAACGCCAGCCTAAATTTTCTGATTTGTTGACTAGAAGTGGTGGACTCCTGCCTATTGTTTGGGTAGGAATAGGCTTATCTGTATTACAGCAATTTGTTGGAATTAATGTAATCTTCTACTACAGCAGCGTTTTGTGGCGGGCAGTCGGCTTTTCCGAAAAAGATTCCCTAAGCATCACGGTGATTACAGGAGCAGTCAATATTATTACAACATTAATTGCGATCGCCTTCGTAGATAAATTTGGTCGCAAGCCTTTGCTCATAATAGGGTCAATTGGTATGACCTTTACCTTGGGGACGATGGCTTATATTTTTGGCAACGCTCCCCTAGATGCTGCTGGAAACCCCGCCCTTACCGGAAGTGCCGGAACTCTAGCTCTGATTGCAGCCAATCTCTATGTATTTTGCTTTGGTTTCTCCTGGGGGCCAGTAGTTTGGGTGTTGTTAGGAGAAATGTTTAATAACAAAATTCGAGCGGCTGCACTTTCAATTGCTGCTGCAATCCAATGGGTTGCGAATTTCGTTATTTCCACAACATTCCCTCCCATACTGCAATATTTCGGTCTAGGTTCTGCCTATGGACTTTATACAATTGCGGCTGCTACCTCATTCTTTTTCATTCTCTTTTTTATTAAAGAAACTAAAGGAATTGAGTTAGAAGATATGTAATTTACATCCACTTCACTTAATACCTCTGTGGCGTAATTGGTAATTCTGATAATATCTGAATGATTAAAAAACCGCAGAGACGCTAAGAGCGCAGAGGAAGAGGAAAGAGGAATAATTCCGATACAGACTGATTTGATATCAAATCAGACAAGATTTATAGAAATCTTGTGGGGTGGGCATCTTGCCCGCCCTAATTATGCAAACTTTATGCCGAGCATCTGACAACAACTAAATATAAGCTTTCGCTTCAGTCAATCAGTAAAAAGATGGAAACTCTCAATACGGCTCTTTGTTCTTATGGTTTGTCCGGTAAAGTATTTCATACGCCGTTCATTGATTTGCATCCCGGTTTTCAATTAGCAGGCTCCTGGGAAAGAAGCAAAAAGCTGATACAGGAAGATTATCCAGGAGTAAAAAGCTATCCTTCTTTGGAAGCATTGCTAGCTGACGATCGAGTAATCTTGGTGGTAGTAAATACACCAACTTATACACATTATGATTATACTAAACAGGCTTTGTTAGCAGATAAACATGTAGTGGTGGAAAAAGCATTTACCACAACAGTCAGAGAAGCAGAACAACTTAATGAATTGGCATTAAAACAGCGAAAGAAATTATCTGTATATCACAACCGGAGGTGGGATAGTGATTTTAAAACAGTAAAAAAAGTTATAGAATATGGCTTGCTGGGTGATATTATTGAAGCAGAATTTCAATTTCAAAAATATAAACCAGCACTCAGCCATAAACAACATGTAGAAGTTCCAAGTCCAGGTGCAGGAATATTAAATAATCTAGGCCCGCACTTAATAGACCAAGCTTTGTATTTATTTGGGATGCCTGATGCTATTTTTGCAGACATCCGAATCACAAGGCTGCGATCGCAGGTAGATGATTATTTCGAGTTAATACTCTACTACGACAAACTGCGCGTCAAACTAAAAGCAGGTTTCCTTGTGCGTGAGCCTGCACCTGCCTACATCATACATGGCACTAAGGGTTCTTTTCTCAAAAGCAGAGCCGATGCTCAAGAACAGTATTTAGTAGCAGGCATCAAGCCTAATACACTTGATTGGTATACAGAGCCGGAAAGTGAATATGGCTTGCTGCATACAGAAAAAGACACAAAAGTAATTCGGGAAAAAGTAAAAAGCTCACAGGGCAGTTATTTAGGCTATTACGACGCAGTATATAAATCTATTGTTGATAATCAGCCAATTGCTGTTACTGCCGAAGACGGAATTAATGTCATGCGGATTATAGAAGCGGCTATTAAAAGCAGCAATGAGCAAAAAGTTATAGCGTTGCTTTGAGTAACCTAAAACCTAAACTCAAAATATTAGGACTTCTGCAAAACTACAATTCGTAGAGGCAATTCATAAATTGCCCTACCGAAGATAATGGTTTCAGCTATTGTTTTTGTACGTCTTGATGTACTGGTTATAAACTTTTATTCGATTGTAATTTCTTTAGTTACAAAGTCAGAATTCAACCATTTTCAATTAATAAGTCAATGATCAAAGTCTTTTCTCATAGCTTTTTTATCTTATTGTTGGCAATTCCCGCAGTTTCGGCATCACCTCCAGAAGAAGATTCGAGTCCAGCAGATGCTAATAGAAATTTGCAGGGACAAGTAAATTCTGTTTCTCAACTTTCCGATATCAAACCGAGCGATTGGGCATTCCAAGCACTGCAATCACTGGTCGAACGCTATGGCTGTATTGCAGGTTATCCTGACGCAACCTATCGCGGTAATCGTGCCTTGAGTCGTTATGAATTTGCAGCTGGTTTAAATGCCTGTTTAGACCGAGTAAATGAATTAATTGCTGTGGGTACTAATGATTTAGTTAAGAAAAAAGATTTAACAGTGCTGCGAAATTTGCAGACAGAGTTTGCGACAGAATTAGGAACTCTGCGTGGCCGGGTGGATACGCTGGAGGCACATACAGCAACGCTAGAGGAGCAGCAATTTTCCACCACTACTAAGTTGAATGCTCAAATTATTACCGCTATTAGTGATACCTTTGGTAATAGAGTGGGTGGCGATCGCGATGACTCCCGTCTCTTCTTTGCAAACCGGGGTCGTCTCAACTTAGAGAGTAGCTTTACTGGTAAGGATTTATTGCGAGTTCGGCTAGAATTTGGCAACTTTACAAATTCCAATGGTACAAGTCAAATTGCTGCAGCCACAGGCACGGGAATGACACGCCTGAATTTTGACAATGACAACAACGATACACTGATAATTCCCCACATCCGTTACTACTTCCCCGTTGGTGATTCCCTTTCCTTCGTTGTTGGCCCCACAGGTATTGGTTACAACGACATCACAAACAACATCACTCCTGCCACTATCGGCGATGATGGGAACGGGATTCCCTCACTATTTGGCAAAAATAGCCCTCTCTTTGAGCGGGGTGGTGGTGGTGCAGCCGCTAACTTGAGTATCAGTAAAAACTTGATTCTCACCTTGGGCTATTTAGCAAATAATCCAAGCGTTTCATCAGCACAAAATGGCTTATTTGATGGTGGCTACAATGCTCTGGCGCACCTGGCATATTACGGCAAACAAGGAGCTATTGGTGTTGCCTATTCTCATGGTTATAATCCTGCTGGCACTGTAGATGTCAACGCTGGGAGAGGCAGCGCCCTGTCAAACGCTCCTTTTGGAAACAACATTGCTACTTCCAATAGTATTGTTGGTGTACAGGGATACTATCGCTTTTCCCCAAATTTCCAGGTTCACTCTTGGGGTGGATATGTCTGGGCAAACGCGAAGAATTCTGGTTTCAGTGATATTTCTAATGGTAGGGGTGGAACAGATTCTCTCTTTGTGAACAATGGTGATAGTGCCAATGCTTGGTTTGGGGCGATTGGGATGTCGTTTCCCGATTTGGGCGGTAAGGGCAACTTGCCGGGAATTCTCTTCGGTATACCGCCGCGTGTCTCTAACAGTGATGTCCGTCAAGACCGAGACACTGCCTATCATATTGAAGCATTCTATCGCTACCGCCTGAACGATAATATCTCAGTAACTCCTGGTTTTTGGGTGATTCTTAACCCGGAAAACGATAGTAGAAATAATACGCAGTATGTGGGTGTACTTCGTACAACCTTCGATTTTTAACTGAATGTGAATGGTTTATTTGATTCACTAACTAGGGTTGCAGGCAGCAACTTTTTTGTTGATAGGGCATTGGGCATTGGGAATTGGAGATGGGGAATGGGATGATTCTAATCCAACCAGCAAATTATTACCTTCTCGTTGGGACTGCGTTAGCGATCGCGTAGCGTCTCGTAGAGAAGGCATCGCTCGATCGGCGCAAACCATGATTTGTATATTTAATTTACCAATGCGATCGCAGAAAAATTAGAAAATTTCTAGTTTCAGAAGGCTTGCAAGACTCACATAGTAAATATTTTGCCGATAAATTTGCCTTAAATTTGCCAAAAGATACAAAAAAGTGTCACAATTTTTGCCAAGATATATAATACTATTTCCCAAAATTCACTTGGCAAAAATCAGCATGAGTGAAAAACCCATAGAAGATAACGGCAAGGCTTTTCTCGTTCTACTTTTGCCCATCTCGTTTTTGATTATTTTCCTGGTTGCTACCTGGAGAATTTTACTAGCGTTAATTGTGCTGGTAATTGGCTTCAAGATTTGGCAGGAATATCAATGGCAACAGTGGACTATACGAGTTAACCCAACTTTTCATCAGTTGGTTCGAGAAAATCAGGGCAGACTTACGCCAATGGACTTGGCAATCAAGGGCAATTTTCCCGGAACAACGGCAAAACGCTACTTGGATGGTAAAGCCTCTGAATTTGGTGCCACTATCGTTAACTCTGAAGATACAGGACAGTCTTATTACTTTATAACTGCCAGTATTCTCGGCAATATTCTTGACAGTAGTGAGCCTGTCAAAGAACTTCCAACTCAACCAGTAACTAAAACTGCGCGATCGCTCCTAGCACCACCACCAATCCCACAGGAGGAACAACCAGAAACTGAATCACAACCACAGCTAACCCATGAAGAAGATAAACGATCGCTGGAAAAACAGTTAATTTTTGGCTCTCTCATTCAATCTGAACTTGCCAAACGGCTAAATGTCTATTCCAGTACGGTTTATAAACGACGAAACGATCCAGAGTTTCCTGAATGGAGTCGCAGTAAAGACCCTGATGGTATTGCCTGGTCATATTCGGAAAGAACTAAAGAGTTTTTTCCAGTAGACGAAAAATAAAAAGGCAAAAGAAAGAACTTTCAAGCTTTACTTTTGACTTTTTATTTTTTACTTTTTACTTCTAAGCCCACAGCTTCGTTGATGGAATTTAATCCGTTTTGTTCTAGTTTGGAAAGCAATCCTCCTAGAATCCGGCGTACCATCAGTGGGCCTTCATAAATCCAGCCTGTATAAACTTGGATCAAGCTAGCACCAGCAGTAATTTTTTCCCAAGCATCCTCTGGGGAAAAAATGCCACCAACGCCAATAATTGGGATTTCTCCTTGGGTTTGCTGCCAAATAAAACGAATCACCTCAGTGGAGCGATCGCGCAATGGTTCACCACTAATTCCGCCAGCTTCTTCTTGGGGTGATTTGCCAGTTTGGTCAATTACTTGAGTTTTCAGTCCATCACGCCTGATGGTGGTGTTAGTGGCGATAATTCCTGCCAGTTGGTAGGTTTTAGCCAAAGAAATAATGTCAGCGATCGCAACGTATTCTAAATCTGGCGCTATCTTGACAAAAATTGGTTTATGTGCTGTATTTTCTTCTTGTAATAAATTCAAGATGGTACTGAGCATAGAAGCATCTTGGAGCGATCGCAACCCCGGCGTATTTGGGGAAGAGACATTAACAACAAAATAATCTCCCAAATCCTTGAGTAAGCGAAAACTATCAAGATAATCTTGTGCGGCTTCTTCTAGAGGAGTTACTTTAGATTTACCCAAATTTATCCCTATAGGTATTAATTGCGTTGAATTCTGTTTCAAACGTGCCGCCATTGCTGCTGCACCAAGATTATTAAAGCCCATGCGATTAAGAGCAGCTTTATCCGACGGCAAGCGAAACAAACGGGGACGCGGATTTCCTGGTTGTGCGTGAAAAGTTACAGTTCCTAGTTCTGCAAAGCCAAAACCCAGATTAGACCAAATACCAGCAGCGACTCCATCCTTGTCGAAGCCAGCCGCTAATCCGACCGGATTTGGGAAGTTTAGCCCAAACAAATTTTGTTCTAGGCGGGAATCGTACATACATAAAGATTTTTGTAAGCGTTGGTTTGCCCAACTAGCAGGGGTTTGTGATAGCCAGCTAAAACTGCGAATCGTCTGCTGGTGTAACCACTCTGGGTCTGTTTTTACCAGATTGAACAAAAGTGGACTAATTGCAAATTTATAAATATCCATTAACTTATATAAATATAAAGAATAACTCAAAATTCAGCAGTCAGAATTAACTCCAGAATTTTGTACAAGTGGGTAATAATTCAATGTACTGAGGTAAGCGATCGCCGCGAAAAGTTGGTTAATTATCAGACTATATTTGATTTATATTCTCTTCAATTTCATTTCTAGGTTGTTGAATTGCCTGTTGAGCATTAATTACAGTCTGATCGATCGCCTCACATTCATCAACTATTTGCTGCTGCACTTCTAAAGGTGGCTCAAAACCTTCAGCGCGATCGCTATGGTCATGCACGCAAAACTTATGCTTATGGCATTCGCTGTCAGTTAAATGCTCATGTATGGGTCATTTTGCTAGTTTGGCTAAAATTTTTGTTTTGTAGGCTCTCTTTTGGTGAAGGTATTGTTACTGTTAAGTAGTTCTGGGTACATAACCGCCTATTAAGCTGTTCAGGTTCAAGATTAAACACTTGTGGCAATATTACTCAGGGTGGTTTTCTGGGCATCTTATATATTACAAGTTATGTTAACCAATAAATCAGATGGCGCAGCCGCAAAAACCTATAGCCGCCGAACAGCAGATCCTCTCTTTAGGGCGCGTCCTCCAGAGCCTCAGAGAAGAAGATGATGTTGACGTTCTGATTGAAACTACTATTTCTTATCTTAAAGAACAGTTTGATTACAGACTGATTTGGATTGCTCTTTACGATCGCGTAAATCACATATTATTCGGCAAAGGTGGTATTACGCCAGAGCGTGACACGAGCTTTTTATACCAAAGGGTTGTTCTCAGTCCTGGGGATTTATTAGAGCAAGTGGTGATTGAACAGCATCCTTTGGGCATAGCTGATTTACAAACTGAAATCCGCGCTGCTGAATGGCGCAAAATTGCTGAAAAATTGCAGATCCAAGGAACGATTATTTTACCAATTCGCTATAAAGACCGTTGCTTAGGTTTGCTGTTACTGGGTTCAGAACGCTGGGGCTATCTACTGACAGAGGAAACAAAAGCACGATTGATGATGGTTTTAGGCGAACTGGGGGCAATGCTTTATCAACTTGAGATACGTAAGCAGCGAAAGCAAACCAAGCGAATCGATGAGCCATTATTAGAATTGCTTGGAAATTTACGCACCCTCAGTAACCTTAATCAAAGACTGGAAGCAGGCGTACAAGCAACTCATAAATTTGTCTCCCCTAGCCGGACAAATGTTTACTGGTTTGATCGTGAAGGGCGCTACTTTTGGTGTCGGATGAGCAATCAGCTTGTCAAAATCGATCGCAATTCCAGCACTCAGCAAGCGGTGGGAGTGACTGTACAGGACTTGAGCGACTTTTATTATGCTTTGGCAGTAAACCAAATTGTCTCAATTGGTGATGCCCGCAGTTCTTTGAAAGGCCATTTTACGGCAAAATTGCTGCAACGGCTGAAGGTGCGATCGCTCTTGGCTGCTCCAATCATCTGGCAAAAGAACTTGCTCGGTTTTCTGGCGGTGGAAAGCAATGAACCTCGAATCTGGACGGAAGCAGACAAAAATTTTGTTCAGGGTGTGGCTGGTTTAATCTCCTTGGTTGCACCTAACGAAACTATGGAAAGTACTATCAAACAGATTCAAGAAGATGCCCAACTAACTAGTCAAGTTGCCCAAGGTATTTATAGCGAGCATGAACTTCAGGAAACTTTACAAAGCTGTGCTAAAAGAATTTTAACTCGACTAGCAGCTACCCGTTTTTTGCTTTTGCAATACGATCCCGAACAGAATAATTATCAATTTATTTACCAAAGTCAGCCCCATAATCGTCGAACATTGACATTTAACCTGAATATTCTCAAAGAATTAGATAGACAGCTTTTGCAAGGTGCAACTGAAGCGGTGGAAATTGAGAATTTAGATGAAGATTTACGCTTTTTTAACTGGCGGCCTTTTTTACTAGAAAGTGGGGTGCGATCGCTACTTATTTGTAAATGCACTCATGGCCATATCCCAGCAGCACTTTTGCTGATCACTCACGAAACCCATCGCTCTTGGACAACTCTCGAAAAAGAGTTACTGTGGGCTGTTAGTCAACAAATTGGTGTGATTGTTCGTCAGTGGCAATTGCACAACCATACTACCCAGCAGCAAAAAACTTCCCAGGCTTTTGAGCAATGCCTCAACATCTTGACACAAACCCAGAACAGTAAAATCGAGGTTGAAAAAAAGCATTTAGAACGAACAGCACTCGAACAAATAGCATCAATTATGGGTTGTCCCCTAGCCTTACTACTATCCTGGTCGCCTGGGGAAAATTGGGCAGAAATTATTCCTGGAGTCATTGACAATAGTCTATTTGGGATTTTTTCCGATGCACCTATTTCTATCCAGTCTGAAGCTTTAATTCAGTGGGCAGTGGCTACGGAAAATTACCTGACTTTGAAGGTGGATAATTTACCCCCAGAAACTCGAAAATGGTTAAATACTCCAGATAAAGGTCAAATTTTGGTGATGGCATTACGTACTAATGCTGATTATGAAATCACAGGTGTAGTGTTGTTAGCAGACTATCAAGAGCGTCGCTGGTTACAACAAAACCTGAATGCGATCGCAACTCTGGTTAATCAATTAGCTTGGTGGCGTCGTCAAAAGCAAATTAACCGACTTCTAGAATCCACAACAGAGGAATTACAACAACTCAACTGGTACAAACATCGTCGCCTAGAGGAAATCCAAAGAATAACAGCGTTATCCCTGAAACAAATACATGATTTGGGCATTCCTGCTAATGAACTGACTCAGATGCGCTACCAGCTATTGCTAAGACAATTAGACCACACAGCCACTTCCATGAGTGGAATGCTAAAACTTGAGAACTGGCAGCTACATCTCAGTTGGGAAACTATGCCCATAGCCAGTTTACTAAAGCGATCGCTCGAACGCATCGAAAATTTACTTCATAAACAAAAGCTGTGGATTGGTGTACACGGTTTGGGACAATCAATTGATCAGCCAGAATCGCCCAATAACTCTACATTAGCTAAAAGCATTCCTAGTTCCAGCCCTCAATCTGCAATGGCGATCGCTGGTGATATTGTCAAAATTGAATTAGTTATTCATGAATTATTAATTACTGCCTGTAACTGTTCTCCAATGGGCGGCAGAATTGACATTTGGTGTCGCCGTTTAGATGCGTCAAAATCCTCAGAGGCAAAGTATTCTTCCACAAGTGGAGGAACTGAACATCAGAAATCCCTAGAACTGTCGATTACATATAACGGTGCGATGGAATCAGAGCTACTCACAGAACTACATGATAATACACCCAAAGATGTGCTTGCTCCCTCCAAGCTCGACCAACCACCAGCTTTACATCTACTAATCTGCCAAAATCTCATGCTGGAACTGGGAGGAGAGTTAAATTTCTATCAATTACCAGACAATCGGGTAGTCAGTCGCTTGCTTTTGCCCTTAGCTGTTCATGATTCTTAGTAGAGCTTTTTCTACGTTAATTATACCGGAGCCGCTATAACTACAAGCACTAACAATTTATCCTTCTCCCTGTCAAGGCTAATTAAACGGAAATATCAAATTATCTTGGCAACTATCTCAACAATTTTGTATATATTTACTGACTATATAAAGAGTTGAACTTGTAGTTTTTGATAACTTGCATGTCTAAAAAAAACGTGACATTCTTTAAAAAAATAGCTAACATATAACTTGACAAAACGCTGATTAGCACCATTCATATTTTTATTGATAAAAAAAGAATTAGCCAGACAAAAATTGTCAAATTCTCTATGAAATACATATATTAATGGGATTAAAACAAAAATAATTCGCAATTATTAGTGTTTTTTACAATATTTAACTAATGGTTAGATATCAATATAATATTTCATATTGAGATTAAATAATTAAATAAAGAGCGATTTTTTTACCGAGCTACTGGATTTAAATAACTTACACATCTCATCAAATTTTTATATCGATTTTGGTATGAAAATAGCAGCTTTAGCCTACATTTTTTAGGTAATAAGATGAAATCAGTGCATCAAATCATAATTGTCAGGTTGTCAAACCGAAGTTTACCAAAAAGAGAATTATATGGATGGTACAGAAATATATGTACAGCCATTAGACGGATTAAATATCAACTGTTAAGCAGTAGCTTAACAGAAGACAAATATCAAATCACTATGCATGGAGAAATCTATCAATGAGTTTTAGATACTTCAAGCATTACTTGAGATTTCGTTCAATCCAAAGCATGATTTTTTTTGCTCTAATATCAATTAATAACTTGTGTGGTGCATCTGCTCAAACTACTCCAAAAGGTGGAATTGACTGGATTTTAGTAGTAGATACTTCTGCTTCCATGCGTGGTGTAGGTGGAACAAAAAATATTTTTGAGCCAGTCAAAAATTCTATTACTGAATTTGTCAATACTGCTAGATTAGGCGATACAGTTACTATCTATACTTTTGACAAAGATGTAACTTTAAATGCAGATGATATCAAGATTACCAGTAATCCAGACAGAGGTAAACTAAAGCAAATAATTAGCTCACTTCAGGCTGAGGGTGTGCGGACTCATACAGGTAAAGCTGTGCAAAAAGCGCTACAACATTCTGCCCTATTAAACAAACGTACTGATGCTCTTGGTCGGACTGTCAGTATAGTATTTCTGACAGATGGATTAGAAGATGTGCGTGGTATTCCTAATCCTGTTTCTATTCCTGGTAATACCCAATTTCTACGTGAGCAACAATGTAAGCCATACATATTTTTTGTGTCTTTAGGATTAAAAGAACACGAAAAGCAACTGAATGATTTTGCTAGCAATCCAGCACTTTGCGGCAAGGGGCAAGTATTGCGAGATCCTGGAGGAGTTCAGCTTAACCAACTGGCTAAAAATATCCGACCAACGCTTATTAAACCCAAACTTGATATTAATTTACCCACTGCCAATTTGCAGCCAGTATCACCTGGAACAACTACTGAACCGCTCAATATTAATGGCATCAGTAATGTCAATAGTAAAGTAAGTTTGCAACTGGAAGACCCTCAGCAAAGCGGTATTCGTTTAATTTCACCCGATCGCACCATCGACTTAGTTGCGAATCAAGAAACACCCATTCCTGTACGCTTACAGATACCAGCAGAGGCAAAAGCGGGCGCTAGTAACTTGCGCTTGGTATTAGCGATCGCAGACCAAGCGATAGCACCAATTAAAATTGACCTACCTGTAACCATTAAGTCAAAACTACAAATACAACCGACAAAGCTAGATTTTGGCTCAATAGAAGCAGGCAAAACCACTGAAACCCAAACTTTTGTACTTCGCAGCAATATATCTGGAACAGCTAGCTTACAACAGCAAGGCAATTTCAAAGACGTTTCTATCGCAGAACCTTCAGCAGCCATATCCTTACAACCAGGAGAAACTAAAATTCCTGTGCAGTTGCAAGTTACTGATAGCAGTTTTGCAGGCGATCGCACTTTCACCTTAGTCTTAACTCCAGATAACTCAATTGCTACCCCGGTTAGTGCGGAAGTTCATCTGTATATTTTGATGCCACTGGGACGAAAAATAGTCATTTGGTTGCTCTTAGTGCTGCTGGTACTGTTAATTACCCTGATACTAATTTGTTTGATTCAACGCAAAACCCCCTTGGAATTAGTCGAAGATTTTCGTACCCGCAAACGCTTAGAAGGAGCGTTGGTAGTGCTAGAACCCCTGCCACAATCATCAGCAGACGAAGAGATTAGTCTCACTCACCTACACAAGGGGAGAGTACGCTTGAGTGATTTGATACCAGCCATTGCTGCGACAAATTCTGATGCCGAGTTAGTCACAGTTTGGCGGGTAGGCAAAAAAAATATAGATTTGCGGTGTTTGAAAGGTGTAATTTTTGTCAATACTAAAAAAATAAATACAGATGAACTCTACGACGAGGACATCATTGAGATTGACAACGTTAAGCTGCAATTTAACTGGATTGAACACCAAAGACCCTCTGAGTCAAGCAGTGGGCAGACAAACTTTTGAATAATCTCACAGGAAAGTGAATGTTAAGTCCCAAGGTTGTGCGTCCCACGGTTGTTTTTCGTCCTACCGTTGTTATCGGGTTAGGAGGAACGGGTTATGAAGTTGTCCTCAAACTTAAAAAGCGATTCATAGACGTTTACGGCTCAGTTCCAGAAGTTATTCGTTTTATTTCGATTGATACTACCGAAAACATCCAAGAACGAGAAAAATCACCTGATGGCACCAAGGTTATTTTAGAACCTAATGAACTTTATGCAATCTCTGTCGCTAATCCTCTCCCGCTAACACGTAACGACCACATCGCAGAATGGTGGCCTAGGGATATTCCAGCAAACGCCTTGATCAGTGGTGCCGGACAGATTCGGGCCCGGGGACGACTCGCTTTATTTGCGAGAGTAGGCGATATCAAAAGTTTAATTTCTCAAGCAATCAATGCTGTCCGCGAAATTCGCATTAATAAACAAGCATTTTCAGATAACTTTCAAGTTTCCAGTCGGGATGGTGTCGAAGTTTTTATTGTTGGCAGTTTGGCTGGTGGAACGGGCAGTGGCACATTTTTAGATGTGGCATTTTTAACAAGGGAACATCTCAATAATTTTTCTAATATTACGGGGGTATTTGTTTTACCGAGAGTGTTTGCCAATATTCCCCAAACTCACTTGGTGAAGTCTAATGCCTATGGCGCTCTCAAGGAAATTGAACACTTTTGGGGATTGTCACCATCTAATAGCATTGAGATTGATTATGGCATCACAAAAATCAAAGCCGATCGCCCTCCCTTTGATGCTGTATTTTTAATTGACGGGGTTAACAAAAATGGAACTGTAGTCGGTCGTCCAGACGATTTGCAAAATTTAGTTGCAGATGGCTTATACATCCAGATTGGTTCTCAAATCGGTCTAGACGCTGCTAACGTTGCTGATAACATTCGCGCTTATTTGGCAAATGGTGAAAAAGTTCGAGGACGCAATATAAATTACTGTAGTTTTGGCTTTGCTACTCTGACTCTGCCAGTACAGCAATACGAGCGGATGAAATTAGAGGATGCTCAAAGCTTGCTGAAAAATGAGTTGATGGCATCTACTGCAACAATCGATTTAGAAAGCGACATCACCCGGTTTTTAGAAGATTGCAAGCTAGCAGACGCTGCCACTGTCCTGAATGCGTTAACTGAAAGCGATCGCGGCGGACAGATTAAACCCGAATTCCGAATTGGCGAAATGCGTCACGATCGCACAGCTTTGCCGACAATCAAAGAACTCTACAAACGGCAGTTAGATCAATTTGAACAACGGACGGCTCAAGAACTGGGATTGAGTTTTTATCGCTTAGAGCAGACTGCATCTGCTGCGATCGCAACTTTCTGGGAACGCGGTCTTAACCGTCCCAATGGACTAGCTTATGTTTTGGAATTTTTGAGCAAACTTTCCCAAAAATTAGACGAATTACAGCAGAGTGTCCAGCGTAAATCGCAAGAGGCGCAATCCAGTTTCAATGCTTTAAAATTAGAACCACAAGAAGAAAAAATTAAAGAAGCCGCAGAAACTTGGTTCCCAAATAAAAATACTATCCAAGCAGCTTGTCAGAGATACAAAGAACGGGCTGACCAAAAGTGGAAGACTTATTTACATTGGAAACGGTGTGATAAAGCGGCTGAACTCTATGGTGTACTACGGGCTAAGGTAGAGCAAATCCAGGAAAAGTGTCAGCGTCTACATAGCAACTTAGATAAAGTTTATCGAGATTTAGAACAGAGTTATCACGAGGTTAACCGTCAAGGAAGTAACGATAATCCTTTTATTCACACTATTCAGCGCATCAATCTGCAATCGAAACGCCCCAAAGTCACTGGCGAAGATTTTATCCGTTGGTATCGAGAACAGTCTCAAACTTTAACCAATTGGTCTGATAAAAAAGCTGAAGATGTCAAAAACGAAATTCTGAAATTTGTCGATGAAGCTTACTATCCTCTCACCAGTATGACTGTTGAGCAGGTTTTAGCAGATAGCAATCCCGAAGATGCGGGACAAGATTTGCAACAACTTGGCAAACTTGCAGTTCCTCTTTGGCAGTACGAAGAAATGGAAATTCCCGTTCAACAGCAGCACGTAATCACAGAATTTTATTACTACGGCGTAGAGAGTAACAACACAGTTTTTAGCGATCCACCGCTTTCTAATCGCCTACCTAGAGGAAATAATAGTCCTTCTTTTGTACCGACAGGCGAACCCCATAAGGTTATGCTGTTTCGAGTCGAAATTGGTGTCCCCTTATTTGCCTTCAATGGAATGAGGGATATGGAGCTAGCTTACTTAGATCCGAATAAAGTCTTCAAGCACCTGCATCGCAATTGGACAAACTTAGCAAATTTAATTCCTCCAGAAGACGATGGTGGGGCGTTGCGTTGGTTTGCTTTAGCGCTAGCACCCGATCGATATAAATTAATTGTCAATCAGCGTAGAACCTATTTCGTTTCTACAGAACAAGCGAAAAGATTAGAAGGCGGTGTTTTGCCTTTGGGAGGCGATCGCAAGTCAGCATTTCAAGCTTTCAAGCGTAACTTGCCTCTGGTTCAGGAAGTTGCTGACAAAGTTGAGCGTATTACCCATGAAGACCAAGACAAAGCCAAATTTACTTTGCAAAACTACATCAATCACCTCAATCAGGTTTTAAAAGATCGCAGGGTTGATGCCCAGATTCAAGAACAAGTAGAAATGGAAATCCAGGAAATTGAAGCTTACCTGGAAGATTTAGATGTGATTATTTAGCCCTATAGTTTGCACTCTGAGAAGTGTCCCCATGCCAAAACCAACTATTTTACTTGCACTCGATCCTCACAGTGCCGCTTTTTGTGCAGCCATTAAACGGCAACTGCAAGAATTTCCAGCCGATCAAACCTGTTTAATCCAAACTTATACCTTAACTTGGGATGGTCAAACTTTTGGCTTTAGTGGCGAGTTAGATCAGTTTGCTGACACTAGTTTTGAGCTGGCTCAAACTCATAGTAAACAAGCTTATGTTTCCAAAATTCGTACCCAGTTCAGCGACGCGACAGGCGAACTGCAAACTGCACTGATTGAATTATTGAAAACGTCTAGTCAGTCAAAAGAAGCGATCGCAGCAAAACGCCAAGGAGTGAAAATCAGCAACACCCATCGAATATATCTCATGCTCTCAGTCAGCAATCAATTTGCCAGGGGAATTGTTTTTGACATAGTACGCTTAATTCGTTGGCTATTTTCTAAGTACTTTATAGATATTCCTTACAGCTTGGAAGCGTTATTGCTATTACCAGGGTTATTTACCCAAACCACAACTGCTGATTACGGCGTTGCTTACACGCTCCTGAAAGAGTTAGATTACAAAATGACCATTGGAGTTGTGATTACAGGCGCTCAAAAAGCACCACCTTTTGATAACTGCTGGCTGATGGATGAGCAAATTGGGGGACTGAGGGATAATTTATCTAGCTATGCTGATGCTTTGGCAGGTTTTCTCACCATCGAACCGGAAACCAGTGGCTTATTGATTGGCGCACAAAAAGTGCGGGGGAAAATACCCGCCTATAGTGCATTTGGTTATGGAGAACTATTTTTTCCAGGAGAAACAATCATTAACCGTTTGAGTGCTGCCTTCGCTGCCGATATTGTCATGGAGCAGTTTTTACCGAAGGCAGAATTCACTCCAGAAGCAACTCGCAAATGCCTGTTAGATGCCAAAGGATTTGTCCTTAGTGAAGATTTTAGCAATGCTTTTCTGCAATTAGAACGAGACAACGGCAAACCAGTTTGGCAAGATTTCAATCCGCGTATTGACATCCATCCAGCGATGGCGCGGGAATATGGGATGGAATTGCAGCGTGCCTATCGGCAATTTGAAAATAAAGAGCTACTTTCCTATAAGCGCACACTGGAAAAGTGTTGCAAACAACTACAAGGAAACCTAAGCAGCTTTTTAGATAGCAGCATAAATCGCTATATTGATGCTACACCTAGAGGCTTACATGAAGGAGTTAGGCTATTAAATATATTGACCTTTTTGTATTTGGAACTGCAAACGGATGCCATTGGCGATCAATCGCAGAATCTGGTTACAGAACTGCGTGCAGCTGAAGCATTTCTCGATTCAAGATTGCAGGTAACAATTGATCGAGAAGCCACTCAAAAGCTGCTCAACCAAGTTCTATCGTTAAAATTGCGGCAGCAACAATTACAAGATATTTTAGCTGAAAGAAAATCTGAAGAACAACAGCAAGAGCTAGAAACAACTCAGAAACAGCTAGAAACAGCAGTTGCGGAGTATCGTCAAGCGTTAAATGCCGAAATCGAACACGCTCGACAAATCCGCTTTATGGCGATCGCTCGCGCTCGTGAACAAGGCGAAGCTGCGATCGTTGTAGCTCAGAACCACTTAACGGCCATTGAAAATCAACTCGAAACAGCTACAGATAACTTAAATGAACTGCTAGCAGAAGAAAACCGTTTTCGTTCACAATATTTAATCGTTTATCCTACCTTAGTTACTGGTGCTTTATTAGCCTTGCTGATTCTGACCGGAATTTTCAGTCAATCCACACTATGGCTGTTATTGCAAAAGTTTTGGGCTAACTTAATTAGTTATCTGCTTTGGACTGCGGTAACAATTTTGACTTACTTAGGTGTTGTTTGGCTCAAGTACAGCACTAATATCCGCGATCGCATTCAGAAAGTTCAGAAACAAATTAAACGCCTAGAAAGCACTATTAAAGCAACCGCCGTCGAATTGCGTCGCACTTATAATGAACAACTAAAGTTAGAGTACGATTTATACGCCCAAAATCTCCGTGTCGAAGCGTTAAATTATTTGATTAAAACAGCTAAACAAAGAACTGAAATCTTACGTCAAACTCTGTCCAATTTCTCTGATATCTACAATAATTTGGTTGCTCAACGCGATCGAGCTACCACGAAGTTCTCTGAAATTCGGCTTACAGTTCTGACTGATGCGGATATTGATGCTTATTACCAAAGTTTTCTTTCCACATTACCAACTGAGAAGTTTACTGAAGAACAGATCAGTCGTTCTCAGTCATGGAAAATTTCTGCTGAAGAGTTTCAAAATCAACTTATGCCCTTTGCCCGTCAACAGTTCGAGCAATTGGGTAATTTGTCTATTGGCGAAGTATTAAAACAATCAGATTTAATTGCTGCCAATACTGCTAATCTGCGTTTGAATCAACTTTATGATAGCGCTAATTTGTTGCTGCGACTTCAAGATATTGACGCTAACTTAAACCCAACTTCTCAACGGGAGATTACCCTTTGGGTGGGAGCAAAAGATAAAGAACAAATTTTTGGGTTTTACAGTCACTTGAGTCGTAATTTAACCGCCTTGGTAGCTGAAGATGAGCAGAGGTTGTCTATTCTGACCCGTTCATTAGGCTTTCCGGCTTATTTTCTCAGTAAAATAGAGTTTTATCGAGACTGCTATGAGCGGACTCAGAGCGAACAAATCGACGAAGACGAAAACATTCCTGATTTAATCCCAGAAGAAATAGGTTCTGGTAGGGAATTAAAATTAGCTTATCAAACCCTGCTGTTAGCGATCGCTCTTGGGCTACTATCCCAACATTCTCAAGGTGATTATCAATTTAACGGTCGGTCAATTGGTAAAAATCGAGAACAAATTACCTTAGCTTTAGCAACTGAGTTCACCTTTCAGGAACTCTATGGAGACTTACAAGAACGTATCGAAACTTATGAACGTGATTTTATTTACCATAAATTACAGGAATTAGGAACATCTGCTTCAGATTTTAATCGTTATGAGGTTAAGCTTTTAGATCATCTGCTTTCAGAATATAATCCCCTGAATTAGGTAAGCTGTCGCGTATTTAATTTGCACAACCAGGGCGGGCAAGATGCCATTGGTGTCAACTTACAGCAGTTTTCATGTATTTTAACCACACCTGTCGTAAAGGCGCAAGGTCTTGCGCCCCTACCGCGTGGTCTATTTACCTGAAAATAGCTGTAAGCTCAAACGCTTATCCCACAGGGTTTTTCTCCCTCCCCTTATTAAGGCTACAGTCTACACACAAGTCATCGAATTACCCAAAACAAAAGAAAAACCTCACCCTGTCAAGAAAGGACATCCCTCTCCTTAGTAAGGAGAGGGACAGGTTTTGCTATGCAAAACCAGGGTGAGGTTTCTCAGAAGCTATAAGGCTGATTTAGTTGGTTTTCCAGTGCATTTTCTTCTAATTCAAATGTTTGGACAGCGAAATATCCTCTGTACTACCCATGCATAACGTATTTAAACATGCAAGTTAAGCCCGTAAAAACCCTTGATAAATTTGGGCTATTCTCAACTAAGCTTGGTATGGAATATAACAAGATAGTGAATATTTAAAGGAAATATCTTATGGATAAGCCCAGTGGCGAAATTGATAAACTGCAATATCAAGTGATGACTCTAGAACGACCAAAAAAGCTCAAAATCTTGGTAGTTGACGATGAGCCAGATAACCTCGATTTGCTTTATCGTACATTTCGACGCGACTTTAATGTTCTGAAAGCTGATAGTGGGGTGAATGCTCTACAAGTTTTGGCAGCAGAAGGGGAAGTAGCGGTGATTATCTCCGATCAACGGATGCCAGAAATGAAAGGAACTGAGTTTCTGAGTAAGACTGTACCTCAGTTTCCCGATACGGTCAGGATAATTCTCACCGGATTTACTGATATTGAAGACTTGGTAGAAGCAATTAATGCGGGGCAAGTCTACAAATATATTACCAAGCCTTGGGATCCAGGGGAACTGAAGGCAGTGGTGCAAAGAGCCGCAGAAACCTACGATTTGCTCAAACAACGTACAGAAGAATTACGCCGCGCTCATGCTCAAATGGCGCTGCTGAGTGTTTTGGTACAGGTAACTCAAGCAGCTTCTAGCTTAGAGGAAACTCTCGCCCCGATCGCTAAGGCTGTGAGTGAGACTTTTGGGGCAGAAGGCTGTATCCTCCAGCTTACAGATGGAAATAATCTGGTTGCGACTCAAGGAACTTACAGTGATACAGGTACAATAGAAAACTGGCTATCTCTTGACCCACTAACAATAGAAGCGATCGCCACTGGGCAAATGCAAGTCTCCTTAAATGTACTTAAAGATACTAACTTAGTTGATGCAATTCATTACAAAAATACGGGTGTGCAAGCACATTTAGTTATCCCAATTAGCTACCGTCATAAACTTTTGGGCGTGTTGTCGCTACAGTGGAAACAACCCTGCACTTTGCGGGACGATGAATTAATGCTAATTAATTTATTAGCCGAACTAGTAGCGATCGCTCTTACTAGTAGTCACTCCCCTAAAATTACTGTGTAGTTCTCATTAGTCATTTGTCCTTTGTCCTTTATCCTTGACAAATGACCAATGACTAATTGACCAATGACTAACGAAATTCAGTCCATTTTTAACCGTATTGCCCCAGTTTATGACCAATTAAACGATTGGTTAAGCTTGGGACAGCATCGAATCTGGAAGGAAATGGCAGTTAAATGGAGTGCAGCTAAATCGGGTGATACTGTATTAGATTTGTGCTGCGGTAGTGGTGATTTAGCTTTACGTTTGGCAAGGCGTGTGGGAGCAACAGGAAAGGTGTATGGAGTTGATTTTTCCTGCAACCTGCTAGAAACTGCTTCATTACGCTCCCAAAGACAGTATCCCCAACCTGCAATCGCCTGGATAGAAGCCGATGTGCTAAATTTACCCTTTGAGGATAACCAATTTGATGCCGCAACAATGGGCTATGGTTTAAGAAATGTTAAAGATATTTCCCGCAGTCTCCAAGAGTTACATCGGGTTTTGAAGCCGGGAGCTAAAGCCGCAATCTTAGACTTTCATCGACCGAGCAATCCTCAGCTACGTGCTTTTCAGCAGTTGTATCTGGACGGTTTTGTAGTACCAGTTGCCAATTATTTAGGCTTAAAAGAAGAATATGCTTATATTAGTCCCAGCTTAGACCGCTTCCCCATTGGCAAAGAGCAAGTAGAGTTAGCGCGTCAAGTTGGTTTTGCTGTTGCCACACACTACCCCATTGTGAACGGTATGATGGGAGTGCTAGTGCTTAGTAAGTTAGGAGTTATTAGTTAAAAGTCATGAATTATCAGTAGTGATAAATTCTCATTGAAAATTTATCATTCCTAATTTCTAACTCTTAACTCCTAACTCCTAACTCTTGTACAGACGCGATTAATCGCGTCTCTAACTCCTAAATTTTTTAATTATTCCCTTGGACTGGTCTCATCTTTGGCTTTATGTGTCTCCCCCGGTACTGGGTGGAATTATTGGCTATTTCACAAATGATATAGCCATCAAAATGTTGTTCCGTCCTTACCGAGCAATTTATATTGCTGGACGAAGAGTACCCTTTACCCCTGGTTTGATTCCTCGCAACCAGGAACGTCTGGCTCTGAATATTTCTAAGACAATCATGGGGTCATTATTGACACCCCAAGAATTGCAAAATCTCGCACGGCGTTTGTTGCAAACAGAACGAGTACAATCGGCAATTCTCTGGTTGTTGCGGCTGGCGATTGAACAAATCAAAACAGATAATAACCAAAAAAGTGTCAAAATTATAGCGGGAATTTTGCGGGATTTGCTAGGGGAATCCTTACCACGGTTGCTCAAGGTTTTAGCGCGACGTGAAGACTTTTTGGAAGTGCAGATCAATCAAATTTTTGACCAGATATTACTGGAATTTCAACTAAGTGAAGAACAAGCTACAAGGCTTGTTGATTGGTTATTTGAAGTAGTTTTACCGCCGGATCTGCTGCGCCAAGCGATAGTTGATTTTTTGACCGATCGCACCATTCAAATTATTGATGAAGGCTTCCGCGAAAAAACCAGTGGTACTTATTGGGTAGTAGCAAATTTGTTTGGCTTACGTAATACTCTGACAAGGTTACGGACTTTTTGCTTAGATGAAAAAGAGGCTGCAAATAGTCGCTTGGAGGAATTGACTCAAGGTTTGCAGATGCGCGATCGCATCAAGAAATTACTGCAAAATTTATCATTACAAAACTTGCCAATGGGTACGGTGCGCCAACTGCAAAAGACTACCCGCGAAAGTGTTCGTCATTACCTACAAAACAGTGGCAGCGATTTTTTACAAGGATTAACTGATTCTGTTGATTGGGAAAATATTGCTGTAGTTCTACTGAATCGTCTTAGTACTTCACCTGTTGTCAGTACTTCTTTAGAAGTTATGAGTCAAGAGTTGGCTCTAATTTTAGATAAGTATTTGGAAAAAGATTTAGAAGTAATTGTGGCACAGGCTATTCCGATTTTATCGATAGATCAAGTGATAGTTGACCGCGTGAAATCAACTTCGCCGGCTGAATTAGAAGCTGCTATTGAGGGAATTGTCAAAAATGAATTGCAGGCGATTGTAACTTTAGGTGGTGTTTTGGGTTTTGTCATCGGGTTATTGCAGACAGTGTTTTTAATAGTCAGTCAATATTAATTTTGGCTCTTCAGTACTTAGTATGCTAAATTAATCTGCTAAAAAGCTGAAAATATTGCTGCACAACAAAAACAGGCATTGTTTTTAACATTTTAGGCAATTCTTGGGACTTAAGGGTTCTAAACTTTACTTTAAAGTCTAGCTTTGATATTTAACTAATAATTTGGCATAACAGGTACTGAAGAACCTTAATTTTCTTTCTGACTATAAAATTCGATGGAATTATAGTAGCAAATTAGCTATATTCTGAAGCAAGTCAAATTCAGCGATCGCCTTTCAAAACTCAAATTATTCGGAACTCATTCCTTAATTTTGAAGGCTTGTTCATTTACGATCTATTCATAGATTTTACCTCTGTAGCAACCCACATCTATCTTAAGATACATAATTTCCAAAATTACTCTATCGGTTGATAGAAGTCGAAAAGAATACACTATTGTTAGTTTATGTAATAGCTGCCTCAACTAAAAGCAGGAAATAAAACCATGAGTATCGAAAAAAGAATAGAAGCTACTGCAAAAAATATTGAAGGAAAAATCCAAGAGGTTGTGGGTGAAATCACTGGTAATCCGCAAGATAAAGCTGAAGGACAAGCAAAGCAAGCTGATGCTCAAGTTACTCACACTGTAGAAAATATCAAAGATGAAGTGAAGAAAGTTGTAGACTAATTTTGCTTATACAGTACAAATAGCAATATTAGCCATAATTTGCTCCTGATAGTTGAACATTAATTACTCCACTAACTCAAAGCTAGTGGGGTTTTTGTGTGTGTACAAAACTGTAAAAGTTTAATTAGTAACAAACTGGCTCTAACCATGATTTTTTTAGCAAATTAATTCAACTAATGACTGGCATGATTAGCCAATAAGTTCCAGAGGAACATGGCAATTATTGCGTCAACTACAGCAACAATTACACCAGGGATACTCAGGGTTATAGATGCGTTAGTCTTTTCCTTTCAGGTCTGTTTAAAATGGTAAAATATCAAGAATTATTGGGAGGAATCAATCGTCATGACTTTTATTGTTGCGAAATGGACGATTGACGAATATCACCGCATGATTGATGCTGGCATTTTAAGCGATCGCAAAGTTGAACTACTTAAGGGAGAAATTGTCGAAATGTCGCCGGAAGGGGAACCCCATGCTTATTGTAGTCATGAATCGGCAGAGTATCTAGCGGATTTGTTAGGTAAGCGTGCCACAATCCGGCAAGCCAAGCCTATCATTTTACCCAATGACTCGGAACCAGAGCCAGATATTGCCATTGTCCAACGTTTAGGACGCGAGTATCGAGAGCATCATCCCTATCCAGCAAATATCTTCTGGTTGATTGAGTATGCTAACTCCAGTTTAGAAAAAGATTTAGAGAGAAAAAGCAAAATCTACGCAGAAGCAGGTATTTTAGAGTATTGGGTTGTAAATCTCAAGAAGCTACACCTAGTGGTGTTTCGAGAAATCTTAGACGGAGAGTATGCGACAAAATTGACATTCACTGCGGGAACAATTCAACCCCTAGCATTTCCAGATATTTCTGTTGCGGTGGAACGGATTCTTAACAGTTAAGGTAATTACAATTCACAATTCCCAATGGGCTACGCCCCGCTATCCTAACGCAATTCGCAATTATTAATACCCCACGCACGCCACTTGCTCTACTTGGGGAAACCTCAGACGCTCCCCTTCAAAAGGGAGGGGGAATTAAAGCCTCTCTCCGCTTCGGGGAGAGGTTTGGAGAGGGGTCGCATTAATTTTCGGAGATGTCTAGTTCAATCCTTGCGTTCGCCCTACAGTCCTTCTCTACGAGACGCTCCGCGAACGGGCATCATACGGCAGGCGTTGGCAAAGCCATCGCTTTTGTATTTAATAAAAGCAAGTTTGCTAAGTTCCTATATTGAATTCGGGCAGTTGTTGATTGAATTCGGGCAATTGTTGATTGAATTCGGGCAATTGTTGATTTAATTCGGGCAGTTGTTGATTGAATTCAGGCAGCCGTTGATTGAATTCGGGCAATTGTTGATTGAATTCGGGCAGCCGTTGATTGAATTCGGGCAATCTCCAGAAATATACGTAAAGTTATTCAATATATTTGTTATAAATTAATTAATTTATACTGAATAATGCGGCTGTCAAGTAACCCTAATTCTGTTTATCGTAGTGCTGTACAGTCCAGGGTAGAAGTCAGTTTTTATCCTGGCGCATTATTAATAATAGGAAAGTGATTTATGTCACGCCCAAAACGCGGGTCTAAAGTAATTGATAGAGCGCAGCGTCGGATTGCGGCTTTGAAATCGATCAATCCCACCTTAGACTTAGGGAATGGGGTAACAATTGAGTCCTTTGCAGCCGTCATCAAAACAACGCAAGACAAGTTAGAAGCTTATAACTCAAGCCTCTCCACCGTGGATATGACTCAAGGAGCCTTAGAATTTGCCGAAAAGTCGCTGATGGAACTAACAGAACACATGTTACTCAGTGTAGCTGCAAAGTATGGCAAGAATAGCGATGAGTACGAAATGGCAGGGGGCGTTCGTCGAAGCGAACGCAAGCGTCCGGTACGAAAGCTTAAGCAAGACGCTGTTGCTTGATAAATCTGGGTTTTACCCCACCCTAACCCTCCCCGATATATTGGGGCTACGGTGTACACACATCTCTGTACAAACCCAAAATCGTTGGAGATCCCCCTAAATCCCCCGATAAATTGGGGGACTTTAAGAGACTTTTGCCCCCCAATTTATCGGGGGGTTGGGGGGATCAAAAGGCTCTGGGGAAAATGCCAAGGAGTTAAAAGCGGAGGTAAAGGAATATGAGCAAGTTTTGAAACAGTTTAAAAAAGCGGAAGATTTGTGATTGTTAAGCAATCAAGCGGACATGATATTACGCATTGACATAAAATACTAAATATGAATGTTTTGAAAAACTATATCTGTTGTAAGGGCACAGCACTGCTGTGTCCCTACATTGTAGGTATATTTACCACTAAATAATAATTAATAAAAGCCTGAAACAACCTATTTTTGAAATGCATACCAATAAAATAAGAAAATCCAACAGTGCCGCAGTTCATGATTGTGACAAAGAATTAGTTAATGTCCACTTTTGCAACAGGTCTAGTATTGGCATTACTGAAAACATCAAATTCCATGACTTTTACCAATTACCCAATTACGCCGGAAAAATCGGGCTAAAGCTGATTCTTCTAAAGATAAATAAATTGGTCGTCCGTGGGGACAGGTGCGAGGGTTGCGAGTATGTTGCCAATTATCTAAAAGCGTCTGCATTTCTTCTTGGTTCATGGGTGTACCATTACGAATGGCACTGCGACAGGCGACAGCTACTTGAGCGGTTTGTAAATCACCTCCCCAACTAAGCTCTAAAATTGCTTCTGCACAGTCGTCTCGCTGTTGCAAAGGTGCAGGTATGTTTCGGACAGCCCAAAGTTGCTCGCCAAAAGGTTCTATTTCTAAACCGATGCGTTGCAGTTGCGATACTTGCGCTGGGGACAATTGATAAAGAATAATTGCTGGTTCAACGGGGACAAGTTGCCAATCATCACACAATTGCTCATATAAAACTCGCTCATGAGCAATATGCTGTTCTACCAACCACATACCACCTGAATGTTCAGCGACAATATAGGTGTTGCTAACTTGAGCAACAGCTTTTAAAGAGTTAGGAGAGACGCGATTAATCGCGTCTGTACAAGAGTTAGGAGTTTTAGGATTGAAGTTGTAGCCGCCTTTGGCTTCTGCGGCTTTGAGTAATTTACTAACTCGTGTTGTGTGAACAGCTTCTTTGAGATTGTTAGAAGATATGCTAAGTGCTTGGTTAATTGCTTGGGTAATTTGCTCTTGCCAATAAATGATTTCGTTGAGGTAAATTTCTGTTTTTGCGGGATTGCGATTCCAGTTAATTTGGTCGGGTGAAATGGCTAGATGTAAGAAACAAATTGGATAGCGATCGCGTGGTAATGTTCTGTGAAATGCTGATAATATCGTTTGCTCTAGTTCTGGTGTCTTAACCATCCGTCCGTTAATGGCTACACGTACCCAATCTGGACGATGACGATGAATGCGATCGGGTAATCCTACCACTAAATTTAGTGAGGAGTTAGGACAGACGCGATTCATCGCGTCTGTACAAGGGTTGGGGAGTTGGAGTTTCACCTCTTGCAAATCACCTTGTCGTACCTGGGGTAAAATCTGCGGTAGGAGTTGCCCAGTTGTTCTAGCCGGAGAGATGGTGAACCATTGACGGTCATTTTGCCAAATCTGCCAGGTGAGATGGGGATGACATAAGGCAATTTGTTGAATTGTGGCTTGCACGGCTTTCATTTGCTGTGCAACTGTGGGTAATCCCTGACGGCGTGATGAGCAGTTACCGAAAAGATTAGAAACTGTCACCACTGTACCAGGTGCGATCGCAGTTACTTCAACTTGCATAACTTCCCCACCATCGCCATAGCTAATCCGCCATCCTAATTTTCCATCCACAGGACGACTCAAAATTTCCAAATCTGCCAGAGTTGTTAAGCTATGTAACGCCTCACCACGAAACCCCAAACTTTTAATTTTCCATAAATCGGCACTAGAGCGAATTTTACTGGTGCTGTGGGCTGTGGCTGCTTGTTGCAAGTCATCTAGGTTCATTCCATAGCCATTGTCTGCAACGCGAATTCGCCATTGCTGCGGCCATAGAGAAACCACAATTCGCGTTGCACCTGCGTCTAGGGAATTTTCTACCAATTCCCGCACCACAGAAGCTAAGGAGTCGATAACTTCACCAGCTGTAATAAGATATACGACTTCTGTTGGTAGAGCTTGAATAGTAGATGCCATAAAGGTATTGGCGCTTAAACTTAACCCAAGCATACCAATCTAAGTCTATTTATTCGATCATTGCTGGTTTTTTTGTATTGCACATTAAACTTATAGAAAAAATCTAACCAGCGAAAAATAAACCACAAATAAACACCGATGAACAATCTGCGTACATCTGTGGTTTAATTTCTAAAGCATTGTTTTTGCCAGATATCTATTGTGCATTACAGCTTTCTCTAAAGCATCAGACAAATCAGCGATCGCAACACTCAACATTAATTAACATTAAATTACCTTACTTTCTAGTTACCTCTAAGCGATCGTTAATTACTATCCCTAATTGCCAAAACTTTCGGTGGTTCGGGTTTGAGCAAATCGTTCAACAAAGATGCAGGACGTTCACTGTAAGGCCAAGCGAAAGCATGACGGAAAGCTGCATCCTGACAAGCTTGTAGTTGTTCAAAACTGATAATGTCGTAAGTCAAGAGATTTTCATACTCAAACGGTAGACGTACATTATGTAATCCAGCATTATCAGTACAGATAGCAATATCTACCCCAGCATCAAAACAACGGTCAAAAACTAATTTGAGTTGACGGATATCTTGTAAAGTACCAGTTTTTATGTAAGTTGTGGGGCAAATCTCTAAACATTGTCCGCGTCTAGCGACATCATTAAGTAATTCTGGATACAGTAGGGGGATTTGGATACCGTGACCGATTCGCATCAGATAGGGTAACAGTTCGGGATAACAACCGGCGGTGGTTTCATATAGATGTCCCGTGGTGTTAACGCCTAGCGATCGCGCATAATCATATAAGCTAATCCATTCTTCTAAGCGATCGGCATAATAGCTATCACCGCCAGCTACATCGACTGCACAGACGTACTGCTTATTTTGTGCCGCCAAATCTATAATCGCCTTGTTCACCTCGTATGGTAAGCGCGTGTGCATACAAAGAATTTGGCTAGTAACAATCGGATGTTCTGGCTGGTGGCTAGCAAGTCCTACTACTTTCACAATTTCAGCCATCTTGTCAATTCTCTGTGATTGATTCAGATGCTCAGGTGTTCGTAAATAGGGAGTGTAGCGTAGTTCCAAATAAGCCAAATTTTCAAAAATGTAAGCACCCCGCACCAAGCGATAGATAAAGTAAGGCAAAGTCTCCACAGTTTGCACACTTTCTACCAGGGTATGTAATTCTAGATACTCATCTAGGCTGTTGCGTGGGCGAGTATAAAAATCTTCAAATTCTGAATAGTCAGCAAAGCGGGAAATCAACTCCGAAGAATGTCGCTCAAAATATCGCCATAGAACTCGCGGTACAACGGAACCGCCCAGATGTCTATGTAATTCAGCATATAAAGCCATAGTGATACTTTTAGGTATAATTTTCACTAATTGTAACAAAAACATAGAAGTAAAAATCTCTACCCAAAAAATTTAGAGCAAAAGGCTTATGTTCTAGTAAACTATGGCGATTGCCTACCATTAGAAAAATAGTTAAGCCCCAAATCTTGTTAATTGATATGCTAGCTGGATTTATGCCGCGCTGTAACACAGGGGCTACAAGTATCCTTGTTTTCTTAAAGTCCCGCATGTAATAGAGTTTTGAGCATAAATCAACTTGACATTATTAAGATCAAATTGATAGCATTTAAAACCCTTCGTTTTTATGCTATACTGAAATAAATATTTAAATTGTCTAGCGAGTGAAATATAGTCATGTATTTTTCTTTAGCTGCACAAAATCTTGGGCGAGGTTGATATTAAGTGAAAATTCAAGCGTTGGATGTCAAGGCTGGCGATCGCATTATTGCTTACTGCAACAACAAAATGCAAACCTGCAAGGTAAAACGCATCTTAGATCCTGGTCAAGCTAATATCACACTATCAGTATTCACCTCTGAGAATTATCGCGGTTGCTCAGTTTCATCTATAGTGCGCTTCCGGTCGAACGCCTTAGTTGATTTGGTAAACGAAAATTAAGGCAGCATTAAATTTCAAAAATATCTCTAGTAATTGTGCAGCTGTAAGCTGGATTTAGTTTTTGTTAAAAGTGCGATTGTAAATACGAATCTGGGAAAATTTATATTATCCCAATCCCTGACTTCTTCGATAAGTTGGGGATTTAACTTTTCATAAAATATTTAGGACTACTCTATGCATCTTCATAGAGAATTAGTATTAGGAGTTATGCAAAGAATAGCTAAAAAGAAAGATTTTCTTCTTAAGGTGATTCATCTAGAGGCAAAGCGGCTACTCTCCGAAAACACCAAAGGCGAACCCGCAGGATATTAAGCCTATTGTGTGTACTTTGGCGTAAGTCCTAAGTACAAGTCAAAAGGAAAGTAAAAGAGTGGTAACAAAACGTCAAAAGAATATACAGCAGAAATGGTACGTTCTGCTTTATATACTTCTGCCACTTAAATACTCCTTGTATGATGTTGTTTTTGCAATGAATATGGTGAAAGGTAGATGCAAAGAAATTAATTCTTTCACGCAAATTAAAAGGAGGAATCAATCCTCCTTTTAACTGGTTTCACAGACAGTTATCCTCAACTCAGAAGTTATAAGCTATACACCTACAGGAGTCTTAGCCCCAGATGCTGGCTGTTTACCATCTGGATCTAATGCTTCCCCTTCAATAAATGAACGCAGCATCCAAGCTATTTCCTCATGCTGTTCTAGCAGTCCAGTCAAAAAGTCAGCAGTACCTTGATCGTGAAATTTGTCGCCAGACTGATCCACATGGTCTCTTAAATTACGAATAACCTGCTCGTGGTCTTGCACTAGATTAGCTACCATCCCCGTTGCTGTAGGAACATTACCAGCATGTTCCTTAAGAGTAGCAAGCTTGAGAAATCCTTCCATTGTACCAACTGGATAACCGCCCAAAGCACGAGTCCGCTCTGCCAAGGCATCAATATTTAGAGTGAGTTTTTGGTAGTGTTCTTCCCAAAGCTGGTGCAAAGAGCGGAACTGAGGGCCAACGACATCCCAGTGATACTTTTTGGTTTTTACCAACAGTAGATAGGCATCTGCCAAATCTTGATTTAACAGATTAATTACACCTTGACGCTGTTCTTCAGTCAAACCAATGTTTATCGCACGCATTGTTTTTCCATCCCTAAGCAAACTTATTCACTAATCTCTCAAATTCCATATACATTCCACATCAACCAAAGGAAACATTATGAGCTTAAATTAATTCGCCAATTCGTAATTATGCCTATGTCTTAATAGGTAGTATTATGCCAATAATCTAGTATTTAGTGAACTTTATTGTTTTTTAAGTTCCAAATATAAAATATTAAATAAATATAAATAAGAATTATAGTCAATTTATATTAAAACTATCTAAAGGCAGTTTTACTCAATTTGATAATTAATTCAATTTGCCAGATTAACATTAGTAAAGGGTGATTGCTTTTATGCAATCACCCTTTACTACCAAAAAATTAACAGAACTATTAATTTAGTTACTTACCCGTAACTTTTTCCAATACATTCTTTATATTTTCTTCCACAGTTCTTGCACTCTGGGAATTTTCTGGACGCTTCTGCTTATCAATATCAGCCGCTCCCTGAACTTCATTTAGTCCTTCGTTAGACTCCTTTTGAACCTTTTTTAAACCTTGTGGTGGTTCTTTCGCAGCTTGGTCAGTTTTGCTTTGAATGTCAAGCAGTTGTGTAGTACCTTCGGTAGGATCGCTTTGATAGCTATCGATTGCAAAAGCAGGAAAAGCGTTAGATAACAATAGTATGGCGCAAGTAAAGGCCACCACCAAAAAACGTACTGGGCTTAAGATAGATAAAACAGAAGCAACAATCTTCATTTGAAATCCTCAATAACAGCTTGAACAACGCAGAACTTTCAGTGAGAGAGCGGAAGCTTATACTTTAAATTTGGCAAATTTGAGCAGGAATAAAACTAGCAAGCTACGCTTCAATCTGGAAGTTCTTGTAAAACGAACCTGACAAAGAAATTGTTGTATGTATGTATTTGTATTTATGCATCGAATTAGCAAGGCATAATAGGCATATACCACCTTAATTCTGTAGCAAAACTATTACATTCAATATTGACATTATTCTCTCAAGGTTCGCTATTTCTACTTGTACTTGGAAAATGCTAAAGCCTGCATCAATCTCTAGAATGAACTTTCCTCTATCTATGGTTGTAATAAAATCAGTCTCTAGATATATCGACTTACTTAATATAGTTGTGAGATTTTAATGACTCTAGTATTTATATTCAGTTAGCTCGATTTTATCCAATTAAAGCACTTTCGGGACTATGCACTTTAGAGGATCTTTGTAAAGTATAAATTTATATGAAAATTCTGCCTTTTTAAGGTGGAAAGTAAATCTTTTCTTTAAAACTGATAAGTCTGCCTTATTACCTCTTCTATTGAACTTCCATAATGAAACATTTCTATTAATTCATGGGATCTAGTTTTTCGGTTCGCCAACAGCACTTTTAACGGTGTTAAATACTGAACATCTGGGTCATCTCCCAAAGCAACTTCAGCTGCTTGCAAGACTTTTGTCGCATTCTCAAAAATACCCTCGTTGTCAAAACCTTCTTTTGCAGAAATTTGATGTAATCCTGCATCGGGTACGGTTACTCTACCCAGTAAAGTTTCATCTAACACTAAACCTTTTAATAAAGTCAGCAAAGCTGCATAGATTAAAAAATTATCGCAACTATCACAAGCCTTAAATTCAATGCGTCCCACTTCAGCCGGAATGCGGGCAAGTTTTGTTAAGGAAGGTATGCTATCAATTAGTTCTTCCTCTTTCTGAATAAAAACTAAGGCTGCTGATCTTTTTCCGGTTCTGATAAATGTTCTTACTGATAACCCATCCCATAAACCTCCTTTATAAAAAGGGGAACTATAACTAAAAGGAACGATATAGGGACTGTAATAAGTTAACTTTTTACCAATATCAATCACAGCCTTAGTAGATAAATCTGCCACTGAAATATTTAAATCTGGCCCATAAGACACCATGTGAATATTAGCAGTTTGTTCGTCAGGATAAGCCTCTAGCTGTTTAATTTCATAATCATTTAATGGGGGTTGAGGCTCAAAAGCTGGATTGTAGGGATTAAAACTGACCAAAACTGGTGATAAACCAAAGTTAGCAGCAACCTCACGTAGCAACTGAAAACTTGCTGATAATTCTGTAATAGCGCCTTGAATATCAGAATGTATAGTTGTTCTAATTTCAATACCTTTAACATGACAGTCAATCACTTCATCTGAATTTGCAAATCTTTCAAATCCCTCAATGTACCATCTTTTCATTTTAATACCCGCATCACCTACGCGCAGTTGAGGATAGTCGCTGGGATATGTGGGTAGCTTTTCAATAATTTGATTAAAATCAGCAAATTTCGTGTGGGAAAAATCAGCAAACTTTCCTTCCTTGTTTAGGAAAGCAACTTCATGCTCAATGCCAAAGAAAAACATTATTAATACCTTAATTGCTGAGAGTTAACCTAATCCACCTAATAGATATTTCCAAAAATAAAATACGCTTTATTCAGAGCTATTAAAGAGACGTAGTACGAATATTTGAGATCCTCTAAAATTCCTTTTAAATATAAAAATTCTCAATAAATAATGGTATAAATGGATTTTACCCTAAGTTCGACTTTTGCGATTTTAAAACTTCTCTAATTTATTTTCTCTACTGTCCCTACTATCTTCCTAGTGGCTGGGTAGGGTAGCTTAGTAGTGATTGAGGAAAGCTACCAGACGTGATGTTTATGACAAGTACCGTTCAATCCCCCTACAGCAGCGAACAGATTGCCGCTTGGTTGCGTGGACTGCTTACCATTGCTTGGGCAGATGGTAATTTTGATGCCCAAGAACAGGAATTAATAACCAACATCACCAAAAATGAATTAGCTCCTAAGATTAAATGGGACTCACTAGAGGTAATTACGCCAGAGGAATTAGCCGCAGTGTTGGGTAAAGCTACACCCGCCGCAGAAAATTTCTTAAGGACAGCAGTGATGGTAGCGATCGCAGATGGCACTTATTCTCCCAGCGAAGATCAAGTCCTACATCAGTTCTGCCAAGCCTTAGAACAGCCAGAGAATTTACTAGAAGCCCTTCGCCAGACCCTAGAACACCCACAGCAACTTGCCCCTGCGATCGCCAGCCCTGGACTTACAAAGCGTCAAATTAATGCACTACACCCCCTACGTGACTGGCTGGATGGGCTAGATATCCAAGATCCAAGAGTAGCCCGCTTTTTGTGTAAAATGATTCCCTCTCAGTGTCCTTTTGAGCGAGATGTCACTCTATTTGGACGCAAGATTGTCCACATCCCGCCGATGTGTAAAATTAACCCCTTGTATGAGCAACTAGTGGGCTTACGTTTCCGCGCCCTCTCTTATCTAGCAGATAAATGCGGTGAAGATGTTTCACCATATATTTAGTTAGAGTTAGGAGTGAGGAGTAAGGAGTTATAATTTTTAACTCCTCACTCCTCACTTCTCATTATTATTTAAGTATGCAATTTATCGATCAAGCAAAAATTGAAGTTGAAGCTGGTAAGGGCGGCGATGGTATTGTCGCCTTCCGGCGAGAGAAATACGTGCCGACTGGTGGCCCCTCTGGTGGTAATGGAGGACGAGGCGGTTCAGTATTTTTCGTTGCCGACGAAAACCTACAAACCTTGCTGGACTTCAGATATAACCATCGCTTTCAGGCAGAAAAAGGAACTCGTGGTGGGCCAAGTAACTGCACTGGAGCAGGAGGAAAGGATTTAATCATCGAAGTTCCTTGTGGTACAACCATTTATGATGCTGGAACTGGCGAATTACTAGGGGATTTAATTGAGCCTCAGCAAAGTCTGCTGATTGCTCAAGGTGGTAAAGGTGGACTAGGAAATCAGCATTTTTTGAGTAACCGTAACCGCGCCCCAGAATACGCCCTCCCAGGATTACCAGGGGAAATCAAGCAGCTACGCCTAGAATTAAAACTTTTAGCAGAAGTAGGGATTATTGGCTTACCAAATGCTGGTAAATCTACTTTAATTTCATCTTTATCAGCTGCACGTCCAAAAATTGCCGACTACCCCTTTACTACCCTGATCCCCAATTTGGGTGTAGTGCGAAAACCTACTGGCGATGGTACTGTTTTCGCCGACATCCCCGGACTAATTGAGGGAGCATCTCAGGGGGCTGGATTAGGGCATGATTTCTTGCGCCATATTGAGCGCACGCGAGTGCTACTTCACTTGATTGATGCCACTAGTGATAATGTGATTGGAGATTACAACACAATTAAGGAAGAATTACAAGCCTATGGGCGGGGTTTAGCAGAACGTCCGCAAATTTTAGCACTGAATAAAATTGATGCAGTCGACCGGGAAACTGTCGATTTGGAGGCGTTAGCTATTCAACTTAATCATCTGTCCTACGCTCCGGTTTTTGTAATTTCAGCAGTTACTCGCACCGGCTTAGAGCCGATGTTACAAGAAATTTGGGGAATTCTCGACCAAATGAAGGTTCCCCAAGAAGTGGAGGCATTGAGATAATTCGTAATTCATAATTTGTAATTACTAGTTAATTGATAGTAAAGAGCAAATACAGATGATTTGAAAAACAACATCTATTGTAGGGGCAATTGATTAATTGCCTCTACAGAAAGGCTCTATTATTATCAAATAATGATTAATAAAAACCTAAAACTGTGTATTTACGTTGAGACACAATATAATTGTTTTGTAACCTTTATAAGCCTTAATAGAATAAAATTCTTAAAATTACGAATTACGAATTATATTGACTATCTTGAATCAGGGGAATCTTAATCACAAACTCAGCACCTTGTCCTGGCTGCGAAATACATTCTAAGGAACCACGATGTCTTTCTGTAATTATCTGGTAGCTAATGGCAAGTCCCATCCCTGTTCCTTTGCCGATGGGCTTTGTGGTAAAGAAGGGGTTAAATAGTTGTTTCTTCAAATCTTCTGGTATTCCCAATCCATTATCGGTAATCTTAATTGTTACCTGATTTGGCTCTTGTAGTTGAGTGCAAATGCTAATTTTCGGAATTAGGCACTGGTTATTCTCCTTGTCTCCCTCACTCCCACTCTCTACTCTCTCTTCTAAAGCATCGATCGCATTTGACAAAATATTCATGAATACTTGGTTTAGCTGCCCAGCATAACATTCAATTAGAGGTAGTTTGTCGTATTCTTTGATTATTTCAATTGTTGGACGTTGGTCATTACCTTTGAAGCGGCTTTGCAAAATCATCAAAGTACTATCGATTCCCTCATGGATATTAACAGCTTTCATTTCGGCTTCATCCAAGCGCGAAAAAGTTCGCAAGGAAAGCACAATCTCTCGAATGCGGACTGCCCCAACTTTCATCGAGTTGATTATTTGTGGCAAATCTGATTTCAAAAAGTCTAGTTCGATTCGTTCTACAAAATCCTCAATTTCTGGCATAGGTTCAGGATAATGACTTTGGTAGAGTTGCAAAAGTGAAAGTAAATCTTGAGTGTATTCCTGGGCAGGGCTAAGGTTGCCATAAATAAAATTGACTGGATTGTTGATTTCGTGTGCCACTCCTGCGACTAGTTGACCCAAGCTGGACATCTTTTCACTTTGAATTAACTGAGTCTGAGTGTGTTGAAGTTCGTGGAGTGCTTCTTTAAGTTCTTCGGCTTGCTGTCGTAGTTGCGCTTCCGACTTTAGCAAGGCTTCCTTGGCTTGTTTGCGTTCTGTGATGTCCCTAGCAACAGCTACCTGACAAAAAGGCTCTCCTGTTTCAGGATGTTTAACCATAAACAGGCTGCAATCAGTCGGAATTTCTATGCCAGTTTGAAAATGTTGATGGCGAAACTCACCTTGCCAAAAACCATGTTGAGACATCAAAGGCATAATTTGTTGGTGGAACTCTGCAAAAGCTTGTGGTGAATGAAAATCAGTCACTGACTTGGCTTTGGCTGCTTCCAGGCTACTAAGTCCCACCATCTTGAGTCCGGCAGGATTTACATAAACAACTTGCGCTTCCATTGAAGAAATGCCAATAAAGTCACTACTGTTTTCAACCAACGCTACAAATTTTTGCTGTTCCTCTTCGGCTTGTTTGCGTTCTGTGATGTCTAACACCATTGAGGCAACGCCAATTACCTGGCCATCAGGAGCTACTAACGGGTTGTTATACCACTCACAAACCATTATCCTGCCATCTTTAGTGATGTTCTCGTTGACACTAAAACTTCCTCCACGTTGTGCTAGCAGAGCGGTGAGAATCTCATTTACGTGCTTTCTGGCGTTTTGAGGTACTAGTATCTCAAAACCATTGCCCAACATTTCCTCTGTGGTGTATCCAAACATTCCTTCTGCTGCCCGATTCCATGTCTGAACTTCAAACTTCGTATTCCATTCAATAATGGCTAAAGGCGTTTGTTCAATCAGCAATACCAGTCTTTGCTGTGAAGCCCTAAGTTCTGCTTCTGCTTGCTTGTATTCGGTAATGTCCCGAAAATACCAAATTCTACCGTAATAGTCTCCTAAAAGAGATATCTCATCACAAGATCCTTGGTGTTTACGCACCGGTGCAGAATAGCGTTCAAAAATCTTTCCAGACTTCAGGAAAATTTCATCATGGCTGCTTTTTTCTGGATGCTGGTAAAGATACTCTACCTTAGTGAAAAATTCTTCTGGATTTACTAGTTTGTCTAGTACCCATTCCAGGAGTTGCCGATCGTCGTGTGTTTGGAGAACTGACGCAGGTATTTGCCATAACTGAGAGAATTTATGATTGAATGATGTCACTGTACGATTTTCATCAATAATCAGAATTCCATCGATGGAAGCTTCTTGTTGAGCTTGCAGTACAGCATTAATGCGGTGTAAATCTGACTCTGCTTGCTGGCGTAGTTCTTCTTTGACTACCTGGAGTTCTTCTAAGGTTTCTTCAAGTGCCTCAGAGGTTTGCATAAGATCGGTAATCTTGGTAACTGTGTCAGTCGCACCGAGAAATTTATCGGCTTCACGCTGTAAAATGATGTCTCGAATACTACCCACTAGAAATTTATTACCAGTCTCATCTTCAAAGCAAGACTTTTTGGTAGAGATGAGATGAGTTATACCCTGAGCATCGGTCAAAAGTTCCTGGTTCTCATTAGTAATATTTGTGGTGAAAACTAGCTCATCTTTTTTCCAAAACACATCAGCTTCTGCTTGAGGAAAAAAGTCATAGTCTGATTTGCCAATTAATTCTTCTCGGCTATGACCGACAAAATCACAGTAGGTATCGTTAAGTAATACCCAGCAATGTTGACGGTCTTTAACAAAAATGGGGTCAGAGATGGCATTGACCATCTGATGCAGAAATATCAGGGAGAAGTTTTGTTGCTGCGTGTTGTGTTTTTGTGCCGGGTTATTTAGGAATCTAGGATTGTCCATACTGGAATTTATCTCTAAAATTAAGTAATAAAGAAACCTCTCCCTGGTTTTACTAGGAAAAATCGTCTTTCTCCGAGTCGGAGAGGGATAGACTTGAATAGAAGCTCAAGCCAAGGTGAGATTTGTCGAGGGCAGGTTTATTTAGCTCTGTGCGTGTCAGGATAATTGTATTTATTATTCCCAGACTAAATAATGAGTAATGATGCAACAACCAAATCAATCTTTAATTTTGAGGGTTTTCAGGGGATTGGGGACTAGTACCGCTTCTCTACGAGACGCTGCGCGATCGCGTAATTCGTAATTCATATTGCGTAAGGGTTTTAGACATTTCATAAGGTTGGCTTATTTCCGCCGTGCTGTACTACGCGATGCCGGAGGCGGGCTACGCCAACGCACTCATCATCTGTGGTGTGGTTTTTGGAAGTTGCAGAATTTATACAAAAGCTTATAAGCCTTGCTTACTGGTAAAAAAACGGAGTTAGACTAGAATTGCAAGGTAACAATTAGAGGAAAATTATGATGAGCGATCGCGACTATACATTAATCATTGACAAAAGTGGTAGTATGTCCACACCCGACCAAGTGGGTGGTAGAAGTAGATGGGAGATCGCTCAAGAGTCTACACTCGCCTTGGCTAGAAAGGCTGAACAGTTTGACCCTGATGGCATCACTGTTTATGTGTTTTCCGGTAGATTTAAACGCTACGATGATGTCACCTCAGCCAAGGTTGCACAGATATTTCTTGAAAATGACCCGGCTGGAACGACAAACTTAGCAGGTGTACTTCAGGATGCACTCAATAACTACTTTCAACGCAAAGCAGCCGGTAAAAGTAAGCCCAACGGAGAGACAATTTTAGTTATTACCGATGGCGAACCAGACGATCGCAAAGCTGTATTTGAAGTCATCATTCATGCTACTCGCCAAATGGAGCGTGATGAAGAATTAGGAATTTCCATCGTTCAAGTAGGTTCAGATGCCCAAGCCACTAAGTTCCTCAAAGCTTTGGACGATCAGTTGCTAAGTGTTGGCGCTAAATTTGATATTTGCGACACGGTTACTTTAGACGACTTAGAAGAAATGAGCCTTGTAGATGTATTGACAAACGCAATAACTGACTAATGGGTTAATTGCCCATAGTTCGCTAAATCTTGACTATTAACTGGAGAATTGAATAATGCTAGAAAATCGTGACTATACCTTAATTATCGACAAAAGCGGCAGCATGGCAACCCAAGATCAAAAAGGTGGTAGAAGTAGATGGTTTGCAGCACAAGAATCTACTTTAGCTTTAGCTAGCAAATGTGAGCAATTTGACCCCGATGGCATTACTATCTACGTATTCTCTGGTAAATTTAAGCGATACGAAAATGTTACATCCAGCATAGTACCGCAAATTTTCCGAGAAAATGACCCCTCTGGTACAACCGACTTAGCAGGTGTGTTGAAACACGCAACTGATGATTATTTACAACGCAAAGCGGCCGGTCAAACAAAGCCAAATGGTGAAACAATTTTAGTGGTTACTGATGGTGAACCGGACGATCGCAAAGCAGTCATGAAGGTAATTATTGAAGCTTCTCGCCGCATCGATCGAGATGAAGAATTAGCTATTTCCTTCATTCAAGTCGGCACAGATGTACAAGCTACTCGCTTTCTAAAAGTTTTAGATGATGAACTTCAAAGTGCTGGTGCTAAGTTTGATATCTGTGACACCATTACTATGGAAGATATGGAAGATATGAGTTTATCAGAAGTGCTACTCAATGCCATTAATGACTAGCTATACCATTTAGAGGAATTGCAAAAATGGATTCCATTGATAAGCTGTTAGCTGAACTCCAAAGTGAATATAAAGAAGTGCAACCAAAACAGCAGCAGTCAAAATCAACCACGGCTAAATCGTTCATTCCATCATCGCCAAAGCCGGCATCTTTCATGGATAACCTTTTGGCAGAAATTAAGGCTGATTTTGCAGAAGAGGATGCTGCTATTGAGTTAAAAAAACAGCAAGAATTAGAACAAGAACGAATTTGCCAAGAAAAACTCAAAGCCAAACAATTAGAGGCTTTGAAAGTGCAGGCAAAAGAATGGTTAGCCAAAGTAGATCCGCTTTCTTCTGAAGGACTTTGGTTTGAGAGGTTTGCTGAAAGTTACTCTTCTAAATTAGAGGCAGCGATTGAATATTTAAGAAACAACGAATAAATTCAAAATAAAGACACATTTTAATGCAATTTACCTGTAATCAGTATTGATGGTGATTTGTTAAAGCTAAATGTTCAACAGCCCATTCATGCATAGCATAGAGAATTGGTTGCAAAGTTTCTCCTAAAGGGGTTAGTGAATATTCTACCTTTGGTGGAATTTGGGGATAAACTTCTCGATGAATAATGCTATCTTGCTCCATTTCTCTAAGTTGTTGGGTTAGCATCTTTTGCGTCACTCCAGGTAAAGCCCGTTGCAACTCACCAAAACGTTTTACGCCAGTCATTAATTCTCTAATAATCAAAACTTTCCAGCGTCCGCCAATTACCTTTAGGGTAGTTTCTACTTCACAAGTCAGCCTGAGATTGTTTTCTGCTTCAGCTTTCATAGTCAGTTTTTAAGAAGTATCTTACTTAGGTTTGCTGAATAGTACCGCTAATTACCTTTTACTTTTCAAGCCAGATGTTGAATGTTCTCGATTTCTTTAACAAACGATACTTGTAATTACGTAGCTATCAACTCAGAATCGATTTCTGACGGCGCACTATCTTGGACTAGCGATCGCGTTTCACCGTTACGCTGGAGGATACCGCCAACCATTGCTAACACGGCGTTTACTTTGCGGGTTCGCCACATATCTACAAGTTTTTCCACTTTGGCAGCAGGCATCCGTCGCATCATTGCTTCGTAGAGATAAGCAGCATGTCCAGTTTCATCTTGAGCAATATTTAGCATTCCTAACTTCAAGTTCCGACTGGTTGCGTCGTTATCAGGTAATACTTTCGCCATTCGCGCAAAGTCTTTACTAGCATCTAACTCAAGAATGTATGTGCTAGCCATAAATATATCCCAGTCAATGACAGCCGGTTTTAGCTGTTCTTGGGTGTAGCCTTCAAAGAATGCTGCGAAAAAGGGACTACGCTGCTGTTGTGATTTATTTGTGGTTGTAGTTTGGGGTTGGCGCTTAAAATCGATAACTTGTTTATTCAACTGTTGTAGAGCGTGGGCAAAAATTTTACCATGCCTAGTTTCATCGGATGCATGTTTTGCTAGTTTTTCGGCTAGCCATGTATCGCCTTCGGCTGCGGCGCGATCGCTAAGTGTAGATAAAAACGGCACAGAACCAGATTCAGCGAAATAAAACCCCGCAAGGATGTTGGGACGGGTTTTTAAATCACGAATTTGAGCAGCAGAGTAATAGGCAAAAGCACCTGAACCAGCTAGATGCAGAATGTGAGTTAAGAAATTCATCAGAAATTGCCACTGCTAATTGGAAGGTTACAATTCTTATACTAAACCGTATTTTCTATTGGGTTGCCACGAGGGGGCAGGGGGAATTTTGGAAGTTGCTAAATCATCCAGCAAATATCCAACGCCCCGTTTTTAATTTTCAATTGCTTGTGGCAGTATGTCAAAGGTTAACAAATATATTTGGTCATTTTGCTAATATCATCCCACAGAGGTAATGCAGGTGAGTTTGGATGGAGAAATTAACTAAACCAGTGCGATTTTGGCTTTGTGCAACTATCATGATTTTGGGTCTGATCGGCTGCGATCGCTTTACTGGTAATTCTGGAGAACCGGTTGAGCGAGTCAGTGATGGCGATACTATAGTAGTTAAAGATACCAATGGCAAAAACTTTAGCGTGCGCTTTGCTTGTGTAGATGCGCCAGAAATCGCTCATACCAACAAAGAAAAGCAGAGTAAACGCACTAGCGATCGCAATCAATTTACTTGGGGTGCGAAAGCCCAAGAACGGGTACAACAACTAGTGCAACAAGGAGGCGATCGCGTGACTTTGAATATCACAGATAGCGATCGCTATGGACGCAAAATTGCCGAAGTTCGTTTACAAAATGGCACTTTTGTGCAGCAGGTATTGTTACAAGAAGGATTGGCAAAAGTGTATCGTCCTTATTTAAATAAGTGTCCTAGCAAAGACTTAGTTCAACAAGCTGAAGCCCAAGCCAAGGAACAACGCCTTGGTATTTGGAGTGACACTAAATTTGTCAATCCTTGGGAATATCGCACTTTATCAAAGAAATAAAAACTCTAGTTTTTTCTAATTTAATACACTACATTTTCTGGCATTGCATATTTGCGGGATAATTTAACAACTCCCAAAATTCTCTCTGCCTCCTTTACTCATCTTTCCAAGTTTGCAGTTGCAAATAAACTAATACCAGCGTCACTGCTAGTAATACCGTTGCTGCTGCTGCTGCATAACCAAAATCGAATTGACCAAAAGCCTCTTGATAAATGTAGTAAACCAGCAAATTAGTCGAATTCAGTGGCCCACCGCCAGTCATCACAAAAACTTGCTCAAAACTCCGCAACGTAAAAATCGCGGTGGTGATGATTGCAAATATCACAGTAGGGCGCAATCCAGGCAGAGTAATATACCAAAATTGTTGCCAAGCATTTGCTCCATCTAAATCTGCTGCTTCATAACGACTGGGAGGAATTGCTTGCAACCCTGCTAAAAAAACTACCATATTGAAACCCAGTTGTTTCCAAATACTCATTAAAATAATTACTGGCATTGCCCAAAATGTATCTCCTAGCCAGGGTATATCTGGAATGCCAAAAAAATTTAAAAGTCCGTTAACTGGCCCTGGTGTTTGAAACAGCCAGCGAAATCCTAAACCGGCTGCTACAAGTGAAATAATCGAAGGCAGGAAATAAGCACTCCGTAGGATGCCCCGCAAGGGAATGGAGCGGTTTAATAGGACTGCCAATGCCAAGGAAATAACTAAACTGGGAATAATCGTGGCAACAGTAAAATAAAAGGTATTACCCAAAACTTGCCAGAAGTCGGGATCTAGTAGCAAGCGCCAATAATTTTTTAAGCCTATCCAATAAGTACCTTTTAAGGTGAAACTACCAGCAGTAAAGCTGAGGTAAAACAAATAAGCGATCGGCCAAATGATAAAAACGCCTAGTAAAATTAGTGCTGGTGTAAGAAAAGTCCAGGCGGCTAATGTATCATTATCCAACCACGACTTAGTACTATATATTTTTTTTTGCATTTATAATTTTCCCTCTTAGCTGTTTACGATCCTCCGCCCTGATTTTACCCTTAGCTTGGTTTCTCCCGGCATTTGCGTAGTTTACAGCCGTAGGCGAGCGATCGCTTGGGTAAACTCTTTCTTTATTCTTCAGAAAAGATTTGATCAAATAAAGATCGCTTAACTCTAAACTCAATTTAAATAATCTTTTGGTAAAAACTATCTAGGCTCTCAATGCTAATTTTGCCATCTTTGCTTATCTTTTTGATAACGGCTAATGTTCCTTTGATACTCAAACCAAGTCTTTTAGCTTCTCTTCTAGCTGTCGAGTCGTCTAACAAAACATAATCTGCATTCAACTCAATCCCTAAAGCGATCGCTTCCGATTCTCCTTTACCCAATCGTTGATTTAAGCTGTTGAGTAGGGTTATAAGGCTAGATGTGCGAACTTGAAGTCTACGAGTGTTGATTAGCGTTTGAATGGTTTGGCTAGCTGGATCTGACTTAGCACTAATTTCCTCAGCAACAGATTGAGGAATGTAAAAATCATCAGGATATTCGATAAATTGATTCAGGTAGCTTAGTTTAGCCAGAAAAATCAGTGGTGATGAATTGAGAACAATTTGCATTCATTTACCAGTTTTTTTCTACAGCAACATCTTCTTCAGAAAGGTAAGAAAATTCAATCCCCATAAGGTCTAAAATTTTGAGGAATTCTGCTGGTTCCAGTTGCAGAACTTCTGCGGCTTTTTGAAGACTGATTAGTTTAGCAAGTAAAGCACCAAGTAAAAAGAGAAAATTTTCTTTCTGCTCGATGCTGTGGAATAGCTGAACTTCTAAGGCGATCGCTTGGGTAAGCTCTTGGTTCATAATTATTTCTAGTTTGGTCTTTACTTAAACATCGCTATTTTTCTGCAAACTCAAACCAATTCCAGATGCAATTTTAACGCCGCATCAATTAGTACCATCATCTCTTCATTTAAACTACCTAATACTTCACCAGTAATTCGTTGCTTAGAGATTGTTCGCACTTGCTGCGCTTGTACTTTAGAAGGCTTTGTTAAACCACTAATCTCTGGATTAAGCAAAACTTCAAAGGGATAAACACGATTAACATTAGAAGTAAGCGGTAAAATTGTCACGGTTGTAGCAGCAATATTACTTATATTATTACTGACAATTAGCACGGGGCGACGTTTACCCATTTCTGAACCCATCACCGGACTAAGATTTGCGTAATAAATATCACCACGTTTCATCTGTTAAACCATCTGCCACTGTCACATCCCAATCGTTATCAACTTCAGCAGATGCTTCTCGGTAAGCTGCCTCTAATTCTCGGTTTCGCAGCAATTTTAATGCTTCTTCAATTACTTGAGAACGAGATTTACATCCTTTATTTCGCTTGTAGTTTTCGACAAACTCCACTAAAGATGGTGACAAGGAAATAGAGAGTTTTTCTACATTCATATTCCTACCAATTAGTAGCAAAAATAATTCTTACTAATATTCTAGCTTACTAAAGCGATCGCTTGGGTAAGCTCTTGGTTCATAATTATCTCTAGTTGGAGTCTTTACTTAAACCTAATCCTAATTTGAGCCAATCTGTTTTTTGAAAAAAATTAGATCGTTCCGCTACCCTCAAAATGTAATTGCTGCTGGGTTTGCCGTAAGCGATCGCGGCTGGCCATACTCAAAGGAAACTCCTGTCGCAGTGCCGTTGTAAACGCTTGCTGATATGTTTGCAGGTTTTGCCGATGTGTCTTAAACTGTGCAGTCACTAATGCTTCAATCGGCATCGTGTCCTCATTCCGCAGCCCCAAAATTTGTTGGAGATTTTGCAGATCGTGGCGATCGCTATCTGTAATCGTCTCGTCCCGTTCAAGTAGCTCGGTGAACACTTGCTGATACTGCTGGAGTTTTTCGCCAAAGTCCTTGCGGTACGGTTCTAACACCCCATCTTCGATCGCCTTAGCTTCAGTTGTCTCCAATCCCAAGCGAGTTTTCAATACATCTAATGTACGACGACCAACAAAGGAAATTTCGCCTCGATGAATAAATCGCGCTACCTCCTTACGGTATCGCTGTCTCGGATCACCCTGAGCCACCTTTGTCAGTCGAATTTTAAAGCCTTCTCGAATTGCATAGATTTCCGGCTTCATCGCAGGCTGAACTTTTCGTACCTTTTGACTAGCGTATTCATGGAGTTCATCGATGGAGATAAACTCATCGCGATCGGGATCGGCTTCTCCTGACTTAATACCTTCAACCAAAAAACGAGTGTAAATTGATAAATCTTGCCCCTTTTCTTCAAAGGAATATTGAGTTGAAGTAGAAGAAGTCAATACGGCTCGTCCTTCACCGCCCAGTTGCTCGCGGATGTCAATTGTGCCGACATCTTTGGCAGACATTCCCTCAGCAAACGCGCCACTAAAGCAGCTATCTAGGATAACCACCTGCCGCCGGGAGCGGCTTTCGCTCATGCGATGCGATCGTGAATGAAGTTGGCAGACACCGACGTTGAGCGAATCAATTCGCCCTGCTGCGTTTTACTGGTGTTGCGAGTCGCCAGATACAGCCTGCCGCGATCGTCTTTAATGCCATGTCCCGAAAAGTACAGCAGCAGCAAATCATCTTATAAAAATTAGAAACCTGTGTTGTAATTAGTTTTTATAAATCTAGGCGTAGGTTGGGTTGAGGAACGAAACCCAACACCAATAATCTTTGATTTTGTTGGGTTTCACTTTGTTCAACCCAACCTACAAATATTTTATTTTTTCAGAGTAATAAAAGAGCGTTAGATGTAATTCACTTTCCAAGGGCGGTTCGTCACTATATAAGTCTCCTGGAGGAAATATTACATCTTTTGGGAGTTCAAAATCTTGAGCGGCGGACATGACTGCAAGTTTTGGGGTGACATTAAGTTTAAGGTAGCAGTTACGGATGGTGTTGCCTGCGATGTCTGGCAACAGCTTATGAGGCTTGTTTTTCCAACCGGGCGATCGCATTATAATCAGGTACACCTTCCCTCATGTCCAATGTACTAAAAATCCCTACCACAGTAAACAGGGATATAGTTTTTAGCTAAAACTTATTTGCTAGCTGCTAACAAAATCTTTGTGGGCAGCAACAAGCATCTGAGCTTGTCTTAAAACGTTTCCGAATAAATAAAAAGGAATCTGCCAAGCTGCAACGGTAACTTCTTTGACTATATCCTGTACACTAATTGCGATTAATTCATGCTCTAGCGGCTCTCCTTCAACTGCGCCAGACCAAGTAAAAGCTAATAAAAAATCATCGTCTCCAGGTAAGGATGCAATCAAGCATTCTTCTGGTGTTGGCTGGCAAATAATGCCATATTCATTTGCAAGTTCTACTAGTCTTTGAAACTTATTTACGTTCGTCATTTCTCTTTCGGATGTAATTGAATTTCTGTTTGACAAGGAATTATATTTTGTATACCCAAAAGTAAAATTATTTACTCTCTACCATTAATTACAAATTATTAAGTATTTGTTAGAGTTAGCTGGGGCTTAAGTCCAAAATCTTACCGCGATCGCTTGGTTAGATCGGCAACAATTGTTACTATTTGAAAAAAAGCTCAATTACCTACTTTTTCGGTTGAACTTATTAATACCACCTTGTCTCGCATTAAATTAGGCGAGATGGAGTTATCTTGCAATTGGGAATTGGGGATTGGTTATTTTTCACTGCTCCTGTGATGAAATCTCAAATCTCAAATCTAAATTGCTTGACAATATGGCAATATATAAAGAAGTTGTAGCTAACCGCCTACTTGGAGGTTTAACGTGGATACCATTGCAATTCCTGCTCTAGATCGGCCAGTGGATGCCACGGTAGAAATTCCCGGTTCTAAAAGTCTTACCAATCGGGCATTGCTTGTCGCGGCTTTGGCGCAAGGTGACTCAATTTTAGAAAATGCCTTATTTAGTGAAGACAGCGAATATTTTGTCAAATGCGTAGAGCAATTAGGCATTCCCATTACTTTGAATCCTCATCAAGCACAAATCCAAGTGGCGGGAAGAGGAGGTGAGATTCCCGCTAAACAGGCAGATTTATTTGTCGGTTTGGCAGGTACAGCAGCACGGTTTATTTCGGCGCTGGTAGCACTGGGTAACGGTGAATACCGTCTAGATGGCGTTCCCAGGATGCGAGAACGACCGATGGGTGACATGTTGACGGTGCTGCAAACGGGAGGAGCAACCGTTAACTTTGAGGGAAACTCCGGGTTTATGCCCTACACCGTCTATAGTCAAGGATTCGCTGGCGGAAATTTTAGTTTGAAAGCGAACCAAACAAGTCAGCAGCTTTCGGCATTGCTGATGATTGCACCTTATGCTCAAAAAGATACGAGCATTGAAGTTGAAGGAACATTAGTTTCTCAATCTTACGTTAAGATGACCTGTCGTTTAATGGCAGATTTTGGCGTAGAGGTGAATCAAATCAGCAATAATCAATTTCAAATTAAAGCAGGTCAACGTTACCAAGCTCGAAATTATACAGTAGAACCCGATGCGTCAAATGCTTCTTACTTTTTTGCCGCCGCCGCCGTCACAGGTGGACGGGTGCGCGTCAAACATTTGACGAAACAATCCTGTCAAGGTGATATTCTCTGGCTAGATGTTTTAGAACAGATGGGTTGCCAAATTAAGGCTACGGATGATTACACCGAAGTGACTGGGCCGAAGCAATTACAAGGCATCGATATTGATATGAATGATATATCAGATTTGGTGCAAACATTAGGTGCGATCGCGCCCTTTGCCAGTTCACCAATTACTATTCGTAATGTGGAACATATTCGATATAAGGAAACCGACCGAATTCGAGCTGTGGTGACAGAGTTGCGTCGCCTAGGAGTTAAGGTTGAAGAATTCCCCGATAGACTGAAAATTGAGCCTGGCCCCATTACCCCGGCAGAGATTGAAACCTATCACGATCATCGCATGGCAATGGCTTTTGCTGTCACTGGCTTGAAGGTTCCAGGAATTGTAATTAAAGATCCTGGCTGTACAGCGAAAACCTTTCCAGATTACTTTACTCGATTCTTCAAAATGTTAGAAGAATAAGAGATTGAGTAGTATTCTGTAGCGACGACAACAAGTAGTTTGTGGTGGGGACTTTAGTCCCCACATCTGGGATTTTAATGCTGACTACAAACGAAGATTTTTATTTGAAAGCGTTTTTGGTGAATTCAATAATCTTATATTCTTAATTGCATCAAATATAGACCTAACCCCCAGCCCCTTAATAGCTAGCGTTGGGGAGTAAGATTCAAGCCTTTTTTCTTTTAGGGGGAGAGGTAAAAGTCTATTTCATCAAAACGATCAGCGCTAGATATTCCAAACTGAAATTTGATGTGATTTTACCTCTAATTAAAGTCTGCTTAAACTGACGATTTTAATATAAGGTGTATAAAATTAGTTGGAGGCTTATTTCTCTTTATTAAAAAGGGAGAAATCATTGATTTATATCACTGTTCTAATCAGTGATAAATCCTTGTTGGGGAAATAAGGAAGTTAAAGACAAACTATTTCTATACCTTTTAGTGTGCATTGCTTACAGAAGTTTATTGTGAGGAAAATCGAGATGAAAATAGTTTCAAAATTAGCGCTTGCTGCTGCTAGCCTAGCTCTAGGTTTTGCTATTGTAGATGCTAAATCTGTATCTGCCGCAATTAATAATTACGCTTTCACAGTTGATAGTTCTGCAACTAAGGGAAATGGCTTTTTTAGCTTTGACGACTCAACTTTGAGTGGCTATACTCCCGAAGCTACGATTAAGTCACTGTCTTTCCAATTTGACAGTGATTCTACCGTTTACACAGAACAAGATGATGTCAACTACCCAGACTTTCCTGTTTCATTTCAAACCACATCTTTAACAGGACAAACATCTTTTGCATTAGATTCTCTGTTCAACGATAAATCTAATTCTGCCAGTTATCTTAGTTACGAAATTATTGGTGAAGATTTTACAATTTTCTCTAGAACCTCTTCAGATATTGTACCTATATCAGGTAAAGTTTCATATAGACAAGTACCTGAATCTACACCTTTAGTTGGCGCTCTCTTTGCTTGTAGCCTGGGTTTGATGATGAAGAGAAGATTAGCATCAATTAAAAAGGTTAAAGTCTAACTTTAATTAAGTTGATATTAACGCTTTCTTTGCCAAAAATTAATCTATTACTAGTAGGCTTTTCTGTAGAAACATGGCATCTAACACATTGACCCTAAGAGAAAAATTGGGAATTAAAACCTGATTTTGGTAAGGGAATTAATTATGAAGCTTGCCTACGATTACCTTGCCTTCTTTGTGTTAGCTGTTGCTGTGCTTTAACTTACCTGTTACTCAGGAGAGGAAAATGGTAGATTACCGGAATTTTGAGCAGTTCCTGCATAGTCGAATGAAACGACGCAACTTAATTATCGGCGCAGGGGCATTGTCTGGTTTAGCGATCGCTGGTCAATTTTCTCATCAAACAGCGATCGCTACAAGCAGATTTTCCAATTATCCTTTTACCTTAGGTGTCGCATCAGGCGATCCCGATTCCACCAGCGTAGTGATTTGGACTCGTCTCGCACCTGAACCCTTAGAGGGAGGTGGAATGCCATCTGTGAATGTCCCAATTCGCTGGGAAGTAGCAACTGATTCTGATATGAGGCGTATTGTCTCTAGAGGTACGGTACTTGCGACCCCAGAATTAGCTCACTCAGTGCGAGTTGTAGTAGAAGGATTGCAATCTAATACTTTGTACTGGTATCGCTTTCTTGTTGGTCAAGATGCTAGCCCTATTGGTCGCACTCGTACAGCGCCTTTAGCAGGTGGCTACTTGAACAAATTAAACTTTGCCCTTGTTTCTTGCCAACACTATGAGCAGGGGTACTTTACTGCTTACAAATATTTAGCTCAAGATGACCTCGATTTAGTAGTGCATGTTGGCGATTACATCTATGAAGGCGGGATCTCAACCTCAACCACTAGCCCCAGAAAGCACAACAGTGCAGAAATTTTGACTTTAAAAGATTACCGCAACCGTCACGCCCTTTATAAAACTGATACCAATCTGCAAGCAGCCCATGCAGCATTTCCTTGGATTGTTACCTGGGATGACCACGAAGTAGAAAACAACTACGCCAACGATATTTCAGAAATTGATACTGAACCAGATCAAGATCCGGCAATTTTCCTCCAACGGCGGGCTGCTGCTTATCAGGCTTACTACGAACACATGCCACTGCGCCCCTTCTCGCGTCCCGTTGGCCCTGATATGCAACTTTACCGTCGGCTCTCCTTTGGTAACTTAGCCACCTTCCATGTCTTAGATACCCGCCAATATCGCACCGATCAGCCCTGTGGTGATGGCACTAAACAACGTCCTTGTGGAGAAGATCCCAATGGAACCATTACTGGTAAGCGTCAGGAGGATTGGCTATATGATGGTTTAGATCGCTCACAGGCTAAGTGGAACGTTTTGGCGCAGCAAGTTGTAGTTGCTCAGATAGACACAAAAGCAGGGGCTGGCGAAACCTACAGCATGGATAAGTGGGATGGTTATGTGGCTTCGCGCGATCGCCTCATGCGTTTCTTAGAACAGCGTAAACCATCTAATCCAGTAGTCTTATCAGGCGATATTCATTCCAACTGGGCAATAAATTTAAAGGCTGACTTTAATAACCCAGAATCTGCTATAGTCGGGAGTGAATTCGTCTGTACCTCAATAACCTCCGGTGGAGATGGGGCAGATACCAGCGCAAGTGTTCAAGCTTACTTACCTGAAAACCCACACATTAAGTTCTTCAACAGTCAACGGGGGTATGTTCGCTGTGGGCTGACTTCCACAACCTGCAAGACAGACTATTTGGTTTTGTCAAATGTGACAACCCCATCTGGCACAATTAGTAAACGAGCTTCATTTGTGGTTGAAGACGGCCGTCCAGGAATACAACAAGTCTAATGGTTTAATTCCCAGGTATTGAAACCAGACAATCACAGATAGAAACAGGTAAATCATTAGTGTTTATCTGTTTCTATCTATTAATAATCGCACTTACAGCCGCCATATTTTTCTCCCTGGCGTTGCTGAAAATTCATTGCAGTCTAGGTAAGGTGTGGGGATATCTGCAATAGATTCTAAGTCTGCATTGGATAAATCAGCGACCAACAGCTTGACAGATGGCGATAAAAATTTCTCAGATGAATGCGATCGCACTGCAAAATCGATGTACAGTATTTCTAATCAAGGTGTGATTAAGTCTAACAAGACCTTACTACATACTGACTGAACCTATAGGACTCCTGTTTGATTATTGAAATACACGTAGGGTGTGTTAGGCGTAAGCCGTAACGCACCTCCCCCAAAGCTTTTGGTGCGTTACGGCTTACGCCTAACACACCCTACATATACTGCTTTAATTTTCATTGACAATCATCTCGACAAGACTGTGGCTAATATTTTAGCCTCAAGTCCAGTGCGATCGCTTGTCCATTGCATTGAGGTGTTAGCCTCCCACAGCGATCGCACTCAACACGAAAAGGATTGACAACTGCATTGATCGCAGTCTCAAATTTATACCTTCTGAATGTTCATTAGTTAGTATCTGCGGGAACAATAAGTATAAGGTGATGCCTTCTTTTGATGTTAAACCCGTAGGCGAGTACTAACAAAATACTAATCATAATCAGGAGTATTTCATGATTCCACTGATTTTGGGTGCTGCGGCTTTGGCTACTGGAGCCTTCGGAGCAGTGAAAGGTGCTAAAGGCATTGGCAATATGAATCAGGCAAAGGAAATTGGTCAAGAGGCTCAACAAAAATACGAAAGTAGCTTACAAAACTTAAAAGCAGCCTGGGAAATTACCAATCAATCAGCAGAAGTCTATGGCCAAATGCAGCTTCGTATCAAGCAGGGTACAATTTCAAACTTTATAGCTTTTATTGAAAGAATTGGTCAGCGAGGTTCCCAAAACAATCTGGACATTGTAGCTGGATTAGAAATCTCTACTCAGCAAATTCAGGAGTACAAAACAGAAGTTATCAAAGCTGAACAGTGGGTGAAAGGTGGAGTGTCAGCAGCCGTTGCAGCCTCAGCAGCAGGTTCTGGTGCAATTACCTTAGCAAGGAGTATAGGTACAGTTCAAGTTTCCAAGTTCTTTGGATTGTGGGCTACTGAAGCTGCTATCTCACAACTTGGTGGTGCTGCGGCTTGGACTGGAGCCATAACTTGGTTAGGTGGTGGTACCAGTATGGCGGTTGGTGGTGCTGTATTGGGAGGTATTACACTCGGTCCGGCGTTGATGGTTGGGGGTTTTCAACTTGCTGGTAAGGGTGAGGAAGCTTTAACTAAAGCGCGGGAGTACGAAGCTAGGGTAAACATAGAGATTGCCAATATTGAAGCAGCTCAAGATTTTCTATTACAGGTTAAACGGCGAACAGTGGAACTGGCTAATTTATTGTGTAATTTAAACAACCGTGCTAAATCTGCACTTCAGGATCTTGAAGCCCAACCTTTTAATCGCGATCGCGATGCTAGCAAATTTCAAGAGGTCGCACTTTTAGTTAAAGCACTTGCAGAAATTATGAAAATTCCTATTTTAGATAATGAAGGAATATTAAACCCTGCTACTTTAACCATCCAAGCTAAATACAAAACCCTGGGAGGTATTTAGCAATGGTTTTACCAAGTATCGGTACAATATCTACTGCGGTTAACGCCACAAAATCGTTAGTAAGCATTGTTTCCAGTTGCAAGCAAATTGGAGAGCAAGAACGGACTAAAAGGCGTGAGATAGCAGCTTTAGAAAAAACACAATGTGTTGATATACTTTCTTCAGCCTATACTGAATATAAGATAATTGCCGAACAAGAACAGACAAAGAGACGAGAAATTGAAGCTTGGGAAAAAGAAACAATCACCAAGATTAACGCCCAGCGAGAGTTGCTGATGGCGTATCTAGATCGCTCTTTTGATGAACGTGCAGAAAACTTTCGCGCTTTGTTTGCTGTCGTTGATCATGCGATCGCAGCCGGCAATAATGACCAACTAGCCCTTACCTTAAATTCAATTACAGAAATAGCTAAATCAAGCCCTTTCAAAGACCTTGCTAACTTAGCTTCTGTTCGCGCCGCCCTAGATGATCCAAATCACGAATGGAAATTTTAATTTGATAACAGCGCGATCGCCCTGCCAAAATTTTTTAAAAAGCTTGCGTTGGCAGGCTTTTTTTATGTAGTGTAACGCTTACAAGCTACAAGCGCTCTGAGAAAATAGCGATATTATGTTGTATTGCAATACAACTTCTACAAGACGATGAGCAAAGAAAATATTATGTCTCGGATAGATACCGATCGCAAAGCCGCACTTAATGCGATGGTAGCCGGAATGAATCGCGATCGCTTTTGATATTTTTGATATTAATTTAGGTCACGGTACAACGATGATTCGTTGGTATTCCCCCGCATCGTGACATCCCCAAGCTGCGAAGCAATTTAGGGCAATAAGAATTGGATAGGTTTATTGGTGCAAAGGACATTGCTTTAAGAGCAGGGAGCAGGGGGAGAGAAAGTCGTAGTGAAGTCAATACTGTTCGGTTAAGGTAAGAGACGCGATAAATCGCCGTCTCTACAAAGGACTGATTATTGTAAAGACGGCGATTTATCGCGTCTTTAGGAGCGTATTATTTTCAGCTTTTTTTTATTCAGTGAATGTTGCATTTTTTTAAATATCTGTTACATTACTTTACAGACAGTTACAACTGCTACAAAAATTGAACTTTGGAGTTTTACTTATGACAGGTTTTAAGAATCCTACTACGCCTATTGTTTCAGAAGATCCTAATGCAGTACGTTTTGGCTTCACTCCTCAGAGTGAAAATTGGAATGGTCGGCTTGCAATGATTGGTTTTCTATCTGCGGTTTTGATTGAAGCTTTTTCTGGTCAAGGTTTACTCCATTTTTGGGGCATCCTTTAAGTTAACGTGAAATAGACGGTTAGAAACTGCGTCTATCCGAGACTTTACTTGTCTTGGCAGGTTTCAAACAAGGGGATTTTGCCCCTTGTTTCTCTGCATTTATACACCACTAAACGGGAAAGTTAATATAGATGTGATTTTGTTTAAAATGCTGTAAGAGGCGATCTGCTTTGTTTATAGTCGCCAGCTTAAATAATGCAATCTACAGATAAACGTCCTCTCAGTTGGTTATTGCAGCAGTTTCAACTCAAGCCAGGTAAACCTGCCATTTTATCAGGATTGCGTAGTCTTGTTATCTTGGGTGTCCCCATTGGAATTGGCATTATTACTAATCATGCGGCTGAAAGTGCGATCGCTACGATGGCAGCTTGGTTTGTTGGAATGGTAAATGTTGACGGAGCCTATCGCCAGAGAGCGACTGCGATGATAGCAGCTACCATTGGGGTAACTCTGATGTTCCTAATCGCCAGTTTGGTTAGTAATCATCTCTGGTTATCCATCCCGACAACTTTCTTAGTAATATTTATCGCAGGTTTAGCAAGTCTCTATGGCAATGTGGCTGCATCTGTCAGCTTGGTTACATCGATCATGTTTGTCATCTCCCTTGCTAAATTTGCTTCATTTTCTAATTGGTCTACCCTTATCCTGCACTGTGCGCTATGTCTAGCTGGTGGCACATGGACAAGTTTTTTGTTATTAGGATTGTGGGTGGTGCGTCCTGATGTGCCGGCAATGGAGATAGTTGCAAACTGTTATCTCTCCTTGAGCCAATTTGTAAACTTGGCAAGCCAGAGAGGATTAAACCCAAATGAGCGTCAGGAATGGACACAGCGATTTTTACAAGCTCAAGATACCGTTATCCAGGATTTGACATCTGCTCGTAGTGTCTGGACAACTATTTGGACTAGGCAAAGAGGAGCTACCCTGCGGGGAAATCAGTTACTTGTATTAATTGAGGATGTCAATCAAATTGTCAATTCTGTTATCGCACTGAGCGAACTGTTAGCGATCGCATCCGAACATCAACTATTTTATCGATTACAGGAAGAAATTGAGCAAGTGATAGAACAGTTGGCAATTGCTCTGCAAATGTTATCAGAAGCCATTGCTAAAGGAAAAAACTCAGTTCACTTAGGAGATTTAGATCGGACAGTTGAAGCAGTAGAGTACCAATGGGAAGTTCTCCGCGCTCAAATCTTCAATCAAACAATAAATCTTCAGATAGATGAATATCCCGATGTAGTCAACATTAGGAAGATTACAGCCAGTCTGACGAAGTTGGCACAGCAAATTCATACTGATGCTGATGTTGTAACAGATTTAATTCAGGGAAAACAGAGCAGTATTGCCCAGCGAGATATTTCTCCCCCAGCCCAGTCAGAGCCTACTACAATTATTAATACACTGCGGCAGAACTTCACCTTTGAGTCAGTCCTCTTTCGTCATGCGTTGCGCCTCGCACTGATCGTAACCTTCGCTGAATTACTTGCCTCAATATTGCCACTACCTAGAGGTTACTGGATAACGTTAACGGCACTAGTTGCACTCAAGCCGAACTTTGGAGGAACATCTGAGACGACAGTACAAAGAGTTGTTGGGACTATTTTGGGTGGAATTATTGGTATTAGTTTGATTTTACTGCTTAAGAATACATTAGCGATGTCTACGACGGGCTACGCCTACGCAGTTTGTTTTTTGTTTCTGGTGTTTGTTGCGATGTCGGTGCGATCGTTAAGCTACAGCATATTTATTATTTTGCTAACTCCTGCCATCATTTTACTACTCAACCTTATTAGAGCAGGTGGCTGGGAGGTTGGCGTATTGCGGATCGTCGATAGCTTAATTGGGGGTGTCTTAGCACTGCTTGGCAGCTATTTACTTTTTCCCAGTTGGGAACGACAACAACTTCCCGCACAACTGGAAAAGACAATTAGAGCTAATCTTGCCTACTTTCAACAGGTTATTGCTAATTATCTGCATCCACAACCGGATGAATCTATGAATATGCTACGCCATCAAGCCGCACTAGAAAACGCCAACGCTAACGCATCTGCTCAACGATTGTTTAGCGAACCGCGTCACATTCAGGGAGAAATCGAACCTGTAATGACGGTGATAACATACATTCGTGGCTTTTTCAGTTCGGTTACAACTCTGGCAGAACATAAGCGGGAATTTAGCGGCGAGTACCAATTTACTGAAATCAAGCTACTTACTGATATCATTATTCAAGTTTTGGAAAACTTAGCAGATGCTCTTGGGCAAGGACAGCCACCCCAACCGTTACCAGCGTTAGATAGCTATCTTGAAGTAATTCACAATCAAATTGAGCAGCTACATACCGCTCGATTATCAGAGATTGCAAGAAATTCCCAGACTTTAACTTCCACATTACAAGCCGTTCGAGAACAAACTCCCTTATCCACAGAACTGGATCGAATTGTTAATGAAATTAAAGTTATGCACTGTGTAATTTCTCGTCTACAAGAATAAAGGAAGAAGAAAGAACTTTCTCGGTAGGGGAGCATCCCAATTTTGCTTAACTCTTTTCCCTCACCCCCAGCCCCTCTCCCATCTTTGCGAGAGGGGGGAAATGACTCTAGTTAGTCCCCCTTCTCCCAAACATTGGAGAAGGGGTTAGGGGATGAGGGCTATCAAGGTTTTTGCACATTTGGGATACTCCCCTAGATAGGGTCAAAAACCCCTATTTTTAATCCAAAATATAAAATTCAAAAATTTTATCTTGGTAAAAAATTAAAATGTCTACGAGATAGTCGTAGGCAATATCCAGATAGAAAAGGTTGATTTAATATTTAAAGGCTAGAAAATAAATTCTAGCCTTTTGTATTTAAGGAATTTAAGCACTTAGAATGCGGAGTTAATCAAGTGCTTTTCCGTTTCTTCATCATTATTTCCCGATCGGTATCAAAATCGCTGCTGTTTAGTAGTTTTACTTTAACTCTAGTAAACAAGTTAAGTAAATCATCTTATTTGAGAGCAGCCAAAGTCCGGTGTCCAAGTATGCCGTCTGCTCTTAATCCTTTAGACTTTTGAAATTTCATCACTGCTGAACGTGTTTTGTTATCAAAGACACCATTCACATTTGCAGTATAGAATCCTTGTTGTTTTAAAGCATTCTGAGCCGTTTTAACTGCTTCTCCCCTGCTACCTACTGTGAGAGCGGTACTATGGTTTGCCATACCTCTACTATGGTTTACCATACCATTAGACTTGTGCATAGCATTAGGCTTTTTCATCATATTGCCTTGCTGAGGATTTTGTGCCACTTGGGTCGCAGCAATCCGATTGTGGCTTTTATGACTGGTTAAAGAGTAAGCAGGTACAGCAGTAGCTAAAGTCAGAACAGGGATCAAAGCAAGTAGTTTCCAATTCATCTTTTTGTTCCTTATAAACTATGATTTTGCAATTTTGATTTGAAGATTTATGCTATCGAGGTTTGTACCTGATAACGATTCTCTTCGAGCGATTCTGGTGTGTGGATTTGCTATGGGGCTAGTCTATTTTTTAACCCAGAGCTTTACTATCACACGGCATATTGACAGAGGCATTACAAAACTGTGACAAAACCATGAATAATTTATACTTCTATAGAAGGTAAGCTTTTTCATGGTCTTATAATTTCAACTGTAGCTTACGGTGTTCTAATAGTCATCTGGGTTAACTTCTGACTTTTAACCCCTGCCCAAAGGGTAAGTGGTTGTCCGACCTGTTTATACAGCAAGCTTTCTAAAATCACACCATTATTGTTGGCGGTGAGAGTTTTATTCGGCTGACGCAGGGATTCATAAAAGCCGTTGTACCAACCATCTTTAGAGTTAAGGTTAGCTTGGACAAAATTAAATAACTGGCTTGTGTAAGTAGTGTTGTAAAGTACATGCCAACCGATCGCAGCTTTGGCACTGAGAAATCGCAAATTGTTGTGTTTTTGTTGGGTATCTGTGATTGTTGCCCAAGGTTCCCCGTTCACAAACAAGCTGCTGTAAACAAAGTATGGCGGACGATCTAAGTTGTCTTCGGTAACTGCGGTTAATTGTTGTGTGGCTTCATAACGCCCTTCTTGAGCAGCTAAAATCCGATCGGCATAAGCTTTTGGCAAAGCTTGAAATCCAGTTTCGATGCCATCTAAAATGTAGGGTTCGCTGAGAACATAGTTATTAGCTCCAGAGTTTTTAAAGTCGCGGCGATCGTAAGGAATTCCCTGTCCGTAAAGATCGACAAAGGCAGCATTGGACTGATAATCCAATGCTTGTGTAACATTCAAGCCCCAAAGCTTTAAACCATAAGCAGCATAATTCTCATAGCCCAAGCGCCCTTCTTGGTTATATTGTTCTTTACCTTTAATAACGGCAGTACCGTACATTTGCCCATTTTTGGTAAGACGCTTGACTTGCCAATTTTTCCAAACTGCTTCTGTTTCTAGTCGCATTTCTGGATACTTTGCCCCAACAATCTTCAACCAGATTGCCATCCTTCCTAAATCGATGGCCGACCAACCAATTTCTTGGCGTTTTTCTAGTTGACCATAATTAACGGGTACAAGAGTTTTGGCATTGTAAACCTTGTTGGGTAGTTCACCTTTGTATAAAGGCATTGATGCCAGTGTTTTCAACATTTTGCTCATTTTGGCTTCAAATTCAGCCGCAGGCACGATCTTGAGTTCTCTGGCACTGACCAAAGCTGCGATCGCTGCTGTCTGATCCCACATACTGACAGAGGCAAAGCCATCAACGGAATTGACTAAGCCAGTTTCATCATTCCAGTTGCGCTGGAAGTATGACCAAGCAATACGTGCAGTTTTCGTTTCTTCTGAAGTCAGTTTTCCAACTCCCGGAGCAATGTATGGAATTATCGCTACTGTGAGTTGGTTTTTGGGAATGGATTGACCTGGTAAAACTACAGATTTAGCATCAAGGCTAGCAACTATTTCAGCCGCTTTATCAGCAGAGACAGGGCTTTCGGTTTTTTTTGGTTGTACCAACTGGCGTGAAACGGTTTCAGATGTTGACATTTCAGGTTTTTTCATCGAAGCCTTGGAAAGTTGCTTAGACCAAACATTCAAAATTGCGATCGCTATTACAGCCGTAACTACTCCTCCTACAGTAGCTAGCATGGACAAACTCTTAGGTGGTGGTTGAAAATCTGAACTCATACTGATTAAAGCCTTATTTTATAAGTCAGCGTTGTTTGCGTAGTTTCACTAAATACATTCTTCCCAACTTTGAAATCTAACTAACACCCGAAAGCCCACCTGACTACTACAATAAAATAGTCACGCACCCGATCTCTGGAGTTCTAGCAGTGGGCTTATTTGATGATTTGAGTCGGTTTTTAGAAAACCGTTTAGAAGAATTCTTGCGTAATAATCCACATTTGGAGTTAGAGGCGCTGCTAGAACAGCTGCGTGAGCAAGAAGAAGACACATTAAAGCTGATCGCAGATTTACAATTACAAGAGAAGCGATCGCAAGAAGAAATTCTCTCCACCGCTCAAGAAATTCAGCGTTGGCATATCCGTATTCAAAAAGCCAAAAACGCTAATAGAGAAGATTTAGCAAGTGCGGCTCTTGAGCGAGAAGCAGCCCTATTGCGCGAAGGAAATCAGCGTTGGGGACACATGCAAGGGCTGAAAGAACGCATTAACCAATCTCAAGAACTACTGCACAAAATTCAGCAACGCCGACAGGAGGTGCAAGCTAAAGCAGCCGAAGCACAGACAGCCCGCGATCAGGCGCAAACTCAGCAGCGTTTTGAAACCAGTGGTTGGTCAAATAAAACTAGTAGTTCTTCTAGTGGGTTTGATGATTTAGAAGAGAAGTTCCGTAGCTGGGAAACCCAAGATGAATTAGAACAAATGAAACGGAATCTAGGGAAATAATATAGTTGCAGGCTTCACTACTCAAACACACCAAAAATGAGCGGCTCGATCCGATCGAGAACAAATTTTAGCTGTTGGCATAGCCCCCAACCCCTTCTCCCAAAATTGGGAGAAGAGGAGTCAATTTCAAAGTCCTTCTCTCAAGTTTGGGAGAGAGATTTAGGCTGAGGGTAAGAATTCATGCAAGAAGTCTAGGATACCAGTCGGTGCAGCTACTAGTTCTAAATAGAATCGCACGCTGTAAAACTAAACCAATAATTGATATTTCTCTTGAGCCAGATTGTAAAGTGGTCGCCAAATCAAACGATTGGTCAACACTACTAACAAAGACATTACTACAGTCGAAGCTAACAGCAGAGAAAAATTACCTGTCGCCGTAGCATGAGAAATCGTCGCCCCCAATCCGGGAGTAGTAATTACTCGCCCTTGAAATGTAACGTACTCGCTGACAATGCTGGCATTCCAAGCGCCACCAACGGCAGTAATAATTCCTGTAATTAGGTAGGGAAAGATTGCGGGTAAAATTAGGGTTCGCCAACGCTGCAAAGTTGAGAGTTTATACACCGAAGCTGCTTCGATTAGGTCTGAGGGAATTGACTGCGCCCCAGCAATGACATTGAACAGGATATACCACATTGTTCCTAGCATCATCAGAGCGATCGCACCAATCTGCAAACCCCCAGCAATGCGGGTTAACCCCAGCAACAACACCGGAAATAAGGCTGTTGCAGGCACAGAAGCGGCAATTTGTACCAATGGTTGCAATACTTGAGCCAACCGCCGATTGCGCCCAATTGCTACGCCTACGGGTACTGTCCACAACAGTGATAAAATCAAAGCAATTATTACCCGCAACGCTGTCAACGTAGCACCCTTCATTACCTGTTGCCAATCAGCCCAGCCCAAAGTCCGTAAAAGTAGCACGGCTTCCCAAGTACCCCACAAAACAATTAAGGTGAAGCCGCTCACAAATACCCAATTTAGAAAACTCGGTAAATTTAGGTTACCTTTGGCATTTACAGGCACAGAACGCACAGTAAACGAACGAATTAAACTGTCATCTATGACTGTTTGTAGTGGTTGAAAAACGCGATCGCCAATTGCGTGTATAGTTGGCGATCGCCTGATAACATCCAATACCCACGATTGGGGTGCATTTTCAGTTTCAATCATCTCAAACTTAAATCTTTCTGCCCAAGCAATTAGGGGTCGCCACACAAAAAAATCAGTTACCACAATGATCCCAATCAGCACCGCCAAGCCCCAAAATATAGCTTTAAAGTCTCCTTTGTTGGCTGCTGTACCTAAAAAAGAGCCTAATCCTGGTAAACGAAAATCTTGATTACCCAAGGTAAATGACTCAATAGCAATTAAAAAAAACCAACCTCCAGCTACCGACATTACACTATTCCACACCAAACCAATTACACCAGATGGTAACTCTAACGTCCAAAAGCGTTGCCAAGGATTAAGCCGATAAACCCGCGCTGCTTCTAGCAATTCTTGCGGTATACTTTGGAGAGATTGGTAAAAACTAAAAGTCATATTCCAAGTCATCCCAGTAAAAATTAGCAAAATAGCTGCTAGTTCTACACCAATTCTCTGACCTGGAAAAAGAGAAATCAAAGCTAGTACCACACCTGGCAAAAAAGACAATACTGGAATCGATTGCAGAATATCCAACATCGGAATTAAAATCCGTTCTGCCATTCGAGAACGATAAGCAGTAGAGGCATACAATAGGGTGAAAATTAGGGATAAAAAGTAAGCCAGTCCCATGCGGATCAAGGTTTGGGCTGAATATCCTGGCAAAGCATTGATGTTTGTAGAAATTGTGAGTTCAGGTTGAAAAGTACCGCTAAATTTAGAAGCAGTTCTAATAATTGCCACAATGAAAGATAAAATTACTAAAATCAGCAATCCATCTTGCCAAGTCCAATTGTTACGTCCTAGAGTTTTATTATCAGGAGTAAGGGATCGAGTCATAAGGTTGGGGAATGGGGAATGGGGAATGACTAACGACTAACGACTAACGACTAACGACTACTTTTTCTAAAAAGATTTGTCCAGATGGCTCATCGTAGCCGTATATCTCGGCGTAACGACCCCAATCAACAACGGTTTGTAATTGTTGCTCGGCTTCTTGGCGGCTAAAGTGAGTTTCTAGAATATCTAAAACTAATTCTTCGGGAATGCGTTGATTATTTTTCGCTTCTAATAGACGATAAATTTGTTGTACTAAGCGAATATGAGTTAGAAGTTGCGATCGCACAATTTGTTTACGTTCATCAATACTACCGTTAATAAATTCTTGCGCTATTGGTTTGAGACTAATATCGCCTTCTGCAAGTTCTACAAAATCCATTAGTTTTGCAGCTTCTACAATGGGTAAAATATCATCTACTTCTAGCTGCAATTCTTGGGCTAGCCGATATAAGTCTTTTTCTTGACGATCTTCTAATAGTTCTAATAGACCGGCTATGGAACCAATTCGCACGGCTGGCAAGGATTGATACTTTGGTTGTGGTGTTGCTACTTGTACAGAAGTAGTCGCTGGTGGCCGAATTGTCTCTAGATCGGGGTTGGTGATAATTGTATAAACTCGATCTACTAGGGCTTGAAAACTTGGGTGTTTGCGATCGCGGTAATGGGGTAAAGTCACAGGTAAGTCAGCGCGAATTCTCCCAGGATTGCGTCCTAGAACAATAATTCGATCTGCCATAATCACCGCTTCTTCAATACCGTGAGTAACAATTAAAACGGCTTTAGTGGGTATGCGATGTTCCAACCACAAATCTAATAATTCAAACCGCAAGTTTTCTGCCGTCAGCACATCCAAGGCTGAAAACGGCTCATCCATACATAACAGTTCTGGTTCTACAGCCAAAGCCCTAGCAAATCCTACACGCTGACGCATTCCCCCTGAAAGCTCTTTAGGATAAGCATTTTCAAACCCATCCAAACCAATAATATCAATCATCTTTAGTGCCTTTTGCCGTCGAGGTTCTGGCGATTCTCCTTTGGCTTTTAAACCCAGTTCTACATTTTCTAGTACAGTTAACCAAGGATAAAGAGCAAAACTTTGAAAAACAATCGCTACCCCAGGATTTAAACCAACTAGGGGACGATCGTGATATAAAATCTCACCTTGACTAGGGGCAATTAACCCAGCAACTATCCGCATTAAAGTAGATTTTCCTGAACCCGAAGGCCCCAGCAACGCAACTATTTCCCCTGGATGCAACTCAAGATTGATATTTTCCAAAATCACTATTTGCTGTCCATTCGGTTGCTGATAAGATTTTGTGACACTTTTCAGGACAATTAGCTGTTCGGTTGGTTTGTTAACTACCATAATTTTTCTCATAACGAAATCTTTAAATAGAATCTCATGTTGAGGTTATTTTTTAGTCAAACTCGACTAAATTAATCTCATCAATAGTTACAATGGCTGCGGCAGGCTGTGGCAATGCGCTTAAAGGATGTTTGAAAAAGTATAATCTGAAACATAGTAGTCATCAAAGACCTAACCTTCTGACCCTTTCACGACGCGATAATGGCGAATTCAAAGCCTCTCAAGCTTTCGGGGAGAGAAATGGAAGCGGGGTTTGATAGTATATTTAACGACTTTCCTGAGAGCAAAGATTTAAGACAATTACCAATGACTTTATACCATTTCTTTGTGAGGCTGCGCCAAACCCTTTTACTTTTAACTTCTTTCTTTGTGTTCTTCTCTACGAGACGCTACACGAATGCCTCCTACTCTGCGGGTACTCCGTTGGAGAACTCGTAGAGTAGTCGCTTTGCGTCTATGCAGTTCGTTTTTCTTTCTTGTACTTACGGTTTAGCGCATCTTTATACAGAATTGGTATTAGCGACATGAGAAAGGAGTTCGCCAACATAATTAAAAATTATGAATATTATCAATATCTCTTGTTATTTTCAACATCTTATTTCCACCAGGTTGTAGTTCATAATCAACCTTTTCAATATCTATTTTGTAACCTCTTGAAGTGTAGTATTTAACTATTTCATCTAAATGTTGTGAATGTTTCCACATTAAAGTTATCAGGGGAAATATTCTGATTTCTTTAGCTATACGTAGCATTTCATCTACCGAATTCAGGTGAAAATCGTAATCGAGATGATCTGAATATAAAAACAATAAATGTGAACAAAGAGCTATGTCAAACTCTTGATTTTTAAATGCCAATTTTGGCAGTTCACCGATAGTGTATCTATTGCTTTTTTTGACAGCTTCGTAATCAGATAGAAATTCTTGAATAACTTTGACGCGATTGTGTCGTAAATCGTCTGGAGATTTATGATAGCTCCATACCCAATCATTCGATGTAGCCCTAACTTGGTCAATGATGTTATCTACCACTTCATTAAATCTTTGCAATATTTCATCACCGGAAAATTGGTATAGGGGATCGACAGAAACTACACTTTTACCTTGATGGGTCATTTCTGCATTAAAGCTTGCCGGCCCGTCCCCAATCCCAATAATTTTTTTATTTAAATCTGCGTCTGTTAATTTGAATATTTTTATATATTCATCCATTGACCTTCCAAAAGGAACTACTTTATCTAGAACCATTGCCATAGAATTTACCTTGTAAATAGACTAACTAAATAGGATATTCTTTGATAGCACCGTTCGCGGAGCGTCTTCTAGAGAAGCTTACCCTTGGCGTAGCCTCTCGTAACGAAGGTATCTATCGCTACTTTCGATACACTAGCACCGGAACCCGTTTGTAAGCAGGTGTACCGGAGCGTGTTTCCGTTCTGGCTTTAAAAATGACATTTACTTCTGGATAAAACATCAACGCCGCACCTTCCCGCACAGCACCGTAAATCACTTCCACGTTATCTAGTTTGTCGGCATCGCCCTGGACTGTGACGCGATCGTGTTCTGCTAACCCAATCTTTTCTGCATCTATGCGGTTCATCAAAATGCAGTGGCGATGCGGCATTCCTCGGTACTGATCGCCAATTTTGTAAACCACCGTGTTGTGTTGGGAATAGCTGCGTCCCGTCATTAATGCCAGTACGAGACTGTTTGCAGGTTCATCAATGCCAAAATCTTTAGGTTCAGGTAGAGTCAGATTCGGCAGTGGCGTAGTAAACATTTTTGCCTTGCCTGACGGCGTTTTAAAGTGGGGTTCGGTAACAATGCGCCCGGAGATGGTGAACTCTTCCTTGGTGTCGTCAATCGTCGCAATTTTTTCATAGCCGGGGATGGTTTTGGCAATCAGTTGCCGCACGTAGCGAGTATCTTGCAGTTTGCGCCATTCGATGGGATAGTTACCCAGCAACCGATGTGCCAGTTCAGTTAAAAACTCGACTTCGGAAATTATATCTGCATCTTTCAGGTGAGTTTCACCTTCATCATTGAGGCGCACAAAGTTGTTACCCGATTCAACGGTGGTTTTGTGGGGGTTTTCAAATCGGTTGAGGACGGGAATGATGATTGTGTTTGTTTTTGCTAATCCGTTAAAGTGGCCAATGTTGGGTTTAGTAGCGAGATAAATGATGGTATCGATGTTACCCAATGCCCGTTTTGCCTGTGCTGAGTCGGGATTAGCACCATAGAGATTGCCGCCGACACACATTAAACTATCCACTTTGCCCGCTTCTGCCGCTTCGATCAGGTCACGAGTGTGATAACCATTGGGTAAGTTCAGCGATCGCCCCAACAACTTTTCCAACGCCTGCTTGATCTCTTCTTTGAGCTTCACGGTTACACCCATTGAGCCAAAGCCCTGCACGTTGGAATGTCCCCGCACGGGCATGACTCCGGCTCCCATTTTGGCAATTTGACCGCAGATCAACGCTGTATTCGCAATGCTATAGACGTTATCGACACCATTTGTCTGTTGGGTTATTCCCATTGCCCAACCAAAGACCACACCTTTTGATCTACCGATGATGGTTGCTGCTGTTTCAATTTCTGGTTTGGACACGCCGCAGGTAGTAGTGATGGTTTCCCAAGGGAGCGATCGCGCCTCTTTCAATACGGCTTCCCACCCTTCTGTATGTGCTTGCAAAAAGTCGGGCTGTACAAATCCCTGTTCAATTAACGCTTTCTGGATGCCAACGAACAGTGCCACATCACTACCGGGAATTGGCTGAAGATATAATGAAGCAATGTCAGAACCGGGAATCAGAGATTTGATCGGGAATGCAGGAGAGCCAAACTTAACTAATCCAATTTCCATCACGGGATTGATGACAATCACTTTGCCACCCTTGTCTCGCAGTTTAATCAACTCATTCATCAAACGCGGATGGTTGGAAGCGCAATTTGCGCCTGCTAACACCACACAATCCGCCTGCTTCAAGCTTTCCAGACTGACGATTGACGTGTTTGTGCCAAACATCTCTTTAAGTGCAACTGTGGAAGGGGCATGGCAGAGATCCGAACAATCTGCCAGATTATTGGAACCAAGGGTTCGTAGTTGTAGTTGCAATAAAAATGCCGCTTCGTTGGAGCCGCGCCCGGAACTGTAGGATGCAACTCGCTCTGGTGGTTTCTGAAAAGCAGCCGTGGCGATCGCATAAATTTCATCCCAGGAAATGCGCTGATAATGGTCACTACCTGCCCGACGAATCACCGGGAAGCTGAGTCTTCCCAAGCGATCGGCTTCCATAGAGGATAGTTGTTGTAGCTCAGTAATTGTGTGCGAATCAAAGAAGTGAACAGGAACGGGTGGTTGGATTTCGGCTGAAATTGCTTCCACACTTTTCATGCAGCGTTGCAGTTTCTCACCAGTTTCATTTGTGAATCCACCTTTTTGTCCACCAGTGCCCCAAGAGCAGGACAAGCAAGCACTGTGATGGAGCAGGGTTTTCCAGAGCTTTGTACCTTCTGGCGAAAGCGTGTGCTTCGCCCAATATTCAATTACAGGCAATCCACCGCCAATTTCTGGGGTTTGATCGTTGGTTTCGTGGAAGGGTGGTTGGGATTGGGAGTTGTTATCCATGTAGCTACGGCGACAAATTGCTTCATCTTGTACAACGTAGCGTAGTTTCAAATTCTTGTCAGCTTTTAAGTAAGTGGGTCAAATTAAATATAAAACCTCACCCTGCCTCCGGCTTCCCTCTCCAATACTTTGGAGAGGGATTGAGGGTGAGGTTTGATCTTAATATTTAATTACGCCTACCTATTACGAATTATTAATTTTGCCTCGCCAAACAATTTCCTTAACTTTAATTTCTTTCGGGATCAATTTAATTTTATAAAAAGTATCTGCAACCTCTTGTTGCTTACTAATCACTTCGTCTGTGAGCGGAAGTACATCATAATCACGTCGCTTTTCTGCTATTTCCAATACAGGAGCGTCTATACCCAAAGCAGGGGAAAGAAATTTAGCAACTTCACTAGGATTATTCTTTGCCCAGTCACTAACTTTCTTTACCTGATTTAAAACTATTTTCAAGGCATCTGCCTGGGTATCAACAAAAGATTTTGCAGCCAGATAATAACCCCGATTAGAGGCTAATCCCGTCGCGTCTGTTAAAGTCCGTGCGCCTGTTGCTGCTTCTGCTGCGGCTAAGTAAGGATCCCAAATTGCCCAAGCATCAACGTTTTTTCTTTCAAAAACAGCACGAGCATCGGCGGGAGTGAGAGTTACTCGTTGGAAGTCACTATACTTTACCCCTGCCTTTTCCAAGGCTTTCACCAATAGGTAGTTAGCATTAGAACCTTTGGCAAAAGCAATTTTTTTACCCTTGAGTTCAGCCACACTTTTAATAGGTGAATCCTTCGGCACTAGAATGGCTTCAGCCTTCGGACTCCAAGGATCGTAGGCAACATAAACCAAAGGAACACCCCCAGCTTGCGCAAATATCGGTGGTGATTCTCCGGTATAGCCAAAGTCGATGCTGCCTGCATTCAATGCCTCTAGGAGTGGGGGGCCTGCCGGAAATTCTGACCAAGTTACGGAAGATCCTGAAGCTGCAAAGGCTTTCTCCAATTCCCCTCTCGCTTTTAGCGCATAGAGAACAGTTGATGCTTTCTGGTAGCCTATGCGAACTGTAGTGCCGCTAGTTGTCTGAGTTTTTCCAGAGTTGTTACTTGCGCTTGGAGAACAAGCAGAGACAGCCAAAGTTAAGCCAAGTCCTACTGCAAATAATAGAGAAAAGGCAGGGATTCTTTGCTGTTTAAACTTTTGGAAACAGGTAAAAACCATACCCAAAAATCGACTTGAAGAGAACTTAGTTAACATGCTAACTCTGCTTTCAGGGGTAAATAAATATCTGATTTCAGCAAACTTACGGCAATCAACGACAAGTTTATTGATTTACCGTATAATTATAGAATGATAAAAATATCACATAATTAAAGCTGAAATGCAAGTTTATTCCCTGAAAAAACTGAAAGTCATAGCAACGTCAAATCTAAACTCAATCGGATCGGAAGGGACGCAATGACAGATAATATTCTTCAACCTCACTAATTCAGTACGAGCTAAATGCTTTGGGAGGATCAGATATATCTTTTCTTGTAGAGATATCAATTCAAGATGGCATCAGAAAGCCTTATCCTGCTATTTTCTCTGACAGACTCTTCAAGCTAAGTACTGATGCAAAATTTATGTATATATATTTGTTATAGCTATACAGATGACTGATGTCGGGCTAAAAGAGTAGAAATGAAATGTATTTTGATTAACAGCGAACAACGTTATCAAGAGCTAGGTGAACAGAGAGCTGAAGACCTTTTTCAAGTTGAAGATAGGTTATTTATCGATCAATCTTAGTTAAGTATGATTGCCGAGTAAGCAAAATAAAGTACACTAGCTGCCTAATAGACAGTTTGCAATGCAAATTCTTAAAGTACTAACCAGAGTCTATCTTAGTCCGGTAGACTTGGATGAGGCGATCGCTTTCTATGAAAATCTGTTTACAGAAAAATGTTGGTTGTGGTTTCAATATTCCGAAGCTGAGTTGGAACTTGCAGGTGTGGGTTCTATTCTTTTAATCGCTGGTTCAGCAGAAGCACTCTCTTCATTTAAGGGTACACACGCAACATTTCTCGTTGACTCACTCAATGATTTTAGAGAAGCACTGACTCAGCAAGGTGCAGTAATTTTGGCTGAACCAAATAAAGTTCCCACTGGAGCCAATATGCGAGCAATGCATCCTGATGGAACCATTATTGAGTATGTTGAATTTTGATGATTAATTATTCTACCGTAAAAAGGATCTGCTGCGATCGCTTCATCTAACCCAGTAAGTGTCAGTTTTTCGCCTGTAAGCGGCTCTTCCAAAGTTCAGTATAATATTTCGGTAAGTGGCACGATGTTGGATCGTTAAATTCAGTGTCCTTGTTACAATCTCACTATTTTAAGCGTGGGTTTTCTCAATTCTCAATTCCCTCTGAATGCTTGATTCTTGCAAAAGTCTATGATAGTATCCGTGCAATCCTAAAATACGGCAACTCGATTAATTTATCGTATTTTAAAATCTGACCGACATTATTCGCCATTTGTAAAGCTGCTTAATTAAATTTCTCAACTAAAACTTTCATTGCAATTTCTAGCTAATTGCCAGTAGCGCAAAGCCTACATATTCAGCATTTAAGAAATGAAAACATTAAATAATTACTACAGCATTATGGTACAAATATCGAGCAAATCTCACTTCAAGTTATTCAATTACTTTCTACTAATTTAACTCAAACTAGGATAAAAATTTATGACACTCAAAGCAGTTCATCATATTCAAGTAACTTATCCTCTTCAGGTAGAGCATGCAATGTTGTCTTTCTACAGCAAAGTTTTGGGATTGACTGAAATTCCCAGACCTGAAATAATCAAAAACGATTCAGGAGCCTGGTACAGGTTGGGAGACATTGAACTGCATATTAGTACAGAGAAAAACGCCAATAACCAAGCATCTAGACGACATTATTGTTTCCAAGTTGATAACTTGAACGCCTTTGAAGAACACCTAAAAGGACATGGGGTAGAAATTATTCCCGATCTAAGATCAATTCCAGGATGCGTGAGGTTTTTCCTCCGCGATCCCGGTGGGAATCGAATAGAGATCGCAGAGTTCGTCAAGAGTACTTTTGTACAGCTACAAACAGAGGAGTTGCTATTAGACATTTCCAGAAATTAAAGCTTATGACTCATCTAACCGCCGTTGCCATTCAGCATCAATTTGTGCAGAACGCTCAACTTCTTGGTCGAGTAAGTCAGTTTCGCTAGAATACACTAAATCTTCGTTGCCAATGACTTTTTCGGTGGCAAATTGTTGAGCATAGTCGATTTTTTGTTGCAAAGGTGCATCAGGACTTTCCAACACCCTCGATCGGGAAAGGCGATCGCGGTTGCGATCGATAATGTTCCGATTACGCCACCGAATCCAGAAATAACGCAATAACGGTATGACTAAGAAACCTACTCCGTAAGCCAATAGCAGCAAATGAATTCCTTGTACAAAAGCTACCAATCCACCCAATTGGGCGGCAACAGTGCCATCTCTCAACAAATTTTCCAGTACTAAAGCACCAACAAAATTTAGTACACCCAACCCCGCACTCAGCATAATTTGCCCTGAACTTGCGGCACTAAAACGCCAAGGCAACTCCTCTAAATAAGGCGATATTGAATGACGGCGCTTTTTAACTGCACTCACCTGTAACTCTGGGAAGTAATAAACAATTTGCCCTTCGGGACTTACCGCCGGTTGCCCATTAAATCGTGTTAGAACGGGCAGCATATAATCTTCGTACTCTCTTGTATATCCTTCGCCAATATCATCTAAGTATGGGGCAATTTGTTCTGCTACCACTGCGCCACGATTACCTCGAATCACCGTAGCAATTTCTTGCCAGCGACGCTCGTCTAAGTTGGCGTTAGGATTTCCATCACCAAACAAAAACGAAAACACAGCTTCAAAGAAATTCAGATTGCTTTCTTCTCGGCTTCCCCGTCGCCGTTCCTGGTAGTGAGTGTCATAATTTGGGCTAAGATACCAGAATAAATTTGGAAAATAGAAGAAACCGCCACCGCCAGAATTACTGCCCCGATTGTCGCCGTTGCGATCGGAATTGGCAGAGGTAATAATAATGTAGATGGTAACAGTTATCAGTACGATGGAAAGAGTTAAGACAATTCCAAAAGAAATGCGAATCAGGTAAAAGAGTACACTCCAGACCTTTTTCCACCATTCTTGCAATCGTAACCGAAAGTATTTATTACGCAAAATTGCTCGAAAATTTTGTGGAAAAAGGTAAACTATATCACCTGAATCTGCTACCTGCAAATGTCCCCCAGCATCAGATGCTAGTGCTAATAAGCTTTGATTAGCTTCCGCGACGTTCAATCCTGCTTGAGTTGCCACATCACCAACGGTGACACGGTAGCCCAGTTTTTCCACAGCTTGCATGATGGTGGGATTGGGAGCCATTGCTCTCTCCTCCTGTTGAAACTTATTTACCCTTTCATTAAGTATAAAGTTTTATTTTGATTGACCTAGCAAAGGTAGGAATGAAGCATGAAATTATGGAAATTACACAACGAAAACCGAAACAGATAAACCAACAAATAATCTGACACACAATATGTTATAATCGTTTGCTTCAGCTTGGTTAACCAGCAAATTTTCTGCTCAAATATGGTGCAATATACTCTCGCTCAAAGCCCAGAAATTATCCTTACTGTTTCTGGAAAAGATTCAGCTAAAGCCCGTGATAAAGCAATGGATCAGCTAATGGAACTGATGGATGCAGGTAAGCTCCCCACGGAACTAGAAGAAGGGTTTGGCCCTCAACAATTAATTGAGGTTAAAGAGTCAACTATTGATACTACTAGCGGTGAGGATACTATTACACAAGCTGTCCAGGTTTTAAGTAACCTGGCCACACTCAAGCTGAAAGTTCAGGAGTCACGAGATGAAGCCCTAGAAATTCGCAAAGCGCTCGATGTTCTCTTCAGTGACGATTCGGTGACTGAAGAGGAAATTACTCGACTTAAGGAAGGTTTTAAAGTCCTCAAAAATTTCGCCCAAGCTAATTTGCGTTATCAAGATGCCCGATCTAAAGCAGAACAGGCTCGGCAAACTCTAGATCAAGCTCTCAAGTCACTTGATAAGTAACATCTACACAATCAGATGGATGGAGATGTATATTTGATTAATTAAATAGAAACTCTAAAAGACAGGCATAACGACCTGTCTTTAGATTTACTGGGGCGCTAGGATTCGAACCTAGGGATGGCGGGACCAAAACCCGCTGCCTTACCACTTGGCTACGCCCCAACGACTTTACTCTAGTTAATATAGCAGTTAATCTGGGGTTTGTGTCAAGTACTTTAATGGTTTATTTCAGATAATGGATTTTTACTATAAAATTTAAGCTCAAAAAGCTGCCCCTAGCTTTGATATTCAAAGCTAGGGGCAACTAGATTATTTATTTTCACTTTTTTCTAATCTCCAGTCTCGTGAAGGAAGACTGCTACAATCCGACTTGATGATAGTAGTTGCTTCATAGCCAGCCATATAAATAGTGGAATGGTCTTAGCATAGCGGCCGCAAAGTCGGCGCGGTTCTTGAATCCATCGATATAGCCATTCAAGTCCTAAGTCTCGAATTATGCGGGGCGCACGTTTATGAATTCCTGCATAAACTGGGAAAACTCCACCCAGTCCAATCATTACAGCTTGTATCTTACCTTTATGTTGAGCGATCCAATTTTCTTGTTTAGGACATCCTAGCGACACTAAGACGGCGCTAGCACCACTAGAATTAATCTTTTGAACTAAAGCTTCGTCTTCAATTTGAGTCAGGGGACGAAATGGTAGAGGCTCCATCGCCGCAATCTTTATCTGGGGGAATTCCTGCTCTAACCTTTTTTGCATTTTAGAGAGAATTTCTGTTTGGGAACCGAGAAAGAAAATACTAAGATTTTCTGTTTGACTTAGCTGACACAATTCTAGAAAGATATCCATCCCTGCCACACGGTTTTGGGAAGACGCTCCCATTTTTCGCATCATCCATACAAGAGGCATACCATCAGGAGTAACTATATCTGCATTTCGCAATACGGCGGCAAATTCTGGATGCCAATGAGCTTCAATGAGCATGTGTACATTGGCTACATACACGCTTTTACTCTCACGCCTACTCGCCCACTTCAGTATTGTTTGTATCTGATGGTCAAAGCGTAAAGCAGTAATAGGAAAATCAAGCACTTTTTTAGTCGGTAGAAGCACTCTTGCCACCATTAATAACTCCTGTGTCCAAGAAAAAAATCCATAGATTATCTAAACCAATACGAATATTGAATAATTCGCATTGGATAACTCCTGACTTTTTTTTATAGGCTTGTGTCATCATTGGAAGTTAACACGTGGAGGTGCAATTGCCTTCTTAGTAAACTTTTGGCTTAATCGCTAATACTATAGTTACTTGCTGTTGTGTCCTAGCTTACTGTTTTAAGCTAAGAATTTATGACACTGGTTGACAAAATTCATACTCTCTTCATAATTAATTTTTGATTGGTTCATGCAAGCATTACAATTACGAGAAATTTTTATAGAAATTTTATGATTGAGTAAGATTTCTGATGTAATTACTTTATACGGAGAAGCCAGATAACAGGCACTCAGTATGGCGTTTTTGATCCGTAAGTATGCGCTTAAAAAATAAGGGGAAGATAAGCTTATCTTCCCCTGTTCTATTATTTTTATTGTTGTCTAGTTTGTTAGCTTCTTTAAGTCTTTGGCGTAACATTTGCCGTTGCTTTTTAAGTTGACGCTTCCTAGCAGAACCACCTCTACCTTTGTCATTCCTACCTTCTTTACGGGGAGATTCCCATCTTTTCAGGCGCATAAATTTTTAACATCTCTATTTAGTTGTTTGATAGTGGGCAGGAGGAGAATCGAACTCCTATGACCGCAAGGCCGCCACATTTTGAGTGTGGTGCGTCTACCAATTCCGCCACCCGCCCGTTACATCTAACTTAACTATTATACTCTAGTTGAGGGATTTTGTAACAACTTTGAAAATTAATTCTCAAACTTTTTCTGGAATAAATTATATATAAGGCTTAAAAGCGTGGCAAGATCAATAAACTAGGGTTAATATCCTGGAGCTTGGCACAGCCGCTAAGTGCCATTCCTATACTTAACTCATCTTGTAGTAGTGAGATGACGTGAGATACACCAACTTGTCCTGCTACTGCTAGTCCCCACAAAATGGGTCGTCCGATTAGTACCGCTTTTGCTCCTAGTGCCAGAGCTTTGAGAACGTCTGTCCCCCTGCGAATGCCTCCATCCAGCAGCACTTCTACTTTACCATCCACTGCTGCTACTATTTCAATTAGGGCTTCTATTGAAGCGATCGCACCATCGAGTTGTCTGCCACCATGATTGGAAACAACAATTGCTTTAGCCCCATATTCTACAGCCCGTACAGCATCATCTCCCCGTAAAACTCCTTTGATAACTAAAGGTAGTGGAGATAAAGATTGCAACCATTCCAAATCATCCCAAGTTACTGCTGGGTTTAACTGTTGGGCAAAATAGGTAAATAAACCTGATTCGCCTTTTTCATGGGAAATATCTAGCCCTGAGATGGCGGCGAGATTAGCCAGATGTAAGTCTGTGGGTAAGGCAAACTCGTTGCGTCTATCTCTTTCGCGTTGTCCGAGAACAGGTGCATCTACAGTCAGACAAAGTGCTTTGTAGCCTGCTTTATAGGCTTTTTCTACCAAAGCACGAGTTAACCCCCGGTCTTTATGGATGTAAAGCTGGAACCATCGCAGAGAATCTGGAAATTTATCACACGCAGTCGCTACTTCTTCAATGCTCTTTGTAGCCATTGTACTTAACACCATGCCCACACCAGCTGATGCGGCAGCTATAGCTGTGGCCACTTCTCCGTCTGGATGGGCTAGACATTGAAAGGCCATCGGCGCAATTAATAAAGGTAGTTGCAGGGGTTGTCCTAAAATAGAGGTAGTTAGATTGCGATCGCTAACATCGACTAATATCCGAGGTCGTAGCTTGACTCGCTCAAAGGCAGCACGATTATCTCGTAATGTGATTTCGTTCCAAGCACCACTGCTATAGTAATCAAGGGTCATTTGAGACAGATGCTCTTTTGCTAGCTTTTCGTACTCAAAAAGATTTATGGGTTGAAAGCGATGGTCGTTAGATACAACTGTCATGGTAGCGGCTGTGGGTTAAGCAATGGGATGTCTTTTAATCCGATTGAACGATTTATTGGTAACTGAGTTCTTTTAAAGGAATCTATCTAATAATTCTTCTCTAGATAGTTGCAGCAATAAAGGAGTAAATTGTTCTGGAGATAATGCCAATAAAACTTCAGTAATTACTCTTAGTTCTGTATCTAACGAACCAAAGCGGACTCTCAACAAGTTCTCTATAACATTCCGACGTTCTGCTTGGATTCCTTCTTGTTTAACTTCTGCTAATTTTTGCTCGTAAATGGGTGATAAGCGCATAATCAAATTTCTATCCTCCTCGTCTATATTTTGATTGAATTCTAAGGTAGTCTTTAAATTTAATAATAAATCAATTGCTTTAGTACGTAAGGGATTATTCTGGGGAAGTGCTTCTAGTTCGTCTATCGCTTGTTGCTGGACTTTTCCCTTACCTAAAATTCTCAACCATATTGTTTCTTCTGTACGCGGTAATTGGTGAATTACCACAATTGCTGTTCTCAAGTAATCGCCTAAAAAATGTACTCCTATTCCCCAATTTTCCTCATCTAAATTAGCTCTAAAACCATCTAGTACAGATTCAGAAGCTGTGGGTGACAAAATCCACAAACGTGGTAATTCTGATTCTGCAAGCCGAGTCCTATCACCTTTAGCTTGGCGTTTTACTTCAGCAAAGATATCAAATAACTTATTCATACAACTACGCATTTCCGCAATTGTCGCCGCATTTCTAAATGGTTCAATTAATGCAGGTTCAGCCGCAAACTTTCCTAACAGCCCTAATTCTATTGTATTCTTTACCGATTGGGGTGGAGGTACGAAATAAACATCAATCTCTCGGATTTGGGCTGGAACTTTGCGACTGGTTTCCACTTCTCCCAATGGCTGTAACAATTCTTTAAGATAGTCTTTGGCGAACTGGTCGTAAGGAAACCTAGTCATTAGCTGATTTTTTGGCTGAACCAGTATTTTACATCACAGTGTAATCGCCCAGAGCTTGCCTGAAGAAATTTTGTAATTGCGATCGCATTACTAATTTTACCAGTTTCGCCAGCCACCTTTGGGTGCAACTTCATTAGTTGTAGACTTCAAACCATGAGTTTGAATTAAAGATTGGTATTCTGTGCTGCTTGCCCAACGGTCAATTTCTCGCGCCCGCAGGACTGGCACTGGATGGGTTAATTGGGCTGTGCGGGCGGTTTTGACCATTTCGCCTAATTCGGTTTTGCTAATGTCATCATAAGCGCGGGCTTGGGCAACAAAGGCATCGAGATTCAGTTGTGGCGCTAAGGTTGGGGAACCACCCGCCAGTTTCATTAATACTGACATGACAACTTTGGGATCTTGGGTTGCTAGTAATGCGGCGCGATCGCAGGTAAACTCAGCACAACGTACCCATTCTAAAAGCTGCGCCTGTATCGCTTGAGCAACGAAGGTTCCCACATTTGGCACAATCGCCGCTGCTAATATTAATAAATTTACAGGGGTCAAGTAAACGCTATGGTCGCACTTGAGATGCCCCAACTCGTGGGCAATTACTGCCTGGATTTCCTCTGGAGTGAGGATATCAATTAGGGATGTGTGTATTACTACAAAGGGCTGCTTACCCCGCACAGCAAAAGTATAGGCGTTGGGAGCCGGATGTTGCCGGACGTACAACTGGGGAGGCTCTATATCCAGAATTTCACAAGCGTCTAACAATAGCTTGTATAAATCTGGTAGTTGTTTTTCACCCACCAGAATGCTGGAAGCAATATTTTCTACATAGAAAACCTGCTCTGCCATTGGGCCAAGCCAATTTCGCACCAACATATCTATGCCTGGTATTTGCTTGAGCGTTTTAGTAGCTTCCAGGTCTAATGGATGACGAAATGAGTCAGCTTTTAAACCAATCAGAGGGGTTTTGAAGAAAGACATAGTGCAACAAGCTATATAAAAACACAACTATGGAATCTGGCTGGTTAAATAAACAGCCACCCACAGTTAGTATAACGATTTAACCAGGGTGGGCAGGGGGAGAAAATTTTACCTTGTCTCCCCAAAATTTTGAGCGCCGGAAGTTGGCGTTTAGATTTCTCCCTTCCTTTGTTTCCCCGTTAGTCTCAACCGATCAATTTCAACTTGAAAGGCTACTGATGCTGGGAGCTATTTCGGCATCTGCTGATGTTTCACCCACACGGAGGATTTTAGCTCCCAATTGCTGCAATTTCATATCAAGTCGGTCGTAGCCGCGATCGAGGTGCTGTAATCCTTGAATTGTGGTTTTTCCTTCTGCCGCTAACCCGGCGATAACTAGCGCGGCTGATGCTCGTAAGTCTGTGCCTAATACTGGTGCGCCAGATAATTTTGGTACTCCCCGAACAAAAGCAGCGTTACCCTTGACACGAATATCTGCCCCCAAGCGATTCAACTCTGAGGCATGACGCAAGCGATTTTCAAAGACGGATTCGTTAATCACGCTGTCGCCTTCAGCCAATGTCAGCAAAGACATGAATGGCGCTTGCATATCTGTGGGAAAACCTGGATGGTATTGAGTTTCAATATCCGTTGCTTTGAGGCTTTCTGCTGGCAGAATGTGTAAGTGGTCAGGCTTATCCTCAATTATTGTCACCCCAATATCTCGCAGCTTTGCAATCACTGGGATAAGATGTTCTGGAGCCACCGGTGAGAGAATAAGTTCGGAACGGGTAATTGCTGCTGCCAGTAAAAATGTCCCCGCTTCAATGCGATCGGGAATGATACTGTAATCAACAGAATGCAATTTGGGGACTCCCTCAACAATAATCCTGCTAGTACCCGCCCCCTTGATTTTCGCTCCCATCGCGTTACAGAAGTTAGCTAAATCAACTACTTCCGGTTCTCTGGCAGCATTTTCGATGATGGTTTCGCCCTCTGCTAGGGTAGCAGCCATCATCAAGTTTTCCGTCGCTCCAACGCTGGCGATATCTAAGTAAATCTTCGCACCTTTTAATCTCCGGCTACTACCAGGGACGTAGGCATTACAAATGCCATGCTCAATCTGTACCTCAGCCCCCATCGCTTGCAGTCCTCGCACATGCAAGTCAACTGGTCTTGCCCCAATAGCACAACCGCCTGGTAAGGGCATCTGTGCTACTCCCAATCTGGCAAGAATGGCTCCAATAGCGAAGAAACTCGCCCTCAGTTGGGTAACTAGTTCGTAGGGAGCTTTTGATGTTTTAATTTCGCTGGCGTTGATGTCTAAAATATCGCCTTGCCGGGTTAAACGTACACCCAAAGCCGATAATACCTGACCCATCCGCTCTACGTCGGCTAATAAGGGGACATTGCGGATACGACAATCGCCCGGACACAGCAAGGCTCCAGCCATGATTACCAATGCTGCATTTTTTGCCCCGCTAATTTTCACATGACCACGCAAAGGATGCCCACCCCAAATTTGCAAGACTGAGGAGTCTGCTTCTGGAGCAATTTTGGCATCTGGTAAGCTGGTAGAAGGATTGATAAGCCTACCTCCAAAAGTAATACGTATTTTATATGTTTGAAGTTGGTTTTGATTCTACAGTAAAGATTCAAATTGTCCACGTTTTAGGGCAACTTATTGCATCAAAAAATTGCTTTTTTGGAAAAAATAAGGGCTAAAAGAAAGTTATAGTAAGCTTTTTAGGGTTTCAAAAAATTTAACAATAAATAATGAATGAGTACTAGTTTTGAGCAAAATTAAATACTCAGTAAAATGACTTAAGTATTCTCTACGAATCAATGCTGTACTGTTCAGCTAATATTTTGATTCGACCTAATTTCCAGAAAAACTCGTTACAAACCTGAGACTTTTAATGGTTTTTTTGTTTTCACTTGACAAAGGTAAAATTTTACGCAACAATCAAGAAATTGTCGATAAGCACAAGTGCCAGCGGAACTGGCGGAATGGCAGACGCGCTAGATTCAGGTTCTAGTGCCGCAAGGCTTCCGGGTTCAAGTCCCGGGTTCCGCATATCAATTTTGTTTGGATTTTAGATTACCGATAGCGCAGCGTAAAGCCTACCGCATAGCTGCGCTTAGAGCGAGTATGCGAGCGTCTTGTTAATTAGTCTAAAATCTAAAATCTAAAATCGTGTTGACCAGTTTACAAAATTCCCTAATTAAGCAAATTCGCAAACTCCACTCCACCAAGGAGCGGCATAAGCAGCAGTTATTTTTACTCGAAGGGACGCACCTGTTGGAAGAAGCTTGTGCAGTTAATTACCCACTAGAAACAGTATGTTGTACTCCAGATTGGCAAGCAGCCCACTCGTCACTCTGGGAAGAAGCTTGTAGTAAAAGCGATCGCACCGAAATTGTCAGCGAGGAAGTATTAAATGCGATCGCTACTACAGTCCAACCAGATGGTGTGGTAGCAACGGCAAAACGAAGCGATAGCCAAACTCAACTACCATTCACTGGTTTAGTTCTAGCTTTAGAAACGGTGCAAGATCCGGGAAATCTGGGGACGATGATTCGCACTGCGGCGGCGGTGGAAGCATCAGGTTTGTGGGTAAGTGGAGATAGTGTAGATTTAGACAGTCCAAAAGTTCTTCGGGCTTCAGCAGGGCAATGGTTTCGCCTAGCAACAGCCGTAACGGAAGATTTAAAAGCTACAGTTCAACAAAGTCAACAAGCAGGGATGCAGGTAGTAGCAACCTTACCTAGTGCGACTTTGACTTATTGGGATGTGGACTGGCGCAAACCCAGTCTGATCTTACTGGGCAATGAGGGTGCTGGATTGTCGGCAGATTTAGCAGCGATCGCAGATAAACAAGTTAGAATTCCTTTGAGTCCTGGGGTAGAATCTTTGAATGTAGCGATCGCAGCCGCTTTAATGTTATACGAAGCTCGGCGGCAAATGAGTCAGGAGACGCGATGAATCGCGTCTGTACAGGAGTTAAAACTCATGATTTTTCTTTGGTTTTTGTCTTTTCTTCGAGATATTGTTCGATATCAGCAACTGCATCTTCAAGGGCTGCTAAATCAATAGCGATCGAGTCTTGATCGACTTCGACTTCACTGAGACTAGTAGAATGCAGTTGAGGGAGTTGTGTAATTTCTTCTTCCTCAGTTGAAATTTCTTGTAAGATATCCTCCAGCTGATCGAGAGATTGCTGAAACACTTGATCGGCGACGCGGCGCTGTTGTGGGTGAATTGGCTCCATAATATTGATTTGAAAATCCTGATTTACTGACTTAATTTTGATTGCAGCTTCTACAGATTAAAATTTTGCACTTATAACATCATAGTTGTGTATTCTTGAACGTCAGCATTACCTGGGGAAAAATCAATAATTTGTTTTTCATTACAATAATTAAGATTCATGAAATTGCAAATGAGAAACCATTTTTAGGTTGTAACACCTGGGTTTTGGATTTGCAAAAATTTGTCTAACATGATGCTGGGAATTGGTCGTGGGCGCATTGTCTGTGCATCCACCCAAACCCACAGCGCCTCTGCCGTTACTAACAAATCATCTTGGTTTTTTTTACGAATCTCGTAGCATCGGAAGGCACGAGTCCCGCGCATTTCTTTCAACCAGGTAGTAATTTCTAGGGTATCGCCTGCTACTGCTGGGCGTAAATAGTCAATTTCTACCCGCCGCATGATAAATACCCCACCTACTTCCCGATATACATCCAAAGTTAAGCCCAAATATTCTGAATGTTCAATGGCTGCTTGTTCTAGATAATTTTGGTAGACGGCGTTATTTACATGCCCAAGTGCGTCCATTTCATAGTGTCGGACACGTAGCAGAGTTTTGAACGGTTGCATAGGTTAATTGGTAGTATGGCACTGTTTTTTACACTTCAGCATAACCAATGCGATCGTCAAAATACTTCAGAATCAGCGCCAATAAGTGAGTCAAATTAAATATAAAACCTCACCCTGCCTCCGGCTTCCCTCTGCTTGCTATCGGCTACGTGTATACACAAGTCTAATTACCCCCCTTAATCCCCCCTTGGAAAGGTGGGAAACAAGAGAATTTCTTTCCCTCACCTTTCTAAGGGGAGGGTTAGGGTGGGGTAATTCAAAGACTGGTAGTTGAGTGATTCGATAACTTGTGTGTACACCATAGCCGATGCTTTGGAGAGGGATTGAGGGTGAGGTTTGATCTTATATTTAATTACGCCTACCTACTTATCATTCGCTCTACATGTTTTGCACCATTGAGAAACTGTACGCGATACACATCTGGATTGCTCAATTTTTCCCATTCAGCATAACCAATGCGCTCGTCAAAATGCTTCAGAATCAACGCCATTAAATTGCCATGCCTCACGATCGCAATTGTGTTTGCTTCTTGCTGTAATACTTGATCAATTACAGCTATGCCACGCGCCATAGCAATACGACTTGATTCACCACCATCTAGATATAAATCAAGATTGGTAAATGACTCAGCCAATCGCTCACGCCAATCATTAAGCGGTGTTGCACACAGTACGCGCTCAATAAGTCGATTATCAGTCTCAATTGAGAGGCTTAGACGTTCAGCGAGTGGAACAATTGATTGATATGCTCTCATAAATGGACTAGAGATAACCCGCTCGATCCCCAAATCGAATAATAAATCAGCAAGAGCGATCGCTTGGAGATTGCCTTGTGATGTAAGAGGCGCGTTAGGTTCCTGTCCAACTGCTTGGCAATGTCGCACAATATACAGTATTTTCAGCATCAAGCTTCTGTTTTTAGAAATAAAAAATTCAAAATGAGGCAGCAGACGATCGAGTTTCCTGCTGCTACCTCTACCTTCTACTAACTACTCAAAGCCTTTAAAAAGCGTTGCAAACTCTTAAACACATTGGGCTTTTTCACAGGTGCAGTGTCCGTTATTGTTTGCGGTTGTCCTTTTAAAAAGATCAGATCCAACTCATCAGCCGATGGTTTTGTGGGTAATTCGGCAATTCTCTGATATTCGCCGCCAGTTTCTAGCCAAACTTCCCACTGTCCTGGGTAGGAGCGAGATAAGGCACTTTGATCGTCTATGGGGCGCAGGTAATAACAGCATTCAATGGTATCGATTAAACGCAGGCGAATTTGCCTTGCTGCATAACCAATGCCCACAATTCCAGAATCTTCTAGACGGGGATTTAAAAAGACTATAGGGCGATCGCCTATTACTTGACACAACTTTTCCACCTGCGGTACTTCTACGGAAGTAGGAGCAATGAATAAGAAAATTTCATCCTCTGGCTGAATTTTTGTTTCCAAGGAAGCAGTCCTTCCCGTACCGATATCTAAAATTTGAAATGGTGCGTCAGCCCAATTGCGGCGGGCTAGGGCGGCAGCACCAGCGTCAGCAAAGAAAATCTTCAAACGGGAATCATAATCCGTAAACACGGGCAAAAATTGTTCCGCCACCGGCATAAACTTGAGTTCTGGGAACAGGAACTCAACCTGCAAGCGAGTACAACCATCTGCAAGGGCAGCTTGGACAGCTACACGAGATTGGGCGATCGCATCTTCAAGACTGTTAGGAAGTTCACTCATAGTTTATGATGTCGCTTTAGCATTATTCCTATTGTTTCAGTATTGGCTCTGATTGAGTAGCCAGACGACGACGATTAACCAAACATAGGTTTGAATCCCCAGATGTAGGGGCAATTCATAAATTGCCCCTACCGCTTGTAGTTTTGCGTCAGTCCTACAGAATTCATAATCAAGATCACAAAAAAGGGCTATTTCCAGATGATAAAAACACCAGTTATTATCGTAAATAAAAGGGTTTAAGACCCCTACCTCTAAAGGTAGCCCCAGTTTCAGACGGGGATTTAAACCCAGACTGAAACTCTCTTTAATTTTGAATTTTGAATTTTGAATTTTGAATTGTTAAAGGCTCAGTACTGATTATCGTAAAAAACCTTGTAGATTAGCACAGTAAACAACGGATCATATCCTTACAGAGGAATAAAATATGCTGGAATTATTGGGTTCAGGTTTGGTGTCACTTTGGCTGGAAATGGCCGGGGTGCAAATCAAGCCTCTAGATGCCTTAGATGCTTTGACTTGGCAAGGTAGCCCTGGTTTGGTTCTTGCCCCCGATCCCAATCCAACTGGGGCAACCACGGTGCAGGAATATCTGAAAAAGCTGATCGCATCAAAAGTGGTGGGGCAAAATCTGGCTGAGAGTCAGGGAATTTGGATGCAGTCAGGGCCGATGCTGATGGCAAATCACCAAGGTACGACACCTCTGCCGGCTGCCTCTTTAACCAAAATTGCTACTTCGTTAGTTGCTTTAAAAACTTGGGGGCCAGATTATCAATTTGATACTTTGGTAAATATTACCGGGCCAGTGGTAAATGGAGTTGTGCAAGGCGATTTGGTGATTACAGGCGGTGGCGATCCGATGTTTGTTTGGGAAGAAGCGATCGCTCTTGGTAATACTCTCAATCAAATGGGCATCAAGCAGGTAAAGGGAAATTTAATCATTAATGGCAGATTTGCGATGAATTTCCAACGACAGCCGATGCTGGCGGGTATGATGCTCAAGCAAACACTAAATAGTGCAACTTGGGGCCGCCCTGCTATTTACACATACTCAATCATGCCCAAGGGAACGCCCAAGCCTCAAGTTGTGATTGCGGGTACGGTGAAAGTTGAGGCGCAACCAAACCCTCAACAAACTTTGTTACTGCGTCATCGCTCGTTACCCTTAAGGCAACTGCTTAAGGAAATGAATATTTACAGTAACAACGATATGGCAGAAATGCTAGCAGAGTCACTGGGAGGAGCAACTGTAGTCCAATCCACTGCTGCTAACCTTGCTAGGGTTCCACAAGTCGAAATTCAGTTAATCAATGGTTCTGGACTAGGCCCGGAAAACCGCATTTCTCCCAGGGCTGTTTGTGCGATGTTGATGGCTATTCAAGGAGAGGCATCTGCCCATCAGCTAAATCTAGCTGACTTGTTCCCGATGTCTGGGTTTGATCACCGAGGAACAGTACATAGCAGACACATTCCCCTAGCTACTGTGATCAAAACTGGCACTCTTAGGGATGTAAGCGCTTTAGCCGGAGTCATGCCCACACGCGATCGCGGTTTGGTTTGGTTTGCTATTATCAACCGTGGGGCAAATGTTTGGGGTTTGCGGAATCAACAAGATCAACTCTTGCAAAGTGTTGTCAAACAATTACAATTACCTCTAACCGTTCCTACTGCCCTGACTCCTCACTCAGCCATCAACTCTTTACCGCAGTTAGGTGCAGCTAGTCGAAATGAAATTTTATTCAAAAGTTAGTTCATTTGACTCGGTAAAATAAAGGAATAATTGGAAACTACCTTGAAAGTTTAGTATTGTTAGCAATCCAAAAATTTTATTTATGGGTAAAAACCGAACTTGTAAAGGGTAAATGTCCATAATAGCTTTTGGGTTAAATTTTCCATTAACTTGATTATAGGTAGCTCGTAAAATGCCCTAACCACAGTATTGGAAAGAGCAGGCGAAACCGAAAGTAAAAATAACTGTAAATAGATTTTTCACGACTAAGCAACAATTAAGCTGATAAATTAGGTTGTGATTATGCAATTTCTCAAGTTACCCAGGTCTTTACGTCAACTCAGTAGTTATGTTTTAGCGATCGCGCTAGGAGTATTGTTAACCGTTAGTACATTGCAGGTATTGCCCTCCCAAGCCGCACCCCTAACTGCTGGTGATACTCCACAACTGATTGCTCAACCGCAATCACCAGTTACGGCTGCGATCGGTAGTACTAGTTTTGTTACAGCAGCAGTAAATCGTGTGGGTTCAGCAGTAGTTCGGATTGATACTGAGCGGACAATTACTCGTCGCGTCGATCCATTTATGGAAGACCCCGTTTTCCGTCGGTTTTTCGGTGATGGTTTCTCTCAACAGATGCCGTCTTCTGAGCAGTTACGCGGTTTAGGCTCAGGTTTCATTATTGACAAGAGTGGGTTAGTTCTGACTAATGCCCATGTCGTCGATAAGGCTGATAAGGTAACAGTCCGACTCAAAGATGGCCGCACCTTTGAAGGGAAAGTTCAAGGTATTGATGAAGTCACAGATTTGGCAGTAGTCAAGATTAACGCCGGCAAAGATTTACCAGTCGCGCCCTTGGGTTCTTCTAGTAGTGTACAAGTAGGAGATTGGGCGATCGCAGTTGGTAATCCTTTAGGATTTGATAACACCGTTACCTTGGGGATTGTTAGTACCCTCAAACGTTCCAGCGCCCAAGTCGGCATTAGCGACAAACGCTTAGACTTCATTCAAACCGATGCTGCTATTAACCCAGGTAATTCTGGCGGGCCGCTATTAAATGGCCAAGGTGAAGTGATTGGCATTAACACAGCGATTCGCCCCGATGCGATGGGTATTGGGTTTGCCATTCCTATTGATAAAGCTAAAGCGATCGCAACACAACTGCAACGTGATGGTAAAGTTGCTCACCCTTATTTAGGCGTGCAAATGCTAACTTTAACACCCGAACTGGCCAAGCAAAATAACACCGATCCCAACTCTCCGATTCAGATACCAGAAATTAATGGTGTTTTTGTCATGCGAGTTGTCCCCAATTCTCCTGCTGCATCTGCGGGTATCCGGCGCGGGGATGTAATTCTGCAAGTTGATGGTAAAGCTATTACCAGCGCTGAACAATTGCAGAACTTTGTAGAAGACAGTCGTCTTGGTCAACTATTACAGGTGAAAGTGCAACGGGGTAATCAGACACAGCAGCTTTCAATCCGCACAGCCGAGTTGCAAAATGCTTCGTAGAGAGGCACATCTATATCTGTTATTGGTGTAAATTTAAGGGAGCTAGCTGTGCTACCCTAATGCGCTTTGTCTGTAAACGAGATCCGCTAAAATACCTCATAAATGTAAAAACTGGATAGTTTTTGTGGTATTTTTCTCTCCTGGCTCCCTCCTTAGCGATGCTCTTGCCAACGAGTCTAAATCCACTTACCAACAGATAAAACTAGTCCTTCATGAGCTAATACTGTTTGAGGGAAAGCAGATTTAACATCTCCTTGAACTTTGTCAAGAAAATCATCATGGTCATCTGGGTGATGATGAGAAATAGCTAGCCGTTGCACACCAGCATTCAAAGCTGCATTCACCGCAGCTTGCCAGAGTAACTCAGCAGAATCATGATTGTGAGAGGTTGGGGGAGTATAAGTGGCATTGGCAATCAGTAAATCAACGCCTTTAATAAACTCTAAAATCCGCTCTCGCTCAACTTGATCGGCATTTTGGTGCAAATCCGTGACATAAGCAACACTATAGTTTTGCCAAGTAACTCGGTAGCCAACTGAGCGCTGAGTTTGATTGATTAATGCCATTTTAATGGTGACATCATCTAGCTTTACATCACTGTCTGGAGTCAGATTGTAAAACTGCAATTCCGACTGTATTACCTGTAAAGGATAAGGAAAGTGAGGCTGGAGCATCTGATCGTACAGAGATTGTTTGATTGAGGCTCCATTTGAGGCAGCTGTGCCGTAAATATGGAAAGAATTTTCCAGAATAAATGCAGGAGCAAAAAAGGGAAACCCTTGAATTCGGTTTGATTGGCAGTTGGTAAAAAATAAATGGGCTTGTATTGGCTGTTGTAGCTTTTGCCAAGTTTTACCCAGTATGCGTAAGCCGGTACCGCCATCAAAAATCAAGCGTTTCCCACCTACAGACATTTCTACACAAGCGGTATTACCACCATAGCGGTTGGTGTTGGTGTCTGGGGTGGGGATCAAACCCCGTACACCCCAGAATTGCACAAGAAATTCACCTGCTGGGCTACTTGGCAGGGTAGCAGACTTTTCAGGTATGTAGTTCTGGGAATCTGACAACTCAAAATTTGACATTTTTCTTGAAATTAGACCTTAACGAGCAGGTCATCGTAGCGCCGAACTTCCAACAACCTGTTTTTTTCGTCCACAATGACTACTGTAGGAGAGTAATTTTTTAACTCTTCTGGAGTGAACTGCCCGTAAGTCATTATAATCAAGCGATCGCCAATAATGCCGAGACGTGCCGCTCCCCCATTTAGCTCAATTACTCCCGAATGGGCTGGAGCCGGGATCGCATAAGTAATAAAACGCTGACCGTTGGCACTATTAACTACTTGCACTTGCTCATAAGGTAAGATACCAGCTTTTTCTAAAAGCATTTCATCGATGCTGATACTACCCACGTAGTTGATATTCGCCCCCGTCAGGGTGCAATTATGAATTTTTGCCAAAAGGAGAGTACGCTGCATTCTGGTTTAGGATTGGTGGCAGTTTTTGCGAGCCGTAACAGTAGAGACGCGATTAATCGCGTCTCTACAGGAGTCAGGAATAAAAATTAATAACTCTTAACTCTTAACTCCTAACTCCTAACTCCTCTATTATCCTCTATAAGCTTTGACGGATTTTTCTACTAAAGCTGCAACCTTGTCTACATCTTGCCAACCGAGAATTTCAGTCACCTTTTTTTCCAAATTTTTATAACTACGGAAAAATTCGGCAATTTCTTCTAAGCGGTGTGGCGCTAAGTCTTTCAGGGATTTTACCTGAGTGTAGCGTGGATCTTTATCAGGAACACAAAGGATTTTTTCATCGCGATCGCCACCGTCAATCATCTCTAAGAAGCCAATTGGACGTGCAGCAATAATACAGCCTGGGAAGGTTGGCTCGTCAATTATGACCATACCATCCAGGGGATCGCCATCTTCAGCTAAAGTATTGGGTATAAAGCCGTAGTCATAAGGATATTGCACCGAGGAATAAAGTACTCGGTCTAGAGCAAAAGCTTCTAGTTCCTTGTCGTATTCGTATTTATTTTTACTTCCGCCAGTAATTTCAATCAGAACGTTGATTAGACCGGGTTTCGGTTGGGCAGCAATACGAGATAAATCCACAAAAAAGTCCTCTGATAACAGTGAATCATGGAAGCAGTAAGTCACCTTCGCTCCCCGTGTAGAATTTTAGGACAATATGGATCTCTTCCCAAGGTATTCATCCCAAGGTATTCATTAGGTTTCTTGCAAAAATATTTTCTGGTATTATAAGCTACTTACTTGCTAGTTCAACTTCATGGACATATTGAGAACCAAAATAGCCTAGTAATGAATATGTATCATGGCATCAACTTAATCAGTTATATAGAAAAAGTTTTTGCCAAAAGCTAGGCTTTTGGCGTATCAAGAAAAGCAAGTTCTTAATTTTGGATAAAGTTAAGCTTAGGTGATGTTTGAAAAGTCTTATTCTAATACCAAAAGCTCTCAAACCTAATCTCCATAACCTCATTCCCTACACAGAAGTGAGGATTTTAAAGCCTATCTACCTTTCAAATAGAGGAATGGAAATGGTCTTTTTAGTACACTTTTAGACTTTTCAAACCTCCTCTAAGAGTGAGCGTCGGTTTTCCATTGTTTAAGATAAGATGTTTAACAAACAACTATTCCATTTTGCAATAAATCTCCATATACCTTATATCAGTAGTTTTCAGAAAGTCAGTTATTCCTTCATAGTCTAACCAAGTATTCCGTTCAAAACTTTTGGTATCATCCAAGACATAATTAAATAATGCCTTATTTTCTATTTCAAATAAATGCAAAACACTCTTAATTGTTTCTTCGCGAAATTCTGGCAGATTAGCCTCCAAACTAATTAATTTTATTGGTTGAGACAATCCTTTTACTGCCTCTAGTTCATATCCTTCGACATCAATTTTTATGTATCTCGGAACCCCAAACTGCTCTATTAAAGCATCAAGGGTAGTAGTGGGTATTTCATAACTTTCTACGCTAGGAGAAAATTGGGCTAAGTCGTCTCTATCCTTTTGGCTTTCTAGGAACGATTTCCACTTAGTACTGAAAGTAGTTAAGGCAGAATCTTGCTCTGATATGTAAATCTTTTCTACTCCTATTTGACTACTAACTGCTTTTTCAACTAGAGTTACCTTTTTATTGTTATTAAATACCCTTTGTAATATTTTTATATTTCTGGGATCGGGTTCTACCGCTATAACTTTACACCCTATCTTTGAGTAAATAACTGCTTTATATCCAATATTTGCTCCTATATCAAATACAACACTATCGGGTTCTAAAATACTTTTAATAAATTTAAAGGCTTTTTCATTTCTTTCTACCAAATCATGTCTGAAAAGAGAAATATATAAATTATGAAAAGAAGATCGTTGATAATATTTATCATATAAATCAGTTTCTTTCAGGATTGTTTTTAGCTGATCTTTGATTTTCTCGGCTATATTTACCATAATTCAATTCCTTTGTTGTAGGCAATTTTGTGTGGAACTATTAAAAAGCGTCTTGAAAGACAAACCAGGATTTTACATTTTAGGTATTGATTGTCAAAAAACTATAGTTATCATAGCGGTTTCCTATTAGATGAGGTAGGTTCTCAAAGCTGAAAGATTTAAAATCCTGATTATTGCCTTGCATACTACCAAATCCTGTTATTAAATCCAAGGTAGTAAGGATCGTGAATTTAAGGATTTGATTTCCGGTGTTAACTTTTTGATAGACTTGCTAAAATTATACGACATTAAGTTATACAACATTAAGTCAAATAAGAAAAAGTTTTGAGTATATAGCCAAGAAGCTTGCTATATAAAGGATTGAGATGGGTAATGCGGCGCAAAATTCTTGTGCGGTATTGGCTATTTCTACCTCTAATCGTGCCAATAGCGTCAAATCAGGTAAACTTAGCCTTGCATCTAAGTATGCTGTGTAAAATACAACTAAATATTTCTCACTATTCTAGTCTGTAGTTGAATTATGTACGGTACTTACTCAAAGCTTTAGAAATAGCGATTCCATCAGAAGCTATTAAACAAATTAGGACTAGCCCTTTCAAGGTGACTCTTAAAACCTTTGCTTTCTTCTCTGCGTCTCTTTTGCCTCTGCGGTTTAAAAGTATTTGATTAAACCACTCTAGACGCAGAGAACACAGAGAAAAGAAGAATTATTGTCCAAAAATTTTACCCACCTTGAAAGGGCTAGATATTTGAGAAAGCGAAAACCATATATTCACTGAAAACATAGTCATCGCTGAGTTCTTGGGTATCAGGACATTGCTTACTCAAATAAATTTTCCGGCTCGTTTGGTTTCGATTGCGATCGTACCCGCAGAATATGGACTGTAGCTCTTATGTTGGTAAAATACTACTGGGAAGCTTTATCAGTCTTGACTTGCTTTGAGGTTTTGGATCGCTGGTTGCTGGTTATTCTGAACATTAGTTGAAGAATAGTGGGCGATGACAAATACGGGTAGGATGAGAGTCAACAAAGCGATCGCAGTTCCCACAATGTCTGCCAAACGTTGGGAATATGTGTCGGTAGAATTGGCAGACTGGCTATTTGAATTCATACAAAATTGAAGTTATTCGTAATACTGTATAGGTCTAATCTCTAATTGAGAGTATTAATGCTATTTTAGCTATGTTGAAAATGTAAAACGTGTAGCATTCTACAACTTACAACCAGTTTATACAAATGTCATATTACTCTTTTTATACATGGACTTCTTAATACAAAGTTACAAGTAAACAAATCATGTTTTATTTTGTAATTAATATTTTTAGATGTTTCCCTGTATGGTGTAACGGTTCGCATACGCAAAGCCAACTTTGACAGCATCATAAATTACATTTTTTCGCTGCTTAAAGATTAATTAGCAAAACATATTTGTCTGATACTTCATGATTATAACATTCTAAAACACCTTTGATAAGGTCATTTTACTAGAATTGCTAATTTGTGATACAGGACACAAATTAGCAATTGCACTGATGGATATTCAGTGCTTTTGATTGTTATCCGGTAGTTATACACATGAATATTTGACACCAGAGAAGAAATCTTAGGAATTATTTTTGCAACCAATGATAATTACCGAATAAATACAGATACATCAACTGTAGTGTGCAGCATTAATTCAGTGATACTACTAAATAAATATTTAGTAATTTTAATTTAACAAAAATTTAATATCACAGCCTTTTTGTCAATCTATATATAGGTAGAGTAAAGAATATTTTTGAAGAAGGCGTAGAGGGTTATGAACAAAATACCCAATTCCAGTTTCCAGATGCTAAATCGATATAACTTTTGGAATACATCACAATCTCACACGAGGAATTTTATAACAAACTAATCCTTTAAAAAAACCGCCACTAATATAATAGGGCGGTCTGGTTAAGCAATCGGAGGGTAATTACAGATTAATCTGCTAATAAATGAAATTGCTGTAACGAAGTTTGCACTAAGTTGGGGATTGGGCATGGGGCATGGGTTATTTCCCCAGTCTTTAGTTCCTTCCGTAAACACTAATTGGTTCTTTAATAAATCGGGTGTAAAGATGCTTAAACGTAGACTTAATTACGCGAGGCATTCCAAAATCGATGGGGATCAACTTGTCTGGTAGTCGCCAATCTTCTATTTTTAATAAGTCGGGATTTAAATGCGGAAACTGGATAGCAGCAAGTTCTGGACAAACTCCTAGTCTTTGGGAAGCTGCAACTGTAGGTACTTGTTCAGGAGGAACATTGAGGATTTCTACCATTGCCCGATCTAATGCAAATATATCTGAGGCGGCTGCTAAAATTCCCAGTTGGCGAGGTTCACCATTACTTGGGCCATTTCCTTCATGACCGATGATGCCATCTAATATGGTTAAGTTAGGGTTAATAGCTCTAGCAGTTTCTACTAACATTTCACCAAATCTATTGGCATCTTTTCCAGCTTCCATGTGCCACCAAGCTTTCATTTTACCGGGGACACAACCAAACAAGTTTTTTACGCCCAGTGTTAATGTCAACTGGGCATGTGATTTCACTTTGGGTAGGTTAATCACTACGTCTGCTTCCATTGCTTCTTTAGAAAGTCGCAGATGGTTAAAATTATCACTGACGGTTTGGTAACGTTGACCGTGAAAATCAATGATGGGAAGATTGAGTTCTTCTAAAATAGGCAGATAGCCGTTTGCTATTGCTACGCCCTTGGCACTGCCAAAAGCAGGGCTATCACCCAAAAATGGCTTACCGCCAACTTCAATTACCATTTGAGCAACTTCGTAAACTAGTTCGGCACGGGTGATACACTCTTTACCAGGACGCGATCCTGTAAGTAGATTGGGTTTGAGTAAAACGCGATCGCCTTTTTTCACAAATGCTGCCATACCTCCAAAAGGTTCCAGGAGAATGACTAAGGATTCTCGTAAAGCCTCTCGTTCGTAAGATGTAGCCCGAATGAGACTAACAGATGGTTTTTGAGTCTGCATAGATGGACTGGGGATTGGGGATTGGGGACTGGGGACTGGGGACTGGGGAAGATGACGGGAAAAGGTACAAAGAGAATAACCACGCCCAATGCCCAATTCCCCATAACTATTATTCTGTTTTTAGCGGTAAGATACCACTCATTTGTTCTAGATTTAACACTGTAGCTAAGTCTGTTTCACTCATCAACCCTCGTTCTAGGACAATTTGGCGTAGAGATTTACCAGTTTCTAAAGATTCTTTGGCAACAGATGCGGCATTTAAATAACCGATGTGGGTATTTAATGCGGTTACTAAAGCTAAACTACCTTCTGCATAAGCTAAACAACGTTCTTGGTTAGCTGTAATTCCCTTGATGCATCGTTCGGTGAGTGCGGCGATAGTATTACCCAGAATTTCGATACTGTGAATTAGGTTATAGGCAATCAGTGGCATCATCACATTTAATTCTAATTGTCCGGCTTGTGCGGCTAATGCGATCGCACTATCGTAACCCATTACCTGAAAACACACCATTGATGTCATCTCTGCCATGACTGGGTTATATTTCCCTGGCATAATCGAGGAACCTGGTTGCACTGGCGGGAGTTGAATTTCTTTTAAACCAGTTTTTGGCCCCGAATCCATTAACCGCAAATCATGAGATATTTTGACTAAATCCTGCGCTAAGTTGCGTAAAGCACCGGAGACATTCACAAATGAGGCCATACTCTGCATAGCTGCCATCAGATGGGGCGCAGGTTCTAAAGGTGTATCAATCAATTCTGAAAGAACTTCTACTACACGGGCGCGATATAAAGGATGAGTATTTAATCCCGTTCCGACTGCACTACCTCCCAAACCCAGCACCATCAAATCACCAGAGGCGGTGTAAATCCGGTTTTGGTGTTCTGTAAGAATGTGCGCCCAAGCCCGAAAATTCTCACCCAAACGCACGGGTACAGCGTCTTGTAAGTGGGTTCTGCCAGATTTGACGATATCTTGAAATTCTACAGCTTTGTTTTCTAAAGATGCGATCGCACCCTCTAAGGCCGGGTGTAATGTCTCAGAAAGTGCCAATAATCCACCAATCCTAATTGCAGTCGGAATCACATCATTGGTAGACTGCCCATAATTAACGTGATCGTTAGGGCTAAGACGTTTATAATTGCCCTTTTCTTCACCAAGTATTTCTAAGGCGCGATTTGCTAAAACTTCGTTGACATTCATGTGGTGGGATGTTCCAGCACCCGCCTGATAAACATCCACGACAAACTGATCCCGGAACTTCCCAGCTAAAATTTCATCAGTTGCTTGCACAATCGCCTGACTAATATCTTGGGGAATGCAATTCAGTTCTCCATTCACAATTGCTGTAGCTTTTTTAATTATTAATCCAGCATCTACGTAAGTATGTAAAGGCTTTATGCCGCTAATTGGGAAGTTTTCAATCGCTCGTAGCGTTTGAATGCCGTAATAAACGCTACTAGCAATTTGGCGATCGCCCATCGAATCGCGTTCGATACGGTATTGAGAGTCTGTGTGTTCAGTCATAGTATTGTTTTAGGAGAGCTACAGAAAACAGATTTTCCCACGCAGCCACACCCAGATACACTAATCTGCATAGATTTTGCATATTTGCTTGGCTGCTTGTTGCTTTACAGTTGTTAATTTTGAAGTTTTATTTTTGAATTCCCTATGACTCTACCCAACTGGATTACCTTCTCTCGCCTATTGGGGATACCATTTCTGCTTTATGGTTTATATAATCCCACACCTGAAGCTCAGTGGATATGTTTGGCAATTTTTCTTGTTGCTGCATTAACTGATTGGTTAGACGGCTATTTGGCGCGGAAACTCAACCAAATTAGTGAGTTGGGTAAATTTCTCGATCCCTTAGTGGATAAACTTTTGGTGCTTGCGCCGTTGCTGGTTTTTATTGAACTAGGAAAAATCCCTGCTTGGGGAGTGTTCTTGATTTTAGCGCGAGAATTAGCGATCGCTGGTTGGCGGGTGAATCAAACAACAATTACCGGGGCGAATATTTGGGGTAAACTCAAAACTGTTAGTCAAATAATAGCGATCGCACTTTTAATTGCACCTCTGCCTGAAGTGTGGCAAAGTCTCTCTCTGATTGCCTTTTGGGTTTCTGTCGCCCTAACTTTAATCTCTGGAGGTATTTATCTTTTGCCCCAAAATCCAGCTAAGGAAAATCCACAGTTAGATATAAAGCGAACCTAAAATAAAACCACTGTAGCGATCGCTTTCAAAAAAGATTTCAATAAAATTTTATCGGAGTTCTGAACCCCTAATTTTTTTCATGCCATCCAAAATCTTACCACCGCCCTTAAAACCTGGAGACTTAATACGAGTCATTGCCCCTAGTGGTGCTTTGCGAGAATTTGAGGTATTTGAACAGAGTCTAGAAATTTGGCGATCGCGTGGTTATCGATTAGAAATCAGTCCACAGATAGATGACAAATGGGGTTATCTAGCTGGGACAGATGAAATCCGCCGTCAGCAATTAGCAGCAGCATGGCAAGATCCTAATTGTCGTGGTATTCTTTGTGCCAGAGGCGGTTTTGGTAGCACCCGCATTTTAGAAGATTGGAATTGGCAACAAAACTCAGCCCTTCCCAAGTGGCTTATAGGCTTTTCTGATATCACAGCTTTATTGTGGAGTCTTTATATAGCAGGATTTTCCGGCGTTCATGCTCCCGTCCTAGTGACTTTAGCAGATGAGCCAGATTGGTCAATTGAGCGATTATTCGATTCGGTAGAAGGTCGTCCTCTCGCGCCTCTCAAAGGTTGCGGTTGGGGTGGCGGCGTGGTAACTGGTACTTTGTTACCAGGTAATCTCACGGTTGCTACCAACCTTTTAGGTACACCAATTCTGCCAAATCTCAATGGTGTAATACTGGCGTTAGAAGATGTTACGGAAGCACCCTATCGTATTGATAGAATGCTGACACAGTGGCGTTTGAGTGGTGTTTTGTCTCAAGTCTGCGGTATTGCTTTGGGCGGTTTTACTCGCTGTGAAGCGCCGCCAAGTGTGTCTAGCTTTAGTGTAGAAGAAGTATTGCGCGATCGCTTGGGTGATTTGGGTATTCCGATTGTCTCTGATTTACCTTTTGGCCATGATAGTCCAAATGCAGCTTTACCGGTGGGTGTAGAGGTAACTTTAGATGGGGATGCGGGAATATTAGCGATCGGGCATCCTCATTAAGTTAAAATCAGATTTGCTTTTGATTGAACATTCATAATCCACTCACAGAATAATGTTTTAAATGCTCTGGTAAATCCCAATTAATTTTGGCATCTGGCTGATGTTTTACTGGTTCAACATTCCCACGCCAAGCAGCACCCATAATTTGCATAGTTTGGTAAATGATTGTATTCCAACCCTTTTCCTTTAAGTAATCTAAGCCTTGTGCTACATCAGGGGAAGTTAAATCATGAAACAAAATTAAAGCATCATCCTCTGCTAATGGTTCACAAACAATCGTATCATTGAGTGGCGCTGGTGATTCATGATCGCCATCAATGAAAATTAATGACCACTTACATTGTAATTGTTTAGCTAACTCTTCTACCTTTTGTGGACTATAACCAGCTACTAAATTAACTGAGTCGAGAACATTAGCAAGCCGTAAAGAATGACTTATACTTTCATAAACATCTTCTCTAGCTAAAAAAGGATCGATTACATCTAATTCCACGCCACCTAATGCCAGATGACAAGCAGACCAACCCCGCAAACAACCAATTTCTAAAGCTTTTTTTCCGGCAAATTTCAGGGCTGTATTATATAAAACATGTGCTTCATCTCGATTGAGGAACCCGATAAATGGTTCATCTCTATCCACATACCATTTATGGGGAATATCTCGACGTAAATAAGACCAATAACAGTTATTAATGTCTCCAATAATCATATTGGGAAAAGATGAATCAGGATGAACTATCTCAAATTCAGGTGAAATATAGTCCCAACTAGACAAAGAGATATTTGGAACAACTTCATTCGTTTTTGCCATTATTTATTTCTCTCCAAAGATTATTAATTATGTACTATTTTTGTTAGCTTTCCTAATTAAATTACGTAATTTGTGATTAACAATAACATATTATAGGAATCCGGTTTGATTTCTGAAAATATACGTAGGATGTGTTAGCGACAGCGTAACGCATCAAAGCCGTGATAATAGTGGGTTACGAACTCCGTTTTAACACAACGCCAGTTGCTACAACGGAGGGAACCTCCCTTCGGGTTCACCAGTCGCCTATGGCGGGAAACCCGCCTACAGCGCTGGATTCACCGCAACGCATTAGCTTCCCTACAATACCTAATTTCGTTCAAAAATTAAATAGTAATCCTATAGGACTCATATTTGATTTTTGAACAAAACTCAGTACACCTTTATTCCTTCTTCCCAGTCCCCAGTCCCCAGTCCCCAGTCCCTTACCTCTACGAGCGATTCAGAAATCAAATCGGATTGCTATATATGGTTTAATAGTTAACACTGAGATCAAATCAAATATCGAAGCAAAGGAAGGTAATCGCCTCTAATGTAGCCCTGAAACAATTAGAGACATTACCCCCTGGACTACAAGAGAAGACAAAGCAACATTAGTCTGTTTGAAATGTAGGGAGGTTAAGAAGAGCTTTTTCCAGGATCGCTAAATTGGTATTCTAGGCTTGGATGAAAATAAACGCGATGCCATTATAGAGAAAATTCAAAATAGCTTATAATACCCAAGTTATCCTCCTTATTAAAAACTTTTGAGTTATTAACTATATGCCAAAAAAATATGTACCGAACGCCTTTTTAAAAGTTGAAGATTCACAGTTATATGCAATTTTTGCTTGGAGTCAGCGAACAGCAGAAATTATTCAATCAAAATCATGGTTGACAATACTGGAAATATTTATTCACGAACATTCATTAGAAAATGCTTACCAAATATTTCAAAAAATTAAATTAGAACCTATAGCACAGAAAGTAATTCAGGAGGTAAAAAAATATGAGCAGCTTCTACAAAATGCTCTAGTTTTTTTAGCAGATGGCAGCCTCACAATTTTTGGTAAAGGCTTTCGGAGTTTTATCGAAAAGGAAATGCAATATGAACTTGGTTCATTAAGTAGAGAAACTTACCAAGTGTTGCCACAATTATTTTCCCAATATCAATTAGAAGATGATTTAGAATCTATTGAGAATATAGAAGACTTTCGGAAATTAGTAGAACATCTAGAAAATCTTGGTTTACTATCCCCAGCGACAGGTTCGATAGATTGGGGTGATTTGAAAAAAACAGTTCCCATTTGCCAAGCATTTGGATTGACAAGAGGTACACCTGTTGATAGATATTATCTCAGCAAGTTTCTGAAAGAAATTCAACCTCAAATCGGTGGCAATATCTTAGAAATAGGAGGAACACCAAAAGATAAAGATTTCTATCAAATTAATCCAGGCACATCATATCAAATTCTCAACTTAGAACCAGGCCCAGGAGTAGATATAGTTGGGGATGCTCACGATGTATCCGTTATCAAGCCAGAATCTTTTGATTCAGTGATAATTTTTAACGTTTTAGAACATTGTTATGCTCCCTGGATAGTGGTAGAAAATATCCACACCTGGCTAAAACCTGGTGGAAAATGTTTTGCGATGGTACCAAGTGCCATTAGAATTCATGCGACTCCCGTTGATTATTGGCGGCCTTTACCTGATGCTTTCGTCTGGATGTATAAAAATTTCTCCCAACAGAAGTTGTATGTCTATGGCAACCCTACCACTGTAATAGCCTCTTATCATGGAATCGCTGTAGAAGAATTGACATCTGAAGAACTAGACGCTTATCATCCAGATTATCCCGTCGCAACTTGTATTGTGGCTGAAAAATAAATCAAAATGTGTGAGGAAAAATTAAATAATTTATGAAAATTGCTCTTGTTGCTTGGGGTTATATCCCTGAACCTCCCTTATCACATTCTGTTTTGACTGTGATAAACGAGTACAAAAATTTTTTAGAGAAAATTGGGCATCAAGTCGATATCTTAAATGAGAAAGATGTTAACGAAGTCATAGAATATATTAATAATAATTATTATGATTTTGTACATTTACACGCCTACAGTTTTGTGAGCGAATTTAATCGAAGGCTCAAACAAAAGTATTGTTTTACCTGCCATGATGGTTATCTGTTTAAAACAGATAAATGGAACGAAGAATTTAGAGAAGCATACCAACATTATTTTAATGCACCTGGGATAATTGCCCTGTCTCATTTAACCAAAGATTTTTTCTTGAAATCAGGATATTCTGGATATATATCAGTGCAAGTAAACGGTATCGATACTCAGAAAGTAAATTTTCAAGCCCAAGGAAATAATAAAGCTATTTGTTTAGGTTGGATTCAACCAAGAAAACAGCAGAAATTACTGGCGAAAATAGTAGATAGTAAAATTGCAATAGATTTTGTTGGGCCTCTAGACGATCCTGATTTTATTGAAGGAATAACAACAAAATATTTAGGTGTATGGAGTTTAGAGGAAGTTTATTCTCGTCTTACAAATTATAGCTGTTTAGTTTTAATTAGTGAAGGGGAAGTTGCACCACTCGTAGTATTAGAAGCAATGGCAGCAGGTTTATGTATTGTTGTTTCTGAATCTGCTAGTGCCAATTTGCATCATAAAGAATTCATTAGAGTTTTGCCAGATAATATATTAAGGAACATCACACCAGAAGCTAAACAAATTGTTACTGATACAATTAGTGAGATGATTGAGAAAAACCAATATTATCGTCAAAATATTCTAGAATACGTCAGAGAAAACTTTGATCTTAGTCTCATAGTTTATAATTATAATGATATCGTGCATGAATTTCTAAAATTACACAGTTAAGAATTAAGTTTAGTATTCTCCTCCTAAGTAATCTAAAAATCATCTTTGATTATTTAGATTTTTGTATGAATAATCCGATGATAATTTAACAATGGAAACTGTAGTTTTTGATTTAAATTACGAAGTATCGATTATCCTCTGTACTTACAATAGAGCAAAATATTTAAACAACTGTATTGATAGTGTTATCTCTCAAAGTTTTAAAAATTGGGAATTGATTATAGTTGATGACGGGAGTCAAGATAATACTTTTGAAGTTGTTAATCCTTATATTCAAGAATTTCAAAATATCCGGTATTTGAAACATCGAAATAGAAAGCTATGGTATGCAAAAAATGCTGGTATTCAGGCATCTTTTGGTAAGTATATAACATTCTTGGATAGTGATGATGCGTACAAAGTAAATCATCTAGATGCGCGAGTTGAATATATGAAAGCTAATCCAGAAATTGATTTAATTGAAGGTGGATTCGCAACAGAAGAAGAGGTTTTGGTTGCAGATTATTTTCAACCAGGTAAAACAATTAATCTCCGAGAATGTGTTTTAGGCCCAACATTTTTTGGTAAGAGACAGGTATTTTTTGATGTGAAGGGATTTAATAATATTGCTTATGGAGAAGATACAGATTTTTGGTACCGGGCAGAAAAAATATTCAGAACTAAAAAAATAAGCGAACCGGAAACTTATATTTACACAAGAGCAGAAACTAGCATTACCAAAAGTGTTTTAGAGAATATTTCTTAATTTGATTAACTAACTGGTATAGCAGTCCTAAATGAGTCGTGAAAAATATAGATAATAAAACGAACTGCCAAGAACGCATAGAAGCGGAGCGGCTTCCCGCAGGGTAGGACGCAAAGGGAAGAAAGAAAAAAGAGATATGTAATTTTCACAAATGATTTAGGACTGCTATATGAAGAATATCCTTTTTCCATCCCAAATAAGCCATTATTCTCGCCGGGTTATTGCTTCTGTTTGGAAGATGTTACTTGTAGGGATTGTCCTAAGTTCGTGTTTAATATTTTTATCTGGTTGTCAGGCAATAGCACAGAAGGACGATGGAGTCATTCATTTAACTTTATGGCAAGCAATCAATCCCCCTACTAATCGGGATGTGTTTGAGAAACTGGTAGACAAATTTAATCAGACTCATCCTGATGTCCAGGTAGAATCTGTCTTTTTAGCTCAACCCCAATTGCCAAAAATATTAACAGCAGTTGTGGGTAATGCGCCTCCAGATATCCTGGCATTCTACCCGCAAATTACAGGTCAGTTGGCAGATTTAAGAGCAATTATACCTTTAGAAGATTGGCTAGAAAAATTGCCACTAAAGTCAGAAATTAGACCTAACCTTCTTGAAGAATTGCAATTAGATGGTCATCTTTGGTCAGCCCCATTATATACAAGTAATATAGGCATTTTTTACAGACCTAAGCTTTTTCAAGCTGCGGGGATTACGCAAATGCCTAAAACTTGGGAAGAATTGAGGCAAGTTGCCAAAAAATTAACCATAGACAGCAATGGCGACAAGCGACCAGAACAGTACGGAATTATACTGCCTTTGGGGAAGAGTGAATGGACAGTTTTTAGCTGGTTTCCTTTCTTATTGAGCGCTGGGGGAGAAGTGCTAACAAATAACCGACCGAATTTAACGAATCCTGGAGCGCTGAAAGCTTTACAATTTTGGCAAGAGCTATTAAAAGATGGTTCAGCAATGCTTTCTTCTCCAGAACGGGGTTATGAAGAGGATGCTTTTATAGCGGGTCGCGTTGCTATGCAAATTACAGGCCCTTGGACTTATATCACTAAATCTAAAGTTGATTACGATGCATTTCCCATACCTGCAAATGTTGATAAAGCTACGGTGACAGGTGGTGGAAATCTCTATGTGATGAAGACAACACCAGCAAGAGAAGAAGCCGCACTCAAGTTTTTAGAATATGTTTTGAGTGAAGAATTCCAAAAAGAATGGAGTATTGGAACTGGTTTTTTACCAATTAATCTTAAAGCTGCTGAAAGTGAAGCTTATCAGCAATTTATGAAGCAAAAACCTTGGTTAAAAGTGTTTATGGAACAAGTTCCCCTAGCTGGCGCTCGACCGATTATTGCTGGATATAGTCGTCTTTCTGACAGTCTTGGTCGAGCTATTGAGGCTACATTACTGGGTGAGTCTCCCGAAAAAGCTCTCAAGACAGCACAAGAGCGTTTAGAAAGTATTTGGGATAGCAATTAAATGGGGCTGTGGGATGAATTGGGTAAGGAGGAGAGGAATTTTGGAAGTTGCTAAATCATGCCACAAATATGCAACGCTATAATTAACTATTAGCATTGGTAAGAATTCCTACAAGTACTCGCACTAATTCTTCCAAACCTTCTGGAACCCGATAAAGTTTGATATCTTGCATGACCCGTTTATCTTGCCGATAAAATATCCCAAATCGCCAATCTTCTCCATTTGTTACAGCACCATACAAAGTTGGGGTTTGAGAATCTGTCCATTGGTCGAGTGCTATCAATTCGATTGCAAGTTGAGTAAACCCCCGGCTTAAATCAGATTGCTTGGCTTCAACGACTAAGAGTGAATTGGAAGAGGAAATATAGTAATCAAAACTTCCTTTGAGTTGTTCACTAACATTAATTGGGTACTCAATGTTTAGTTGAGTTTGCGTTTGGTCACAAATTTCCAACAAAATAGGAGCAATTAAAACTTCGCGTTTTGCAGCTTCACTTATAGGATTGACGCGCATGATATTGCGCCGTAAATAACGCTGCAAAAACTCTAAATAGTCAATTACGCCTGAATATTGTGGTAGTTGTAGCGATGTACGTTCGTAACTACATCCCAGTTCCGCTAAGATATCTGCTGGGGCATAAGGTAATTCAAAATACTTACTAAATGTATAACTTTGACCGGGTTGGAGAATGCGCGGGCGAGTCATAAATATTAAAATTATGGAATATATCGACAAAATTCAGGGAGAAATTCCAGTTTTGCGATGTAAATTTCTTTTCAATGTACATAAACCGATTGCTGGTATAGCTCCCAAAATCACTGCTGTTAATCCTTGTCCACTCCAATATAATATGGGAGTCCGGTAGGTTTCTGGAATCAAATTTTGCACAATAAAAAGCAACCAAACCAAAATAGTAATCAAGAAGAAAGAGATTGAGGGTAAAAAATTCCACCACCAAATATCTGCTGTATATCGCCTCAAAACCAGCCACTGGCAAATACCTAGCCAAATACCAGAGATTATATATGCGATCGCAGATAAAAATTCCAAAATAAAAGTTTCTTCAGGCGATGATAAAGCAAGGGTTGAAATGTAGTTAATCCAGGCTGTAGAAACGCCGTTAGCAATCAGCCAACCAACACTAGTTGCAAATAGCCATTGCAAACCAGGTAAATATCGGTAAATGACAAAGCTCTGGTCAGCAGCAAAAATCACAGCAAATACAACATTACTGAGACTTCTGACCAAAATGCTCAATGTTTGTGATTGGATAGCAACGCTAGATGAAAAACTTTGGAGAATAATTTTCTCTAAGGCGATACTGGCAACGCCACCCACAACCCATCCGATGAGGGTCATTAAGGTAAACTGAATAAAGAACATCTGTCGCTGCGATCGCGGAATCAAAAACTTTCCTGGGTTAGGCTCGTTATTAACAGATGCAACACCATCGGGACTGTTAGAGTCAGTTTGCATAGGAAATTAAGGGAGTAGAGAGTGGAGACAACACAAAAGAGTGACGAAATTCTTTTATATTCCACTTTCTTTGTTAATTCTTGTTTTATCCCATTTCTGACCCGATTTCCCTTTGGTGTAAAGCGACTAGCGCTTTTGATGTAAGCCTGCTGAAAAAGCGTAATCCCGGAATGATAAGCTAAACAGTGGCATAAAAATTGTGACTTAGGATGAAGTGATAAATGGGTGTTTCTTCAACAACTCCTCATCTCTTACGGGCTGCTCGTGGTGAAGTAGTAGATCGTCCCCCTGTATGGATGATGCGACAAGCGGGACGATATATGAAAGCATATCGAGACTTAAGAGAAAAGTATCCTTCGTTTCGCGATCGCTCGGAAATTCCAGATGTAGCAATTGAAGTTTCCTTGCAACCGTGGAAAGCTTTCCAACCAGATGGAGTAATTTTATTTTCTGATATTGTCACCCCATTACCTGGTTTGGGTATTGACATGGATATCGCCGAAGGTAAAGGGCCAATCATTCACTCGCCACTGCGCACTCAAGAGCAAATCGAGCGTCTGCATCCCTTAGAACCAGAAGCTGCTCTACCATTTATCAAGACAATTTTGCAGTCGTTGCGTTCTGAAGTAGGCGATAAATCTACGGTGTTAGGTTTTGTGGGTGCGCCGTGGACATTAGCAGCTTATGCGGTGGAAGGAAAAGGTTCTAAAACCTATTCCATCATCAAAAATATGGCATTCTCAGACCCGACGATATTGCATCAACTGTTATCTAAATTAGCAGATGCGATCGCCATTTATGCCCGTTACCAAATTGACTGTGGCGCTCAAGTTGTGCAAATGTTCGATTCTTGGGCGGGTCAATTGAGTCCTCAAGATTATGACACCTTTGCTCTCCCCTATCAAAAGCGAGTTTTCCAGCAAGTCAAGCAAACCCACCCCGATACACCTTTAATTCTGCTAGTTAGTGGTAGTGCCGGTGTGTTGGAAAGAATGGGACAATCTGGCGCTGATATTGTCAGTGTAGATTGGGCTGTGGATATGGCAGATGCACGAGCCAGATTGGGTAAACAAGTCAAAGTTCAAGGAAATCTTGATCCTGGCGTGTTATTCGGCTCTAAACAGTTTATCCGCGATCGCATTCTCGATACCGTTCGCAAAGCTGGTAATTGGGGTCATATTCTCAATCTCGGTCATGGTGTCCTACCTGAAACTCCCGAAGAAAATGTCGCTTTCTTCTTTGAAACTGCAAAGGAATTGAATCTTGCAGGAGTTAAGAGTTAGGAATTATGAGTTAGGAGTTATGAGTACAGATGCGATTAATCGCGTCTCTACAGGAGTTATCAGTTGTGAGGTGCAGAGTTATTTTTAACTCCTGATTCGGAACTTTTAACTTCATTTTTAACTCTTCACTTTTAACTCCTAAATTTTAAAAAATTTTCTATGAGCCAGAAACGGATTTTAGTGACTGGTGCAAGTGGTTGTGTAGGTCATTATTTAACAGAAGCCTTAATTAAGGAAACAGATCACGAACTGTATCTACTAGTTAGGAACCCAAGTAAACTGCAAGTTGATACTAAGGCACGTTCGGGTATCAACGTTTTGCAAGGTGATATGCAAAATATTCGCCAATTTGCCAATTTGCTATCCACAATTGATACGGCGGTACTCACAGCCACAGCTTGGGGTGGTGATAATACATTTGATATTAACGTAGTCAAGACTATAGAGTTGCTCGAACTGCTAGATCCAGAACGTTGCCAGCAGGTGATTTATTTTTCGACAGCTAGCGTTTTGGATCGGTACAATGAACCATTAAAAGAAGCCGGGGAAATTGGGACAGATTACATTCGTTCTAAATATGAGTGTTTACATAAAAAAGAACAATTAGCGATCGCACCCAAAATTACCACAGTTTTTCCCACTGTAGTATTGGGCGGTGATGCGAATAAACCTTATTCTGCTGTCACATCTGGTATTACAGAAGTGACAAAATATATTAATATAATTCGTTTTTTGGAAGCAGATGGCAGTTTTCACTTTATCCACGCACGAGATATTGCCACTGTCGTGCAATATTTAATCGATCGTCCTCCCGAAAAGGATCAACCACGTCGGCTGGTTTTAGGGCAAGCACCATTAACTGCTAATCAAGCAGTGAGACAAGTTTGTGCTTATCTGGGCAAGAAGATTTACTTTCGCATTCCCATATCTATAGTATTAGCTAATTTGATTATTGTTCTGTTCCGCATTAAGATGGCGGCTTGGGATAGGTTTTGCATGAGCTATCGGCATTTCACTTATGAAAAATTCATTAATCCCGATAGTTTCGGCTTGCCAAATTATTGTGCAACTATGAGTGATGTTTTAAAAATCAGTGGCGTTGAAGGTAAAAATATGAATGGCACAGTAAAACAACTTTAATAAAAAGTCAATAGCTCTTTATTTTCGTTAGAGTGGGATAACAATCAAAGTGTGAGGATTGATACTACATGCGAATCTTGTTAGTGTATCCAATATTTCCGAAAACCTTTTGGTCTTATGAAAAAATCTTAGAATTAGTCGATCGCAAAGTTTTATTACCACCTCTGGGTTTAGTCACAGTGGCGGCGATTCTGCCCCAAGAATGGGAATTCAAGCTGGTCGATCGCAACATTCGTACAGCAACAGAGGAAGAGTGGGCATGGGCAGACATAGTAATCCTCTCCGCGATGATTGTTCAGAAGCAAGATTTACTTGACCAAATTCAGGAAGCTAAAAAACGTGGCAAGTTAGTCGCAGTGGGCGGCCCCTACCCCACCTCTGTACCTCACGAAGTTGAAAATGTTGGCGCAGATTTTCTGATTCTGGATGAAGGGGAAATCACGTTGCCCATGTTTATTGAGGCAGTTCAACGGGGAGATACATCTGGCACTTTCCGCGCCACAGAAAAACCTGATGTCACAGGCACACCAATACCCCGCTTTGATTTATTAGAATTGGATGCTTATGATATGATGTCCGTGCAGTTTTCGCGCGGGTGTCCCTTCCAGTGCGAATTTTGCGACATTATTGTTCTCTACGGGCGCAAACCACGCACCAAAGCCCCAGCCCAACTGTTAGCAGAGTTAGATTACCTCTATAAGTTGGGTTGGCGGCGGGGTGTGTTCATGGTAGATGACAACTTTATTGGCAACAAGCGAAATGTAAAATTGTTGCTGAAAGAGTTAAAAGTCTGGATGGCAGAACACCAGTATCCCTTCCGGTTTGACACTGAAGCTTCCATTGACTTAGCGCAAGACGCAGAAATGTTGGAGTTGATGGTTGAGTGCGGTTTCTCGGCGGTGTTTTTGGGAATCGAAACGCCGGATGAGGATAGTTTGCAAATGACCAAGAAGTTTCAAAATATTCGCAGTTCTCTAACTGAGGCAGTGGAAACCATCACTAGAGCCGGATTGCGCCCAATGGCTGGGTTTATTATCGGTTTTGATGGCGAAAAAGCAGGCGCAGGCGATCGCATTGTCCGCTTTGCAGAACAAGCAGCAATTCCCTCAACTACCTTTGCCATGTTGCAAGCGTTACCTAACACCGCGCTTTGGCATCGCCTGAAAAAAGAAGGACGACTGCGGGAAAATCAAGATGGCAACATCAACCAGACAACATTGATGAACTTCCTCCCCACCCGTCCCTTGGAAGAACTTGCTAGAGAATATGTTGAAGCGTTTTGTACTTTATACGATCCAGTAAATTACTTGGATCGTACCTATCGCTGCTTCTTGATGATGGGTTTACCAAGTTGGAAAGCACCAGCGAAAATGCCCGAATGGATTGTTGTGAGAGCGCTGCTGATTGTTATTTGGCGACAAGGAATCAAACGGGAAACCCGTTGGAAGTTCTGGCATCATTTGTTTAGCATTCTCAAGCGTAACCCTGGAGTGATTGAGCATTACATCTCTGCTTGCGCCCACAACGAGCATTTTCTAGAATATCGCCAAATTGTGCGCGATCAAATTGAAAGTCAGCTAGCAGAATATTTAGCACAAGGGGCAGAAACGCCTTATGTGCTAGTCAAAGAAAAAGCCGAGGAAAAAGCTGAAGCGGTAGTTAGTTAAGTGTTTTGACGATAGAAATCGACAAGTGATCGATCGCATCTTCACCCGTATAAACAAGTGTACGGGTGAATTTACATATATGGTTAGTGGCATTTATGAATAAAAGCAGTTCTTGGAGAGGCAAATTTTCCCCTGCCTCTTCATCTATCTCCCGCGATCGCGTTCTAAATCATCAATCACTTTTTGCAAATACCACTCGTCTGACATTCCAGGATGATAATCTTGTTTCTGCTGAATCAATCTTTCGGCTATTTCCCAATATCCCCCAACCATTCGCAAAAGTCGCTGATGTAGCTGGTTATACTTTTGCTTTTTGGATTGGGGACTAAATTTTTGGATTTTTTCTAGGCTACTTAAGACTTGTTGATAATTTACCCAGTCTTCTTGTTCGCAAAAAATACTCGCCGCCCGTTGATAATCTTCCACGGCGTTTTGAATTTCTTCTAAACAAGTATGGGCAATGCCGCGATTATAGTAAGCTTGAGCATCATCAGGATTTATTTGCAGCGCTTGGGTGTAATCTTGAATTGCACCGAGATAGTTACCCGTTGTCCGATAGGCATTACCTCTGGCAATATAGATTAGGGGATCTTGTGGTTGCATCTGGAGTGCTTGGTTAAGATCCGCGATCGCACCTTGATGATCTCCTAATATAGAACGGGCTTTACCTCGGTTGCGATAGACAATGGCATCTTGAAAGTTTAGTCGTAATGCTTGATTAAAATCTGCGATCGCTTCTCGATAATTTCCCATTTTACAACGCACAACCCCACGACAGCAGTAAGCTTGGGCATCTTGCGAATCGGCTTTTAATACCCAGTTTAAATCTGCCAGTGCCTCTTGGGTATCTCCCTTTTCAGCTTTTTCTAATAATTGCGTGAAATAATCATTAGTGGATAAAATTGGCGCATTGGTAGAACGCGATTGCTGTACAACAGGTAATTCTTGCGGTTGTAGCTGTTTAATTCGTTCCAGACACAGGCGACAGTTTTCTTTATCCTGTTGTTCTAGATATAATTGTGCAGCTTTTTTAAAATTAGCGATCGCATCTTGAATATAACCCTGTTTGCGCCGCACCATCCCGCGCAGATTATAAGCCGCAGCATAATTAAGATTGAGACGAATAGCGCGTTCAACATCCTCCAGCGCCCCCGGTAAATTTTTCAGCGCCACCCTAGCCAATGCACGACAATAATACGCCTCTACACTCTCAGAATTAAGTTTCAGCGCTTCGGTATAATCTGAAACAGCCTTAAGGATTACTCCTGAGTCATAATATGCCAAACCCCGTTGCAAGTAAGCTTCGGTAAAGTAAGGTGTCAGTTGTAAAGCATGGTTAAATTCCTCAATTGCTCCGGCGTAGTCTTTTCGCCTAGCTTTTTCCAATCCTCTATTGTAGAATTCGTTATTCATAGCATTTGTTTGGTTGATTCAGTTAGTTGAATTCCAGCAAGCTTACTTCGTAGCCTAACTTATCCACTCACTCTTAATATTTTAAGTATTCAGCGTGGCTTTGCTTGATTTCGGATTTGTAATGAATTAAAACCAACACATCCCGGAAATTTCATCAGAGGGATTTACCCAATTGAATATTTTGCATCTCCAGATTACAGATTTATTAACTGATATGGCAACTTTAGATAAACCATTATCAGCCCAATTATTTCCAATTCCAAATAAAAAACTGGGGAAATGACTACATTCAATTCCCCATATTTCAGAGATTGTAAAAGAAAAAGATAGATCCCCGACTTATCAAAGAAGTCGGGGATCTGGACACCACAAAATATTTACAGTTAACTAGAATTCTTCTGAAAGTAAGCTAGGAGAAGTCAGTACAAAAATATCCCAACTTCCTTGAGCGTCAGTTTGTGGTTTTATGGGATTGGCGAAGTGGAAAAACTCATGATCGTTAACTAATAAAAGTTCCCCCGGATTTAGAACTTTGCTAAATACAGGTTTTTCTTTTTTGGCGGTATACAAATGTGTTTCTCCACCTTGAATATTATCTCTATCTACTGAAAATAAGCCAATAAAATCAGTACCATCTTGATGGATACCTTCAGGCGCTGGATTACTAAAATTGTCTGGCGAACAACTAATTCTAATTTGATGAACTCCGATTTCCGCTTCAGGATGAAGTTTACAAGAATCACTAAATGCTAAGACAAGATTTCTAAAAATATCAAGTTCTATGAGTGCATCATCTAATTCTGCAAACTCTCTTTTTATATCACCCACTAATGGATTATACTCTTTACTTTGAAAGAAGTAGCCATGAGGTAATTTGATTAACTGATTTCCAGAAACTGTGAACCGAGATAATCTTCTGGAACGATAATTGCCTTTGATATAAGGGTCAACAGGCATATTACTAAAAAATGGCTTGAAACCTTCTAGATTGATTGAATTTACTTTTCTTAGAGTAAACAGAAAAGCATATTCTAATTCCGTCGCTGTCCACACTTTTTGCATAGGATTTACCTCCTTGCACGTTTAAATTCTCCCGGATTGTTTATGGGAGGCTTATAACACTCAGTATATGCTACTTATTATTACTATGTTGTCAATTTGACTACAGAAATTGACCATTCATGATATATAAAGTTGCTTGATTTCTGTCACAGTGGGAAGTGTCTGCTGAAGAGATTTGCTGTTGAGAGTTAGGTGGGTAAAGAATCGACGTATATTTACTAGCAGCAACAAGGTTTTATAATGACAGATTGGCTTTACCGTTACCCACCTTTATATCCTGGTATTTTACTCAAGCGTTACAAGCGGTTTTTTGCTGACGTTCAACTTAGTTCTGGCGAAATAGTGACAGCACATTGTCCCAACACAGGGCCAATGACTGGAGTATCGACTCTCCAAAGTGCTGTACAGCTTTCTAAAAGTGATAATCTTAACCGCAAATTGGCTTACACTTTAGAACTAATTCAGGTACATGATAATCAGCCGACTTGGGTAGGCATAAATACTTTTTTGCCCAATCGGGTGGTAAAGTTGGCTTTGGCGCAACATCTTTTCCCGGAATTGGGCGAGTATAGCCAAATTAAGGGAGAGGTTGTTTATGGGTTAGATAAAAAAAGTCGAGTGGATTTTTTCTTGACGGGGAGTGATGAGGAACGCCCGATTTATTTAGAAGTGAAAAATACAACTTTGTCTGAGGGAAGATTAGCTTTATTTCCCGACACAGAAACTACAAGAGGACAAAAGCACTTGCGAGAACTAATGGCGCTACTACCTCTAACTCGTGCGGTGATGCTTTACTTTATCAATCGCGGTGATTGTATCGAGTTTTCCCCTGGCGATCGCACAGATCCTGTCTATGGTAAATTATTACGGGATGCGATCGCTCTTGGTTTAGAAGTCTTACCTTGCCGTTTTGACATTTCCCCCGAAGGTATCCGTTATTTGGGTTTGGCAAAACTAAAAATTTGATTACACCTAATTAAACAATAAATCCATCTAGATCCTGTCTAGATGGATTTGTTGTTAGTTGCTGTTTACTAAAAAACATTCAACCAAATTTTAATCAAGAAACGACTACAGGTAGTCGCCGCCCCAGAAATAGCATTTGCTATTCTGAAGTTTGATTATGCAGGAATCAAAACTGTGTCAATTACGTGGATGACACCGTTATCAGCAGCAACATCTGCTGTTGCAACTTTTGCATCATTGATTTTAACGCCATTAGAAGCGTCAATTTTTACATCTGAACCTTCAACTGTTTTAGCTGTCTTCAGTTTAGCTACATCAGCAGCCAGTACTTTACCTGAGACAACATGATAGGTCAAGATTTTCTTCAGCTTGGGGATATCTTTCAGTAATGCATCTACTGTACCTGCTGGAAGCTTGTTAAATGCTTCATCAGTGGGTGCAAACACGGTGAATGGGCCATTGCCATTCAGTGTACCTTCTAAACCAGCCGCTTGGATTGCTGCGACTAGTGTCTTGAAAGAACCATTATTGGTGGCAGTTTCAATTATCTTGGCCATGTGCTTTACCTAGTTCTGTGTAACTTGTTACAAATCTAAACTATTTTTCCATAAAATCTATCTATCGTTAGACGTATGCCAAATAAAATTTTTTATTGATATCATAAAAGTTTATATATATTTTTATACCAGTAGAGAATTATATGTAATTAGTCTGGGCGAAACATATAGAGCGTAGACGCGCAGGGACTTGTGGTTAGACATCGCTACACAATCTTAATGGAAACGGTAAAGCGATCGCTTTACCATTTTCATAGTTCAAGAGAGTTCAAATTTGATAGTCCAATGCAACTAAAACTCTGCCACAATGCTGATTTGCGGGTACAGCTTCCAGCATCTTTTTCGGTTGGGGTAAGTTGAGGTTTTTCATGAGTTCGATGAACTGGTTGCGGCTACGTCCGGCAAATCGAGGATTCCAGGACTTTTCCTCGCCAATGGTGGATACTGTCTGTCCTTGGTAGTCGTGACCGGGATATACCAAGGTGTCATCCGATAATGTAAATAGCTTCTGAGTAACCGCATCATACAGCGATCCAGCATCGCCGTTTTGGAAGTCGGTACGACCGCAACCCCTGATAAATAGGGCATCTCCAGTTAATAGATGTGTGTGGTTGACTAAATATGCTATGTGGCTGTCAGTGTGACCAGGGGTAGCGATCGCCTGAATCTGCACATTCCCCAATTCCAACATATTCCCATCAGCAATGTAGCGATCTGAATATGTAGCCCCCGCATTCTTAGGTACAATTCCTAAGCAACCCGTCAGTGACCTCAGTCTATCCGTCCCAGTGATGTGGTCAGCATGGATATGGGTTTCCAGACAGTAGCGTAGGTTCAGCCCTAATTGTCGCAACACTTGAAGATCGCGTTCGACTTGTTCCAACACAGGGTCAACTAGGATAGCTGTTTTACTTTCTGGGTCGGCAATGAGGTAAGTATAAGTACTAGATTCTCTATCGAATAGTTGACGAAATAACATCGCAGGTTTCCTCAACAAGAAAGTAGTAGCGTAGGGTTTGGGATTGAGAGATTTTAGTAACTCCTGTGCTAAATTTGCCGCCTGAGAGCGAATTTCGGGAACAGCAGTGGTTTCCCAAAGATTGCCCTTGCGTGGTGTCCCCAAGGTATACAGCATTTGAGATGTATTTCCATCTGCATCGATTAGCGCACCATTTGAGGCTGTGTCAATTCCCATTGATAATCTGTTAGGACGGATCAAGCGTTGTTCTTGGAGGCTAGCGACTAATGGGTGCTGCAATCTGCGGTAATCACAATTTGCGCCGGTGCAATTGACAATTCGCTTAACTTGCAAAACAATATCCTCGTGCGTCCCCCGTTCGCAGATTTTCACGTTTACTCCATTCTCAAACTCCTGACAGCTTTTAATCCGACCTGCGTAATGGATTAGTTGACCAGACTCCATTGCAGCATCAAGGACTTCAGCAATTCCTTCAGCAATCCGATGGCGATGAACTTCCCAGTAAGCTTTGACATGGCGCAGAAATCGCTTCTGTTCTGGCAATGGCATTGCTTGCCAAAGTTGAGGAATAATTGGGCGAATGGCATCAATTACCGCCCGCCAACCGTGTCCTTGGCTAAGGGCTTCGCGCAGTTCTTGACGTACTATATGCAACAATCCTCGCGCCGTTTTTGGTGCAGTTTCTCCATCAATAAATGCCGGATAAGGAGTTGTTGATTTGTGGCTACAAGGCATCAACCCATGCCGCGAAACGGTATGAATTTTTCCCTGGAACCCTTGCTGATGCAAAGCGACAACCGCATCTGCCATTGTTAACCCAGTTCCTACCAACAAAATAGCATCCTCTGGATTTAAATCAGCGATCGCATCAGCAGACCAAGCATCTTTGACATAGCGGTTGTCTAAAACGGCAAGCGGTGCAGGCAGAATTGCTGGGAAATTGCCCAACGCTAACACCGCCTTCTGCACATCCAAACATTGACCGCTACTCAGGTATATTATTGTGCTATTGGGTTTAGTTTCGATGGCGATCGTTTCATCCACAATCTTCTCTAACTGCACATTAGCTGCTGCATTTAGTTGTGCTGCTTTTAAAGTCCCCTGTACATAATCACCATAAACCCGACGCGGAACAAAAGTAGATGGAGTTACCTGTTCGTAGCCGTTCCTATGCAGCCAGTTGAGGAAGTGATTTGGTTCATCGCCATAAGCACTCATCTTACCCGCCGGTACATTCAACAAGTGACAATCTACTGGTGTCCCATAAGCAACTCCTCTACCAACTTCAGAATTACGTTCAATCAACTTGATGGACAATGGGATGGTTGCGTTGCGTAAAAGATTGGCTGCAACCACAGAACCACTAAAGCCACCACCAATAATGGCGATCGCAACTGGAGAGACGGTTAGATTAAGAATGTTATTGTTCATCTGACGTGTGAGTTGCACTTGCTGCTTTCTACTCATCAATTTACAGCCGATAAACTGAAATTTACGGATATTTAAAGCGTGAGGCGCATAAATTGGCTCAAAAAACCACATACACACATGAATAAGTGGGATTTATACTTGAGTGTCCAATTCCCGAAATCGAGAGAGTGCGGATCATCGGATTACACAAACTAAAATCTAGATTCAACAAGGTTTTGCAACTATTTATCTAAAATTTATGTGTCTATTGCATCCAAATACGATGCAAATACCGTGGTTTTTAATTAATATCAAAAATACCCCTTCAATAACGAGAATTTTACCTCGACAATTGTCAATATTTTATGACACTACTAGTATTCAACTTTCAGATATAGGGCTTCCCGATCTATTGAAGTACATCTTAAAACTTCACTCCTAACCCCTCTCCTTACCAAGGCGTGTATACACAAGTCGAATTACCCCCCTTAGAAAAGGGGGAGAAGAATCGAATCTTGTCCCCTCCCCTTTCCAAGGGGAGGGTTAGGGTGGGGTAAAACTGACGCAAAAACCCAGATGAGTAACCTATTTCAGACTTGTGTGTAGACCGTAGCCTTACCAAGGAGAGGGGAGATAAAAGCAATATAGAGTATTGACAAATACAGTAGCTCTAAATCAGTTATGAGAAAATAATCAGGTTGTGAATGTCACTAAGTATTGGGTGCAAAATGTGGAGACGTTTGCTAACTGAATTTCACGAAGCCTATAGAAAACTTCGTGAAATCAAAAGCGCATTTACACACAAACTTATAAGGTAATTAAAATGACTTACGATTCAGAAGATGTACAAAAAATCCTTGAAATAGCACTCACTCGTAAACAAAAAGGAGAATTTTCACGAAAACAGCTTATAGAAATGGCATCTGAGTTAGGTATTTCTTCTGAACTTTTGGAAAAGACTGAAAAAAAGTGGTTAGTTCAACAAGAAGAGGAACGTTTGCGACACACATTTAATACTTTCCGACGCAGAGCTTTTTGGGGGCATTTTGTTTCCTTCCTAGCGGTAAATTTATTCCTCATTCTCTTGAATTTAATCACTAGCCCTAGTTATTTTTGGGCTATTTTTCCAGTATTAGGATGGGGGTTAGGACTATTTCTTCATTGGTGGAGTGTTTATCAGACTAAATCAGAGGATTACGAGATAGCATTTCAAAAATGGAGATCACAAATTTAGCTAAAAGTCAAGTGAGATTGCGATAATTTGTTGTGGCGATCGCTTCACGAGTCACTGTGGCAGAATTTTGCCTGCCTTTAACAAGGGGATTTTGCCCCTTGTTTTAGTTAATTCAGACTGATCCGCATAACTTATGTGGCCTTATTGGGGCTACTCCACACCTCTTTACCAAGAAGCCAAGTATATTCAGCCAGCGCTGTTGTCCAAATTTGCGCGTCCTTCTGGATAAAATTTTCCGTTAAATTCGGGGCATCCTGAAACTTGAGTACTTCTATAATCACAGGCTGTAATCTCTGTGTTTACTAATTTGCCAAAATAGAGATGTAGGCTAGAAGAACTAGGCTTTTAACATAGCTTGATTGCCTACACTCAGGAGCAAGGGTCGGCTGGTTTGAAATAACGGAGAGGAAGGGATTATGGACAATAGCAACTGGTTGCAACAGCTAATGGTGGTCGGTCTTGGCACAACGTCTTTAGTAGCGGATAAACTGCGTCAAGTCAGTGATGACTTAGTTAAAGACGGTAAGCTCAATCCTGAGCAAGCCAAGGCAGTTATAGACGATCTGGCCCAGCAGTTAAAGTCAGAGCAGGGAAACCTAGATGTCCAAATGCAACGACAAATGCGAAATATGATGCAAGATTTGGGGGTAGCTCGACAATCGGAAGTAGACGAACTGCGGGGTAGAATTGACCGTTTAGAGCGTCAATTGCGCGATTTAGAAAATAAGCTTTGGCGCTAGAACGCCCTTTCTGATTTAAACTAATTGTGTCCTATTGGTAATGTTTTTGCCAGGATACTTAAGTAAGGAGAACTGATTTTGAAACCAATTTTCCTCAGCGTGGCATTCATGCTGATGTGTGTTGTGCTTTTGGTTGTGGGGCAAGTAGGCAGTAAACAGAATACTGCCATTGCTGCTCAGTTAACCCAAACGCCGCCAGCGGCCACAACTGTAACTGAAAACAATATCTTAATTGCGAGTAAAACTATGCCTGATGCTAATGCCGTAACCACTCCCTCTGGATTAAAGTATGTTGAGTTAAAAGAGGGAACTGGGGCGACTCCTCAACCAGGACAAACGGTTGAAGTTCACTATGTCGGCACTTTAGAAGATGGTACTAAGTTTGATAGTTCCCGCGATCGCGGCCAACCCTTCAGCTTTAAAATAGGCGTAGGACAGGTAATCAAAGGTTGGGATGAAGGACTTAGCACCATGAAAGTAGGCGGTCGTCGTCAGTTAATCATCCCCCCAGAATTAGGTTATGGCGCTCGTGGTGCTGGTAAAGTAATTCCGCCTAACGCCACTCTGCTATTTGATGTGGAATTGCTGGAAGTTAAGTAGGAACTAGGGCATTGGGCATTGGGCATTGGGCATTGGGCATTGGGAATAAGTAAATAATCTAACTTTTAATCTTCTGCTCCCCAATCCCCAATCCCTAGTCTCCAATCCCTAGTCCCCAGTCCCCAGTCCCTAGTCCCCAGTCCCCAATCCCCAATTCAATAGCTAAATTTTTAAATTTTGAAACTTTGTAAACTGCGGATTAAATAAAAGTTTCGCAGTCCCTGTAGGCCCGTTGCGGTGTTTAGCTATAATTACTTCTGCAATGCCGCGATCGGGAGTATCGGGAGAGTAGTATTCGTCGCGGTACAACATTATTACTAAATCCGCGTCTTGTTCAATGGAATTGTGAACAACAATATTATTTGCAACGAAATTATGCAACCCAGGAACCGTAAGATCAAATACTTCTTCCTCGCCACTATATTCAATTGAAAGTATCTCGTCCCAATAAACATCGCTTTTGGCAAGAGTAATCAGTTTAGACGATTGAACAACATTACCAACTTTTAAACATCTTTCTCGACTTAAATTTACTTTATAAAGGGTAGAGCCACAATACGAAATTCCAATAGAGGCTTGTAATATCCGTGTGGTGAAGCCAATAGCTTGCATCGCGGGTACAACCTCTATTTTCCAAACGTCCTTCGGAATTATATCTCTATTAGGGTTGTGAATCGAGTTTTCAAGATGTTGAAAAATATGTTGGAGTAAACCTAGCTTATATTCTCCTACTGCTCCAACATGAACAATAAATAATTGCAGATCAGGCTTACCAGTGATTATTACATGATATTGGTTTCTACCTTTGCCAACTTGAGGAACTGTCCTTAGTGTTGCATTAATACCAAGCCTTAATAAAAGTGTCTGTACATCAAAAGCTAGTCTCTCGCTACTGCTTGCATAAAATGCAATAGGTCTTGGCTTTTTTCCTGCAATTAAGTTGATACAACCATCTGTACTCCAAAGGTGTCTTAGAAAGCACGCTATTAACTCTTGGGGTTGTAAGAACAATTCTTCAGGTACAAATTTTTCGTAAGACCTTAAACCAAAAACATCCAGAGAGTCTAGCCATTTGGCTATTGGATTTCTAACACTATGAGTTAGATGCTGTGCTGCGGATAAGTAAACTTGATACCAGCCACGTTCAGGTGAAATTCTAGGAACAATTGAGTCTCCAAAAACTTCTGTTGCCAAGAAAGCAACATTCTGAGCTAAATCTATTTCTCTGGTAGTGTACTGTATGGCATGACGTGGCAATGTACAACCGTCGCCAATTAAATGCCCTAATAATGCAACTTCGGCATAAGTCATGGTTTGTTTACCAGGACTGGGGAGATGTCTTGGTAAACATAGATGCTCTTTAGGAGTTAATTCATCAAGTCTCTTCCAGCCATTAATTGTTAAAAACTTGTGATTACCTGTAGCACGGATTTTTCGCCCCAATCGAGTTATTAAGGTAAACACAGGCTTAATACCTGTAGAAAAAGCATTGCTAACAATTGCCTTTTCTAGCTGCATTGTAGCTTCGTTCAACGCCCAAACTGCAAAACCAGATTTACCTGCTAATTCCCTAATTGGTACTTGCAAGCCGTTATCCGCCATTACTAGGGTGTCACCTGTCAAACAACCCGATTCTCTCAAATCTGACAACATCGGACGCTTGTTAGTACGTGCTTCCACTCCTCGACTCAACTGAGATAGGGCAATAACTGGTACAGATAATTCCCTGGCTAAACCTTTGAGTTGACGCGTAATTTTTGATAATTCTTGTACGCGATTATCGCCTGCTCCTTCCATCAATTGTAAGTAATCTATTACAATTAATCCTAATTCAGTTCCAACTTCTGCTTGCAGTCTTCTTGACTGACTACGCATTTGTGTAACTGTAATATTCGGTGTGTCATCAATATAAATTGGCATCTCCGAGAGGATACCAATAGCACGGCTTAAAGGTTCCCATTGTGTTTGACTGAGGCGGCCAGTTCGCAGATAACTACTTTCAATTTGGGCTTCGCTAGCTAATAGCCGTTGCGTCAGTTGCTCTTTGGACATTTCCAAGCTGAAAAAAGCAACTGGTAATTTATAAGAAGCGGCGATGTTATGAGCAAGGTTTAAGCAAAATGCTGTATTGTGGACACAGATATCATTAGCAACAAAATTGTGTGTTTCTGGAATTGTCAAGTCATAAACTTGCTTATTACCTACGGACTCAATGGAAACAATTTCATCCCAATATACATCGCTGGTTGCTAACTGCTGAAGTGGCAAGTTATCTAAAGCTGTAGCTACTATCCAAAGTCTTTCCCGCTTTAAAGCACGTTTACCAACATGCATATTTGTATAGCCTTGAATACCTGCACGTCTAGCTAAACTACTCCAAGTTTCATTACCTTTTGCTGCTGCTATTTGTTCCCAAATTTCTACAGGTATCAAGTCACGATTAGCTTGATATCGCTTTTTAAATATTGCATCTGCAACTTTTGCTAATGCTTCTTCTTTACCAAAAATACCTATTTCTGAGATAAAAGTTTTGATAGACAAGGCATCAGTAATATCTAATTGCCACGCTGGTCTGCGGGTGTTCTTAGACTTTATAGAACGCTTTTTAAGAGAGGCAATGATGCCAAATCTTAATAAAAGATGTTGAATTTGTCTTGCTAGTTTTTCACTAACTGTTCCATAGCCTAACTGTGATTGACCGTTAGTAAGTAGTGCAGCCCATCCATCAGTAGTAAAGAGACGGTTAAGGAATAAGGCTATTTGCGATCGCTCTAATTTAAAAACTATGTTTGGGATAGTTTTACCATGAGTATTTTTGCCCCACAAACCTAATTCTTTTAACCAAAGTGTCAACGAATTCTTCCGAGATTTGCTCATGTAGACAAATCTCTGAGATCCAAAGTCTTCTGACTCTAATTGTAAGACTTCGGATAATAGCCCAAAAGTTTGTAAATTTGGTACACACACTCCTTGCTTCCAAGCGCAAAGTAAAGTAGGGCTGACTCCAACTAATTGACTTATTTCTTTTCCTGTCAATGACTGCGATTGAATCGTGAGTTTAAAACTTTCAGCAAAAATCTGTCTGTGACTATCAACAAATTCCAAATCTCCACTTACACAAAGTGATGGTGTGCGTGTACCCTGAGAATTTTCCCAACGCACTGTTAAACCACCAAAATCTGTAACTGCTTGTGAAAAGTCGGCTTGCAGTAATGGATTACTATTTGTAAATCGGGGATTGCTGTTAGTTAATCCGCCATAGCCAATTAAATAAGCTAATAACTTGACTTCACATTCCCGGATGCTTTCTGTGCCAAATACATTTATTTTTCGCGGAACAGCAATTTTATCGCCAACTGTTAGATTTTCTAATTTTTGCCAGCCTTTAATAGTCAAATATGGATGGGTTATTGTAGTCTCAATAGACCGACCTAAGCGAGTTCTTACCCGAAAAACTGGTTTGATACCATCATCTACAAATGCACAAGGTTGAGTAAAGGTAAATTTCCAGTCTTTGTTTAATGTCAATAATGAGCCATGACGCTTATTATATAATTCTTCAATTGTGGTAATTTGTCCATCTGCCAAAACTATTTCTGAATCAAAGCTGAGGCATTTTCCCATTGATGGGCGGCCAGCTACAATAATCAAATCAGAACGCTGAAAGCCACTGGTCATGGCATCCAAATCGTAAAATCCGCAGGGAATACCAGGTAAAGCAATACCTTGATTTCGATCTTCAATATCCTGGAAATTATTAATTAGAGTATCAGAAATGTGAACTAAACCCGATTGGGGACGTTCTTGAGTCACACCAAATACTTTCTGTTCTGCTTGGTCTAAAACAGTTGGTAACTCGGTTTCTGTCTCGTAACCAAGATGGACAATTTCATTGCCAGCTTTAATTAACTGCCGCCGCAGGTATTTGTCCATTACCAACCCTGCTAAGGCATCGATGTTTACGGCTGACACTGTGCGGTCTACCAAAGTTGCTAATTTATTTCTACCACCAATGCGGGCTAGCATTTCATGGTCAGTCAGCCAACTTGTGACTGAGAGCAAATCTGTGGGTTTACCTTGGGCGTGGAGCCTCACAGCTGCTTGATAAATATCTTTGTGAGCGCTAATGTAAAAAGCTTCAGGAAGGAGGCGATCGCTAACTCGACTAATCGCTTCTGGATCTAGCAAGATACCCCCCAAAATCGCTTCTTCTGCCTCGATATTTTGTGGGGGAAGGCGATCGCTACCATCGCCCTTAAAACTCAGTTCTTCAGCCATAAACGATTTTAGTTTTGAAATTTTGCTAGTTAGGAGACGCGATTAATCGCGTCTGTACAAGAGTTAGGAGTTGTTATTTAACCCCTACTTCCCCTGCTTCCTCTGCTCCCCCTGCTGTCTTTTAGCTAGCGACGACTTGAATATCCACTTGTGCCGCTACTTCCGAATGCAGCTTGATTTCCGCTTGATAAGTACCAAGGTGGTTAATATCGGGGATGGTAATTCCACGCCGATCGATTTCTTGACCGGTGGCTGCCTTAATTGCATCTACAACATCTTGGGTGGTGATAGTACCGAAAATTGCTTCGTTTTCACCAACTGGCTTGGCAATTGTCAAGCTGCCAACTTTTTCTAAAGATTCTTTTTGCTCAAGAGCTTGTTGTCTGAGTTCTAATTGCCGTTGACGCTCTTGCTCACGACGGCGTTCTACTTGCTTGAGAATACCAGGAGTGGCATTAGTTGCCAATTTTTGGGGAATCAGATAATTACGAGCGTAGCCAGGAGCTACTTCTACTAAGTCGCCAGATTTCCCCAGCTTGCTGATATCTTGATTTAAAACTAACTGTACGCGTTTCGCCATCGTTTTTCCTGTAAAATCTGATTAATTTGGGTTTGGGTAAGATAGCTCACAATGTCACTGCTGTATTCCAAGCTTCTTTGCCTACACCCTAAAGCTTACAGATCGTAGCGAAAGGAAGGGTGCGATCGCAACTATTCCCATTAAAAAATTGAAGGAATGGGAAATTGGGAATTGGGAGCAGAGGGGAAAGAGGTAATTTTTAATTCTCTCCCCATGCCCAATGCCCAATGCCCAATTCCTAAAAGTTATTTTTCATTTCCCGTATCCGCGCAAAGGTTTGCACTCCATCGCTACTCTTAACAGTTGATTGTAATGATGGCTGATCCCAACGCAAAAAGGGATTGGTGTGCTTCTCCACTCCCAGCAGTGAGGGAATGGTAGCTTCTCCTCGACTACGGTAAGCTTTGACTTCATTGAAGCGCCTTTGTAAGTCGGCATTATCGCCGTCCACAGTTAGGGCAAATTGTAGATTGTTCAAGGTGTATTCGTGGGCACACCAGATGCGTGTATTATCAGGTAGAGAGCGTAGTTTGCTTAAAGAGTCTACCATTTGAGTTGGTGTTCCTTCAAATAGGCGACCGCAACCGCCAGAAAATAGGGTATCGCCACAAAATAAATCGCCTGTCTCACCAGCTTTTTCAGGGGGAAAGTAGTAAGCGATGTGAGCGCGGGTATGTCCAGGAACGAAGATAACTTCAGCTATGCGGTCTGCAAACTGGACGCGATCGCCTTGTTGCAAAAATACCTGCTGTCCAGGAATTCTACCCCGATCCTCCGCTCCTCCATAAACTATCAGTTGCGGGAATTGTTGAATTAATTGCTTGTTACCACCCACATGATCGTTATGGTGGTGCGTGTTGAAAATTGCTACCAACTCAGCTTTTAATTCTGCCAGTTTCTTTAATACTGGTTGAGACTCGGCTGGATCGACAACAGCCGCGATATTTTGTTTCTCGTCATGTAACAAGAATATGTAGTTGTCTGAGAGTGCTTCCAGACGGATTACCTGCATTACCTCTGCCTCTCTTATTAAGTACAACAACTGGGAAAAACCAAACTATCTTAACAAAATTAAATTAGACTAAAACCATGTTCCCTCGTGCCTCCTGCCTAATCCTGATGATAAATATTCACGCCAACCTACTTAAAATAGATGTTTGGTATTCAGTAACAAGGCTACTTGCACAAACTACATGCAGTATTTATACTTTATTCAGTCTAACTGTAATTTACGATCAATTATAATATACATAACTATATTATTCTAGTAAATACACTTAAAATAAACAAAATAAATTGCAATTTATCAGTGAATTTTCTCTGGTAATAACCGCAAATACGAAGTTATATTCATTTTGGAATTTCCTGTAATAAGCATATAAATAAATCTATTCATTCATTAGATATATTTACTTTGATTTACTAGGCTTAATTATATGTGAATAATTTTGTATTTTGAAACCTTTACCCAATATCATTAACTTTAATTTTTCTAGGCTTTATGTATGTTAGTCATTTCTGCAAAATCTGGACAATTAGGGAACAGATTATTTTTATTTGCTAATTTTATAGCATTTGCAATTGAAAATAATTTCACGGTTTTAAACCCAGCTTTTGAAGAGTATGCTGATTTTTTTATATCAACATCTAAAGACTTTTTGTCTTGCTATCCTCCTCCATTAGTTTCAATTCCAGGAAACAAATTACTACGCAGATATTACTGTAATGCTAATCATTTTTTAGCTAAAAGTGGCCGCTTTAACACAATTAATATTAAGCGCAATCAACCCTTTAACTGGAGTAACTCAATTATTACAAAAGAGTTGAAATCAGGCTCTATCAACTTTTTTCAAGGATGGATGTTTCGTGATGGATGGTTTGTAGATGATCTCTCAAATCTCCAAAAACATGGAGAAAAAATTCGTGCTTATTTTCAACCTTTAAAAAAGTATCAGGTTAATGTAAAAAATCTCATATCCCAGATACGTAGGCAGACTGATGTGCTCGTTGGAGTCCATATCCGTCATGGGGATTACCAAGAACATCAAAACGGCAAATATTTTTATTTATTTGAAGACTATTTAAAGGTTATGGAATCAGCTAAAGCACTATTTCCTAACAAAAAAGTGACATTTTTGATTTGCTCAAATCAGAAGCAAAAGGAAGATAATTTACAACATTTATCTTATGTTTATGGCAATAATCATATAATTGAGGATATGTATTCTTTAGCAGAATGTGATTATATTATTGGCCCACCTAGTAGTTATAATATGTGGGCATCATTTTATGGTAAGCGACCTCTCTATATGATTAGGGATGTAAATAAAACCTTAAAAATCGAAGATTTTGTTCACTTTTACCAATGGCAAGGAGTTTTTTACTCTAACGATGACTGGAGTAAAAGTTTTTGGGAATGGACACATTAAATTAACTCGAAATACTAGGATTAAAAGTAATAATTATTTAACTTATTTTATTTATGAAGAAAGAAAGCAGAGGTTTTATTACAATTTTAACTGGACTTTACTCTTTTCAAGATTGTATTCATTTTTTAGCGGCAGTTAGAAAGTTTCATCAAGAGCCGATCGTTATTTTAATTGACCAGGTTCCGGTATTTCTCTATCCATTATTAAAGGCTTTTAAAAATGTAATTTTAAAGCCAGCACCTGCGAATAAAAATACTGTCTTAGCATCAAGGGAAGCAAAGCTGGCTCTATATGCAGCCTCTGAGTTTGATAAAACAATTTATCTAGATTCAGATATTTGTTTACTTACAGATATCAATGATGTATTTGAATATTTAGATGAATATGACTTTTTATTAACTGAAGATGTCCAACCTTCTATAGTAAAAGCCACAAACTTATTACGTGGTAAACAAGAAGACCTTTTACCAAATGTTTTGCCAATTCTGCAATCGGTAGGTTTACCATTACAAGCAGATAGCGTGCAATATAATGGCGGTTTTATGGCTTTTCGGAAAACAGAAGTAACCAAGGTATTTTTTGAAGAATTTAAACGTTATTTTGAAATTGTCAAAAATAATCAAGATAAATTACTCCTAAAAGATCAAGGTGCTTTTGCTTCTGCGATCGCCTCTGTACGTCCTCATAAGAAAATACTGCCACCCACCTATAATTATCTCAGCAAGTGGCAAGATGATTATAATATTCAGGATCAAATTAAAGTTCTTCACTGTACCTATCCTTGTCGACCTCAATATGCTAAAAATATTACTCGTTCTTTATATACAAGGGTTTTTGACAGATGTGCTAAAGTATTTTTGCCGAATCAAGTTACAAATCCTTGGCGGACTAAATGATTTATAAATAGGGAAATAGGTGATAATGAAAGAAAAATTAAAGATATCTCTGCTGGTCTGGAATTTATCAACTAACGATGGCTTTATCCGCGCATATTTATTAAAAAAAGCCCTCTTAAAGTTAGACTATGAAGTGCAAATCATCGGATTTTTATTTGGCAAAGAATTATATAAAGCGATTTCTGTTGAAGATCGAGTATATTCTGTCACTGGATCAACTTATCCAGAATTTTTTAAATCTATTAGTAAAATTCTCAAAATTATTGATGGAGATATTATTTATGCAATAAAGCCTCAGCCAGCAAGTTTTGGAGTTGCACTTTTAAAAAAGCTTTATAGCAAAATACCAGTTATTTTAGATATAGATGACTGGGAACTTAGCTGGTATGGTGGCGACAAATGGCATTATCGTCCTACACTCAAACAGCTAGCTAGAGATTTACTTAAAAAAGATGGAGTTTTGAGATCCCCTAACCATCCTTTGTATTTGAAATGGATGGAAGGTTTGGTGAGTCAAGCTAATGCAGTAACGGTACATACTAGCTTTTTGCAGGAGCGTTTTGGTGGTCAGTTTGTTCCTAACGGCAAGGATACCTCATTATTTGATCCTGCTCGATACGATTCTGAAGAAAGCAGAAGTCGTTATGGTTTATCTGAATATCGTATTTTAATGTTTCCTGGTGCGCCAAGACCTTATAAAGGTTTAGAAGATGTTCTCATAGCGCTCGATAAAATTAATCAGCCAGACTTAAAACTAGTAATTGTAGGTGGCAGTCCTTATGATGATTACGATCGGCAACTTCAACAACAGTGGGGACGCTGGATTATCAAATTACCAAATTATCCAGCTGATGTTATGCCTGATTTGGTAGCAGCGGCTCACATTGTAGTTGTTCCCCAACGAGATACCCCAGAAACTCGCGCTCAATTCCCCCTGAAGTTGACAGATGGAATGGCAATGGCTAAACCTGTATTATCAACGCGCGTTGGAGATATTCCCAAAATTTTAGGTGAGACTGGTTATCTAGTTGAGCCTGCTTGTCCTGAACAGATTGCTGAACAAATTCAACTGATTTTTCAGAATTTAGAATCAGCAAACCAGCAAGGTGTCAAAGCAAGAGAAAGATGTGTGGAACACTATAGCATTGAAGCTATGGCTTCTGTACTGAAGTCGGTAATTGCTCGGTTGTAAATATTAATAGGAGATAGTGCATTTAAAAAGAGAGATTCATTCCCTCTTTGTGCAAAATCATCTATAGTATTCCATTTGGAAAAGTCTCTAGAAGCTGATGTTGTAGATATAGGTATAGCAGTGTTTTAACGGAGTAGAGATATGAAGGTTATTTAGTTTGATTTATTTGATCATTAGCTATGTTAGCAATTAATTTGTGAACAATATTAATAATAAGTAAAAGTGGCATAAAAATACAAAATGTCTACCAGAAAACTACTAGTAAGATTCGCTAAACCCTATCCAGGTTTGATTTCACTGACAATATTGTTAGGATTTTCTGGAGCTTTATTTAATGGGATTAGCACAGCTTTAATTGTGCCAGTGATTTTAAAAATTGTGGGGCAAGAAGTCGATTTAAGTACTGCGCCTCCCATCCTGAAAACGATGATCTCTCCCTTTGATAATACTCCAGAAGCCTACCGTATAGGAGTAATGTCCGGGGCGATTATATTAACAATTTTTTTAAAGAATCTAGCGACTTATGCCAGCGCCTTAGCATCGAGTTCTTTAACCCGAAAGCTGACATCAGATATGCGCGAAACTGGGTTAAACCTTTTACTAGAAATTGATATAGATTATTATGCAAAGACAAAGGTTGGTGATTTAATCAACCTTCTTGGCGGAGAAATTGGCCGGGCTGCAAGTGCTATAGGTAGTACGGTTAAAATAGTTATTTTAGGAATCACAATTTTAGTTTTTGTCGGTTTATTGCTGTCAATATCTTGGCATTTAACAATTGCTGCTACACTTTTGCTGTCGTTGGTGACGTTGATAAATCAGTATGCCATTTCCCGGTCTAGAAATTTTGGGAAGCAGCTGAGTGAGATGTCTAGAGCATATTCAATCTCTGTGCTGGAGACTTTGAATGGAATCAGACTGGTAAAGGCGACGGGAAATGAACAAAAAGAATATCAACGGATTAAAAAATTAATTCGCGATCGCGAGTTAGCAGATTTCCAATCTCAGGTTAATTCAGAAGCAATCACTCCTCTAAGTGAGGTGATGGGTATTACAGCTTTATTGCTGATTGTACTTTTGAGCAAAACCTTCTTTTCTCAACAAATTTCTTCTCTTTCTACTGTACTTCTGACATATTTATTAGTGTTGCTGCGAGTGCTGCCATTAATTTCTCAGTTAAATACTATTCGCAGCACCTTTGCTAGTACCGCCGCCAGTGTGGATGTGACGAATGAGTTCTTGAGCCTGCAAGATAAGCCTTTCATGGCCAAGGGTAAGCTTCCCTACACAAAATTAAAAGAGGGAGTATCTTTTAACTCTCTTTGCTTTGCCTACCCTGGACATGAAAAGTTAGTACTCAAAGATGTGAATTTATATTTACCACATGGTACAACCTTAGCGTTGGTAGGTGGTTCTGGTGCTGGTAAATCTACTTTAGCAGACCTCTTACCCCGATTCTACGACCCGATCGCTGGCAGTATTACCATTGACGGTACTGATTTGCGAGAGTTCGATCTTGTATCCCTACGGAAGCGAATGGGGATTGTCAGTCAAGATACCTTTCTTTTTAATGACTCGGTGCAGAATAACATCGCTTATGGGCGAGCAGAGGCTACTGACGATGAAATTATTACAGCAGCCAAGCGGGCAAATGCTTATGAATTTATTAGCAAATTGCCTCAAGGATTTGATACCTTAATTGGCGATCGCGGCGTAATGTTATCTGGTGGACAAAGGCAAAGATTAGCGATCGCCCGCGCCCTACTGCAAAATCCCGAAATTCTGATTTTAGATGAAGCCACCAGCGCTTTAGATACCGTTTCTGAACGCTTAGTACAAAATGCACTCGACGATCTGAGTCGCGATCGCACTACCCTGGTAATTGCTCACCGCCTTTCTACAGTCCAAAAAGCCAATCAAATAGCCGTGTTAGAGCAAGGACAGGTGGTAGAAGTAGGAACCCATGAAGAACTTTTGCAAAAAGGTGCTTACTACTCACGCTTGTACTCAATGCAATTTAGCGATCGCCCTAATCAAAACTTGATTCAGACAAAAATTATTAAGGCAATGCGCTTAAACTCAAAGAAATTTGCTGAGTATCCTGAAGCTGCTCCTAAACACAATCAAAGCTTGCTCCGTATCTCTCACGAAATTCGGACACAGCTGAACTCAATGATTGGGCTAATGCGCTTATTACTTGATGATCTGGTAGACGATTCTCAAGAACAGCACAAATTAATTGAAGACTCTTACAAATCAGCTTGGAGAATTCTCAACACTATTGATATTTTTGAGGATGTGATTAACTTACAAATAAAGGGGCAGATTCTCTCCATCTCTGACCAAAATCAAAATGTAATCAGCAACTATTATCAAAGCTTTAATCATCTATCTGTTGAGTTTAGAAATTCTCTTAATCTCATACTTAGCTCTCTCCGCTCTATATCAGATAATTTCATAGATACTCCCCTAGAGCCAAAGACATTAATTAGTGAAATTTATGAAGATGCTATATGTCTTTTGGATTATTTAGAAGAATTTGAAAAGAGTATTAATATCTAACAATTATGAAAAATCATCCTTTAAAAAAACACTACATTTTTTTTATTAATGAAGAATTACCCCAGCCAGAAGCTCACCTAGTGCAGTCTACAAATGCAGCTAATGCCGCCGCTAACTTGGGATATTCAACAGTTTTGATATACCCTGAAAAAGGAGCAAAAGCTAGTAATCCAGTTAATTTAGTGCGTCCTTTTCAACCGAGAAAAACACCAATAGAACTTATTAAGTATTACAACCTCCATGACAAATTAAAAGTTGCTCCATTACCGATGCCTTGGCCGATTGACCATTTTCCGAGCAAATTTACTGACTCTAACACTATTGCGAGCAAGTATTATTTACCATTTCATATACTTCCAACGACTAAACTTGTTCACAGTCGCAACTGGAATTTTGTCAAAGCTGCCATCAAAAATGGCATTCCAGCAATTTATGAACACCACCATCATGAAGACAAGCCATTTGAGCCAGAAATTGTTAAAAATCCGCTTTTCCAGATTGCTGTCACAGTTGTAGACACCATCCGCGAAAGTATGATTAAAAATGGTATGCCACCAGAAAAAGTAATTAAGTTGCACAATGGTTTTAATAGCTTATTTATGCAAAAACAACCAGAAAGAGCAGCAGAATGGCGTAAAAAACTATTGCAATATGAAAGCCAGCATCTGGTAGTTTATGCAGGAGCGTTACAGCAATTTAAAGGTATTGATGTACTAATTGATGTAGCTAAGGAAATGCCTAATGTACAATTTGCCTGTGCAGGTGGTAAGCCAGAAGAAATCGAATATTATCAGCAATTAGTAAAAGAAAAACAGGTTCATAATATTAAATTTTTGGGCTATGTCTTGCATAATGAGTTAGCATCTTTGCTACAAGCAGCTGATGTTTTAGCTCACCCTCATTGTTCGGGAAAAGCGGCAACTTTCACATCTCCCTTAAAGCTATTTGACTACTTTGCCTCTGGGACTCCCATTATCTCAACGGAAATTCCTTCATTAGTTGAGTTTCAAGATACAAAAGCGATCGCTGCTTGGTGTGAGCCAGATAATCCGAGCAAATTTGCCGAAAGTCTGAAGCAAGTTTTAGAAACTCATCCTAGAAAAATAGAAGGTTATCCAGATAGTATCGAATTTGTCAAGCAGTTTTCCTGGGAAAATCGAGCCGCAAAAATCCTTAGTTATGTTGATGAATCTCTGCTTACTCAACTTATTGTCTAAGGAAAAATTGGTGAGATTAAGCAAAATAACAAATGACAAATAACAAATGACAAATAATAAAACTGTAGGAATGATTAGCAGCTATCAGGGTTTAGAAACCAGAGCCGATTGGCTTTGGCAACAAACCCCGCATCAATTTGGAAATTGGGGCAATATACAAATGCAGGCATTAGCAGCAAACCCAGATTTTCTGTTAATGTATCAATTTGATTTTCCTAAAGCAGTACCGCAACAATCTTGGTTAGATAGCTTACGTCAACGGCAGAAAAAGCCAGTAGTCAATATTGATTATTTACTGCGTGGTATCAACGAAGAACGAATTATTTATCTATTAAGAGAACCGCCTTTAGATGAAATTGTAGAAATAAATAATCACAATTATCAACAAGCTCAAAAGTATTGTGGCTACATTTCTGGGCCTGATGATTTTGCTCCCACTCCCGACTATATGCCTGCTATTTGGTATCATTCCAATTCATTTCAAGATTTAAATGAATTACCACCGCCCCAAAAGGTTGCGCCATGTAGTTGGATTACTTCAGGAATTAACCGCACAGTCAACCATCGCCAGCGTTTAGATTTTTTACAGTCACTACAATCTAGTGATATTAAGTTTGATTTATATGGGAGAAACTTACCAGAATCGGCGAAAAAGTCGGGAGAATTGAGTAACAAGTGGTATGGTATGGCACCATACTATTACAATTTGGCAATTGAAAACTATGCTGATAATAATTGGTATGTGAGTGAGAAACTTTGGGATAGTTTACTTGCCTGGTGTTTACCAATTTACTATGGTGGCCGGGCTGCTGATAAATTATTGCCACCGGGTAGTTTTTTGCGGTTGCCTAGTTTGGATGAAAAAGGTATTGCTTACATCCGAGAGGTTACAGCTACCCCTGATGCTTGGTATGCTGCCAAAGATGCGATCGCAGAAGCACGTCAAATCATTTTACATAAATTAAACTTGCTTAACTGGTTATCAAACTTTGTTGCTCAACACTCATAAATTATGAATGGTATTTGTACCCTTGGCAATGACTATGTTTTTGATCAACTAATTGCTTTACTAAATAGTATTGATGTGATGCTAGGTAAAGAAATTCCGGTTTGTATCTATCCTTTTGACGATCGGACACAACGAATTGCGGATGAAATTGCTAAACGCCCGAATGTATTTCTTTACGATAATCAAGAATCAATCAATCGCTGGGATAAATTCATGCTAGAGGCTAGTCCTGCTAGTATGAACAAAAATAAATACAGAATTTATGGCGGTCATCGAAGATTTTGTGCGTTTGATGGCCCATTTGATCGGTTTGTTTATTTGGATGCCGATACTCTAGTGATGAATTCATTAGATTTGGTTTTTCAAACATTAGATGAATATAACTGTGTAGTCTATGATTTCCAGTTTAAACACCCAGATAAAGTTTATAACACTAATTCAGTTAAATTACTACAAGTTTTTGATAAAAAACGCATCAAAAAAGAGGTATTTTGTTCAGGATTTTACGCTTCTAAAAAAGGTCTATTTGAACAAGATAAATTAGAAACCTTATTATCTTATTTGAGAGCAGGTGAGAAGGAAATCCTTTATCCAACAGGAGATCAACCAGTTATAAATTATATGTTTATGAGGTCTAATATTCCAGTTTATAACTTTGCACATAACTTACCAAATCATCAAATTACAGGCAACGCTGTTACTTCCGAGCATTTTGAAGAAAAAGATAAAATTCTCTATGATAAAGGCAATCGACTGACTTATCTCCATTACATTGGCATTCCTCCTAACATCAATCAAGCAGTCTGCGCTGGAGAAAATATTGAGTTTCCCTATCGAGATTTATTTCTCCACTATCGTTATCTACACGAACCAGATAAGCGTCCAGTATTTCAAAATCCTCCTAAGAATTATAATGATGCTCCCGTCGTACCAAATTTACTTACTAGAGCTTTGCGAAAATTGAAGTTAATTAACCAAGGATAATTTATGAGCAGGGGAATTTATATTGTTGCTAATGACCGTGTTATCGATAATGCGATCGCTTTACTCAATAGCATTCGTTACTACGATCCACAAGTAACTATTTATCTCATACCATTTAATGAAAATTATCACAAGGTAGCAGACCAGCTTGCTAGCTTACACAATGTACAAATTTTTCCAGATTTGGAACTTATTGATAAATTTACTAAACGCATCGGAGAAATTTTTGATAGAGATTTCCTCGCCTTACCCAATAAAATGCGTAAACTGGTGGCGTGGTTTGGGCCTTTAGATGAGTTTATTTATATTGATACAGATATTGTCGTGTTTGAAAAAATCGCTGACAATTTAGACAAACTTTCAGAAGTCGATTTCTTCTGTTGTGATTACCATCATGCCAATGACAAGCTGAGAAATATCTTTTCCCCATTTGTGAAAGAACAGCAAATTTTTTCAGATGCCCAACTTCAAGACGTTTTCAATAGCGGTTTTTGGGCTTCTAGAAAAGAAGTTATTACTGAACAACAAATGAATGAAGCTTTGCAAGAGTGTGCGGCACATCGAGAATATTTCGATTTTTCTGAAGGAGTTACAGACCAACCAATTTTAAATTATCTTGTTCTTAAACTGATTGCCAAACGTGGAAATCTCGTTAAAATTCCTGGAGGAGGGCCTGGTAGTTGGGCGGGTTCGCAAAATTTCCAACAGCAAGACTACGCCCTATATGACCGAGGACAACGACTAAAATATCTCCACTGGGCTGGTACGCGGATGAAAACTGGTAGTCCCTATTGGCAATTGTGGGAACACTATCGCTATCTCCATGAGGGCAAATTTGCCTTTATCTCTAAACTAACTCGCCGTTTATTTCCCTTTGTTGTTGCCCGCACTTAATATTAGGAGTATCCCAATGATTGATGGTATTTACATCCTAGCCAATGATGTTGTTTATGACCAACTAATTGCCTTGCTTAACAGTATAGAAGCTAATGCTGGTAGGAAAATTCCTATTTGTATACTTCCATATAATCAGCACTTAGACAAAGTAAAAGCAGAGATTGCATCTAGAGATAATATCACTTTATTTGAAGACTCTAATTCCATAGCTTACTGGGATGACTTTGCTACTCAGATATGGAAAAATTACCCTAGAGCACAAAAAACTTGGCGAGAATGGGGCTTTCCAGAACTTTATGAGTTACCTATGCACCGGAAATTTTGTGCTATCGATGGCCCCTTTGATAGATTTATTTATTTTGATGCAGATACCTTGTTAATGGGGCCTGTAGATTATGTATATGAAAAATTAGCTACATCTGATTGGGTAGTCAATGATTTTCAATATAAGTCTGACTTAAAATTTATTTTTGATAGCTCACCAGAGCAAATGCAGCGAGTTTTCAACTTAGAAAACTTGCGAGATAAAGTATTTTGTGCTGGTTGGTTTGCTGCTAAGAAAAATATTTTTTCTCCAGCGATAAGAGCCGACTTAATCGACAAATTAACATCAGGTGAAGCTGATGTTATGGCTTTTTTAGCACCTGACCAATCTTTATTTAACTACATGGTATTGAGAAGTGGTATTTCATATTATAATTTCGCTTTTCATGACTGCAAACAAGCAACTGGTAATCACTGGAGTTCTCCATTTGATGTGATAGATAATATCCTCTACGATCAAGGGCGGAGGTTGACATATCTGCACTATATGAGTATAAGTTCATCAAATTTTACTCAACTTTGCGCTGGTCAAGATGTTAATATTCCATATCGAGATGTGTTTTTGCATTATAGATATTTAAAGTCACCAGAACAAAGACCGAAAAGCTTTAAGCGTCAGAGTCCGCTAATACGTCTACAAAAGACTACTACAAGTTTTTTAAATCAAAAATTCAACAATATTAAGCTTAATTATCGTAATTTTAAGGATAGAATTACTAAATAATTAAGCAAAATTTGGCTTAAAATTCTTTGAGTTTCTAGTTGCTCTGTTGCCTAATTATCGGTAATAAAAATTAAAGTCTTTCAAAGTTATAATTCTTAACCGCAGTAAATTATATAAATACTTAATAATTTTATTGCTTTTAAGTATAATTCTCTCTCTAAGGAAGCGTTCGGGGTATTCTAGTTTTGCTTGTTGCTCAAAATATATTGCCATGTCCTCCATTTTTGACTCTCCCTTTTTGATTCTGACGAATTCAACTCTATTCTTAAAGAAAGAGATACCCTCCATTGCACTCCATCTAACAGGTAAACCAGCTTTAGCAGCTGCTAAACCTATTGCATTCCCTTCAGAGTCATACAGTCCATTCAACTCACAATAAGAGGCTATAATTTCCCACTGTTTAAGAAATTCTATTTCCTTTCCAGAGTCTTTTGTAACTGCAAATAAGTATTCATAGACAAAGTTAATATCTTCATTTTCTAGTTCTAGATTTAACTTGGAAGCAGCCTTTTTAGCGACATTAAATTCTTTTAAAAGTTTGGCATCAGGATTACCCGCTAGAACCTTAGCATACTTTTTAGGCATATTTTCACAACCCCTTGCAGTTATACCTGGTTTTGAAATCCATTGCGGATATTGTGGAACTGGTGCCAATATTCGCATATCTGCATCAATAAATATGCATGAATTAAATAGAGATAAACCCTTAGCTATTGCAAATCTTTTGTCATGGTAAAACTTAACACTTTGCTGTTTATGTTTAAAAGCTAAAACGTTAGACTGTTGGCTAAAGTCGCTAGGACAGTCAGTTAGAATGATAAAAGAGCTATTTGGTGAATATTTTTTGATATCTTTTGCTAATAACAATGCAAGATCGCGATAGTTCTTACCACATGCTAAAGTACAAAAACAAAATCTTTGTTCGCCTTGAGTCATGGCTTTTTACGCTCCTTCTAATCTGCAAATTCATAGTTGCTACCACTTTGGGTAGATATACTATTGATGAATTTTTCAGTATTTGTACGTAATTTTAACGCAATTAACCCTTATATTTATGAAATATCAGTAAAAATAAGTATTTAGGACTTACGCATTGACAGAAAAGCGAAAATAACAGGTATAGTTTTCAAGGCTTTTTGCTAGGTTTTTCAATCATATTTTGGCGATGCCTGCGGCGAGCTGCGCCTACGCCAGCAATCAGAAGCGCCCTTCAAAAGCCTAAAACGACCTATTTACGTTAATACACAAGACGCTTCTTTTGTACTACAGTTTATGTCTCTGGCTTACCTCACCCTCAATCCCTCTCCTTATAAAGGAGAGGGAAGCTAGAGCAAGATAAAGCTTTACATTTTATTTAATCCACCTTCCTAAGAAGTCGGGGATCTCATACCAATTTTCTATGAAGCTGCATATAATTCGATCCCCCCTAGCCCACGCCAGTCGCTCATGGGGGAAACCCCCAAGACCACGCTGGCTCCCCTTAATAAGGGGGAAAACGGAAAAACATCTATTAAAGTCCCCCTTAAAAAGGGGGATTTAGAGGGATCAAGATATGTGCAACTTTATATTAAATTGGTATCAGACTGAAGATTTTCAAAAATCACATAGGATTGCTATATACATCATTGCTGGCGGTCAGAATTTAGGGTAATTTATATGTTGATGAATCGTTCTACTATCTAAGAAAAAGAATCTAAACATCTAAATCTAAAGATTGCATACCTTCGCGTTCTATGAAAGTCATCATACTTCCCAGTTGCAACCAAACTAGCAAACAAGTAAACAAGCTAATTGGTAGACCAACTCCTAAAGCCAAGGTGGAGGGAAAGCCAAATATCTCTAAACCGGAAGAGAGAAATAGACAAGCGCCGCCAGTTATGCCGATAAATGGCACAAGTAATTGTTTCAGTGACGAACGTGGTTTAGTATTTTCTGCTCGTTCGCTTGGCCAGTTCTGCACAATTACTTTCAAAGTGCCAGATAATGCCAAACCAGATGTTAATGCTGTCAAGAAGCCAACAAGTAAGAGGAAATAAGGCGGTTGCAGAGGAAAATAGTACATTAAAACTCCTGATTTATATTAAAGGTTTTTAGTTTTTAATTGCTGACTGGTTTCCAGTAAAAGGGTCAAGGAATGTAGCTTTTGGCAGAATAGCGGCTGCGCCTTCTCTAGATAAATTTGTTAAAATGCCGATCGCTACATTTAATAAACGATCCGGTTTTAAGTCATCTTTAACCAGGTTCCACAGGCGTTGGACATCTTCGGTGTGGAGGCGGTCGTCTTCGGTGAGAGCCAGCACCAGCTGTCGCCGCAGAAATTTGCCTTCTTCGGACATCAAAAACTGGAACCCCATCTGGGCTGTGGGCAAGACATCAAAGTTGTTATCACTTCGAGCGATCGCAATTAAATTCTCTAACCGTTGCCACTGAAATTTACCATCTTTGAATAACACATTCAATAATCGCCGCCGCAATTCGGGCGATTCCCCTGTTAGCAACCGCCGCGCTATATAGGGATAACCCACTTCCACAATTTTGAAATCTGGGTTGAGGCTGAGGGCAATACCTTCTTGAGTTACCAAGGAACGAATAATCAAAGCAAACTTCGCCGGAACTCGGAAAGGATATTCGTACATCAGTTCCGAGAATTCATCGGTAATCGTTTTGAAGTTAAAATCCTTGACATTTTTACCAATAGCGTTTCCTAGCACTGCTTCTAATGCTGGCACTATCGGGCAAATATTCGTGTCTGGAGTCAAAAATCCCAATTTTACAAAGTCTTCCGCTAAGTCGGTATAGTCTTTATTCACCAAATGCACTAGCGCATCCACCAGTGTTTCTTTGGTGTTTTCCTCCAACTGATCCATCATGCCGAAGTCAATATAAGCCATCCGACCATCGGTTACAGCAAATAAATTACCGGGATGGGGGTCAGCATGAAAAAAGCCGTGTTCCAGGAGTTGTTGCAATCCTGAAGTAACGCCAATTTGGATAATCGCTTCTGGGTCTAAACCTGCTTCGCGGATGCGTTGAGTGTCCGTTAGCTTGAAGCCGTTAATCCATTCCAGGGTTAAAACGTGGGTGTTGGTATAACGCCAGTAAATTCCTGGAACTTTAACTTGTGGGTCGTTGCGGAAGTTGCTAGCAAAGTGTTCGGCGTTGCGGCCTTCATTTATATAGTCAATTTCTTCAAATAGCTTCGTACCAAATTCGTCCACGATTAAGGTTAAGTCGTGACCGAGATTGAGAGGCAACCAAGGAGCCACCCAACTCGCACCCCAGCGCAATAAGTAGAGGTCGCGGGTAAGAGTTGGGCGTAAGTTGGGGCGTTGTACCTTCACTGCAACTTCTTCGCCAGTGAGCAAACGACCACGGTATACTTGACCCAAACTAGCAGCAGCGACTGGGCTAGGCGAGAGTTCGCTAAAACTTTCATGAATTGGACGGTCTAGCTCGGTTTCGATAATTTTGTAAGCGATCGCATTATCGAAAGGTGGTAACTGATCTTGTAACTTGATCAGTTCTTCTAGAAAATCCTTACGGATTAAGTCGGGTCTGGTGGAGAGGGCTTGACCAACTTTAATAAAAGTCGGGCCGAGGCGGGTGAGCAGTTCTCGCAACTGGATAGCTCGTTTACCTTTATTTTGCTCAACTTTGTCTTGCCATTCGTCCCACTTGAGACTAAATATAAATCCTGCGAAAGAGGAGATAATTCTCAGCAGTCGCCCCCAGGCTAGCCAGGGACGGTAACTATAATAGCGAGCGATCGCATCTGGATTATAGAGTTTTAGCTGAGTAGGTTGATACTGACCCACGCCTTTATTTGCCTCTTCAACTGAAAAATTTACAATTATTGTTTTCTACTAAACCCACAAGTTATTTGTAGGCAAAAGATAACGGTCGTTTTTTATCTAAAACAACTCAAATTCTACCTTTCTGGGGATACTGTTCGAGGTAGTTTTAGCCTATATTACTGCCGAGATTTGTTTATCTTTTTCTTAATTATACTTTATAAAACTACAACTACTTTTCCATGTTTTCAGTGATTTTATCTTTTCTTCACCTATTTTTAGATAAATATAAATATTTACGTGTATGTGCAAATTTGAGTAGATGTGACAATTCAGTAACCACGCTTGCTATCAGCTACATATAGCAGTAGTAAGTAGGCCAATCTAAATTAAACAGAAAACTTTCAGGGCAAAGGTTCACGAATTCTTTGAGAAGTCGAGGCTTTTGATATTATGTTTATTTATACCAACTTAATTACGTAAAGATTAGAGATTTTTGTGTGTAAAAAATAACTATTAAAGAAAACTTAACTTTTTTCGGAGAGTGTATATTTAGAAGCTTTTTGAATAATAAAAATTACAGCATTAACTACAATCTTTGGTAATTGGTAGTGGTTTTACCACAATTACCAATTACCAACTTTTAACTATCATCTGGGGCTATTTAGATTTGGCCTCCAAATTTTCTAAACGGCTTCTCAATTCCTGGTTTTGTTGTTTGAGTTGGTCGAAATCTTCACGCAATTGACGGATGGTTTTTTCAGAACCGATGTTCTTTTGCACCTTGGAAATTTCTTCTTCAGCATTGCGACGGACACGCCCATCGGCTGTTTGTTCAGCTAGCGATCGCAAAATCCCCACTGCTTTGGGTGTTTCCATTTGTCCTAATGCTGCTGCTACCGCCACTTGCGTTAAAAAGAAGGTTTCTTTGGCTAGTTCTGCTAATTTTTCTAAAATCCGTTCCAAATTAACCGGACTTTGACCTACAGAAATCTTTCCTAAAGCGCGAATTGTGGCTAAACGTAGAGGTTGTGGTACACCGATTTTGGTGTATTCGATTACTAGATTTAAAGCTACTTCCGAGGTTTTGAATTCAGCTAAACCAGCGATCGCCCCACTCCGCACTACTTCATTCCAACCCGCTTTTTCTTCTAGAATGCCTTTGAGTTGCTTTAATACCTTGTCTTCCTTGGGTTTTTGTTCCAAGTTCGCAGATGCGTAGGCGAAGCCCCTCGCAGAGATCGCGCCAATCACACGAGATGCTGTTGCTTCCACGTAGTAGCTAGGATCGCCCTTTTGCAACAACCCTCTCACAACTTTATAGCTTTCAGCAGTTTTGATTTGAGCAAGTGCTTCCACTACAGATCGTCGCACGTAAGCATTTTTATCTTTTAATCCCACAACTAAGCCATCAAAGGCTTGGTCTAAATTAATTTTGGCTAGTTGTTTCGCCGCTTCCACCCGCACACCCCACAATGGGTCATTTTTGAGGGACGCAGATAGTGCTTTTGTCGCTTCTAACCCGCCTTTTTTCGCCAAAGCTTCTGCTGCATAAATGCGCGAAATTGGATCTGTGTCAGATTCTAACTGTGCTTTTAACTCTGCTATCGGATACTCTAAAGCTACTGTTTTCAGGTAATTATTCTCAACATCAAAGCTGATAAATTGGGGCTTATTTTCTAGGGGAAAATAGAAACTTTGTTCCCGTTCATTTACTCTTACTGTGAAAGTTTTCAGTTTCCGAGATTCTTCTTGTTGGGTATAGCCAAAACCAATCGGTATTTTTAAATCAAACAAATCCTTACTGCCATTTTGACCTTCAGCAGCTTGGATTTGAGTTACCGTAATTTTTGCCAACTTAGCATCTCCATCCCAAGAGTAAGCTACCTTAAAATCGGGATGACCACCACGATAAACGTATTGGTCAAAAAGGAACAAAAGATTATGTCCGGTAGCTTTTTCAATCGCCCTGAGTAAATCTATTGTTTCTACAGTTTTGTGGGCATTATCTTGAACAAATGTTTGAATAGCCTGCCAAAATAACTCATCTCCCAATTGGGCGCGAATCATGTGATAAACACAAGACCCTTTTTCGTAGATGTGGCGATCGTAAAGTTCAATAGCTTCGCGGTAAACATGCGTTACCATCGGGCGACGGTAGCGGCTGCTATCTTCACTAATGTAACGACGAGCTTCTAAAAAACGATAGTAAGCTGCTTCTTCTAGACTATATTCCTGTTGTGTCCACATCACTTCAGAATAGGAAGCCATTCCTTCCTTAATCCAAGCATGAGACCAATGCTTAATCACCACCAGATCGCCAAACCACTGGTGCGCGAGTTCGTGGACAACTAAACTTTCGGTGTTGCGGTTGTCTAAAGCGGCGCGTTCATCCAGCAAACATCTATCTGTTAGCAAGGTTGTGGAGGTGTTTTCCATCCCGCCAAAGATGAAGTCATCTACACAAACCTGGGCATATTTCGGGAAAGGATATGGATAACCATACTTTTGGCTCAAAAATTCGATCATCCGGGGAGTTTTGCCCATGCTGCGTTTAGCATCTTCCTCCCGCCCCTTTTCTACGTAGTAGGTGACTGGTTTACCCTTCCACTCATCCCGAATTTCGGCAAAGTCACCTACTGCCAAACTCATCAAGTAGGTAGGATGAACTTGTTGCTGTGACCAATGGTAGATTTTGTCATCACCATCTTCTGTGGTGTCAATCAGTTCGCCGTTAGAAATCGCCACCAGAGGGTTCGGAACACGAACGCGAATTTCGGAAGTAGACAATTGTCCTGGATAGTCAAAGCAGGGGAACCAAAAGCGGGAATCTTCGTCTTCTCCCTGAGTCCAAACTTGAGTGGGCTTGTTTGGATAGTGCTTGTCTGGTTGGATAAAATAAATGCCGCGTTGCGGTTTTGTCACCGAGTAGGCGATCGCAATCAGCAAGCGTTTACCAATCTGAGTCACCTCAGAAAGTTGGATAGAAAGCTGTTCCCCATCGTAGTCAAAAGTTTGTGGCACATCGTCCACCTGCACAGACTCGATATTCAGGTTGACAGCATCCAAAGTCAAACGGTCAATACCATTACGGATTGGCAAGAGGCGAATGCTACAACTGCCCTGATAGCTTTGCTTAGGGATATCTAAGCTGAGATCGAGAAAAATATGCTCCACTTGTCCGGGGCGATCGGGGTTGTAGTGTGGTCTTGCTCCCGGTAACTCAAAAGGTTTGTGTCCGTTATTATCTGTATCAAAATAAGACTTCGACATTGATCCTTACTGACCTTGTAATCCTGAAAAGTCTGGCTTGGCTAGATGTAATTAAGCAAAATAGCGGTGTCTGTATTTCCCAAATCAATAGGGCAGTATGGGGGTTAAGATTCCCATTGGGGATTGGAGGATTGAAATTAATCTCACCCAAATTTCCGAAGGTCGGTTGCCGATCCTTGGACTTTTTTCCATATCCCTCCCGCATTTACCTTTCTTGATGTTTTGCACTTTTTTGTCATCGAGTCAAGTGTCTCTTGCACCTCGGTAGATTCATATTAAGTACAAATAGTCCTAATTATTCTTATAACTTAGGATAGCTTGCTGCTGTTGAGCAGGCTACTTTGTTTTAGATGAACAGCATATCATTTGCGGATTCGCTCCTCATTCCCTTGAAGTCTTTTTTAGGGTAATTATTTGAGATTTTTAACTGATAGGACTACTAATTTTATCAGTAAATACCGATCGATGAGCGGAAATTATTAATAAATCCGAAAACTCTACAATGACACTTGTATAAATCTCGATGACAATCTGACCAAATGAGGATACCAAAATGCCCGAAAGTAAATCAAAGTTTTTTATTCCTGCTGTTGGTGCTGCTGTAGTTGTAGCTGGAAGTATAGCTGGTTACATGTATTTGAAAGGCCCATCAGGTGGTAGCTCAGACGCTCTCGGCAGTGCTAAATTAGTCCCTTCAACAGCATTGATGGCAACTTATATTACTACTGACCCTCAAGCTTGGGCAAAGTTACAGCAGTTTGGTACTCCAGAAGCACAAAAGTTAGTGGCAAAAGGGGTGGAATATTTCAATAAGCAAATGTTCAGTGATGGTAACGTTTCTTATGAAAAAGACATAAAGCCTTGGGTTGGTGGTGTGATGATTGCTGTACTACCACCGAATTCTGTGAAACCGGCACAATTCAATGTGCCTTCTGTAGCACCTAATGTACCAACAAATTTACAGCAGGAATCAAATATTCTGATAGTAGTGGGAATCAAGGATAAACTCAGTGCCTTGAATTTTGCTAATAAATTGAAGTCACAAAAAGGGGCGAAATTCCAGGAATCTGACTACCAAGGTCAAAAAATTATCGAAACTACAGAAAATGGCAAGCCAGTATATAGCGTAGTTTTAAATAATAGTCACTTGATATTAGCCCCCGAAAAGCAAGCTGTAGAAAAAGCAATTGATACCTTTAAAGGACAATCTTCTTTTGCGAGTAAAGAAGGTGCAAACAGCATTCTTAGCAAAGGAGTGGATGTCAAAAACAGCCTTGCTCAAATTTATGTACCAGACTATGCAGGTATGGTACAGCAATTAGCTGCCGGAAGTCAGCAGGCAAAGCAGTTACCACCACAGGCCCTGACGCAACTGAAACAGATAAAATCTGTGGTGGCGGGTGTTGGTGTTGATGATGCGGGAGTGCGGGTAAAAGCGATCGCTAATTTAGATCCGCAACTCAATAAATTTCAGTATCAATCAAGTCCGGGAAATATAGTCGGGCAATTTCCTGTTGATACCTTTGCTCTAATTAGCGGAAATGGCATCAGTCGTGGCTGGGAAACCTTAGTAGAACAGTCAAAAGATTATCCAGAAATGAAGCAAGCCTTGGAACAAGCACGCGGACAACTGAAATTTGTGAATATTGACCTGGATAAGGATATTTTTGGCTGGATGAATGGGGAATTTGCCTTTGGTGCGGTTCCATCGAATCAAGGAGTGTTAGCTAGTGTTGGTTTTGGAGGTGCTTTAGTATTTGACACTAGCGATCGCAAAACAGCCGAAGCCACTTTGACGAAATTGGATACTCTCGCCAAAACTCAACAAATCAACATCGCCAATAGAAATGTCGGTGGTAAAGACGTAACTGAATGGCAAATCCCCAAACAGGGAGCTTTGTTGGCGCATGGTTGGCTAGATCAAGACACTGTATTTGTGGCTCTTGGTGGCCCAGTTGCAGATGCAATTAGCGATCGCAAAAATTCATCTCTCGATAATAGCGATGCTTTCAAAGCCGTTACTGGTTCTTTGCACAAGCCTAACGGCGGTTATTTCTACCTAGATATGGATAAAACTAAAACCGTACCCTTGGTCAATAGTTTAATTTCATCTGACGCGAATACTATCACCATCCTCAATTCCATTCGTGGTCTTGGATTTACCGCTAATAGCCCCGATAAATCCACCAGTGAATTAGAAATGTTGTTAGCTCTCAAACCTTCAGTAAAATAGGGAATTGGGAATTGCCAATTGGGAATGCTTATTTTTCTAGTCTGCTTAGTCTTCCCCATTTCCGATTCCCGATTCCCGATTCCCGATTCCCGATTTTCCAATTATCGTTACATAATTCAATTCATTTCTAGACTGCCGTCCAGCAAGTGTGTCATAAGTAAAAAGGCTGTAAACGCAAATTAATTTATGACTGCTGCTGTAAAAACTAATCCTGGCTTTGCTTCCCGCTTGGTAAATGGAGTACTGGCAATCAAGCCTTTAGCCAACCTAGCCAAACATCAAGCCCGTCAAATGATGATTAAACGTGCCGAGAGAATTGGCGTACCTTGGACGCAAGAAGTTGAGACACTACAGGCGCGTGATTGGAAGGCGGATTTAGCTCAAGTAGAAAATCCTCAGCTTTCCTACCCAGAATACTATTTGCGGCCATTCCATGCCTATGAAGATGGAGACCTCAGTTGGAAAGCCGCTTTTGAATTAGAAGTTGCTGCTTGTGCCGTCCACGCCGGAATTTGGCAGGATGCTGGAACACAAGGAGATGCTAGACTACGCCAAAGTTACCACGATATCCTCAAAGCGCAAATTCCCAATCAACCCCAAGACATTCTAGACTTGGCGTGTGCTGTAGGTTTGAGTACCTTTTCCCTACAAGAAATTTATCCCCATGCCCAAATCACAGGCTTGGACTTATCTCCCTACTTCTTAGCTGTTGCTAATTACCGCGCCCAACAACGTCAAGCTAAAATTAACTGGCTTCATGCCCAAGCTGAATCTACTGGGCTACCTGATGCCTCATTTGATTTAGTCTCAATTTTTTTGATGTGTCACGAGTTACCCCAATCAGCAACCCAACAGATTTTTGCTGAAATGCGGCGCGTGCTGCGTCCGGGTGGCTACTTGGCAATCATGGATATAAATCCAAATTCTGAAGTCTACCAGAAAATGCCAGCTTACATTTTGACGTTGCTCAAAAGTACTGAACCGTATTTAGATGAATATTTTGCTTTGGATATTCAGCAAGCTATTGTTGAAGCAGGTTTCCAAACTCCCACTATTACCAATAATACTCACCGTCACCGCACAGTAATTGCTCAGGTGAGTGGTTAATTTTTCTCTACTGTTGTGGGCAGTAATACCACCCTTGCTACTGCTAGGCTACTACTACTATCGAGTCCCATTTGCCCCACCTCTGTTAAAGTTACTGATGTTCTTTAGCATTGGGGCAATATCTGGTCTTTTAGCCCTTAGACTTGAATCAAATTTTGAAACTGTAGCTAATTGGGTTGTAGACTGGGAACGGTTCGAGCGATATCTGGCGATAAGCCGCTTCGCGTCTACGCTTCCTGGTGCAATCTTGCGGCAGCTTGTGGAAGTAGGTCTAATTGAAGAAGGCTGCAAGTTAGCAGGGGTTGTTGTACCAACCTACTATTTGCAACGCACGTATCGATTACTTCCCTCAACTGTTTTCCTCTTCACCATAGCCGTTGCCCTTGGATTTACTGCCGAAGAGAACTGGATTTACCTTTTTCACGATACAGCATCTATTCCTGGCCGTATTATCAGCACGCCCGTCCATGCCATGTTCTCTGCGCCTTGGGGATATGCCTTGGCAATGTATATTTCGTCTAAAAATCGGTTAAATCAAGACAGGAAGTTAATTTTTAGGGCTTGGCTGAATTCTGTAATCTGTCATGCCCTAGTTAATATTTTATCTATTGCTTGCGGTTACTCACTAACGTTATGTTTCCTTAGTTATGGTTTATTTCCGTTTCTATTGTGGATGTTTTGGCGACTAGAACAATTACTGCGAAAAGTGCAAGGTAAACCAGTAATTACCCTGATTTCAGACCGTACACCCCAGCGCCGTTACTGGCAAAGGAGTTTAGTGCTTTTTGCCCTCGTGCTGGGTGGAAATGCTATTTTTGGGCTGTTTCTCTTAGCCAATAAAATTAGTCCTTTGAGTCCGTCAAAGCTTTTTGACACTTATATTTTGTGGTTTATATTTAGTCGCTTTTTGCTAAATCTCTTTTTTGGAGTTTTAGCTTGGGGCATTTATCGCTATTTGCGACATTCCGCCCGTCGCCGCTATTTTTAAAATATGATTTAAGAAAATGCTAGAGGGTTTCTATGCAAACAACTCCAGTGCGTTGGACGACAGATGATCTAGAGCTATTTGCTACCTGGTTTCACCTGCTTAGTGAGTAAACTTTTCTAACTGGGAATTGGGAATTGGGCATGGGGCATTGGGAATTGGGAATTGGTTATTTCCTCCCTCATCTCCCTCATCTTCCCAGCCCCTACAGCTAAACCCGCGCTAACACTGGCTGATTCAGGGATGCACTGACTGAATCTGATTCAGACTCCGTGCAGTAGATTTCGCAAGAGTTATTAGGACTTTCAATCAGTTTCACTTTGTAAAGTTTAGCTCCCAATTCTTGAATAGGCGATCGCAATAAATTACTAATGTAAAGTGCGATATTCTCAGCAGTGGGTACAACTTCGGCAAAGTAAGGAATGTCTTTATTTAAAAAAGTGTGATCGAATGGTTCAACTACATAATCTTCTACCACTTGATTCAAACCCCCTAAATCGACAATCATGCCAGTGCGTGGGTCAATTTTGCCTTTGACGCTGACTTCTAAATGATAGTTGTGTCCGTGACCGTGGGGACGGGCGCACTTACCATAAATCTCAGTATTTTCTTCGTTACTGAGACTAGGATGAGCTAACCGATGGGCGGCGCTAAAGTGAGTACTGATAGTGAGGTATGCTTCCATTGCGTTTCCCATATAATCTGCCCAAAGTTCAGGATGTTCAAATAACTGCACACGGACTAAAGGCAAGTGTGGTGCTAGTCGTTGCCAGATAATCCGTGCAATATTCTCAGTGGTGGGCAGAGTTTCTTGAAATTCTGCCCAGACATCGTTGATATAAGAGAAATCCAATTGACTGGTAACTTCCCGTTTGATTACGTGTTTTACATCAGACAAGTTCAGCACCATACCATATTCATCCAATTCTCCGGCTAGGGAGATGAATAAGACATAGTTATGTCCGTGTCCAGGAAATCTAGAACCAGCCCCAAATTTTTCAATATTCTCGGCTTCACTCAGTTCTGGCAACCAATAGCGATGACTTGCTGAAAACTGGGCGCGGCGATTAACAATACATTGCATGAGTACACTACGAGCAGAATTTAAAATTTCTTAATCTTTTTCTGTATCCAGCATAAACTAATTTCTTTGTCAGTTGTGATTAGTCATTAGTCATTTGACCATGGCCGATGCCCGATGCCCAATAACTAAATAACAGACCCTTGTGCTTCACAGTGCAATCTAGTAGCAATGCGGAATAGTTCTTGACCTGTGTGTAAATAACGCTCATCGTAGCTCAAAGGAAAATAAGCAAACTCATCAAGTCCATCTGATACTTGATTGAGGCTGTAATAGAGGTTAGCCGCAGTCCCTGCTAAATTAGAGGGATTCGGCAGAGATCGAAAAATAATTTGTGCCTGCTTGAGGTCATCTCGACAGGTTTGTAAGTATTCCTGAAATTGATCTAACAACTCATCATCAAAAGGATCGGCAGCTAATTGCTCTATTTGCTCCTCTAGAGAATAGAGAATACCAAAAAGCAGATGATTGACTGGTTGATAAACTCGACGCAGCCATTCTTCAACTTGCTCGTCAACTTCCCGTCCTGTTTTTCGTTTTGTCTGGTAATGCTTTTGTGCTGATGCTGTACGCTGTTGGCGATCGCTATTTAATTTTTGAGAGTCATTTTGCAGTTGTTGGTCATAATTGCGGCGATTATGGTTGTCGCCTAAGACTTCATAAGCTGCATTGATGAGAATAATCTGTTCGCGATCGGCTGTATCCTGATTACTGTCAGGATGAAATAACTTAACCAAGCGGCGATAAGCTTGCTTAATCTCCGCAAGGCTTGCAGTTGGACTAACTTTGAGAGTTTCGTAATGGTTAGAAACCTGTTTAGAATTGACCATTAATTCAATTTATCGTTAGCTGATGCTAGCGGCTAACCTTGCATCCAGGTCTTGGAACAACGGTGTACTCAAATATCTCTCACCAAAACTAGGCTGAATCATCACAATTAAACGCCCTTTGTTTTCTTCACGTTGAGCAACGCGAATTGCTGCACATAAAGCGGCTCCACTGGAAATACCAGATAGTAGCCCTTCTTCTTTTGCGAAACGCCGACTATAAGCGATCGCTTCTTCATCGGTGATTGTAATCACTTCATCAATCAATTTTATCTTAAGAACTTCGGGAATAAACCCAGCACCAATTCCTTGGATTTTGTGTGGCCCTGGCCTTCCCCCAGATAAAACTGGGCTATTGGCTGGTTCAACAGCGATCGCCTTAGAACTAGGTTTGCGTGCTTTAATCACTTCTGCCACACCAGCGATCGTACCACCAGTGCCTACCCCAGCTACGATTATATCTACTTGTCCATCAGTATCTTCCCAGATTTTTAGGGCTGTAGTTTCTCGATGCACTTTTGAATTCGCTGGATTGCGGAACTGCTGCAACATATAAGTATTTGGCGTATTATTAACTATTTGTTGCGATCGCTCAATTGCCCCACTCATACCTTCCATCCCTGGTGTTAGTTCCAGTTCTGCTCCATAAGCCCGCAACATTGGGGACTTCCAACAAATAAATTACCCAATCTTGTATATGGGCGCTCATGTTGCCCACCCCACAAGAAGTAGTTGAGTATTTTTTTATTTGGAAGTCCCTTGCCCGACGCTCCCCACTCATTGTCTCTGGCATTGTCAAAATTAAGCGATAACCTTTAGCTGCTGCTGCCATTGCTAGGGCAATTCCTGTGTTTCCAGAAGTGGGTTCTACTAATATTGTCTTCCCAGGAGTAATCAGCCCCTCCTCTTCGGCGGTGTTAATCATGCTAACCCCAATCCGGTCTTTGACTGATGCTGATGGGTTCATACTTTCCAGTTTCACCACAATTTCTGCAACACATCCTTCTATTTGAGGAATGCGATTCAACTGCACTAAGGGTGTACGACCAACCAGTTCTGTAATGTTACGAGCAATTCGCATAATTATAGTCCTCAGTTACTTAGTCAAGAGGCATTTGTAATCCACATCATAGGTTAATCAATGAAGTTCAAAAGTAAAACTACCGTACTACAAAGGTTTGAGCGATAGCACTCGTGCAAAGACTCCGTAGGACTATCGCGTTGCAAAAAATGAATAAAGTCGAGTTAAGGAACGTGGATTAAATAAAATACAAAACTTCATCCTGTTTCTAGCTTCCCTCTCCTTATAAAGGCTACGGTGTACACACATCTTTGTACAAACCCAAAATCGTTGGAGATCCTCCTAAATCCCCCGATAAATTGGGGGACTTTAAGAGACTTCTGCCCCTCTTTTTAAGGGGGGTTGGGGGGATCAAAAGCCTATGAAGCCACTCTCAAAGACTTGTGTGTACACCGTAGCCTTATAAAGGAGAGGGATTGAGGGTGAGGTAAGCGAGGGACATAAACTGTATCTTATTTAATTCTTATTCATAAGGGTTAGATAACAAATAACAGATGATTCTTGACTAAATGTAGTACATGATATCCAAATGGGGTTTATCCATTGCTGCTACTGAAAACAAAAAACCCCGCTTGATGGCGGGGAGAAACAGATTTCAAAATTGTCAGTCGATAGTCAATACTCTAGAAGCTGAAAGTTGTTCTGAGCGTACCGATAATCGCGTCATCATTATTGCTGCTTTGACCAGGAGATGTTAACCAAATTAAGCCAGGAGTAACAGAGATGTTATCCGATACGCGATACTTGTAGAAGCCTTCAAAGTGATAGGGTACATCATTACCACCAGCAACACCTGTCCGGTTCAAGGCATAGGGTTCTGCTCCCGCGAAAAGACCTAAAACGTTACCTCGTTTACCGAAATCAACTAAAGCAACCCCAGCACCATAGCTCCATGCTTGATAATCATCATTTGCACCAAAGCCGATGATATCGTGGTAAGAGACAAAGCCACTAATTGATAGCTTGTCGCTGGGTCTAAATGCAGCTGATACACCATAAGAGTTGCTACTGGAACCGGCAGTTGGTAAAGTGTTAGCTCGTTGAGTACCTACTGCAAGAAGCTCTGGGTTTGACGTGGAACCCGAGTTGAATAAATTACTACCTGCGCCTGCGCCGTTATATCCGTGGACGTAAGTAGCAGCTAAAGCCAAGCGATTGCCAACACTAAAGTTCAACTGTCCTAAAGCGGCGTAGTCACCGTTGGTCAGACCTGAACTAAGACCAGGATTATTAGCTTCCGATGCCAAGTAACCCGCAGTGATTGAGCTATTTCCTAAGATGCCAGTACCTTTACCGAGGGGTAGATTGAGTGCTATACCTGCACCGCCACCAATCCGATAGATTGGACTTTCAGAAGCAAAGGTTGACAAAGCACCATTACCACCGTCAGTTTGATCGAAAAAGTAAGGGTTGTTGACAGCAGCATACTGGCTGTGTCGTCCGCCACTGGCCGCCAAGTACACATTAGCTGGGCCTATTGGAACTTCATAGGTCAAACGGTCTATCTTGACGCTGTTGTTATTATCGCCACCACCAATTTGAAATGTTTGTCTGCCTTCTGCACCAACACCACCATTCCTGCTATCTATTGCAAAGGCTTGTGCATTTCCGGCTGATAGACGGGTGTGTAAAACGTCTCTACCCGTGAAGCTGGTTTGCAAGTCTAAACGTACCCGATCTTGGAATACGGTGTTGTTATTGTCACCATTTCTACCTCCAAACACATCAGTAACGCCAAAAACGGCTTCACCGACTAGTTTTGTCGTGGTGGAGAACTGATTAGCTTCCAATTCAGCAGTCCGCGCTTCTAAGGAATCTACACGACCGCGTAGGGTTGCCAATTCTGCGGAAAATTCTTCTTGTAAACGCTGTAGGGTAGCTAAATCTTGTTTAGTTACCAAATCAGCTGTTGCTGTAGCAATCAACTCGTTAACGCGATCTAAACAGGCGTTCAAACCAGCAGCAAATTCATAACGGGTCAAAGCACGATTACCGCGATAAGTAGCATTCGGATAACCTGCAATACAACCATAGCGCTCAACCAAAGACTGCAATGCCTGGAATGCCCAGTCAGTGGGTTGTACATCGGAGAACTGAGAAACCGATGTTACTTGAGACTGAGAGTTATTCTGGTTGCCTTCGTTGCTGTAGCGATTAACTTGATCTATCGTTGTTTGAGCCAACATTTCTGGCTGTTGAACAACTTCAGTGACACTTGCTTGTTTAGCTGGTGTTACTTCAGTGGTTTTGTTTGGAGCCGCAATTGCTGTTGTCGAGACTAACAATGTTGCACCCAAGACTGCTGGGCTAACCACTAAGGATTTCCATAATAGATTAGACATCTTTTCTTTACTCCTCACACCTTGTTTAGATAATTAGTTTCTTTCCACCTAATTCTCGAAAATGCCACATCTCATTGAAACCTATGGATGAGGCATAATTGCCACTACTACAATTTTAGTTTTTGCAAAGCTAATAAACGATTAACTTGGGGTTAAAAACCCATGCAATTAACTTATGCAAAAACATATCTTCATATCATAACATTATAAAACATCTGACCTAGATGGCAATATTGGAGCGATCGGCTTAATAACTGTCACACATAGTTATCTAAATATCTAAGCAGGGAGTATGGTTTCGAACGTTTGCTCCCTACTTTGCTAAATTGCCGAAAGCGTTAAATACTTACCACTTAGTTAGATAAATTACTCCTTATACTTAATTTAGGAGAAATTGCACGCTAGTTAGGAGTAGCCCTTTCAAGGTGGGTAAAATTTTTTGACAATATGTTACTCTTTTCTCTGTGTTTTCTGCGCCTCTGCGGTTCCCCGACTTGTTCCCGCAGCGTCTCCGAGAGGAGAAGCAACTGGCGCAACACAGAGAGGAAAGCAGAGATTTTATGAGTCACCTTGAAAGGGCTAGTCCTAACTAGTTAAAATACACTGGCTCGGCTATACAACAAACACAGCAAAGGATTTCTGCGGGGTTGTTCGCCTGGTATAGTTTGGAATAAACACAAAATCAGGAATCAAGGTTTTTGAAACCCGCGCTCTCCAAACAAAAACCTGTAACATTACTCTCAATCAATTTCGGTGCTACTTTTCCCTTATGAGTCCTTATGAGTAAAGATAGGGCGGTGTTGTCTTTGTCGCGGTTGCTTCTAGTCACCTGGTACAAAATGTCAGAAGAAGTCACTTATTGAATTTGGGAAATCGCCTGCGCTACATCAAAGTCTGCCTGGGTTAGTCCACCTGCATCATGTGATGTGAGCGTAATCTTCACTTTATTGTAGGAAATCTCTATGTCGGGATGATGTCCTGCTGACTCAGCAGGCTCTACAAGCTTATTAACAAACTCAATTGCTTCGATAAAATCCTTGAATGTCCGGGTAATATGCAACTTGGAGTTTTTGACAGTCCAACCAGACAGAACTTTTACTTGTTGTTCAATTCCGGCTTCAGTGAGTAATTGTGACATATCAAAAAATTCCTACTTAATTTTTTAGATTTTATATTTTTTTGATAAAAACAAACCTTTCTTATTTTCCACAAATACATACATAAAGTATGGGAGGACAAAGTGATTGATAACACGTGTGTGTATATTTAGATCAAACTTGGTAAATAAACGCTATAGGTCATATCTGGTCATACTCCAAGGTTTGATGCAAGATATTTTTATTTTGAAGAAAACTTAAACACATTCGCTTTGCCCGCCGCAGGTATCGCTATCTAAGTTTTCAAAAGTTACCCATAAAAAACTATCCGCTCTGATTTAGATTGGATAATCTAAGTCAGAGCGGTCTAGCGGGTCTTCAGGTTGCAACCAGACTGCCGGAAGGAACTCCGAGCTTGCCTAGCTAGTTGAGCTAACTTAGTATCTCAAAGATAACTAAGGCTAACTTTTAGAGAACAGCCCCGGCACACAGCCGGCTAACTGCAACCTGATGACCCATGCGTATACTACTTTCTATCATGGGCATCACCTCCTTATTGCCTAAACGGTCTTAGTTTCAAAAAGGCAGAGCGTTTACTCCGGGTTCATAACCTTTTTCTAACATAACATATTAAGAGAGATATTAACCAGCTATAAAAAAAATCTCCCACCAAAAGGCGGGAGATCGGGAATATTGACACTTTGTTAGCTTATGCCAAGGAGATTATTTAATCTGGCTGATGTCAATTTTCGGCAACCACAGATGTGATTCAAGTCACGATCGGCTTTTAAGATTAGAGAGCGTTACCACGAGGTAGTACTTCTTCTGGGAATACAAATTGTTCGTGGGGTTGATCTTGAGGAGCCATCCAAGCGCGGATACCCTCATTCAGCAAAATGTTTTTGGTATAGAAGGTTTCAAA
>NZ_JBALDL010000042.1:0-32934 GCF_036917465.1 Nostoc sp.
GTTTATGCACTGTCTTGAGTAAGAAAGGAAGGGGGAAACGTGAATTTTCAATCGGTTATAGCTTTGTTGCATCAGTTCTGGGGCGAGCGCGGTTGCCTGATTATCAAGGAGTGTTTTTAACAAATACCCAAATATATAGCGATCGCAATCAATGCCGTGTAATTTGCCGCAGTGGCAATTATTAACAGTAAACCAAAAAGTTTTTCCTAAAGAGCGATCGCATTAGTCACCAGATATCAATAACCCGCGATCGCACTCTTGACACAATAGGCGAGCATCCCAACTTTACAAGCTAGCAAGATAACTACGCCACCCGCCATACTGGGAAATGTTTTGCGCGTCGGTAATCGCATAGGATTCACACAAAAATCCTTTCACCGAAGAACCGTCTTCCATATCTAAGGTTCCAATCACCAGGGGTGGCGGTACTGCGGCGACAAAAGTACCAAAGCCTTCTGCACTCAGTTGCCAAACTTCTACTTCAATGCCTACCCCAGAACCATCGAGAACTTTTATTAATCCAGGTTTGGCTGGTTGGGTATTGGCAAGGGCATAAAAGCGATAGGTAGGGGCGGTTTTGCAGGTTTTTAGTAAGGTGGCATGGCGTTCTTGCAGTTGATAGTTTAAGGGCTGCCCAGTGAGATGAGCGCCAACAACAGCAATAGTAATCATGTTAGTAGATGCAGTTGTCATGGGTAAATCCTTATAGAAGTTGTTTTGCCATAAGTAACGCCCATCTGATGGTGATAGCGGATACCTAACTTACACAGGTCTGCGTCTTGAAAGCTTTGCCCGATTAAAGTAATGCCAGCTGGCAAACTATTAGCACGGAAGCCACAGGGAAGGGCGATCGCACACAAGTCCATTAAGTTGACAAAATTGGTGTAGTAGCCGAGGTTGGTGTTGAGAGCGATCGCATCAGCTTCTACTTCCGCTTTGGTATAGATAGTCCCCGTGGTAGGCAATGCCAAAATATTGACTTTTTCCCACTCTTGTGCAGCTTGTTGTTTGAGTGCTTCTAAAGCGTAAAAACTCTTGAAAGTATCTACTGCTGTGTAGCGCAAACCATTGCTAATGATTTGGCGGACAACGGGATGCATGGCATCAGCTTGAGTTTCAAAAAAAGATTGAATAGCAGCTAGCCTTTCTGCCACCCAAGCACCAGAGTAGAGTAAATTAGCAGCTTGGTGGAAGGGCTGAAAATCGATTTCTACAAGATTACCGCCGATCGCCTTTAATCTCTGTAATCCTTGCTCATACAAATCTGCTGCGGCTGCATCACCGAAGAACTGCAATTGATCTGCCTTGGGGACTCCAAAGAAAAATGATGATGGAATTGCTGCGGTTTGTGGTGGAATTTGGCGTGAATAACTATCGGTAGGATCAAAGCCACGGGCAACTTGCCAGACGATCGCAGCATCTTGGCAATTCAATGTGAAAATGGAGACGCAATCGAGCGAACGACAGGCAGGCACTACGCCAGACGTACTTAATAGACCTTTAGTAGGCTTGAGTCCGACAATATTGTTAAATGCTGCTGGAACTCGTCCAGAACCGGCTGTATCAGTGCCTAGTGAAAAACTCACCAGCCCTGCCGCGACTGCCACGGCAGAACCACAACTAGAGCCACCGGAAATATAATCGTCATGGAAAACACTGCTACAGGCTCCATAAGGCGATCGCACTCCAACCAACCCCGTAGCAAATTGATCGAGATTGGTTTTGCCGATTAAAATTCCCCCAGCTTGGAGTAAGCGATCAACTACCGTTGCCGTTTTTTCTGGGATATAGCTGTAGGCTGGACAGGCAGCAGTCGTAGGCATTTTTGCCACATCAATGTTATCTTTCACCGCAAAAGGGATACCGTAGAGAGGCAAATCATCAAGATTCCTGTCAGCGATCGCTTCAGCTTGAGCGATCGCCTCTGCTTGTGGTAATAGATGAATCCAGACGGCATCGTTTCCCCGTGTAGCAATCCGGCGATAAATTTCTTCAATGACATCCGTTGGTTGCAATTGAGCCGTTCGATAAGCTGTAAGCAGCGATGCAATATCTAAGCCGATCAATTCTGTTATACCCATTTAATTACGAATTACGAATTACGAATTATCATGCTTCTCCTCGGACGATCGCTAATATCTGTCCGGCGGTAACAAGTTGCCCAGGTTCGCAGAGGACTTCTACCACGGTTCCTGGATCGTCCGGTAACAGAGTCATTTCCTGTTTCATGGCTTCCAACACGATCGCACCTGTGTTTTCTGTAATGCGATCGCCTGGTTTGATTAACACCTGCCAGACGTTTGCCGTCGTTGGGGCGCTTAGGGCGTAGCAATCATCGGGAATAATAGTTGCAGCTGCTGGTGGAAGATTGGCTACGACGAGGGTACTTTCATCTTCGGCTGTGGCTGTCCAGCGATCGCGTTCTTCTCGAAAGGCAATTCGCTGCCGGGTTTGGCATATCGTCGTTTCTTGGGCAATTTCTTGCAAAAATTGTTGATAGTCACCGAATTTAAATGTGGTTTCTTCAACCTTGAGTTTGAACTTGCCTTCAATAAAATCCTCTCGATGGCGCATTAGCTGCTCGTGAGAAACTGGATAAAATCGAATTTGATCGAAGAATCGCAACAGCCAGGGTTTACCATCTTGAAAATCTGCGGTTCGTTTATAGCGATTCCACATTTGTACAGTGCGTCCGACAAACTGATAGCCACCCGGCCCCTCCATCCCATAAACGCAGAGATATGCACCACCAATACCAACTGCATTTTCAGGAGTCCAAGTCCGGGCGGGATTGTATTTTGTGGTGACGAGGCGATGACGCGGATCGAGCGGCACTGCCACTGGCGCACCAAGATAAACATCACCTAAGCCCATCACCAAATAACTGGCATTAAAGACAATTTCTTTAACTTCTGCAATGCTGCCCAGTCCATTAATCCGGCGAATAAATTCAATATTGCTAGGACACCACGGTGCATCTTTTCGCACCGACTGGATATATTTTTGAATGGCAAGTTGAGTAGATTCATCATCCCAAGACAAAGGTAGATGTAAAATACGGGTTGGCACTTCTAGGTTTGAAATATCTGGGAGATGAGATTCGATATTTTGTAAGGCGGTAACTAAATTTGATTGCGAAATGACACGGCTATCGTAGTGAATTTGGAGCGATCGCATTCCTGGCGTTAATTCCAAAATCCCATCAATGGGATGAGTTTGCAGATGAGCCATTAACTCATGCACCCGGAAACGCAACTTCAAATCCAGTACCAAATCTCCGTATTCAATCAGCAAGTATTTATCACTAGATTGACGGTAGATAACGGCAACTTGATCATCGGTTGCGGGAATTTCTGCCACAATCGCGTGATTTTCAGAACCGTCAGCCATCACAACAATCGATTCCCCCACTTCCAGCGTTTGGATTTGCCGATCCGACTGCAATTCTTGGTGCAATGCTTGCTCAAAGGTGAGGCGACGGAATTGAATTGTGTTCCCTGGTTTAAGTTGCCCAATTTTCCAGAGTTCTGCTTCTGCGATCGTGGCAGGGCAGACAAAACCGCCTAAACTTGGCCCATCCAAACCCAGGATAATTGGCATATCTCCGGTAAAATCCACTGTCCCAACGGCATAAGCATTATCGTGAATATTGGAGGGATGTAGCCCCGCTTCACCACCATCTTGTCTTGCCCAAGTCGGTTTTGGCCCAATTAACCGAATTCCAGTTCGCGCTGAGTTGTAATGCACTTCCCAATGAGTACTGAAAAAAGTCTCAATATCTTCATCTGTGAAGAAATCCGGCGCACCGTGAGGGCCATATAAAACGCCAATTTTCCAATGATTTGAGTAGATGGGAATCAATTCGGGGGAAATGGGCTGCGATTCTTGGGACGTGAAGGGATGCAATTTGAGGACATCGCCCACCTGTAAGGCTCTGCCGCCATGTCCACCAAACCCACCCAGGGTAAAGGTTGCTTTACTGCCCAAATAATCGGGGACATCAAACCCACCTTGTATACTAATATATGTGCGGAAACCATTACCCTGAATGCTGCCCAAGCGTAGGGTACTCCCTGCTTTTACCGGAATTGCCGTCCAATAGGGAATCGGTTGTTTATCTAGGGTAGCTTTCATCTGCGCTCCCATGAGGCAAATTACTGTATCGCAATTGAAGCGCAAAGCCGGGCCAGATAATGTACACTCCAACCCGGCTGCTGATTCTGGATTTCCTAAAATCCGATTGCCCAACCGAAACGCTAAAGAATCCATTGGGCCGGAGGGGGGTACACCAACATTCCAGTAGCCCACCCGTCCAGGATAATCTTGAATGGTGGTCATCGTACCTGGAACTAGCACATCAATTGTATTAGGGCAATAGGTAAAGCTATTGGTAAATTTCGTGGTAATATTACCCTGGCTAAACGTTGAATCGGCAACAATTTGGCGTAAATATTCCAGATTGGTTTCAATGCCATCGATGCGACATTGACCAAGGGAAGTTTGGAGAATAGCGATCGCATCTTTTCTTGACTCCCCATGCACAATTACCTTCGCCAACAATGGATCGTAAAACGGCGACACTTTTGTGCCAGTGGCAATCCAGGTATCGCAGCGAATCCCATCCGCAAACTGCACTTGAGTTAACTCACCAGAACTCGGCTGAAAATTTTTATTCGGATCTTCGGCATAAATCCGCACCTGAATCGAATGTCCTCGCGGTTGATACTGGTAGGATTCCAACCCAAGCGACTCTCCCTGAGCTTGGCGTACCATCCACTCGACTAAATCCACGCCTGTAATGGATTCTGTTACGCCATGTTCCACCTGTAGGCGGGTATTCACCTCAAGGAAATAGAACTGTTGGGTATCCACATCATAGATAAACTCAACCGTACCAGCCGATTGATAACGAATTCCCTGACCGAGTTTAATGGCAGACTTATACAAATGCTGCCGCAAAGCATCACTAATATTTGGTGCAGGGGCTTCTTCAATCACTTTTTGATTGCGCCGTTGCGTTGAACAATCGCGTTCACCGAGGGCAATGACATTTCCCTCACCATCACCAAAAATTTGCACTTCAATGTGCCGCGCCCGTTCGATGTATTTTTCTAAAAATACTCCACTCTGACTAAAGTTATTGCGACTTAACCGTTGGACATTTTCCAACAAGTCGGGCAAAGTGTCTTCACTCCGGCACAACTGCATTCCAATACCGCCACCCCCGGCTGTACTTTTGATCATCACAGGATAGCCAATTTCTGCTGCTGCCTGTTTCACCTCTTGCAAATTGTCTAGCAACAAACTACCGGGAAGAAGTGGGACTTTAGCAGCTTGTGCGATCGCTCTTGCTTCATGTTTCAGCCCAAATCGCCGCAGTTGATCGGGTGTGGGGCCAATAAATACAATCCCTGCTTCCGCACAAGCTTCAGCAAACGCTACATTCTCGCTCAAAAAACCATAACCGGGATGAATCGCCTCAGCACCAGTCGTCTGTGCTGCCGCTAAAATCGCCTCCATCCGAAGATAACTTTGCGCGGCAGCAGCATCTCCAACACAGACGGCTTCCCCAGCCGCAGCAACATGGGCTGCGTGGGCATCAACTTCGGAGTAGACTGCAACTGAGGCAATACCGAGGCGATCGAGGGTGCGAATAATCCGGCAAGCAATTTCACCCCGATTGGCAATCAAAACTTTGTTGAACATCAGCGTTAAATCAATCAACAACTGCACCCTACCACGTCTTTGCCCCTTACACTGCGTCCCAAACAATTAACCGGATTGGTGTGGGATTATAAGCATTGCAAGGATTGTTGATTTGTGGACAGTTAGAAATTAATACCATCACATCCATCTCTGCCTGTAAATCGATGATCTTCCCGGCTTCTGAAATACCATCGACAATTTCCAACGTGCCGTCTTCGTTAACGGGAACATTCATGTAGAAGTTCACATTGCTGACGAGATCGCGTTTGTTCATCTCGTACTTGCTCAGTTCCAGCAAGTAATTCTCGACACAAGCGTGCAGATGCTTTTTATGTAGCCCATAGCGCACTGAGTTGCTTTCCATACTACATGCTCCGCCAAGTGTATCATGTTTGCCACAGTCATCACGGATGACGGTCATCATTACGTTTCCTTCGTTGGAAATCAGATGAGTGCCAGTAGTAATGAAAATATTGCCTTGACGAACAATGGTATCAGGAGCGCTATAACGTTCGGAAGGATCGTAAGCGTTGTAAAATAATGTATCAACGGCTTGATTACCTAATAGATCGATAATCCGTAAAATTTGCCCTTTTTTGATTACTCTAGACCAGGGTTGACGGGCAGGCAATTGGCGATCGTAAATTGCTTTTGCTGGATCTAGTTCAATGGGTAATGTTGCGACCATAATGAGATTCCTGTTTTATTTTCAGATACAAAGAAATTAAGTTACAGATTTCAGCCCAACTACTCCTGAGCAAACAACGCATCAGTGTTAATGAAACCACGAATCACTTCTTCGTTTGCAGTGCGGCAGAGATCGTCTGGTGTAGGTGCAGAGGATTTCCAAACCGTAAGCTGAATTGGCTTAGGTTTATACGCTGTATCGGGGTGTAATACATGGGGACAGTTTGAAATAATCACCAACACATTCATTTCCGCCCGCAAATCAATAAAACTACCCGGTTTTTCATCGCCTGCAACATATTCCAAGTCTCCATTGGGATGCACTGCCACCCGGCTAAACAAATTGAGGTTAGGCATTAGGTCTTTTTTCGTTAAACCACGCTTACCCAAAGCTTTGAGAAAATTGTTGCGGGAGTTGTTGTAATCGCTTTCGCCATATTTTGCAATATTGCTAGCAGCATTGCTACAACCACAGATCAGATCGTGATAACCGTAGGTATCCTCCGTGATGGAGAATAGAATACGCCCCATATCAGAGTAAATTACCATACCCTTTTTCAGGAAAGCGTTGAACTGAATCTTGGCGGTATCTGCTACGTTCAGCCGCTCAATTGAGTTATCAGCGTTGTAGCAAATCATCGAAACGCCCTGAAAACCTTCCAAATCAGTCACACGCAAAGTATTTCCCCGTTTGATAACGTAATCCCAATACGCGCCACCAGGAAGCTTTTCATCAATTAAAATTAAGCTCGGCTCAATTGACCCCAGATTTGGCAGAATAGATGTTTGCACTATAAAATACCCCTGTTAAAGTTGGACGATCGGTTAAGGAATTGCCAAAGGCTCAATCTCTGGAATTGAAGAAACCACTGACTCAAATAACAAAGCCCAGGAGATTAGCAGTACAGTTTTTTAGTACTCCTTGTCACAAATATTATCTCCTTTACTGACTAACCTGCGGAATCTGGGTTGCAAGAGACTTGCAGCATCCTAAATTCCTGGGGGAAGAAGACGTAATTCGTATGCATGATGAACTCGCCAGTTTCGCTGACGAGTCGTTAAATATAGTTAATAAAGGCTTGCTAGACTCTGCGCTTTCCTTACCTCAAGCAACTTTTTGGGGAGAATATTCACATTAGATAGAAAGCCGAAAACAGATGGTAAAGTTATTAATCACTTTTATTTATCATTTTGAACAACAAGAGTATTTGATCTTATTTGGTTGCAAGCCATAATATTGACCTCATGAGCTCCCAAGGTACCTTGCTGAGAAAAAAATTACCAATTTGATTGGAGGCGATCGCCTCTACAAACTGGAGAACTGGCTGATGACTAGCGAAGCTTGATTGGTTGTCGTTAGGTAAAACAGTCAGACAATCTCATGAACTGCGCTCACAGCGAGAAGCAGAGAAGGACGAACAGCATTGAATTATCGTGAGTAACAATTATGACTTGGTTAATTAGCACATTAATTATTGGGATATCTGCTGCTTTTGCAACCACCTTTGATGACAATTTATACTTGACAGCTTTCTTTGGAAAAGTCAATCGCAGTTTTCGTCCTAAGCATATTGTTATCGGTGAATTTCTTGGATTCACCACGTTAGTTTTTGCTAGTCTTCCTGGTTTCTTCGGCGGTCTTCTGATTCCCACCACCTGGATTGGATTACTAGGTTTGCTTCCCGTCGCCATTGGTATTAGTAATCTCATCAGCCGAGAAGACAATGCAGAGACAGTGCAAGCTGTGTCAGTTGACTTAACCTCTCCTGTCAAATCTGAACGCCAGAAAAAATCACTATTAGCAACCATCCGCGATCCTCAAACCTACCGCGTTTCTGCTGTCACTGTTGCCAATGGAGGAAACAACATTGGAATCTATGTACCGTTGTTTGCTAGTAGCAATCTTCCAAGTTTGGGTGTAATTCTGTGTGTTTGCTACTTCACGGTTGGGGTGTGGTGCTTACTCTCTTACAACCTGACTCGTAATCCTCTCATGGCTCCCGTTTTAACTCGCTACGGTCGAAAAGTCTTCCCGTTTGTCTTAATTTACTTGGGACTCTCTATCTTAATTAAAAGTGAATCATATCGACTTTTACCTAGTCTGGCAATGCTTTCTAATTAGACATTAAGTGATGTCTAAGACGGGCTATGACGCTCTCTATGAGATGCTGTTCGCGTTCGCTATCGGTGTCGCAGATGAGGGCTATTCCCAGATAAGCTGTTGTGTTTTTAATTTGCACATTGAGACAGCAGGGGAGCAGAGGAGAGGGTTTACAGGTTTTACCTAAAAGATTATGAGGCAACTGGCGCGACAGCTTATAACCAAAAAATCACGCGATCGTTTCCCATCCGCAAAGATATTTCAATCACTTGAATTTATCAATTACAATCAAAATAATATTTGATGTTATCAATCATTTTATCTAAAGTGAGAATAAAGCAGATTATTGATGGCTCCTATAAAATCAAACCCACTACTAAGAATAATCACAGGAAGTAACTAATGAATCAATCAAATTCCAAAAAATTAACTCGGTGGCTCGTAACAGCAGTATTTCTGGTACTTGTAGCAGGATTTTCTCTCTTTGACCAGCCCAGCGTTAGAGCTTTAACACTAACACCTTTAACACTAACACCATCTATACCTACGGGGTCTAAAGTAGCTCCAGCAATATCTCCAGTTAAATCACCAATGCAGACTGTAACTTCCCCGGTAACACCTCCAGTTACATCGCCAATGAAGGCTGTAACTTCTCCGGTAACACCTCCAGTTACATCACCAATAGTGTCTGTAGCTGCAAATGTTAGACACTTATTACAAACCAATGAATGTGTTGGATGTAACCTAACTGGAGCAATGCTCAAGGACGCAAACCTGCAAGCGGCAAACTTAGAGGGCGCTAACTTACAAAATGCAGACTTAGAAAAAGCTAACTTACAGCAAACAAACTTACAAAACGCAAACTTTCAAGGAGCAGATTTAGGTAAGGTAAACCTTTTGGGAGCAAACCTGTTAGGAGCAAACCTATTTGATGCTGACCTAGAAAAAGCCAACCTGTTGGGAGCAAACCTGCAAATGGCTAACCTACAGGGCGCAGACTTGGAAAATACAAATCTCACAAATGCAAACATCCAGGGGGCTAACCTGATGGGGGTTGATTTGGAAGATGCTATCAGACCGGAAGGATTCGCTATTCAGTGATTAAACTGAAGTTCTCAGTGTAAGTTTAATAACAAACCTTAAAAGCCTGATTCACTAATGAATACAGGCTTTTATTTTTAACGGTTTGCACCCATATAATTGTCGGAGTTTGCGATCGCCATAATAGTAGATAAAGGCACTTCGGCAAAATACTGTTGCTGAAATTGTTCTTCTCGGACAGCAGCTAAAAATCTTGCCACTGCTGCATCAGTAAGGTTTTCTGCGCGATCGCTTGGATGCCAAGAAAATTGTAAATAATTGTCTTCTCGTTTGACTGTGAACCCTAAAGCTTTTAAAGCTTTGATTCCGACAATTAAGGTTTGGTCGCTGATGCCAATTTTCTCTAAAAGTTGGACGCGGGTAACTGGTTGATTTGTGCGACTGAGATATTTGGCAAGTCCTGCAAGAGTCAGCCAAATTTGATTGGGTGATTGGTGGTTGGGTTTAGACCAAGCGATCGCTAGTTGTTGATTGTCAAGCGTAGACGCGGAACGGCTTGTCGCTAGACATCGCCGCAACCAGAGGCGTAAATTATCCCAACTCGTGGGGCAATCTTCGAGAATCAATGCTGTTAGCGGGGCGTTTAGCCCGTCTTGAGTTGCCTGTTCTGAGTGTTCCTGATTCCGTAAGTCTAAGATAAGTGGTGTTAGCGGTAGCGGGGCGTTTAGCCCGTTTCGAGTGTTAAGTGCTGAGTCAACACTAGGACGCAGGGCAATTAATCTAATTTCATAACGTTTTTTGAAGGTGTTGTAGTCTAATTCGGCTATGCAATCACAGCTTCCTATAGGTAATTCATCTTTGTAGTGTCCCCACCATAAGCCAGGAAAAGCAATTTTGCTGGAATCATCCCGAATGTCAAACTCGGTTTTAATGTACTGTACTTTTTTCCCTTGCCAATCCTGCTGATTGCGATGCCAAGCATTCTCAAACCGGCAGTTTTGAATTAGCAACTTCGGAACAGGATTACCCATTCCACAAGGTTCTAGCACTTTCAGTTCTAAAAACAACTCTTTCCCCAAGTCTGCAACTGTTACCGTCAAGTCTGCTTGCACAGTTGGCGTTAAGGTTGTACTACCTAAAGATTGCCGCAACTGCTGATTAATCGCTGCTGTAAATAAAGGAATATTTTCCACCAACAAACTCAAACCTGCTGCAAAGGGATGTCCACCAAAGCGATGTAACAAATGTGCTTGGTCTTTCACCAGTTGGTATAAATCGACAGAATTCACCGAACGGGCGGAACCACGGGCGAGGGATTGGGGATTAGGGATTGGGGATTGGGGATTAGGGATTGGGGATTGGGGATTGGGGATTAGGGATTGGGAAGAGATTTCTTCAATAATTCCCCCTTGTCCCCCTTGTCCTTGATTGCCAGTCCCCAGTTCCCAGTCCCCAGCCCCTAATCCCTCTGTACTCAACAAAATAGTTGGGCGGCCTGTTTCTTGTGCCACCTGTCCAGCAACTAAGCCCAATACACCCGCAGGCCATTGGGCATCTTCTAGGACTATGACGCTGGTGGTTGATAAGTCTAATTGAGAAAGTTTTTGTGCTACTTGTGCCTGCACATCTTTTTGCAAAGATTTGCGCCTGGTGTTCGCAAGTTCTGTAACTTCGGCTAATTCGTGACAACGTTTGACATCTCGACTGGTTAATAATTCAACGCAAAAACCGGCATCACCTTGGATGCGGCTGACGGCGTTAATTCTTGGCCCCAAACCAAAGGAAATATCTGTGGGGCGATCGCCACTTTTCTGGCACAATTCTAATAATCGCCCCACCCCCGGACGGCGACGCTCTGCTGGCGGTTGTTGAAAATCTGCTTGCAGTCGTTGAATTCCCAACTGCGCCAAATAACGACAATCTCCATTTAACTGTACCAAGTCGGCAATTAATCCGACTGCTACTAAATCTAATAAATCTTCTAACGGATATTTTGCAATATTAGGCAGAGTTTGATACAGTGCCTCGACTAACTTATAAGCTACTGCTACCCCAGAAAGATTAAATAGCTGATGTTCCCCTGAAAAATAGCGGGGATTGATAATTGCTGCGACGGGTGGGCGTTCGGTGGGTAAAGTATGATGGTCTGTAACTATTACATCTATGCCTAACTGTTTGGCATAAATAATTTCCTCAATGTTCGTGCTGCCAGTATCGCAAGTAACAATTAATTTGCAACTTTGTTTTGCTAAATTATCAATCCCTTGATTATTCAATCCATGAGATTCTTTCAGGCGATTGGGAATATAGTAAATTAACTGAGTGTTTTGTGTAAAAAATTGCCCAAATCCATCCCAAAGTACCGATGTGGCAGTAATGCCATCAGCATCAAAGTCTCCCCAGATGGCAATTTTTTCTTTGGCGTTATATGCTTGTTGCAATCGTGCGATCGCTAAGTGCATCTCTTGCCCAAACTCAAAGGGACTCGCTGGTTGATAAGCTTTGTAGTTAATAAAAGCTGTTAATTGTTGATTATCTTTAATTCCCCGTTGCCACAATAATTGCGCTGCATACATTCCACTTGATAGGGGCGTATGCTGTTTCACCGCTTGGATGAACCACTCCGGGGGTTGTTCGTTTGCTGCTATAGTCCACTGCTGTTGTTCTAACATTGTTAAATCGGGGATTGATCCTCAGTTGTTTGAGATTCACTTACTAGAGGATTGAGGATTACTTCATTAGCGACGCTATCAGCTTTACGGGCGCGAATTGCCGGACGAGATCGCTTGTAACCTGCTCTTTCAGCTTTTTGGTGTTCGTAATCCATCAATTTGCCATAATATTCATGTTTGCTTAGATTCATCGACAAGAAAAGATGCTGGCGAGTATTGCCAAAACCTTTACGGTTAAAAAATTAGAAGTTGTGATATCTCTTGAGCAAGTTAATAAGAACTGGGATTTGCTTAATTTATTATTGAACGAAAAAAACGAACATTTACCGAGTCTAGTTCTTGCAATGAAAATGCTTTCAAATGCTTTAGATTTACAAAAAGGACTTTATATTACTTTTTAAGTTTCCATGAGATACAGGATAAAATCAAAGTGAGACTTCTTGAATGCTGTCAAAATTTGGCAATGAGTCTTTCACTGCTTCTTCATTCACTTGTATGCGATCGCGATCGCACCGTTTGGCAAACTGACAATAATCACAGGTTTTACTACCTTCCACCACTTGAGGAAACTGCTGGTTATTTTGGTAATTTTCTAGCCAATTAGTTAACTGATTTAATAGTTGATTAAGTTTCTTGGCTATTTGTGTATGTAGAACAGTATTGTAATTAAATTTAATATTCTGCGGTTTACCCTCAGATTGGACAAACCAATAAATCATCGAAATATTTTCTGGCGAATAATCGCTAGTTTCTGCCAATACATATAGATAAAGCCGTGTTTGCCAGTTTGACTCTAAATTGCGTTTATTGGGTGGTTTCGGATAAGTTTTCCAGTCGAGAATTTGCGCTTGTTGGTTATCTGCAATCAATAAATCATAGACAACCGTCAGCAAATAATCCTGAACTTGTAGAGTTCGATAGTGTTCACTCTCACGGAAAGTTTGATTATCAGATGCAGGCGTTAAAATTTCTGGGGCTGCATCGGCAAAAGCTAGCATCCAACTGTGGAGTTTAGCATCTGCTTCCAAAAAACCATCAATTGGTAAACCCATTTCTCGCTGCTGCATTAGCAAGTGAAAACGACTACCCAAAGTTTGCCGTTCTTCTTGTTCTGGATTTGAGGGCGAATTGAGTTTTTCGAGATAGGTATGTTGAAATTTACGCGGACAAACTTCTAGTAAGTTGAGTTGTCCTTGAGACAGTCGCAGTAGTTGAGTAGGAGTTAACAGCATTCTTCTATTTTAGAAGTCTTAAGGTAAAAAGGGCAGTTGGAAACCGCGTCTACACGAGACTTTACCCACCTCCATAGGCTCAAACAGTTGTCCGATGAGGCGAATTTTGTTTGTGTAGCCGCGAATGACCTTCGCCCTAGTTGTTATTTCAACTCGTCATCATCCGCCTCCTCTTGGTGATTTGAATGTCTCGTTTTTCCTTGGACTTGATGGAGCCATAGCTGTAAGCCATAGCCATTTTAACGATGTCAAAATATGCCGGTGAGCCTTGAATAGAAACCTTTGTTCTATTAACTCCAAGACTCAATAATCATGGCGATCGCAAATAGGCAGACTAGAGAAATTGCTATTCTCGCAATCCATATCCAGAGAAATTGGGATAAAAGTATCCCAACTATGATGTCAGCCCGAAAAGTTTGAGACACAACAAAGGCGATTGCAACGCCTAGCAGCGCTAGCAGAAAATACTTCAGTCCTCTGCAAAACCATCTGAACAGAAAATTATCGTTGTCTTTAAGACTGGGTTTCATAGTTTTTTTCCTGTTTTGAAAGTTGAATCTAGGTAGCAGGTAGCGCTTGCCTCCCCGACCACACTAAGGAAACAGCTAATACCCACAGTGTTCATCCCACCAAGTCAAGCTAAACAACAGTCCTACTTAAGAGTTAGAGTTGGAATGTCAACGAAGGTGGTCTTGATATTTACAGATAATGAAAAATTAAGCTCCTTAATCAATTGCCGGGGCAATCTTGATATCAAAATCAGGCGTTCAATGCCCGTAATCGCACATAAAGCGCACTACGCGCATTGAACCCTCGCAATTCTTGCAGACAATTTTGATGTTTGCTTTTTTCAGAATCGACGCTTTCAGCCTTTACTTCTTACTCACAGGACTTACGCAAAATTATGAAATATAACAGAGGACATATTCGCTGAAGGCGTTCCCATTCATCTAGGTGTCCGCGCTGCATGTCGCAGACAAGCCTCTCGTAGACAATCGTCGGAATCAAAGTTTCAAAAAGTTATTGCGTAAGTCAAGACTCACTAAGTTTCTTTTTTTGTCCGCAACCTTACTAAGTTACTTTTTCAGGCTACTGAACTCACTATAAAGTAACTTAGTTACTTAGGTCAAGGTAAACTATAGAGAAAATTATTTAACTAGATAAAATGCAATAAACGAGGCTGAAGTCTTAGATAAATGCTCACTTTTGGCGTTCGTGTTATCTCACCTAGTGAGTTAGCATTGGTCTGTAATGAGTATGAGTCTGAGTATGAGTGTCATTTCTGAAAAAGTTCTTTTAGCTTTAGCCCAAAAACATTGCTTGTCTCCCAGCGAGGTAGAGGTCTTTTTATATGCTGTTCAGGGACAATCGCCAAGTGCGATCGCTAAAGAATTGACTATTAGCGCCGAGGCTGTACGCAAAAGATTAAGCGAAGTTTACAAAAAATTTAGTGTTACTGGTAGCGGGCCAGGTAAGCTCACTAAGTTACAACAAGTTATCGAATCCGAATATCAAGTATCTTCACTGAATGATAAACCCATCGCCGAAAACCGCCAAGACTGGGGACAAGCGCCTGGTATCTGCGTTTTTTATGGACGTGTAGCAGAATTATCTCAGCTAACCCAGTGGCTAATTGAGGATAACTGCCAGATGGTGGCAATATTGGGTATGGGTGGAATTGGTAAAACTGCCTTATCTGTGAAATTAGCAAAACAAGTTCAAGATAATTTTGAATATCTGATTTGGCGAAGTCTCCGCAATGCGCCACCCGCATCAGAGATGGTGGCAAACCTGATCCGTTTTTTATCTGACGAGAGAGAAACGGAGTTACCAGAAACAGTGGATGGTAGAGTAACGCTGCTGATTAATTATTTACGAGAGCATCGTTGTCTTTTGGTATTAGATAATGTAGAGACAATTTTACAAGAAGGCGATCGCGCCGGAGAATATCAAGAAGAATATCAAGATTATAGTCAACTACTCCAACGCATAGGCGAAGAAACCCATCAAAGCTGCTTAGTGTTGACTTCCAGAGAAAAACCAAAAGAATTTGCCCCTTTAGAGGGGAAAGCATCACCAGTCAGAACATTGTCTTTACTCGGCTTGGGAGAAACAGAAGCACAAGAAATTCTCCAAGATAAAGGGTTATTTGGTTCACAGCAGGAATCGGCCAAGCTGATTGAAAAATATTCGGGTAATCCCTTGGCTTTGAAACTCGTTTCTGAGCCGATTCGGGAGTTATTTGGTGGTGATATCGCTGCCTTTCTTGCTGAAGGAGAGATAATTTTTGGCGACACCCGAAATTTATTAGACCAACAATTTGAGCGATTGTCAGAGACAGAACAAGAAATAATTTATTGGCTAGCAATCAAGCGCGAGTTAGTTTCTTTGGAAGAATTGCTAGATGATATTGTGCGTCCTTTGCCCAAAAGGGAAGTAATCGAGGCGTTAGAGTCACTACGGAGGCGATCGCTAATTGAGCAAAGAACCGCACTTTTCACCCTCCAGTCCGTGGTGATGGAATATATGACTGACCGATTAATTGAACAGGTTTGTCAGGAAATTACTACTGGTGAAATGAAATTATTTATGAGCCATGCTTTAATGGAAGCTACAGCTAAAGATTATATTCGCAATACTCAAATTACCCTTATTCTTAAGCAGGTTATAGATAGGCTATCAACTATTTATCGATTTCCTAAAAATCTGGAAACTCATCTATCTGAAATTTTATTTGATCTGCAAAAAAAATCTCCACAAGTGGCAGGATATGCAGGTGGAAATCTGCTAAATATGCTTTGTCAACTACAAATTGATTTAAGCGGCTATGACTTTTCTAATCTGACTATTTGGCAAGCATATTTACAAAGCGTGAATTTGCATCGGGTGAGTTTTGCTAAAGCTGATTTAGCTAAGTCCGTTTTTGCAGAAACATTAGTTAGTATTTCGTCAGTGGCATTTAGCCCAGATGGGAAACTTTTAGCTACGGGTGATGCCGATGGTAAGACTTACTTATGGCAAGTTGAAGACGGAAAGCTACTTTTTACTTGTACTGGACATAGCGGTTCGGTAAAATCAGTCGCCTTTAGTCCCGATGGTCAGACTTTAGCTAGTGGCAGTGATGACCAAACAGTAAAGTTATGGGATATTCAAGACGGTAAATGCCTCACAACTTTACAGGGACATAGTAATTGGGTTAGGTCAGTTGCCTTCAGTCCCGATGGTCAAATTTTAGCTAGTGGCAGTGAAGACCAAACAGTGAAGCTATGGAATCTCCACACGGGAAAATGCTTCAAAACCTTGCAGGGAAATACCAATAGAGTTAGATCGGTTGCTTTCAGTCCCGATGGTCAAATTTTAGCTAGTGCTAATGAAAAGCAAACAGTAAAGTTATGGGATGTCAGCAACGGAGAATGCCTCAAAATCTTGCAGGGACATAGCAATTGGGTCAGGTCAGTTGCCTTCAGCCCTGATGGTCAAATTTTAGCGAGTAGCAGTGACGACCAAACAGTAAAGTTATGGGATATCCACACAGGAAAATGCCTCAAAACTTTGCTGGGACATACCAATCGGGTCTGGTCGGTTGCCTTCAGCCCTGATGGTCAAATTTTGGCTAGCGGTGGTGACGACCAAATAGTGAAGTTATGGGATGTCAACACGGGAAAATGCCTCAAAAGATTGCGGGGACATGGTAATCGGGTCATGTCAGTTGCTTTCAGCCCCGATGGTCAAACTTTGGCTAGCGGTAGTGAAAACCAAACGGTGAAGTTATGGGATGTCAACACGAGAAAATGTCTGAAAACTTTGCAGGGGCATACCAATCGAATTCGGTCAGTTGCTTTCAGTCCCGATGGTCAAACTTTGGCTAGCGGCAGTGAAAAGCAAACGGTGAAATTATGGGATGTCCGTAACGATAAGTGCCTCAAAACTTTGGAAGGGCATAATAGTTGGGTGCGATCGCTTGCTTTCAGTCCCAATGGTCAAATTTTAGCTAGCGGCAGTGAAAAGCAAACAGTCAAATTATGGGATGTCCAAACCGGAAAATGCCTCAAAAGGTTACAGGAACATACTAATCGGATTAGATCGGTTGCATTCAGTCCTGATGGTCAAATTTTAGCTAGTGGCGGTGACGATCAAACGGTGAAATTATGGGATGTTCAAACTGGACAATGCCTCAAAACTTTGGAAGGGCATACCAGTTGGGTAAGATCGGTTGCCTTTAGCCCTGATGGTGAAACTTTAGCTAGTGGCAGTGAAAATCAAAAAGTCAGGTTATGGGATATCCACACGGGACAATGCCTGAAAATTTTGCAGGGACATGGTAATCGGATCAGGTCAGTTACTTTCAGTGCCGATGGTCATATTTTAGCTAGTGGCAGTGATGACCAAACGGTGAAATTATGGGATGTCCAAATGGGTAAGTGTCTGACAACTTTACAAGAACATACTAATCGCGTCTGGTCAGTTGCCTTTAGTCCCGATGGTCAGACTTTAGCTAGTGCCAGTGAAGACCAAACAGTAAAATTATGGGATGTCTATATGGGTAAATGTCTCAAAAGCTTGCAGGGAGCGAACTGGGTCAGATCAGTTGCCTTTAGTCCCGATGGTCAAACCCTAATTTGTGGTAGTCAAGATGAGACAATTAAGCTTTGGGATGTATTGACAGGTGAGTGCATAAAAACACTGCGATCGCCAAGACCCTACGAAAAAATGAATATCACGGGGGTAACGGGGTTAACCACAGCGCAGTTAGTAACGCTGAAAGCTTTAGGGGCAGTGGAAGATCGAGATTGAAGGGGACTGGGGATTGGGGATTGGGGATTGGGGATTGGGGATTGGGGACTGGGGATTGGAGGAAAACAGCCCTCTGCCCCCTGCCTTCATTTATAAAAATAAAAGGTAAAAGAATGAACTTTGCCTTTTCAATTCACCCTTTTACCTTTTTTATGTACCTGATGCTTACTTCATGTTAGCCCTTGCGTCCTTGACTGCGGCAAAGAAAAAGAATCCGGTGAGTGGAATGCTCAATGCGAGGATAATTGCCGTGACTTGGAAACCCAAATCTGGTCGTCCGTAACTGAGTTCAAAAATCGAACCGACAGCTGCGATCGCACTTACACAAGAACCACCCAGAAATAAACTGCTTTTTGGAGTTAAATACACTACTAGCCCCCTATGCTATTGGTTTCACCGCTTGATACGAGAAGCCATTCTTAGATAGCTCCTGGGCTAAAGTCAAGGAGTTTTCTACACGGTCTACAAATAGCACACCGTTGAGGTGATCCATCTCGTGCTGAATGCAGCGTCCTAAAAGGTCGTTAGCCTTTAATGTCCGAAGACGACCGTATTCGTCTTTATAGGCGATTTCCACGACTTCGGGACGCTTTACGTCAAGATATACGTTGGGAATGCTCAAGCATCCTTCTTCGGCAACAGAGATGTCGCGGCTGACTTGTTTAATAGTGGGGTTAATCAACACCAAAGGCGCATTAGCTGCATTCTCTGGTTCCAGGTCGATGACAATTAGTTGTTTGTGAATTCCCACTTGGGGGGCAGCCAAACCAATGCCATCTTTGCTGTACATAGTTTGCAGCATTTCACGCACCATTTGGCGAAGTTCGTTATCTACTTTAGAAATCCGCTTTGTAGCTTGACGTAGCACGCGATCGCCTAAATAATGAAGCTCCAAAGGTGGATTTTTTAACTTTTTTTTCTCTACAGCAATTTCAGAGGGCATGAGTCTCAATGGCTAGATGGTGAAAATTCGTAGTATTTTTATTCTATCAAGTTGGGAATTGGGAATTGGGAATGGGAATTATTAATTACGAATTACGAATTACGAATTATGTTTAAGTCTTTCACGAAACTTGACTACTTGCTCAAAGAAACTTTCCTGGGTTTATTGCGGGGAGGTTGGATGAATTGGGCGGCTGTAAGTACTGTTACGGTGTTACTGTTTTTATTTGGTTTGAGTTTGCAAACCTCTTGGCAAGTTGAAAAACTCCTTTATCAGTTCGGTAGCCAGCTAGAAGTATCAGTTTATCTCGAACCGGATGTACGGGCCGAAAATATTGAGCCACTGATTGCTAAAATGCCAGAGGTCGCGGCGATGCAAAGCATTACCAAAGAGCAAGCTTGGACTAAGTTAGTTAAAGAAATGAAAATCTCTGATATTGAGGGCGCTACCCAGCAGCTAGGTGAGAATCCTTTAGTTGATGAGATGAAGGTGAAAGCGCGTAATTCTCAGGTTGTACCAGGTTTAGCAACGCAACTGGCTAAATTGCCGGGAGTTGAGACGGTGGAATATATTGATGAAGCAGTTAAACGCATTGCCCAGCTGCACCGGGGGCTGAACTGGATTACTTTAACAATTACGATTATTTTGACCTTAACAGCGATCGCAGTGACTACAACCACAATTCGGCTGATTGTCATGGCGCGACGACAAGAAATTGAAATTATGCAACTGGTAGGAGCAACTTCTGCATGGATTTACCTACCATTTATTTTACAAGGAATTGCTTTTGGTTTAGTTGGTGGTGCGATCGCTTGGAGTTTTATTTCTGTGATTCAACAGTTTATCGCTAAATTGCTAGCCAATCAACCTGAATTTATTCAATTTATCACCAACGGCGTGCAACTCACTCCAACCCAAGTTTTACTATTACCCTTAATTCTCTTGAGTTTCGGTGCAACTGTAGGATTAATGGGAAGCTTATTTGCAGTCCGACGTTTTGCTAAAAATTAGTCATTTGTCATTTGTCATTGGTATTTGTCCTTTGAACATTTGGAATTTTCAAAATTTTAAATGAACAACTGAAGTTTTGGATTGAATGAATATGAAATTAAACTTAGAGGATGTTTTAAAAGTCCTCTGGTCGGTAACAAAACGTTTTAGATCCCCCTAAATCCCCCTTAAGAAGGGGGACTTTTAGAGACTTTGCCCCCCTTTTTAAGGGGGGTTGGGGGGATCAACAAGTGCCTAAAATTACAGCCAACCACTTTTAAAATATCCTCTTACATATCAACTTAGCAGGGCTAATCAAATGACAAATGAAAAATGACCAATAACCAATGACAAAATAGTTATGAAATCGCAATGGGAATGTTTTCTGCAAAATCTTGGTGTATGGGAAGGTTCATTTACCAATTTTTCTCCCCAAGGTACGCTTCTAAACGATACTTCTAGCCGTCTTTCCCTGGAAGGTTTGAATAATAACCAGACAGTGCGACTAACTTTGAGCCGTTCGGGAAAGGATGATGTAATCAGAGAATTTATGTCTGTGGGAGGAGGTCTGCTATTTTTTGAAAATGGTTCATTTTCTGAAGGTTTAATTCAGCTAGGGCCATTTTCCGAATTTGGTGCAGAACTCGCTTTTGTTCATGAAAATCGCCGCTTACGTCTGGTACAACTGTTTGATAAAAACGGTCATCTCAATGCACTAACTCTGATTCGAGAACATCTAGCTGGAACCCCAGCAACAGAACGTCCACCCTTGCAAATAAATGATTTGTTGGGAGAATGGCGAGGAGAAGCAGTGACAATCTATCGAGATTTGCGATCGCCTGATATTTACTCTACAACTTTGAAAATACAACTTGATGATGCTGGGCGATTAATTCAAAGTACCTCTTTTGGGGAACGCACAATTACCTCAACTGCTACTATCAAAGGTTCCATTATTCTCTTTGACCAAGATCCCGAAAAGCAAGTACAAGTATTATTCTTACCTGATGGCGCTTCTGTTACTTCTCCCCTCAAGGTGCTATTACGTCAATCCTTATTCTTAGAAGCGGGTTGGTTAATTCAGCCAAACCTCCGCCAAAGGATGATTCGCAGCTATAACGATAAAGGCGAATGGGTTAGCTTAACATTAGTTACTGAAGAAAAAGCTTAAATGTTCTTAGGTAGTTGCACAATAAATAAACTACCTTTACCTACTTCAGAGGCAACATTGATAGTTCCTGCGTGGCCTTCGACAATGCGGTGAGATAAATGTAGCCCTAAGCCACTACCAGAGCGTTTATGTTTGCCTTGGCGAAATCGCTCGAAAATTGTTGCCCGATCTTCGGGTGCAATCCCATATCCTGTATCTTCTACCTCAATTGTTACCGAATCTTGATTTCCTGGATGAGGTGATGTTTCAAAAATACGGATTGTTATGCCTCCTGTATCTGTAAATTTGATGGCATTTGCGATTAAATTGTTTACCACTCGCCGTAGTTCTAAGCGATCGCCCATAATAACAGCAGCATTTTTACTCACTGAGTCTAATTTACTGGTGTCTATTGTCAGAGTCAAACCTTTTTCAATGGTTAGAGGACTTAGTTCGTCGACTACTTCTTGAGATATCTCACGTAAATTGCATTCTTCCCAATTCAAGGTTTTTTTACCTGCTTCAAAGCGATAGACTTCTAACAGAGTATTCACCATGTCCATCAAATTTTGGTTACTGCGAATCATCACTGCGATCGCCTGTTTCATTTCCGGCGGAATTTTGCAGAATGTTTCCATCTCAAACAAATTCAACATTCGATCGGCGGCCACTAGGGGAGTTCGCAAATCATGAGTCAGACGAGAAACAAAGTCTTCCCGTTGACGGGCCATTTTTTGTTGTTCGTCTAGACTGTGCTTGAGACGTAATAGCGATCGCACCCTTGCCAGTAGTTCATCAGTATCAAATGGTTTGCGAATAAAATCGTCAGCACCAACATCCAAACCTTCGACAACGCTGGATTCGTGAAAGGCAGTAATCAACAGAATTGGAATATAAGAGATTGCAGGATTCTGCCGAATCCGACGGGTAACTTCATAACCATCTATTCCCGGCATCATCACATCTAACAAAATCAGATCGGGTGGAGATTGTTCAACTTGCCGTAAAGCTTTTATTCCATCTGAAGCTAAATCAATTTTATACCCCTCACTTTCTAAAATTGTTTGAACCAAAATAAGATTATCTTGAATGTCGTCAACGGCGAGGATGCGATAAATTTTATTATTTTCAACTACAGACATGATTTATCAATTTCTATTAGTTTTTCGGAAGTAATTTATATTTTAAATTTAGGATATCCTATTGGTGTTTGCCTAGCTTGACAAAATGACTGATGAGGATTTTTAGCAGAGTAAAAAATTCCGTTGTCATCTAACGCTATTCGAGCCTCGGTTGCTACATTCGTTAATGCGATTTGACGTGGCAATTCAATTTTAAACATTGAACCAATGCCCAATTTGCTCTCAAGAAAAATTTTACCACCCATCATTCGCACCAGGGAATCTACAATTGCCAAACCCAGACCGGTACCTGGATATTTACGAGTAATAGTTTGATCGACTTGTCTAAATGCTTCAAAAATACGTTTAAAATCTCTAGATGCTATGCCAATCCCTGTATCCCTAACAATAATTACTAGTCGATTTGCAGGTAGTTCTTGAAGCTCAACCCAAATCTCACCAGACTCTGTAAACTTAATCGCATTGGAAAGTAGATTAAGTAAAATCTGTTTGATCCGAACAGGATCGTTAAAAACCAAAGGATTTTGCAAATTCGTTTGCACTAACAATGATAGATTTTTGGCATCAGCTAGAGAACGCATTTCACCTACAGCGAGATTTATTATCTTTGATAAATCAAATTTTTCCGCCTTTAAATCTAATCGTCCTACCTCCAGCTTGGAAAAGTCGAGAACTTCATTAAGTAACATCAGTAAATGCTTTCCATTATTCAAGATGCGCTCAACCATATCCGCTTGCTGGTGAGTTAGTTGAGCAAACTTCGGACGCAGCAGTATTTGCGAAAAACCAATAATTGCATTCATCGGCGTTCTAAGTTCGTGAGACATAGTGGCTAAAAAATGTGATTTTAGCTGCGATGTCTCCAATAGCTTGAAGTTTTGCATTTGAATCTGTTGCTGTTGTTTCTCCAACTGCTGGATTTTAATAATGAGTTCCTCTTGTGCCAAAGCTGCTTGCATTTCCGCCCGATAAATCCGAATTGCACTCCGCAAAACCTGTGTCAAGTTTTCTGGAGATATCCTAGACTTAGAAAGATAGTCTGTAGCACCAGCTTTGATTAATTGCACAGCAATCTCTTCATCTCCTCGATCAGTTAAGATTACTAAAGGAACTTTAATTTCCGAAGAACGTAACTGTTTAATTAAGGTTAGTCCATCTTGGAGTGGTAAGCGATAGTCGAGGAAAATACAGTCATAAGCAGTAGTGTTTAAGGCAGAAAATGCATCATTGCTATCACTTACTTCAGACAGTTCCATTTGCACACCTCCTTCAGTCAGGGCGCGACGGATTGCCATCCTGTCTACTTCGTCATCGTCTACAACCAAAAGTTTCAGCGTCTCTTTCATCGGTTTTTATTTTTACCGCCAAACAGATGTTGATGTATATCATTTCTCTTTTCAGATTATCTAACTAAAGAATATAAAATTTTCGGACATCTAAAATCTGTAACTTGATTGACTAAGGTATTTCGCACAATACAATATCTAATACTTATAGAGATTTGCTATCATCTCTATAAAGTTAAGGGTTTCAGAATAGATGGCTTCCAATAAATTATCTATTAACAAACCGAAAATTATTGCTCTGAAGACAATAGACGGGGTTGATTTAAGTCAAATAAAATACTTTACTAAGCTTAAGACAATTGTAAATGAGTCAACAACCAACCGTCGTCAGCCATTGGTGAGAGTTGCATACCATTATCGTGTACCATAAGCTTTAGCAGTTTTAATCTTCAGATTGATTAGACTAAGTAAATCAGAAAATACTGCCAATATATATCTATAAATTTTAAATAATCCTACCTCCTTAAATGTAGGTAATTTTATCAGCGATCGCAGTGTTGCACTATTCTAAAAATTACCAAAATATACATAAAATTTCAACGCCGTCTAATTAGCTTCCACAAGAATGCCCATCGACTCCATCAACCTGATGAATCCAAGATATTTGCTAAAAAATCCCTCAAAACCGTCGTTCATTCTCCCAGAAGGCAACTTTGGTCTGGTGTAGATTGTCCATTTTTCTAAGCTTTTTGCAAAGTTTTATAGAAATTAATAGAATTAACTAATGTTACATGGCAACTGAAAACTAAATTTTGGGCAAGAGGAGATGAATTTTGCATTATCTCAATATTTCATACTTTTTATCCAAGTATCCATATATCTTCAGCTAGATATGTCCTCTATCTAAATATGAATAAATCTGATATTTATTATTTCTATCGGTGGATGCAGACTGCTTTAAAAATCATCTATCTTGAGTTTGGGAAAATAATAAATAGCAACTTATAAAAGGTAATACCTTGAAAGATGCAAACAGCGTAAGAGCGAGTGTAGCAATGAATGAAATTAGCATTATTTTAATTGAAGATCATGACTTAACACGAATGGGGCTACGAGCGGCATTACAGTCTCATAGTGCTTTGAAAGTAATTGGTGAAGCAGCAAATGCTACTCAAGGGTTAAAACTTTTGGAAACGGCAAAGCCAGATGTAGCTGTTGTAGACATTGGTTTACCTGACATGGATGGCATTGAACTAACCCGTAAATTCAAACGCCAGCAAGCTGAAAGCGGGCAAACGTCAACGAAGATTCTGATCCTGACGATGGATCATACAGAGGATGCTGTACTTGCAGCTTTCGCGGCGGGTGCTGATTCTTATTACATGAAAGAAACAAGCATCAGTAAATTAACGGAAGCGATTCAAGCAACTCACGGCGGTAACTCTTGGATAGATCCGGCAATTGCCAATGTGGTATTGCGGAAGATGCGGCAAGGTATTCCTGGAGAAAGCCAAGGTTCTGACAAGCCAAAGACTGTAAAAATTGAGGCGCTGGCATCAGAATACGAGCAAGTTTTGGAAACATATCCCCTAACTCAACGGGAATTGGAAATTCTAGAGCTGATTGTAGCTGGCTGTAGTAATGGTCAAATTGCCGAGAAACTATATATTACAGTTGGTACTGTAAAGACCCATGTTCGTAATATTCTAAATAAATTATGTGCTGATGACCGTACCCAGGCTGCTGTGAGGGCCTTACGTTCTGGGTTGGTAGCGTGATGAGTGCTGAGTGCTGAGTGGAGATGAGGAAGTAGGAAGAGATAAGGGAGTGGGGGAAAAGAATTAATAACTAATGACAAATGACAAACATCTGTTCAAAATCGTTCCTGTAAACATTCTGCAATGCGTAGTGCGGCTCCTGGTTTACCCATACGTCGCATACCATTTTCGGAAATAATATGCAAAATATCAGGATCTTTGAATAGAGACTGTACAACCTTCGCTACTTCTACTGGCTGCTCAATTAAAATTAAAGATGAGCCTAAAAGACGACTTTGAGCTTCAGCAAAGGCGGGAGTATATTGGGGGCCATTACCGGGAATCGCGATCGCAGGTTTCCCTAAACCGATAAACTGTTCTGTGGCTGTACCCGCCATTGCGATCGCTAAATCTCCTAAATGCAAGCAATCGTTATAAGCTTTTTGAGTCAACAGTAGATATGCATCTCTTTGTTTAAATGTCAAGATATTTGGATCGGCAATTTTGATAGGACATACTGATTCCGTGCGCCAGCCTTGAGATTGCACACTTTGGGATAAAATATTAGAGTCTAAACCAGGAGCGATCGCACCTAAAAACACCACTGTGCCAGAAGTGTAAAAGACAGAATCTCGCTCCTGGAAACTTGCCATTAACGCAGATACGGCAATCATAATTGTTTCCCAGTTGTTATATGCCTCTGGCGTACGCGAACCAGGAAGAAGAGTCACCATCAAAGGTCTAACTGTTTCTTGCTGTTGAATATCCCGACTATAAAATTGTTGGCGCGAAAAGGTTGGTTGCAGACCATCCATCATCGGATTACCCAAATTAAAAGCGGGAATTGGCCATTGTTTTAATGTTTCCGTCGTCAGCGCATCTCTAGGGAACACCGCCTTACAACGACGACGACTCATTAGCCAACGTTCCCAAGGATGGTAAACTGAACCAGAAAAGTTTTCCCAACGCGCATCTTTAGATTTTCGTGGTAATAATCCAGCTTCATCGCGCACATGATATTCAGATTTTGCCGTACCCACAAAAGCATAATTAGCACCACTAAAAGTTGCAAATAACAGGGGGACAATATCTCCCACAGCTAAAATCGCTCTTTTATTACCTAATTTTTTTTGAGAACTTACCCATCGGCGGACAGCTTTAATCTGGCTGAGGGTAAGTTGCAATAAACCACCGCGTACATCCCGTGCTAATTGGTGGTTATCCATATAAATGAAGCCGCCAGAAGGCATAGTACGGACTGAACCAATAAGAGGTATATCCAACTGTTGATAAGCACGTCCTTCGCCCACCAGAGGTAAAGCAAATATCTCTGGTGGGTTTGATTGTTGTTGGAGTTCTTCCAAAATCCGAACTGCAATCCCATCTTCCCCATGACCATTACTTAATACAAGTAACCGCAAAGGAGAAATTCCAGATAGGGAGTTAGAAGCTAAAGATGAGCGGGATATATTATTCATAGAAACAAAATATCAAAATTCACTGTCTCTTTGGGTAAGAAGTATAAAGTAAAATTGGTGAACAAGCTGGAAGTTAGTATTATCGCTATTTATTTACTTTCTTACAAATAACACCAAATTGGGAAAGGATGTATTGTTTAAAATTCTTGGAACAGCTTTTTAGTCAAGTATTTTAATCCAAAATCTAAAATCCAAAATTAATATAACTCCCAGTTAATTAGGTTAAATATTATGCGAGTTTCTGCTACTGCAATTTTACTTTAGCTACTTTAGCTGCTGCGAATGCCACTTAGCAAGCAACGGCTGCATCTGCTAAAACCGTTACTCCAACTGCAAAACCTGCGATAATTGAAGACACTCCCGCACGGATGCTGAAGGCTTGGTGAGTGAGATCAAATTTCGCTTTGTCAACGACGAGGGCAAAACCGTTGACAGCAAGGGTAATCCCGTCGGAGGATGCACCAAAGCAGATTTTTTGCAACAGCAACTCAAACTTGAACCTGGTCAAATTTTCCAAGAAAATGTAGTTAAACAAGACATCCAGCAGCTATATCGGACTGGTTTATTTGAAACTGTGAATGTCGCCTTACAAGGAGATGGGACAAAACTTGATTTAGTCTATCAACTCAAAGAAACTGGGGCGCGTGGTGTTAACTTGGGCGGGAGTTATAATGCCGATCGGGGTTTGGTAGGTACAATCAGCTATCAAGATCAGAATGTTGGCGGTATTAAGCTTCCGCAGAATATCGTTTTCCCGTCTTACCAATCGTCGGGGGTGTATTATTTGCTGATTTTGCTTCTGACTTAGGCTCAGGTGATACTGTATTAGGAGATCCGGCGGGTGGAAGAGACAAACCAGGTTATGGGGCTGGAGTGCGCTTAAATTCACCACTAGGCTTAATTCGGGCTGATTATGTATGGCATTAATGACCAGGGAGAAAGCAAAGTGAATTTAGGTATAGGTCAGCGATTTTAACCGGATTTATTACAAAAACTGAAAAAACATTAGTTAAAACTGTCGGTTTTGAGCCTATTTCCTAGTTCAGGATTTCTTGACTCTCGCGTTATCATCTGAAAAAGATAGAACTCTTGCGATCGCTCGGAGGTCTTTTTCACTTGGAGAGTTTCAACAACTAAATCATCTCGTAAAATAGACAGGCACAAACCCTACTCTATAAAATATGGGAAAATTTCTTGGGAATCCCTCAAGACTCAGGAATCGCTACTTATCTGCTCAGTCAGGAATCAGGACTCTTTATGTTAGCAGGCACAATTTTGCAGGATGGAAAATATACCCTAATTCAAGAAATAGGGCGGGGTGGCTTTGGGATTACGTTTAAAGCTACCCATCACTATTTGGGCCAGGAGGTAGTGATGAAAACCATCAATGAACGGCTGCAACAACATCCTGATTTTGCGAAATTCGAGCGCCAATTCCAAGATGAAGCCAGACGATTAGCTACGTGTATCCACCCAAATATAGTCCGAGTCAGTGACTTTTTTGTAGAAGCCGGACTGCCTTACATGGTGATGGAATACATTCGTGGCGAAACCTTGGGAGACGCATTTGTATTACCAGGAATAACCTTACCTGAAGCCACAGCAATCCATTATATCCGGCAAATTGGGGCAGCCTTGCAGGTAGTACACAACAATGGTTTGCTACACCGGGATGTCAAACCAGATAACATTATTCAACGCCTTGGAACCCAGGAAGTAGTATTAATTGATTTTGGCATTGCCAGGGAATTTAATGGCAGTGTCAGACAGACTCATACTGGTTTGGTTTCTGAAGGTTATTCTCCAATTGAGCAGTATTTGACACAAGCGCCGCGCACACCCGCCACCGATGTTTATGGTTTAGCCGCTACCTTGTATGCATTATTGACAGCACAAGTACCTATACCAGCATTATTGCGCGATCGCGAACAAATGCCTTCCCCCCGCGAACTGCAACCACACTTGAGTGCTGCTGTCAACCAGGCAGTAATGCGCGGGATGGCGGTGGAGTCTCGTTTTCGGCCAGCGACAGTTGCCGAGTGGTTACAACTTTTACCTGGAAATGAGGCGAATCTGTCACCGCAAGCCTTAACAACTTATGCAGTCCCAACTGTTAATTTATCTGCCCAACAAGCTGCAACTGTGCTGGGTAAAACTGCCCAAAATCGCTTTCATAACTCATCTGTGTTGGCGCAGCCCAATCCAGGTATTGCCAAGGAAAATGTACTGACTAAAAAACCTGGCTCATCAATATTGATTGCTATCGGTGTAGCCCTGGTTGCTGCTACAGCAGGCTTTGGTATCACTAGCATCTTACCCAAATCTCAGCCGCAGCCAACTGCAAAGCCACTTTTTGAACAGCCAACTCAAGAATCAGGTGCGAAAGCACCTAGCTTGGAGAATGGTGAAACCACCTCAAGAACCGAATCACCACCTGTTTCTAATTCCAAGCAGCGCCGGCGTAATCGTCGTTCTTCCCCCCAAGAAACTCCCAGCAGCCCCACACAAGAATCACAACGCGGCGATTTGGAGCAATCCGCACCATCACCTAGCGTTTTCCCCACACCCTCGTTAGTGGAGAAACTAAGGGCAATCCGCTCATCTCGGAGTGCTTCCCCCGCACCATTGCCAGAAAATAACTCACCCACATCTAATCAGAATTCTGCTCCCCCTCAACGAGTGATTCCGTCAAATTCTGTGGTTATACCAACAGCGCCACCTACAGAATCCAAACAGTCAGATCCTTCGGCTGTAGTAGTACCAACACTGGAAAAGCAAAATTCACCAACTGATAATCAACCCCAGAACGATCAGAAATCTCAGGAAAAGCTACAAGATGACAATAATTAGTCAATCTTAGATTTTGTCTTCAATTTTTGTACAACAACTTCCCCCATCTTATTAATCTTCACCGGATTTTTGGGAAAAGCTTGATTATTCAAAGAACGCATAAGTTTCACAGTCCGAAAATACCGATAAATTTGAGGGATTCCTTGCCGATTCATCCGCACAGGGATAATAAATCTCCAAGGTACTCGCCACCATTTAATTAACTTTATTCCCAAATTATTAGCAGCAACTTCAACAAAACGTTTCCGAATTTATCGCACTTTACTAAAAGTTATTGCTCACAAGGCTGTTCCTAACCGCCCGGCTAGAAATGAACCACGAGTCCGTAAACGTCGCCCCAAAATTTACCCCTTGATGACCAAATCCCGGCATGAATTACGCAAGCAATTGCAAACGGCTTAAACCACAAGCATTTCGGCTTTTCTTAGTACCATTCGGTACAGACCAAAATCCAGTTTCAACTTTCTACGAAACCCTCAAAACAAGAGAAAGTAGCACAAGGAAAATGTGGATTTGTTCCGGCAGTAGTCAGATGGGTGATTGAGCGCTCCAATGCTTGGATGGAGCATTGTAAAATTCTGGTTAAGAACTTTGAACGAACCCTGATTGGTGCCACTGCCAAACTCAATCTCTGCTTCATCAGGCTAATGATTAAGAGGCTTGCAGACTCTTCCTAAGATGTCAAATGGGTTCTCTAACTGATCAAAGCCCTTCAATAATCTAGCTTTGCTTGCTCAATGCAAATTTTGATCTGTTCTGCTAAAAACTGCACATGAGGTTCATTCAACATTGTGAGATGATTACCTGGTACGTAATGGATATCTATAGATTGAGCAGAAAACTTGTTCCACCCTAATCCTATTTCTTGGAAAATCTCAGAGTTTGTATTACTAACAGCATCAATCTCACTAGCTTTGAAAAATTTAATATGACCAGGATAAATTACCTGTGGGATATAAACATAAGCAATTTGATGATTAGTTTTGAAAACCTCTATCAAACCACAAAGTTGTTTGAGTCCGACATCAGGAGGCAGTAAATTGACACTTTGTAACTGCTCCTTAAAATAATTTAATTGCTCGTATGGCGTTAGTAATTTGAGAGTTTCATCGGATACATTCAAGCTCTTTCCGTAGAAGTTTTCAAACAAGGTGGCAATTTTGGTCAGCCATCTGGTATCATCAACGCCATCAACAACTAGTTCATCATGGATACAGCCTGGCGCACCAGAGTCTAAAATAGCTACTAAAGCAACCTCATATCCCTGCTTCTGTAACTGATTTGCCATCTCAAAAGCTACCATACCTCCGAAGGAATGACCGCCTAAAAAGTATGGCCCATTGGGTTGAATGGTCTGTATTGCTTCAATGTAATAAGCTGCCATCTCCTCGATTCTTGTGTGCGGCTTTGATTCCCCATCAAGACCGAGTGATTGCAGTCCATAAAATGGTTGGTCTTTACCTAAATAATATGCCAGATGGTACAAATAAATGGTATTACCACCAGCCCCAGGCAAGCAGAAGAAAGGCTGCTTGGAACCATTAGGTTGAATAGGGACTACAGGAGACCAATCGAACGCATCTATCGGTTGACGGAGAACATTAGCTAATTGCTGAATAGTTGGGTTTTGGAAGAGTATTGCTAAGGGTAAATTTTTATTGAATTGCTGCCCAATGTGAGCCATTAGTTGCACAGCTAAAAGAGAATGACCTCCAAGGTCAAAAAAGTTATCCTTTACACCAACAGGGTAAACTTTCAGGACTTCTGCCCAAATTTGTGCCAATTTCTGTTCCACGAGATCAAGGGGTGGGATGAAACTAGCTTGCATAGCGAGGTTGTTTGTATCCGGTGCAGGCAAAGCACGGCGGTCTATTTTGCCGTTGGGTGTCAATGGCAGAGATTCTAAAATTAATATTTCCGCAGGAATCATGTACTGGGGCAGTTTTGTCTTCAGAAATTGCCTGAGTTCGCTGATGCTGAGTGCTGGTTGCTGTTGTGGCACAATGTAAGCAACTAAGCGTTTTTCCCCTGGATTATCTTCTCTAGCTGTGACAACAACTGATTGAACTTGGGGATGTTGACTCAGTACCGCTTCAATTTCTCCCAATTCAATGCGGAAACCACGAATTTTAACCTGATTGTCAATGCGTCCTAAGTATTCAATGTTGCCATCTGGTAAATACCTTGCTAAATCCCCAGTTTTATATAATTTTGAATTGTTGAAGGGGTTGGGGATAAATTTCTCTTCGGTTAACTCAGGACGATTGAGATAGCCTCTTGCTAACCCTACACCACCTATGTGCAGTTCTCCTGGAACACCTACGGGTACTGGTTGTAGATATTGGTCTAAGATGTAAAGCTGGGTATTAGCTATTGGGCGACCGATGGGGATAGTAATAGCGTTGGCTGGTACTTCCTGTACCAAATACCAAGAAGAAAAGGTGGTATTCTCCGTAGGCCCATACACATGAAGTAATTTTTGTGGAGAATCATTCTGGAGTACTTGTCTAACACATTTGGGGTCAACTGTCTCCCCACCAAACAATAGACATCTAAGAGAATTAAATACCTGTAGTTCAAAACTAGCTATTTGATTGAATAAGGCTGTTGTTAAGAACAATACGCTAATTTCTGTTTGCTGGATGTGCGCAGCAAATTTTTGGGGTGAAAGAACTACCTCTTGACTAATTCCCACCAGCCTAGCCCCATTAAGAAGCGCTCCCCAAATTTCAAAGGTAGCAGCATCGAAAGCAATGTTCGCAGCTTGAGCAACTCTGTCGTTAGGCTGTAACTGTATATAGTTGGTGTTCAACACTAGTCGATTCACCGCCGAGTGACCAACGGCTACCCCTTTTGGTGTTCCTGTAGAACCGGACGTGTAAATGACATAAGCGAGGTTGTCAGCAGTTACGCTATTGCTGACGTTATCTTGGCGCTGTTGTTGAATGCTCTGCCAGTCGCTATCTAAACAGATAAGCTTTCCTTGATGTTGTAGTAGCCTATCAATGAATTGTTGTTGGGTCAACAGTACCCCAACTTGAGCATCTTCTAACATCAAGCTCAAACGTTCACTTGGATATTCTGGGTCAAGCGGGACGTAAGCAC
>NZ_JBALDL010000043.1:0-82854 GCF_036917465.1 Nostoc sp.
TAGCGATCGCAGCCAAGCGCCCACTGCTACTAACGCATTAATACTTGTAATGCCTATGCAGCAAGGTTTATAGCTTTTCTTAGTGCCATTCGGTCTTGACTGACGGTGAAAATTTCTCATAGCTGTTGCCATGAAAGTTAAATTTTTAATTATTTTTTAATAAAATTGGGTTGGTAAAGAAGCAGTTATGATTTTTAGGTTAAGGGAAGTTCAAGGAGATGGGATACCAAATAACCCATGTCGACATCACTTAAATTGGAACGTGTAAAAATAATACCAAGCAGTTAACTAGGAAAAGCAATCGCTAACTGCTTGGTATAATTTTTGATACTAAATCAGGAAAATAACTATATTAGCGTGTTATTCTACGCGCCTAGTGAAGGCTGATCTTTGGTATTTTTTGTCATTGACAAAGCTACGGCTGCTGCATAAGCAATCTCCGCTGCCATTTGATAAGCAAGTTTGATACTTGATGAAGCGTCGTTGGCTTTAGAAGAGACGGAAGCGTTTTTTCGGCGCGATTCTTGTTTTACATCGCCTGCTGCAATAGCTCGCTGTAAAATGATCCAGGCATCTAGGTCTTCTGAGTCATAATTACTTTGAAGTTGCGATCGCAGTTGTTTTTCGGCTACAACACTCAGATAGCCGATAGCTAGAGCTTCTTGGACAATTTCTTTAATTAAAGCCATAATTTGAACCAAGTGTGTGAGTTAAAATCGATACCTCAATCTAGACATTAAATATTGCTTTGTGAATTTCTCCTAAAAACTAAGCTACGTTTTAGCTTTTCTTTAATAAAATTTATAATGAGTAGTACCAAGCACACATCACCCGCTTGGCTCACCCGAATGGGTGATTTACAGATTATTTAAATACAAGTAATTATAAAAAATAAATTTTGAGCTTTTGAAGCAAGAGGGTGTCACAAGTATAGTAGATATCATTATAAATTTAACATCCAATCATTAAATTATCTGACTTACGCAAAACTACATCCGCTCAAGGTCAATTTGTGTAGTTGCTTTGCGTCTATTCTAGAAGTTATCCAATGAAGTACCATCAGGATATGTTTCTTACGTAAATAAAGCGCAACCTTAAAATAAAATTGGTATAAGTGTATAAAATTATTTTAGAGTCGCGTAAGCTTTGCCCGCCGTAGGCATCGCACCAGAAAAAAGTTAGCTAATTTACAATATTCTCATCAACAAGCAACTTGATAACCAACTGATTTATTGAGAGTGTTCCATTAAAAATAAAATGTGTTATTGTTAAAAACAACTGTTATTAAAAACAATTCATGTAATTACAAACATGAATTTACTAGTCTGTAAATCATCCGTGTGCAACATGATTGGAGCAGCATACTCTAGAAATTCGTTGCAAGAAAGCCGTCATAGCAGTCGGGGAAGCGCTTACTTGTTTGCACCGATGGTTAACTTCAATGTGATGGCTGATGTGGGAGATAATCCACCATAATTGGGTTTTTATTGGGGTAAGATTGCCCAGAAAAACCCAACAATAATTACATTGTTATGCTAGGCATAAATTTTATCCAAATTTTTGAATATAGTCTAGTTAAATGTATTTTTTGTTGCAAAAGAGCTTGTGGAACTGAGTTGTTTGGAAAGACTAAAATTGCCAGATAGTAAGTAGCCTCCATGTCTAACAACTCTATCCCTAGTTGCGTAACAAGCTTTGCAAATTTCCCGGATAACCAAAACAGTACCCTATCTAAACCATAAATTTATCCATCAGACAATTTAATAGTCTGAGATTTGACCCTGCAATGCATTAAGGTTTTTTGATTAATTGATTTGGTGAAAAGAAGCAAAGTTTTTACGTGCATTGACTCGTGCAAAATCTTCTAGCGACTCGATCCAATTTTGCGTATCAATTGATTAATTATACATATCTTAGTTCAAGAGTTGCTCACATAGTCAAAGCCAGAATCTAAGTCTTCCAAATGTTGGAAAGTCATCTAAAGGGATGGATAAATTTTGGTAATACTGCCAAACAATTTTAATGTATTAGAAAACACAAGTTTTTTATTATTGGCAGAAGATAAGGATACAGGCAAAACGACTTTCAATAATGTCAACACAATTAATTGAAGAGATATGTAGCCATGCATAACGAGCAACATTTTTCAAAATTGCAGCGCGTGCAAGAACTTTTTTTGACTACTGTATTAGGGGATATTCCGACACTTCTTCTAGGGTCAAAATTGCGTAATTTAGGATATCAGAGGATTTTTTCCCAAATAGGCAGCCCAGTTTATATTCAAAATGGTGTTGAATTTAACGGTACTTCTTGTATTGAAATTGGCAGTGGAGTATATATTTTCAAGGGTGTACGGTTAGATGCTAGAGGACACAAAAATAATAAGATTCATCTAGGAAATAGAGTAGCTATTGAGCGTAACGTTGATATAGGGTGCTTGGAAAATACGTGTATACATATTGATGAAGACACCTTTATTGCTCCCAACGTGTGTATTGAGGGGCCAGGAGACATTAAAATTGGTAAACACTGCATGATTGCTGCCCACTCAGGGATATATGCCAATAATCATAATTTTGCCGAGTCGATGGAGCTAATTAAATACCAAGGCGTTACTCGCAAGGGAATTGTGATTGAAGATGACTGTTGGCTAGGGCATGGAGTAACAGTATTAGATGGCGTTACCATCGGCAAAGGGAGTGTTATTGGTGCAGGAGCAGTTGTCAATAAAGATATTCCTCCTTTTTCCGTTGCTGTCGGTATACCTGCACGAGTAATCAAAAACCGAATTGGTAAAGACGTAGCAAAAGTTCAAACTGAGAAATAGGGAATTGAGAATGGGGCATTGGGCATGGGGCATGGGGCATTGGGCATTAGAACTATCTCCTGTAAACTTTTTTGGGAAACCTTTACTGTCAGTCAACGTCACAAGAGTAAACAGTCTGTGAGTTATTTTTGAAGTGCATCTAAAAGTTAGACAAGTGACATTTTGGATGATTCTCAATAACCGCAGGATAGGCACTGCAAGCCCATAATCCCCAGTCCCCAATCCTCAATCCCCAATCCCCAATCCTCAGAGTCCTCTAAAAAAGGGACGAGATTTGGGTAATATAAAGTAGCTATCTTTTCTGCATGGCAGATCCTCAAAGAAAAGCTTTCTTTGTTTTACCCCTTGGAGATATTTCTATGCTGACTTTAAAAATCGCTGTTTATATTGTTGTTGCCCTCTTCGTAACTATCTTCATCTTCGGATTTTTGTCGAACGATCCTGCTCGTAACCCCGGCCGTCGGGACTTAGAGTAAAAGGGCGATAAATCATCCGCGACTTTGGAAGGCGGAAAATACTAAACGCCACGGAAACTTACTAAGGGAAAGTTAGTAAGTTTCTTCCTCCAGGTAGCTTGCTGTAGGTAGCAGAAGGCGACAGCCGGAAGGCAAAATGTATAGTTTATCCTTCCGTCCGTCATTTGGCTGTTTGTTAGCCCGATTTTGCTCACTTATGCTTCATCCAGTTCCGCCTCCTATTCTCGAATCTGTACAACCTGTAAATCCCGCCTCATCTGCTAGTCATACAAAGTTTCTTTCAGTTGTAGAAACTGGAATACAGGAAAAGACAGACAAATCCAAGCAGTCTCAGGATTTGTCTCAGTTGACAATTGCGGATGACACCAAGAGTAATTCGCCATTGCCAACTCTGATAAACTCAACTCAGGATAACTTGGTAGTTCCTGAAACTCATGCTGTACCACATCCACCAGAAACCTTCCCACCAGAAACTTCCCCCATCACCGATGGAAGTGCTGCACTTTTGAGGCAGTCACTGGTTGTTGGTTATCCCACGCAAGAGGTTAAAACCTCTAATGGCCAAGATAATAAAGATACAAAGATAGTTCAACGCTCAGAACTTTTGCTAAGAGCGGCTTTACGGAAACCTACATTGCCGCCAAAAAAAGTTGGCGCAAAGACTACCCTTGAGGCAAAATGTGAACCTTCTCAAACACTTAGTCAACCATGTCTGACGACAAGCGGCTCTGCGTCTACGCTAAATCTCAACTCTAGTAGTGGAGACAAACAAACCTTTTTGGACTCTTCTAGTTTTAGCTATAGAGTTTCCCCAAATCCCCTTGTCGCTCAATCTCCGCCTCCTCTTAAAATTGCCCCAACTGTTCCAAACAGCAACAAGTTAGTCGAATCCAAGGCAGAAATTTTAGCTGAGAAGTTAACCCAGCAAAAACAGCAAAGTGATATTACTGCACAACAGTCTCCAAAAGAAGACAATATCTCTGTATCTGCTGCCGATCTTGTACCGAGTTCTCAATTACAACAAAATTTTATAAAATTCCAGTCTCGTAACCCGACAAAGCAATCTTCAACACCGATAACTGTAGAATTCAGTTCCCAAGTTCAACAACAAACTCAAGCACCAACACCAAAAGTAGGCACCACCAATCAGCCACAAGTCCCAGCTAGCACCCCGCCAGCCAGTCCGAGAGTTGTAGAAGTCACTTCAGATCGGCAAGAATATGACGAGCAACGGCGAATTATTACAGCTGTTGGAAATGTAATTGTGCGATTTGATGGGGCGGTGGTGGATGCCGATCGCTTACAAGTCAATTTGGACAACTTAATTGCTGCGGGGGAGGGCAATGTAACTTTAACACGGGGCGATCAAATACTGCGTGGACAACGCTTTACCTATAACTTTGTTCAAGATAGTGGGGAACTTGTAAATGGTAGAGGAGAAATTTATGTACCCTCAAGCCAAACAGATTTTGCTTTCTCACCCGCAGGTGTTGCTGCTGGTGGAGTTCCAAAACGTCCGCCTAGCGATCGCATTAGAGCCAATCAGCCCCTTTCTGGTGTCAGCAGCCCTAGACAACTTGATGTGACATTTGGTGGTCAGTCAAATGCTAGCAACATCCCACCCCCGAAAGCAGGCGGTGCAGTCAATCGACTCAGGTTTGAAGCCGAACACATTGATTTTTATCCCCAAGGCTGGCAAGCAAAAGATGCTCGCATCACCAACGATCCTTTTTCGCCGCCAGAACTAGAGTTACGCGCAGATACAATAACTCTGACGCGAGAGGCACCCTTAGTAGACCGGATCACGACGCGGGGACAGCGTTTGGTATTGGATCAAACAATCTCCTTACCAATACCCGTGAATCAACGGACGATTGATCGGCGAGAGCGGGACGTTACACCTGCAATATTTTCTCCCGGCTACGATGGAGATAAGAGGGGTGGTTTGTATATTGAGCGTGGCTTTCCAGTGATCGATACAGAGCGAACAACCTGGACAGTTACGCCTCAGTTGCTAGTACAGAAAGCTGTGCAAGGAGGTACGAGTAACTTAGGCTCACTGTTTGCTGTCAAAACAAAGATAAGTTCTATTTTGAGTCCAAAAGCAGTAATTCAAGGGACTGGGGAGTTAACCAGTTTTGACTTCGACAATTTGGAAAACAGTTTGCGGGTGAATTTGGGATTGCGCCAAATAGTAGGCGATCGCCTCCCCCATGTCTTGAATGTGCAATATAATTACCGCGATCGCCTCTACAACGGTACTCTGGGCTATCAAACTGTCCAGAGCAGTTTTGGTGCCATTATTACCTCTCCTGTGATTCCTTTAGGAAAAACTGGCATCAACCTCAACTATCAGGGAAGCGCTCAGTATATCGATGCCAATACCGATCGCCAAGACTTGCTAAAACCCATACGGGAAAACGATCGCATCTCACTAGGTCGTTTCCAAGCTAGTGCTGACCTCAGTAGAGGGCTGTTACTATGGCGAGGAAAACCATTACCATCTACTGCTAGCCAAGGATTACGATATACAGCTAACCCTGTAGTTCCTTACTTGCAAGCGATCGCTGGACTTACAGGCACTACCAGTTATTACACCAATGGGGATAACCAAAGCACCCTAACTGGTAGAATTGGCTTACTAGGGCAAATTGGTCATTTTTCTCGACCTTTTTTCGACTATACCGCCTTTAATATTACTTACTCACAAGGCTTAAACAGCGGATTATCTCCCTTTTTGTTCGATCGTTCCGTTGATAACAAAGTTTTAAGTGCTGGGATATCACAGCAAATCTACGGCCCTTTTCGCTTAGGCTTTCAAACATCTATTAACTTGGATACAGGTAAAGAAACTAGCACTGACTACATTTTTGAATATAATCGTCGCACCTATGGCATCACCTTGCGTTACAATCCGGTGTTGGAGTTAGGCGGCTTCAGCATCCGAATTAGTGATTTTAACTGGGGTGGCGGCACCGATCCATTTTCTGATGTGAAGCCAGTAGTAAATGGAGTGCAACAGGATTATTAAAATAATTCGTAATTCGTAATTCGTAATTCGTAATTAAGTAATGCAACTGGGATTTCGATTTCGAGTCATTAGTCAAAAGTCTTTAGTACCAGTAATTTTTGACTAATGACTAAATGGGTGGGTGGCTATCCAGGACACCTCTTGAAGGGATAGGATTTGCGTCGATTTTTTGGGATTTGAGAGACAGAGATTAATAAGTTAAGGGAAATTTTCCAATAGTTACTTTATGTTGACACTCCCCGCTCTAAAGAGACGGGGATTCTTGGTTCACTGAGCCAACTTACCTAAATCTGTTGCCATATCCAAGCAGAGGTCGTTCTCTCCCCAAGCGTTAGTTCCCGTATGCCCTACGGTACTTAATCCTTTAGCTAAAATATTGAGTGCGGCGTTTTCATCTCGATCTAAAACTGTTTTGCAGTGGGGACATTCATGGGTTCTGGTTGACAAGGCTTTTATAACCACTTCCCCACAATTAGAACAGTTTTGGCTTGTCCAGTGTGGTGATACAGCAATGGTTATCTTGCCGTATACCTTGCCAAAATATTCAAGCCAACAGCGGAACTGATACCATGACGCATCACTAATACTTTTAGCTAACTTATGATTTTTAACCCTTACGGGTTCGCCAGTCGCTTCAAGTCGGGGAACCCGCCCAACGCGCTGGCTCACCATATTACGCACTTGCAAGTCTTCATAGACAACCACGTCGTTAGACTGGATTACGCATCTCGCCAACTTCACGGCGAAATCTTTACGCTGTCTACTTACTTTTAAGTGCTTTCTTGCTAGTTTATTTCTAGCTTTTTTATAGCTATTGGATTGAGGTTTACCTTTCCTAAATTTTTTAGAAACCCGTTTTTGTAGGCGTTTTAACGCCTTCTCGGACTTCCTTAAAAATCTAGGATTTTCTACCTTATCCCCGTTGGAGTCGGTGTAGAAATGATTTAAACCAACATCCAAGCCAATAACCTTTTTACTTGGTTCTATTTTAATTTGTCGGTCAACAGCAATACAAAATTGAGCATAATAACCATCTGCACCTTTCACAAGTCGGACGCGCTTAATATCCTTGATTTGATAAAAATGTAGATCGTTAGTCCCTATTAGTTTCAGTCTCCCAATTTCAAATCCATCAGTCAAGGTAATGTATTTCCTATCTTCTGATAGCTTCCATCCCGTGGTTTTGTACTCCACGGAATGACCGCGTTTTTTGAATTTTGGAAACCCTTTCTTGTGCGGAACTTTCTTCTTGCAGTTGCTATAAAACCGAAAAATTGCAGCCCAAGCTCTATCTGCTGATGCCTGCCTTGCCATTGAATTGAGCTTGCCTGCCCATTCAAAGTTAGCTGCTAGTTCTTTGCAGTATGCGCTGAGGTCATATTTGCCAATGTGCGGGTTGTCCATCCAGTAACGAACACAAGAGTTACGGATAAACAAAGCAGTTCTGATTACTTCATCAATCAGATTAAACTGCTGCTGTTTACCCTTTAACTTGAACTCGTATACTAGCAATTGATCGTACCTTACGCTACAATGCCAGCATAACATATCTTGGAGAATCAAATATCTAGATGAAATCCAGAAGCGGGAAGCAGCTATTAATGCTATTTCTGCCCCACTTACCGAAGAACACGCCACGACAGAATATAATTCTGTCATTCGCTTATATCCCCCGCATGAATGACGGGGGCTTTACGCATCACGACTTGTAATGCTTTGAAATTTAGTAGGATTTACGCCAAAGTACACTCGGTAGGGGCAATACCCTGTCGTTAAGCCGCTTTACGTCTATATGAATTGCCCCTACTGGAAAATTGAGGTTTGGGCTATTTTGTGCGTAAGTCATGTTGAGAATCAAAAAAACTAAAAGCAGTAAATCCTAGCTAATCAGGAGACATTTGGTGGTAAATATTCTACATATTGATTCCAGCCCCCGTGCTGAACGATCGCACTCACGAGAACTATCTAAGGAATTTGTCAGTGCGTGGAAAGCATCACATCCTGAAGATGCGATCGCTTATCGAGATTTAGGGCATCACCCGGTTCCTCACGTTAATGAAGCTTGGGTTGCGGCGGCATTTTCACCACCAGAAACCCATACCCCAGAATCAGCTGAGGCAATCAGAATTTCTGACGAACTGGTTGATGAGTTTTTGGCAGCCGATCGCTACGTCTTTGGAGTGCCAATGTACAACTTCAATATCCCTTCCACTTTTAAGGCTTACATCGACCAAATCGTTCGCATTAACCGGACTGTTGCCCTAGATGCTCAAGGTTTTAGAGGCTTAGTCGAAGGTAAAAAGGCAATTATCATTACAGCCCGTGGTGGTGACTTTAGCCCAACCTCCCCTGCCGTTGCTTATGACTTCCAAGAACCCTACCTGCGGACTATTTTCGGCTTTATTGGGGTTACAGATATTCAATTTATTAACGCCAACAGCCTCAACGAGGGTGATGCCCGTACCAAATCTCTAGCAGAAGCACGGGCAGCAATTCAAGACGCGATCGCTCATTGGTAATGTTTTGATATTGGGCATTAGGCATTGGGTATTGGGTATTGGGCATTGGGAATTGAGTATAGTTATTCTCCTTCCTTGTCCCCTTGTCCCCTTGTCCCCTTGTCCCCTTGTCCCCTTGTCCCCTTGTCCCCTTGTCCCCTTGTCTCCTGCCTCTTCTTCAAGGTGATAACCGCTCAATTTTCCAAGTGCCATTATCTAAACGACTATAGAGCAAGCGATCGTGTAAGCGGCTAGAGCGTCCTTGCCAAAACTCAATTTCTGTGGGGATCACTCGTAAGCCTCCCCAATGAGGCGGTCGGGGGATCTCTCGATTTTCATATTTACTGTAGAACTCCTGCATACGTCGCTCTAACACTTCTCGACTTTCTATTACCTCGCTTTGATTAGATACCCACGCACCAAGGCGACTGTAAGGAGGGCGAGTATCAAAATACTGATCGGATTCAGTTTCGGAAACTTTCTCCACAGACCCACAAATGCGAACTTGACGTTCTAGTTCTGCCCACCAGAAGACTAAAGCCGCCAGAGGATTTTCTGCGAGTTCTTGTCCTTTGCGGCTGTTGTAGTTGGTGAAGAAAGCAAACCCCCGTTCATCAAAATCTTTCAATAGCACCATTCTGGCTGAGGGCTTACCGTCTGGTGTGACAGTAGCAAGGGTCATGGCATTAGGTTCAGGAAGTTGACCTGCTAAAGCCTGGTCGAACCATTTTTTAAATTGAATAAAAGGATTGAGGTCTATTTCGAGTTCACTCAAAGCTTCCAAGGTGTAGTCTTTGCGAAGATCGGCTACGGTTTTGTCCATTTTGATTAACTTCCTTGTTATCAGATACGCTTATACATATCTTGGTTAAAAATATCTATGATGATAATGCCATCAAGAATTTTACAAATTCTCTCAGGAATATTTAAAATTAAAATAGATTGCATAAAATGCGCCGTTCAGCCTCCCTTCAACGCTTATTAATTTATGGTCTGAGCGGTCCAATTATCGCTCTTAATGTCTGGCTACTATCCCTGCTTTTTCGATACTTCCAGCATCCCATTACCGTCTTGATCATTGCAGCAATTTTGGCTTTTCTACTCAATTACCCGGTTAAGTTCTTTGAACGTGCGCGAATCACGCGCACTCAGGCGGTAATTATAGTTTTACTGGCAACGCTTACCCTATTGGGGATTCTAGGCGTTACCCTAGTGCCGTTGATCATTGACCAAACAATCCAACTGTTAAAGAATATCCCTGATTGGTTAGGTGCCAGTCAAGCAAACCTAGAGCAGTTTGAGACGCTAGCAAAGCAACGACGTTTGCCAATTGATCTAAGGGTTGTAAGCAGTCAAATCAATGCAAATATTCAGAATTTGGTGCAACAACTAGCTTCTGGGGCAGTGGGATTTGCTGGAACATTGCTATCAGGCTTACTTGACGTAGTGTTAGTAATTGTGCTTGCATTTTATATGCTTTTATATGGCGATCGCGTCTGGCATGGTCTAATCAATCTTTTGCCCTCTAATATTGCAGATCCTCTTACCACATCCTTACGCCTAAATTTTCAGAACTTCTTTCTTAGCCAGTTGTTGCTAGGACTATTCATGATGCTAACCCTCACGCCAATTTTCTTGGTAATGAAGGTACCCTTTGCTCTGTTGTTTGCCATATTAATTGGGATTTCAGAACTCATTCCCTTTATCGGGGCATCTCTTGGCATTGGTCTAGTGACGATTTTAGTATTGCTGCAAAATTGGTGGTTAGCAGTTCAAGTTGCCATAGCAGCAATTATTATGCAGCAGCTTAAAGATAACCTGTTAGCTCCCCGCTTACTCGGCAACTTTATCGGGTTGAATCCCATCTGGATTTTTGTATCTATTTTAATGGGATTTGAGATTGCTGGGCTGTTAGGAACGCTTGTTGCTGTTCCCATTGCTGGTACTATTAAAGGCACTTTCGATGCGATTAAAAGCGGCAAGCCTGGTAATTTTGTCCCAACTGTCACGATTGCTCATGACCCACCCCAAGATTGAGGGGGCAGGGAGCAGGTGGACAAGGGGACAAGGATAATAACTATAACTCAATTCCCAATTCCCAAATATTAAAAGTTGCACATTCCGATCTCACAATTCACAATGGTGATTGATTACAATTTCAGGGGATACTGCCAGTAGGCAATTCTTGATTAAAAGAAGTGCAGGCAGATGTATAAAGTATACGCTTTGCCGATAGTCAATGAGTTTAGTGCTGAATTCTTATTAATTAACTTAGAACCTGTTGATGGAAGCTTCCGAGCTATTAGAAACAATCACACTCCTGATTTACCAAGCTGAACAAGGAGAAATTGACCCTTGGGATGTTCAAGTAATTGAGGTGATTGACCGTTACTTAGAACTGATGGCACCGGAGTCAATAGGAAGAGGCTATGAAGCTGATTTGTCGCAATCTGGACAGGCATTTTTGTCAGCATCAATGCTGGTATTGTTCAAAGCAAATACCTTGATGCAATTGTCAACAGTAGGAGATATCAAAGATGGGGTATTAGATGATGCCTTATTAGAAGGTGAAGACGGAATATCACATCAAGGTCATCGTCTACCATTAGAACGGCAATTGCGCCGTCGTCCATCGGCAATGCCGCCACCAAAGCGCCGGGTGACTCTGCAAGAGTTAATCAAGCAATTGCAGATTATGGCAAACCAGCTAAAACTAGTAGAAAAAGTTAGCAAGCCTATTCGTCCCAGACGTTTGCCTAGCGTTCAAAGTATGCGAGAGGCGCTGGAATTAGCTCACCAAGAAAACCTGACGGAAGTAGCTGGGGAGCTTGAACAAGTGTTGAATTTATCGGCAAGGGAGCTAAATTCAGAACAAAATTGGTTGAATCTAGAACAACTTGTAGAGTTATGGACTCAAACAAAGCTTCTCAAGCAAAATGGGTCTGGACATGAGTCTAAACATAGTCATGTAGTTAGCGTTTTCTGGGCGTTACTATTACTTTCGGCTCAATCGAAAGTAGAGCTATTTCAAGAGGAGTTTTACCATGAGATTAAAATTCGGCTAATTACAGATTCAGCTAAGACCAGTAAAGCTTTTGAGCAGTCAATGAACTAAAAAAGCCAAAATTAGCCCTACAGATAATTTACAGATTTTTGATTCAGCCCCAAAATCCGAGTAAATTGAAAAGATAAGCGATCGCTTGTCATCTAAGTATATAAATGGTTGCAATAACCACTTAATTCCTGTTATCCCTGTTTAGGGGATGACTTAGAGCAGAAATAAAAACTGATGATAAAGTATCACTCGATGAAAGTAAACTGGCTTGTGGTTGAGGAATAAATTTTTATGAAAGCGATGATTCTCGCGGCTGGCAAGGGTACTCGCGTGCGTCCGATTACCTATACAATTCCTAAACCAATGATTCCCATCCTGCAAAAGCCAGTGATGGAGTTCTTGCTGGAACTGTTACGCAAACATGGATTTGACCAGATTATGGTCAATGTCAGTCATTTGGCTGAAGAAATAGAAAACTATTTCCGTGATGGTCAACGGTTTGGGGTGCAGATTGCCTATTCCTTTGAAGGCAAAATTGATGATGACGGTAAACTGGAAGGAGAAGCAATCGGTTCTGCTGGAGGGATGCGCCGCATCCAAGACTTCTCACCATTTTTTGATGATACCTTTGTGGTGTTGTGCGGTGATGCTTTAATTGACTTAGATTTAACTGCGGCGGTTAAATGGCATAGAGCTAAAGGGGCGATCGCTACTATTATTACAAAATCTGTCCCCAAGGAAGAAGTTTCTAGCTACGGTGTGGTAGTAACTGACGAAGAGGGGCGTGTTCAAGCTTTCCAAGAAAAACCTTCAACGGAAGAAGCCCTCAGCACCAACATCAACACAGGTATTTACATCTTTGAACCAGAGGTTTTTAACTATATTCCCTCTGATACGGAATATGACATTGGTAGCCAATTGTTTCCTAAATTGGTAGAAATCAAAGCCCCTTTCTACGCCATCCCTATGGACTTTGAATGGGTAGATATTGGTAAAGTTCCAGACTATTGGCGGGCGATTCGCGGTGTACTGCTGGGTGAAATCAAAAATGTGCAAATCCCCGGTCATGAAGTCGCCCCTGGTATTTATACTGGCTTAAATGTTGCCGTGAATTGGGACAAAGTGGATATCACAGGCCCAGTTTACATTGGCGGGATGACGAGAATAGAAGATGGAGCGAAAATTGTCGGGCCAGCGATGATTGGCCCCAATTGTTGGATATGTAGTGGCGCAACAGTAGATAACAGTGTGATTTTTGAATGGTCGCGCTTGGGCCCAGGAGTCCGCTTAGTTGATAAGCTGGTATTTGGGCGTTATTGCGTCGATAAAACTGGAGCAGCAATTGATGTCCAAGCTGCTGCTTTAGATTGGCTGATTACCGATGCCCGTCAGACACCGCCATCACATACCCCTGTTGAGCGACAAGCAATAGAGGAATTGTTGGGGACAAACGTAAGTTAGGGCATGGGGCATGGGGCATGGGGCATGGGGCATGGGGGAGAAAGAATAAAGAACTAATACCCAATTCCCAATCCCCAATCCCCAATCCCCAATCCCCAATCCTAACTATTTAGATACGTGTATCTTTGAAGACTCTGCTCGTAGGTTTGCAGTAATCGCTGAGATTCTGCTAGGGTGATACGTTTTTCTTCTAGTGCTTTCTCACAACGCTGGCGGATGTTTTCTACCATGTCTTCGGAGTCGTACTGGACGTAGCTTACTACTTCGCTCATGGTGTCACCTTTGACAACGTGTTCAATCTGGTAGCCTTTGGGCGTTAATTGGATGTGAACGGCGTTGGTATCGCCAAATAGGTTGTGCAAATTCCCCATGATTTCTTGATAAGCTCCATTCAAGAACATCCCTAAATAATAGGGTTCTCCGGGCTTGTAGGTGTGTAGTTCTAAAACCGATTTGACATCGCGCAGGTCAATAAAGCGGTCAATTTTACCATCACTATCGCAGGTAAGGTCAGCTAAAATTCCTCGTCGGATTGGTTCTTCATCCAAACGGTGAATTGGCATGATGGGGAATAGCTGGTCGATTGCCCAGCAATCTGGTGCTGATTGAAACACTGACATATTAACGTAGTAGATGGAAGCCATGATTTTTTCAAGGTCTTCTAGTTCATCTGGTACGTATTCTTGCTGTCTAGTGATGTTAAGAATTTTCTGACAACAAGCCCAATAGAGCCGTTCGGCTTTGGCTCGTTCTCTGAGGCGTAAAATTCCTAAGTTGAAGCGGCTGATGGCTTCTTCTTTGAATTGAGCCGCGTCGTGATACAACTCTTGGTAATTCTCTTGGTTGATGGATTGGTAGCTTTCCCAAAGATAATTAATTATTGGGGATTCTCCGTCTTGCGGAGGTTCTGGTGAATCGAGGGGGACATCGCTGGTACTAAGGACATCAAAAATCAGCACTGACTGATGGGAAGCGATCGCTCGTCCACTTTCACTAATCAGTGTTGGTACGGTAATTTGTCGTTCAGCACAGGTATCTTTTAACTCTGCCACGATATCGTTGGCATAGTTTTGCATGTTGTAATTTTTCGATGCATAGAAGTTGGTTTGGGAGCCATCATAATCTACGCCTAAGCCGCCACCGACATCAAGGTATTTCATATCCGCCCCCAACATGGCCAATTCCACATAAATGCGGCTGGCTTCTTGGATGGCATCTTTAATTACATTGATGGCAGAGATTTGTGAGCCGATATGGAAGTGCATCAACTGCAAAGAATCGAGCAGGTTAGCTTCGCGTAACTTGTCAACAGCCTCAATGACTTCCGGCATTGTCAAACCAAATTTAGCGCGATCGCCACTAGAGGCTCCCCAACGTCCCATACCTTGGGTACTGAGTTTAGCACGAACACCTAATATCGGCTTAATACCTAACTGGCGATTGGCATCAATTACCAAATCAACCTCTTCAATCTGTTCTAAGACGATGACTGGTGTTTGTCCTAGTCTTTGGGCTAACATTGCCGTTTCGATGTATTCTCGGTCTTTGTAGCCGTTGCAAATTAACAATGCTCCTGGTGTATCGAGGACAGCCAGAGCAATCATTAATTCTGGCTTGGAACCAGCTTCTAAACCAAATTGATGGGGTTTGCCAAATTTAACTAAATCTTCAATCAAATGCCGTTCTTGGTTGCACTTGACAGGAAACACACCCCGATATACACCAGGGTAGTTGTAGCGGGCGATCGCTTTGGCAAAACAAGCATTCAACCGTTCAATCCGGTCTTCCAAAATATCCGAAAAGCGAATCAACATCGGAAGTCCCAAGTTGCGCTGTTTCATGGAGTTAACCAATTCAAACAAGTCAAGAGAACCCCCGCGATCGCCCTTGGGTGACACGGTGACGTGACCAGCAGCGCTAATGGAAAAATAGGGTTGTCCCCAACCTTCAATGCGGTATAATGCTTCGCTATCCTCAATTTTCCAGGAGCGAGGTAAAGTTCCTGTGGTAGTAGGTGGTAAAAGTTTCTTTTGTTTAGGATTTTTCACTTCAGATTTTTGTCCATTGGACGGTACTGGTACCACCTCGTCAGATGTAGCAGTTGACTCAACACCCATTTCTTCCTAACCTCTGTTTTTCGCCCACAATTTAACAATCTAACGCATTCATTTGGGAACGTATATGTACCCAAAGATAATTTCTGAGATAAACTCTGATTGGTCAAGAGTCATTGGTCATTGGTCATTGGGCATTGAGCATTGGTCAAGAGTGCAAAACCCTTGGACAAATGACAAATGACAAGATAAAAACTTTATTAAGCTTTGGGAGATGGCAATGGAACGTACATTCTTAGCAATTAAGCCAGATGGAGTACAACGGGGATTAGTGGGGGAAATTATCCGTCGTTTTGAAACTAAAGGTTTTACCCTAGTTGGTTTAAAGTTCTTGAAAGTCAGTAAGGAACTGGCTGAACAGCACTATGGTGTTCACCGGCAACGTCCATTTTTTGCTAGTCTAGTGGAATTTATCACTTCTAGCCCAGTGGTGGCGATGGTATGGGAAGGTGATGGTGTTGTTGCATCTGCTAGAAAGATTATTGGTGCGACGAACCCCTTAACATCCGAACCGGGAACGATTCGCGGTGATTTCGGCATCAATATTGGTCGCAACTTGATTCACGGTTCTGATGCTCCAGAAACCGCGAAACATGAAATAGCCCTATGGTTTAAAGATGAAGAATTAGTCAATTGGCAACCACACATAACTCCTTGGTTGCACGAGTAAGGCATTAGGGACTGGGGACTGGGGACTGGGGACTGGGGACTAGGGACTGGGGACTAGGAATTTAGTTATTTCCCCTGCCCCCTGCTCCCTGCTATTTTTATTTTGAGACTTCGCTCTTTTCTGGTTCTAATTCGGACACTTCTGTGCTAGTACGCTTAGAAAATCCCCAGCCTAAAATCAGGAAGATGGCAGCAATCATGATCCATTCTGGTGGAACTAAACTATCGTTCACTACTTTCAACAACAGGCGCAAGCCCACTAACGCTACAGTTACATACCCTGCGTCTTCTAGGTTTTCATATTCGTCTAGCCAACGAATGAACAATCCCGCCATGAATCGCAGCGTAATAATCCCAATTGTTGCACCCGTCAGCACTAGCCATTTTTCTTGAGAAACTGCGATCGCAGTTGTCACGCTATCCAAAGAAAATGCCAAATCTGTAAATGCAATTACGGGTATCGCTTGCAACAACGAACTAAAACGCGGCTCGTGAGGGCGATCGTCTTCACTTTGTTGAGAGATAAAGTGTTGAAATACCAACCACAGCAGATAAGCAGCGCCCAATAATTCAAATTGCCAGAATTGTTGCACCCAAGTGGCGGTTAAAATCAGGGTGATTCGCAGCACATAAGCAACGACTAAACCAAAGTTGAGGGCTTTACGCTCAAGTTCCTTGTCTTCCAACCCCCTTGCGATCGCAGCGAGAGCGATGGCATTATCGGCAGATAACAGCGCCTCTAAAACCACCAGTATCAGCAAAACTATGGGGGCTTCAACGGTGAAATGAAAGTCGAGGTAATTAAAAATTTGGTCTAGCATTCCGGGTTTCTCAAGCAGAAAAAATTAAAATTTTACAAAAACAGAGATTTGCATATTAAAAAGCGCAATAAATTGCTACTCTAATCCAGCTTAACGTGGTTGTGGTGCATTTTGAAGGGGGTTGAATTGATGCGATCGCAGCGCGAGTGGGGTAATTTGCGTATAAGTCAATACATCCAAAGTTTTAACATCTAGCCAGTGCGATCGCAATGGGCTGCTGTCAGTTCGCATCTAGAATTAGAATCGCTATTTATAGCTAACTTCCAATCTGTAGTTGAATTGTTTAAGCAGCATTCCTATATTGAAATAAATCGAGACACCATTAATTGTGCATCAGTAGTCTCTATAAAAATTTCTAATATCACACATAGGTTCTAGCTTCCCATTCTAGACGTTCAATCTCTCTTTTCCAACGCTCAAGCCTGTTTTCTCGCTGTTGCAATTGATCTGCTGTCGGGTTTCTGGAAGGCTGGGTATCTGGATTAGGCAAAATTCCATTATTTGCAAGCCAGATGCGGGAAAATACTTGCCAAAGAAATTCATGATCGTGCTTATCGCCACCCAGACAGCGAATCCGTTTGACTGAAAGTGTTGATTCACCAAAAAGGATTTGCTGATTTCTAGGATTTTTAGGAAACAGGCGCGTCTCACTACCTCTTCCACGAAAGAATTCGGCTACAAACCACTCACCAAAATCGAATATACAGACTTCTGTGCAATCGCTACCATCATCTTCTAGTAAATCAAGATCACCTTGGATTTGATATCCTATGGCAATTTGTGATGTCTTAGGTAATAAAATGCGAAGCCTTTCAAAACGGTTACTATAATCAGCCCAAAAGTCTCTGCGTCTACATAGCCGATTTGACTCGAAGTCTTGTAAATCCAGCCTGTTTAATATAAGATTTACCAGCTTTTGGAAATCACCATAATTAATACCTCCAATCCACTCTCGAAGTTTTTGCCTTGCTGGATCTGAAAGTTTATACCAATTTTCACCATTTCTATAGTTATGTCTCAACCAATCAATCAGTAAAGAATGATTGCTTGCTATATCATTGGAAATATTAGTTATTAAATGGTTAACAGCTTTTATTTGCTGACTATCTGAGATTTCATCTAAACAACTTAACACCCATCTTACTTGCTGCTGATTTGGAGAGCGAATTGTAGTAAAATAGGGAGTTATCTCTTCTATAAATCTGCTGAATAATGGAATCCAAATAGGTAAATCTTCTTTGATCGTATTTAGTAATTCAGTTCGATTAATACGCTTTTCACAAGCAATTTTTGCTAATTCTATACCTGCTTGTGTACTGCGAAGCGCCCGAATAATTTGAACTGCTAGCAGGTGATTAACTAAGTCAGAATTAGCAAAGATATCAAAAGATTCAGCTAAAGACTGTGCTAACACCTGTTCTTGCCAATCACCATAATAAAGAGCTATACGCCACAATAGCTGATGTTGTAGCCATGAGTTAGAAATTGCTACCTTCCAAATGGCTGCTGATGTTTTCCTGGATCGGTCAATATTTTGCTGATCCCACTGTGCTTTAGCATGGATGCAGTAAACCCAGTCTAACTTACTTACTCGATCGGCTTTACCCTGTTCAATAGCTTCTAATACTTTATCAACACTTGGTATTGATATTGTTGCATCTGGTAACTTACTTGCAAGCTGAATAAGTTGATTAGGACTACACTGGGGAGTTTCAGGTAGGGAAGGAATGGAAAATTGAGAATTCAAGATTATTTCTCCTTTAAAGAGAGGTTTTTACGATATCTTTCTTTAACTCATCACTGCGAAACTGAAAGCGGAAAACTACCTTGCGATCGCTTGGGTTATCACGTGTTTTGTCAGATTCAATTTCGCCACGACCAGCAGCTAATATTTTCTGGCTTAAAGGCGCTTTGGTAGAGAAATTCATATCATAAAAAATGTATGTGTAAACTGATGATGCTCGCAATAAGCTTAGTTGTAGATTGGTTTTGTCATCTCCTTCTGAGCTAGTATGACCTTCTATAACTACACGGCTAATTTCCTGATCAAATTCTGGTTTAGAGAAAATCACACCACTGTAAACAGGAATAAAGCGGCGTAGAAAGGCTTTACCCTCTGGTTTAAGCTCGGTACTTCCCTTGGCAAAAAGAATTGATTCTTGGATACTTACATCCCCATTATCTGGGTTAACTTTGACATTGATATTGTTGCTTTTCATTTGTCCGACGACATTACCAATTACTACCCGTTTTGGTGCATCTTTTTCTGCTAGCTGGAGTAGTACAGTGATAAATAGCAAAGCAAAAAACATTAGTAAACTAGACATCATATCGGCAATAGACAAATAGATACTAGAATCATCATCGGGAATTTCTGCATCCACAAATTCGTCGCTGATAAAATCAGCCATTTTAATAACTCCATTGGTAATTTAGTATTTATTATTTGCTTGCTGCTACCAGCACTTCTGCTGTTTTGAGTAAATCTCCACAAACTCTAGCCATAGAAGTATCTGCTTGTTTGAAAAAGCTTTCCTGTAAGTTAACAGTCCTTTGCATAGAAACTTCAAGATGACCCTGCCAAGACTGAAGACTATTGTCAAATTTTTCATTCAATTTTTTGTATGAATTGTCAACTCTTTGCACTTCTTGACCAATACCACGAGCAAGATTTTCTAGTTGAATTAGTCGTTGTGCATCGTTTAATCCAGCCGCACAAACTAACTTGTTAATTTCTTCGACAGATTTCTGAATTTTAGTCATACTTTCGTCTACTTGTTGAGTCAATTTGCTACGTCTTTCAAATTCCTCTTGGAAGACTTTATCAAGATTGTTCACAACCTCAGATAATCCATTCCTTTGGTTGCCTAGCGTCCCCTCAAGTAAACTGTTTTGTTCTTCAAAGAACATTTGTAAATTCGCTTGATATTCTTGCCGGAATCTGGTTAGATCATCTTCTACTGTTTGACGAGTTGCTGTAAGTTTTGCGTCGATATTTCCTAAAGTAGCCAAAAGATTATCCTTCGCATCATTCATCAATCCAGAAGCTTGATCGCCCACTGTTTTTAGAGTATTAGTTTGCTCATGAAAGGTTGTATTTGCTTGGGTGAGAATTTGAATAATTCCAGTCCGAGTAGCTTGAAGCATCTGTTTTTCTACTGCTGCGCGTTCTTGTAGTGCTGTTTGCAGTTCTTCTCGAATTCCTCGGAAGGTAGCAGCAGCTTGCACTGCACTGGCTTCAAAAGCACTTCGCTGGGCTGTCATTCCTTCGATACTGTGAACTACGGCTCGATTAATTTCCTGTCCTGTTTGTTGTAGAACACCTTTTGTTTCTGTCTGAAATTGATTGAGAGTGTATCCCAGATGGTTAGCGAATACTTGAAGTTCTACCAAAGTTTCTTTTTGAAAGTTCTGAATTGTCAAGATGGAACTTGCTAAACTTTGAGATATACCACCCAATTCTCTATGCAGTGTTAGCACTGCGGTGGAAGCTTGCTGTGTTAACTCTGCACTTTTATCGAGTCTATCTGCAATCGGTTCAAGTACCTGAACTCGCATATCCTTGATGAGTTCTTCTAAAACTCTCTGTCCCTGATTTTCTTGGAGTTCTCGGAGTTGTTTCTGCTCTTTGAAAATTGCTTCTAAAGCTGGAAATATCTGCTGACGCACGGCGAGGCCAATAGCTTGGGCTGACAACTGATTTAAACCTGCAAATTGTTCTGCAATACTCTTACCTACAGCTTGACCAATGGCTTCAGCACTTAGCTGCTTTAGTCCGGTTAAATTTTTTGCTACAAGACTAAGTGCTTCAGCTACTTCACGATTGGCATTTTGTTCGGCAATACTCCTACCTACAGCTTGACCAATGGCTTCAGCACTCGGTTGGTTTAACCCTGACAATTTATTTCCTACACGGATAAATGCTTCAACTAGATCGCCATTGCTATTATCTGTTGTTTTCAAAGTAGCGATCGCATTGAGTTTATGGCGTAAACTATCACGCCTTGTCTGCCGTCCCGAATCACATACAAACAAAACTAAGGTGAATACACTACCAGAACCAAGCCCCATCATGGAAGTAGAGAAAGCTGTTTTCATTCCCACCAGTAGTTCTTTACTAGCAGTCATCAGTTCGTTGGTATCTTTTGTAGATAAATTGATTCCTTGCAGTCCTTGTTGTATACCATAAAAGGTTCCTAAAAGACCAATAGCAGTACACAAAGTTGTTACAAAACGCAGAGAACTTCGAGGTATTGGACGGGCTAAAACAGATGGATAATTTATAAGTACGAACTTGCTATCCTTTTGCGCTTGTTGACTACTTCTAATTCTGTTTAGATCGTCGGTTCCTAAATGGCCTGTTAACCAGGAGCGAACTTTATCTAAAAGCTTTACATTTTTATCCTTTTTCAAATTACTCAAAAATTTAATTGCGGCTTCAGTTGTGCCACACTCTGAGCGCCAATATTGCCATAATGTGTAAAGCTCGATAATAGTTGCAACTACTAACACAAAAGCAATTGCCCAATGAAAAGGTTCGTTATGCCAAATAATGTCCCAAACTTTTGCCATTTCGATGCTGCACCCCTCTTGTTTATCTTGCTTATATCTTTTGAAATTGCTGTAATTCTTTATCCGTAAGGACTTTTTTAGCTACCCGTATTGGGAGATGTTCTGCATACAGGCGGTTTCCTATAGGTTCCCGCAGACGTAAGCTATAAAGTGGTTCACCTTCTGATTCTTTATCCTCAATTAAATAAACCTGTTGTGGTGCATAGCTTCGCAACAAACGCACCTGCAAACAGGTTTTTAAATCCTGTGAAGAAATAGATAGGGGTGAATCTTCTCCAAATAATTTACGAGCTACTTTCCAAGCGTGGTTAACCGCCACAATTTCGTTAACCAATTTTTCCACCGAGGGGTAAAATAGTTTTGCAGTTTCACTAATCAATGCTTTTGACCTACTTGCCTGAGCTTCAATAGGTCTATAATTCCCAAAATAAGAATTTATTTAACTTTTTTTAGTAAAACTATATTGATAAAAGTAATTTTTGATACAAAAATGCTCTTTGCGCGTTGAAAAAATGTAGAGTGTGTTGTCGCGTTAGCATAAAGCACCAAAAACCTGAAATGGTGCGTTACGGAAACCGTAACACACCCTACAGCTATACAAGTTTTGTTGCGATCGCACCAGCTGTAATTGGTTCCAAAATATCCTACCTTATCTAGCGACATCTTGACTTATGGATACAATAATAGATGTTTACATTCCAGACAGATAAAGGCTAATGCAGTTTCTCTGATGAAAGTCGGGTGTACGCTGTCAGAGAAAACTTTCACACGTTATTAACTAAAGTTTTAACGTGAGTCACAACAGCTTCAGCATTGATAAGAAAATATTTAATATCTGCAAGAAATGTTTAAATGTTTCTTATACATGCTTCAACGTGAGTTATAACAGCCTCAACATTGATAAGGAAATATTTAATATTTACAATAAGCACTTAAATATTTCTTATATATGCTTCAACGTGAGTTATAACAGCTTCAACATTGATAAGAAAATATTTAACGTTTGTAACAATTACTCAAACTTTCTTATGAATGCTTCAAGGTGATGAATAAATGTAAATAGCCTCTGGAAGCAATTTACTACAACATAATTTCAAATCTCACAGAATCTCTGCTAACTTTACCAGCAGACTATCTGCTAAATCCAATAACCTGATATCATCTGTATCAATACTGTTTCCTTCACCAGCTAAAAGATTTCTCACAGCAGATAATCTGTCATTGGTTTCAGAAATTCTCCAAGATTCTTCTAAGCTTACTGCAAAATCAAATAGCGATCGCTCGCCTAAATGCTCTCTTACTTTCACCGCTACACTATCATTACTTACCAAAAATTCTTTAATAGTATCTAATTGAGAATTACCTAAAATTTCGTCATTTCCCCATGTTTCTAGCCAATCTCCATCTACATCTTCAACGTAAAAATTTACAAAATCAACTCCGTAAGTTAGCCAGTTTTGCTGCATTTGTCGCGCTGTTGCTAAAGCTTCAGCAAATGTATCCACTTGATTGTTGCAGTGAGTTTCTCTTTTGTTAGCCATAAAAGCCGTAATTAGCAAGTAAGTATGTAGGCTGAACACAAATCTGGAATATCAAATTCCTTAAAGTTCACGAAAATTTTAAATATTTGCCACCAGAAAGGTAATCACTGTTATACAGGGCCACGTTGACTAACTGGTTGACAAAATTAGCATCCTTGGGATTGTAACTTAAGAACAATCCTCTCTCTATTTCCCACGATCGCAGTGTATTTTGCCAAGCTTGGTACTTTTGGTAATTAAGTTCTTCAGAGACACTAGTAACTTGAATGCAAAGCGGTTGATTGTTACGACTACTAACAATTAGGTCTGTTGCCATCGATAGGTCGGCGATATAACGCTGCCAAAAACTACCTTCTCGACTAACAACATCTTGGGCTATTGATTTAATGATATCATCATCAACCTGGTTAAATTCGCCTGACATCAATTTTTGTTTCCAAATATAAAATTTGGAGTCACTTGCATTAATCCATCTAGGAAATAGATAACCATACCAATATCTCTCAATCGGTGTCATCAACTCAAACTTTGCTTTCTGTTCTTCTTCCGAAGGTAAGGATTTGATTATCAGCCAAATGGTAGAATCCGTAATTACCTCTAAGAGAAATGCAATCACAAATGGTTTTGCAGTCAGGGAACCTGGCTTGATATTCTTTACCCAACGATTGATTTCATCTAATCTTCTCGCCAAATTATGATCTACCGAGGAAGCTTGCAGGGTAAGGGACTTTAATTTATCCTTAATCTCTGTTGCTTGCAAACTATGCCCTACTTTCAGAATATAACGCTTTTTTTACACATTTATAACTAGATTTTAACTTGAAAATGTACTCAATTAATTTCCTGATGTCATTAAATATTCTCTAAGTCGATGCCCTGTGTGCGTAATACTTCCCTCAATAGAGCAAGTTTTTCCTCTGCTTGTTTGGCACGTTCTTCTGCCTGGTCAGCACGCAAACGTTCCTGTTCAGCTAGTTCCTCTGATGATAATATTAATTGATTTTCAGTAGTGAAGAATCTTAATTTACCTTCATATACTCCCAAATAAAGTTCTAACTGCTGGCTCCACAAACGTCCATCAGTGGTTACTTGGATTTCTTGATACTTCCCATCAACTAAATGAAATCCCTGAAGTTCCATTGTTACAGTGTGAAACCAGAAATAATCTGGTGTACGGAAGGTATCTTGATAAACTTGTTTTTTTAAACCTTTATCAACTAGTCCCCAAACTGATGTTTGTTGATCTAAACTTTTAAAAGCATAAGTGAGTAATTGAGGCAAACCCTCACCAACTTCGATCGCACTATTTTTCGTTTCAATCACTACAACCAAAAATGGCGGCGCAATCTTACTTTGAGGACTGTTGATTGCTAAAATATCCATCCGGCCGGTAATTCTTCTGTCTTCATCTTCCACTGCGATCGCAACGCTATCTTCCATTGTCAACCGAATCGGCACATCGTAAAATCCTGCTAACCGCATTAGTGGCGCAATTGTTAAAAACTTGACTAAGCCTTCAGAAATTTTACCCAACTTAAGATAATAGTGGAAGTCCTTTCTAATTCGCAATAAATCTTGTTGTTCAAACTCTGTTAACGGTTCTAAATTTAAGAACTCTGTGAATGAACCAATTGCAAGCTCTTCTAGTTTAAGAAAGCGATGAACATCGTTGAGAGAGAGACTGCTAGCTTCGACGGTGAGCGTCATAGTTTCAGGAGTTATTTGTCAAGACTACTTATATTTTGCAACATTCCCGCTAGATAGACTGCAATGTAACGTCTTTACATTTCTTGAGCGCTTGCTTTTAACTCTCATTATTCGATTGTGTCTTTTTAGGCATATCAACCACATCAATCGCCCCCAGAATATGGGGGTATTTTTCTGGCGGTAGTGGCTCTTGTAGAAGGACTTTCAATTGCCGATTACACGTTTGACTAAATTCGTGGAATCTCCCTCAGCATAAATCAAAAATTAAGAAACGCTTGTGACTCAAAACCGTAGATGCCTGATCACAAGCGTTTTTGGTCAACAATTAGCCGAACTTCACACTAACGATGATGTCATTGAAATCTTTATCACCGCTGTTAGGCAAGTCCTCAAACCCGAAAACATTGTTGCCTAATATCCGCACATGGTCTAGTTTGTCCGAATTTGCACCCAGATACGGGAAGTAAATTGCGGGGTTATTATTGGGGTTGCTGTCAAGAAGTTGTTCTGGTGTACCATTAACGATAAGAAATGGTGCAAATACTGAACCAGCCTCAAACTGACCCGTAAAGGTTGCTTTACCCTGGTTCACCACACTCAGGTCAATACCGCCAACACGGTTCTTCACTGCCGCCTCTCCATAGCCTGCTTGTCCGGGTAGCAAATCCCCTATGCCGTCACTGTTGGTATCGATGCCGCCTTTGGCATCGGCCACACGAAAGAAACCGACAAAGTTGTTATATGCTGCCTCACGGTTAACCGTAAATGTTGCATTCTGCGTACCTATCAGCCCACGCAAGTCCAACACCTCGCCTTCTTGCTGGTCTTGTAGGGCAATACCTATGGGTTTATTAGCTTGTGTTCCTAGTTGCATTTGCACTACCGCATCGTTGAACTGACCACTCCCAGGACTATCCTCAAAGCGGAGGTCAAAGTTGCTGTTACCTGCATCAGAAACTTGCAAGGAAGTAGGAGAGGAGAGCAGCAATTGTGACAGTGGTACTGTACCATTCTGCAAACCATCAAGGGTGCCGTTTTGTACTAGTAATAGGCGGAAGCGAATATCACCATCGAGGTCAAGAGTCCGGGTGAGGTTGGTATCAAAGCCCTTGGGCGAATTTCCTAAAGTTGAGAAGATACTGCGAGAACGTGTCAGTGCCGCCTGAGTGTAGTTGGAATCGTTGGGCGCAATGCCGTCGATGGTGCCTTTATCATCGTCTACGGTAAACAGTCCGATTTCGTTGACAACACCGGGAATAGCACTCTTGAGGAGGAATTGTACGGAAGTTGCAGCACCATTGAGGTTGAATACGCTATCAGTATTATCCGGTGCCAGGCTAATTTGAGTGTCGTCATTGGTAATCTTACCTGTCACCGCCTCTGATGTAGCAATGGTGTAACCTGTTCCTGATGCCAGTGTTAACCCCACTGTTTCATCAGCCTCAAACGTTGTGTCAGCAGTTGGGTTAATAGTGACAGTAGCAGTGGTATCACCAGCTTTAAAGGCGACAGTACCATTGATGCCACTAAAGGTGTCAGTTCCGACTATTGTGTAGTCAGTGTTGTAAGTAGCATTGCCGCCAATGTTGAAGTTGACTATCTGGGGGTTGGTTGTGTCGCCATTACGGGTGAAGGTATAAATGAGGTTGTTGCTACCATCTTCAGCAACGCTGTTGGGTGTGAGGGCGAGAGTGATTTTTGGCTCCTCTACCTCGCCCCCAAGCTTGATGACAAAGACATCAATACTGCCAGCACTGGTGAGGCTGGTATCACCAAAGGTCGCAGTATTATCAAAGCCTCCTGTGGCATAGATGTTACCCTTCCCGTCCGAGGTTATGTCTAAGCCTCGGTCATCTGATGTGCTACCAAAGTTTTGTGCCGATAGGAATTTGCCGTTGCTGTCAAGCTTGGCAATGAAGGCATCTTCATCACTATCACCTGTACTGATCAAGGTGATGCTACCAAAAGTGGCAGTATCGGAAAAACTTCCCGTGACGTAGATATTACCTGAACTATCGACAGTAATGCCAGTAACTTCAGACACATTGCCGTCCAACTTATTAGCCCAGATAAATTTGCCACTACTATCGAACTTGGTGATGCTTTCATCAAAATTTCCCGCGACGTAGATGTTTCCCGTGACGTAGGTGTTGCCTGAACTATCGATTGTAATGCCTTCACCTTCAGAGCCACCCCCCAATTTCTGCGCCCAGAGGAAGTTGCCATTGCTGTCAAGCTTGGTGATGAACCCATCATCCCGACCTGTACTGGTAAGGGTGGTGTTGCCAAAAATGGCAGTATCGGAGAAATATCCTGTGACATAAGTATTACCTACTGCGTCGCTGGCGATCGCTTCACCAGACGCATAGGATGTACCACCTAATTGCTGCGCCCACAGGAAGTTGCCACTGCTGTCGAGCTTGGTGATGAACCCATCGTCATCCTCATTACCTGCACTGGTAAGAGTGATGTTACCAAAGGTAGCGGTATCAGAGAAACTGCCAGTTACGTAGGAGTTACCCGAACTATCGACAGCAATGCCCAGAGCTAGATCAAACGAGGTGCCACCCAATTGCTGCGCCCACAAGACGTTGCCACTGCTGTCGAGCTTGGTGATAAAGGCATCACCCTCACCTGCACTGGTAAGGGTGATGTTACCAAAGGCGGCGGTATTAGAGAAAAATCCTGTGGCGTAGGTGTTGCCTGAATTATCGACAGTAATGCCGCTAGATGTCCTGTACGAGCTACCACCCAATTTCTGTGCCCATAAGACGTTGCCACTGCTGTCAAGCTTGGTGATGAAAGAATCATTCCCGGCTCCACTGGTAAGGCTGGTGCTGCCAAAGGTGACGGTATCTGAAAAATCTCCCATCACATAGGTGTTGCCTGAAGCATCGGCGGCGATGCCCCAGCCTACGTCAAACTCAGTACCACCCAATTGCTTTGCCCACAGTACCTTATTAACTGCTAGGTTAATTTGAGTGTCGTCATTGGTAATCTTACCTGTCACTGCTTCTGATGTAGCAATGGTGTAACCTGTTCCTGATGCCAGTGTTAAGCTCACTGTTTCATCAGCCTCAAACGTTGTGTCAGCAGTTGGGTTAATGGTGACAGTAGCAGTGGTATCACCAGCTTTAAAGGCGACAGTACCATTAAAGCCAGTAAAGGTGTTAGTTCCAACTACTGTGTAGTCAGTGTTGTAAGTAGCATTGCCGCCAATATTGAAGTTGACTATCTGGGGGTTAGTTGTGTCGCCATCACGGGTGAAGGTATAAATGAGGTTGTCGCTACCATCTTCAGCAACGCTGTTGGGTGTGAGGGCGAGGGTGATTTTTGGCTGCTCTACCTCGTCCCCAAGCTTGATGACAAAGGCATCAGAATTACCTGTACTGGTGAGGCTGTTATTACCAAAGCTCGCGGTATCTGAAAAGCTTCCCGTAGCGTAGATATTACCCTTTCCGTCGGTGGCAATTCCAGTGCCCAGGTCTGCTAAAGTGCCACCAAATTTCTGTGCTGATAAAATATTACCGTTGCTGTCAAGCTTGGCGATGAAGGCGTCAGAATCACCTGTACTGCTGAGGGTGGTGCTACCAAAAGTGGCAGTACCGTTTAAGGCTCCTGTGATGTATGTATTACCCAGTCCATCAGTGATAATTCCTAAACCTTTATCAACCCCAGTACTACCCAACTTATTTGCCCACAGAACATTACCGTTGCCGTTAAGCTTGGCGACAAAGGCATCCTTATCGCCGGCACTGGTAAGAGTCGTGCTACCAAAGGTGGTAGTACCTGAGAAATATCCCGTGACGTAAATGTTGCCTGCCCCGTCAGAGGTAATGCCAACACCTGCATCAGCCAACGTACCACCCAATTTTTGCACCCAGAGGAAGTTGCCACTGCTGTCAAGCTTAGTGATAAAAGCATCTTGATTCCCCGCACTGGTGAGAGTGATATTACCAAAAGTGGCTGTACCTGAGAAATATCCTGTGGCATAGGTGTTACCTGTTCCGTCAGAGGTAATGCCAGTGCCTCTGTTAGGTAAAACACCACTAGGTACAACACCATCACCCAAGTTTTTCGTCCATAAGACGTTACCGTTGTTGTCGAGTTTGGTGATGAAAGCATCATCACTCGTACTGCCATTAGTGGAAGCGTTAACATTTCCAAGTGAACTTACTGCATTTAGTACGCCAGTAACGTAAGTGTTGCCCGCTCCATCGGTAGTGATGCTGTAGCCAGAGTCAGACAACGTGCTACCCAATTTTTGCGCCCACAGGACGTTACCACTGCTATCAAGTTTAGTAATGAAGGCATCCTCATAACCAGTGCTGGTGAGGGTGGTGCTGCCAAAAGAAAAGTGGCTGTACCTGAGAAAAATCCTGTGGCGTAACTGTTACCAGCCTCATCGACGGTGATGCCCAAGCCGTAATCAGTTAACGTGCCGCCTAATTTCTGTGCCCACAGGACGTTTTTGTTGCTGTCGAATTTGGCGAGGAAGGCATCACTATAACCAAAACTCGTACTGGTGAGGGTGGTATTACCAAAGGTAGCAGTACCGTTGAAGGCTCCCGTGACGTAGGTGTTGCCTAAAGTATCGGCGGCGATGCTCAAGCCAGTGTCGGGGAATGTGCCGCCCAATTGCTGCGCCCACAAGACGTTGTTGATGTTGCTCATGATAGATATGTATTGGTTGGTACTAAATTTTCTTTTGCAGTGTGTTGGGGCTTCAGAAGCGATCGCCTACACCCAACTTCCAATCGGTTGATAAGTTACATCGCTACCGCAGATTTTGAAAGCTAATTCGTCGGTTCAGGTTTAGCTTGTGGGGTTTCTGCTTGACGATCGGTGATTTTTTCTAACTGCGATCGCATTTCTCTACCAGTCTCTCGCCCGACAACTACCCTTAAGGAGTTCACACTTTGTTGTTCTTGGCTGGTGTCTTGGGGAGTAGTTGATGTGTAATTAATCTGAATTTCCGACACCTTTTTGTTGGGAGTAAGCAGCGACCCAGCAATTCCAAATAGAATGGTGCTGACAACCTGTGCCCCCGTGTTATTTTTCTCGTCTTCACGATACTCAATTTTACTGACGCTGGTTGGGGTAATCTGTATGGTACGAGTAGACTTTTGCTCGTTAATAATTTTCAGTTCTTTCCCAGTTTCTTGGTAGATGGTAATACCTGTTTCATTCACCGTAATCTTACAAAGCCCTCGGTTTTCTACCTCGTTGTTCTTAAAAATACAGTCACCTGTTTTTCCCAATCGATCGCTCAACGATATAGGAGCTTCATAACCCTTACATTGAGAATTAAGGGGAAAGTGAGAACATAGGTGGTATAGCTTTTCGCCATCCAAGGCGATCGCTGCGGGTATAAAGACTGCCTCGACTAGCAGCAAGGGAACACACGAGATCGCAGCGATTTTTCCTTTTGGCATAGTTTTTAAACAATTAGCGATCGCTTTTTGCTTATGTTTCATGGGTAAAAAGCCATTTTTGAAATTCACAACTAAAATCCTTAATCTCGCGCTCATAGCAGCAAGTAACCAGGATAAGCAGGCCATTTGTCATGTACTGTTGATATAGATACACAGCTTATTACCAAGATTATGCAAATACATAAGTAGGTATTGAGCCGAGATACGTGTAAAAACCTGCAAGATGGTCTGGAAAGCGTTGCTATATCTACATTTCAAATATTTATAGTAGCAGTTTAGTAGCTTCTAATGGTTGGGGAATATTATGTAAATTCACCACATAATCACCGTATCTTTTGATATGTCTTGTTATGTATGGACTCAAAGCAGCAAGGTGTCGTATAGGAATCAATTCTCCCTGTGACATTAACGTTTGGATAGCGAACGACATATCAACCGTATTCTGTAAAATAACTGCGCTTGCTACCAAATCAAGATACTTCAGCCGCTTTTCCTGCTCAATAGGATCATTTTCAGTAATCGCTCCCAGCTTACCGAAGAATACCCAGTCAAGAAAGGCATTGTACATCTCCACAATATTGGTTATTGCTGTAATATCATGCCGAAGAGACACATTAGAAACATAGTCGAGCAAAAACATTGTTCGTACTACCTTGCCCAACTCAAGAAAAGCTTGATAAAGTCGATTTTTCTTAGATGAAAATGAATGTAAACTAAATAACTCGGCAATTTCCACCTAACTTAACGAAAATCTAGACACCGTGCAGCACAGCTGGGCTAAAAATAGTTTTTAGTAATAATAACGCACTCATAACTAACCATGCCTGAACCAAATATCGAATCAATCCTCCAAGAGAATCGCCTCTTTCATCCTCCTAGTGAATTCTCGCAGAACGCCCATATCAAAAGCTTAGACGACTACAAGCGTCTCTATAACAAAGCCAAAGCCGATCCGCAGCAATTTTGGGCAGATTTGGCGACAACAGAATTAGAATGGTTTCAAAAATGGGATACAGTATTAGATTGGCAACCACCTTTTGCAAAGTGGTTCGTTGGCGGTAAGATGAATATTTCTTACAACTGCCTTGACAGACATCTCACTACTTGGCGCAAAAATAAAGCCGCATTGATTTGGGAAGGAGAACCAGGTGATTCCCGTACGCTAACTTATGCCCAACTCCACCGCGAAGTTTGTCAGTTTGCTAATGTATTGAAGCAACTGGGTGTCCAAAAAGGCGATCGCGTTGGTATTTATATGCCAATGATTCCCGAAGCTGCGATCGCCATGTTAGCCTGTGCGAGAATTGGCGCACCCCACAGTGTGGTATTTGGTGGTTTTAGTGCTGAAGCTTTGCGCGATCGCTTAATTGATGTTAAAGCTAAATTGGTAGTGACAGCTGATGGTGGTTGGCGCAAAGATGCGATCGTTCCTCTCAAAGCACAGGTAGATAAAGCCTTAGCTGATGATGCTGTTCCCAGTGTCGAAAACGTCCTCGTTGTTAAGCGCACTGGACAAGAAACTGATATGCAGTTGGGCGGACGCGATCATTGGTGGCATGATTTACAAAAAGGTGTATCAGCCGATTGTCCCGCCGAACCGATGGACAGCGAAGATATGCTATTTGTCCTCTACACTTCTGGTAGCACAGGCAAACCGAAGGGTGTAGTGCATACAACTGCTGGTTATAATTTGTATACCCATATCACCACCAAGTGGATATTCGACCTGCAAGACACAGATGTATATTGGTGTACCGCAGATGTCGGTTGGATTACGGGACACAGCTATATTGTCTACGGCCCTCTTTCCAACGGTGCAACAACCGTGATGTATGAAGGTGCGCCCCGTACTTCTAATCCTGGTTGTACATGGGATGTAATTGAAAAACACGGCGTTAATATTTTTTATACTGCACCTACGGCAATTCGGGCATTTATTAAGATGGGCGAACAACATCCCAAGGCGCGAAACTTGTCTTCGTTGCGTTTGCTAGGAACCGTTGGCGAACCGATTAACCCCGAAGCTTGGATGTGGTATCGGAAAATAATTGGTGGCGATCGCTGTCCAATTGTTGATACTTGGTGGCAAACGGAAACTGGCGGTATCATGATTACACCGCTACCAGGAGCAATCCCCACAAAACCAGGTTCCGCAACCCTTCCCTTCCCAGGAATTATTGCAGATGTCGTAGATTTAGAAGGAAACACCGTACCAAACAACGAAGGCGGTTATCTGGCGGTGCGTCATCCTTGGCCAGGAATGATGCGGACAGTCTACGGCGATCCAGAACGCTTCCGCCGCACTTATTGGGAACACATTCCACCCCAAAATGGTAACTATACTTACTTTGCTGGTGATGGGGCTAGACGTGATGAAGACGGCTATTTCTGGGTAATGGGTCGTGTGGATGACGTACTGAATGTTTCAGGACACCGCCTTGGTACAATGGAAGTAGAATCAGCCTTAGTTTCTCATCCAGCCGTTGCAGAAGCGGCGGTAGTGGGTAAACCTGATGAACTCAAGGGTGAAGAAGTAGTTGCTTTTGTGACTTTAGAAGGCAATTATCAGGGAAGTGAAGAACTGAGTAAAGAACTCAAGCAGCACGTCGTCAAAGAAATTGGTGCGATCGCCCGTCCGGGAGAAATTCGCTTTACCGACGCTTTACCCAAAACGCGATCGGGTAAGATTATGCGGCGCTTATTGCGGAATCTAGCTGCTGGACAAGAGGTATCTGGTGATACTTCGACATTAGAAGATAGAAGTGTGTTGGATAAATTGCGGGAAGGGACGTAAATAATTCAACGGATCGCGTCAGGATTCTCCGACTTCGGCGTAGCAAGTCGGGGAGGAATGGCGCTCCGGGACTGGGGACTGGGGACTGGGGACTGGGGACTGGGGACTGGGGACTGGGGACACGGAAAGAGTTTTCTTCTCTACGAGACGCTGCGGGAACAAAACTTGGTTGGGGTCTGAATCCCCAGTCCCTAATTCTCATTCCCCACTCCCTCGTTCAATTAGCGTTGTAGGGATGCACAGATGTGTATTCCTACTTGTGGTGTATCACACCCAAGGCGCTCACATTTTATGATGGATGTAAGAATATTATCGAGGCATTCAGGACGATGAAGCTGAAGATCAAACCTAAATCAGCATTTGTTCAACCTTTTAGCTGTATGATGCTGGGTATTTTAACTGTAATTGGTTTATCACCATTAGCGTTAGCGGTTTCTGAAAAAGTTTCTTTGCATTCGTCGGAACAGGATGCACAGATACAACCACAAAAACTAGCACAATTTTCAGACACAGGATCGCCAGAGCGATCGCAGATGTTGCAACAAGCTAATGCTTTATTAAATCAGGGAGATTTAACGGGTGCAGAGGAAAATTTACGCAAGTTAGTTAAAAAATTCCCAGATGATGCATTTGCACACTTTCAACTAGGAAATGTGCTTTTTCAGCAAAAGAAAGCAGAAGAAGCAATTAGCTTTTATCAACAAGCCATTCGTCTCAAGTCAAAATACGCTCTAGCTTACAATGCGATCGGCATGGTTTATGCTAGCCAAAGTCGCTGGGAAGAAGCCATGACTGAATATAAAAAAGCTCTAGAAATCAATCCTAATTATGGCGAAGCCCTAACTAATTTTGCACTGGTATTGTGGCAAACAAATAAAAAAGATGAAGCACTATCTTCTTTACAAAAAGCTTTAAATATTTTCAAAGCACAGAATAGAGGTGAAAAAGTTAACCAAGTCGAACGATTATTAAAAGAGATCAAAACCGATAACGATCCTAGTGTCTCCTGAGATAGGACTTACGCAAAATTGTCTCAAAAACCTGATTTGTCGTAGCGGTAATTCTTAAATGAGTAATGAGTAATGAGTAAATACCCATTACTTATTACTCATTACTTCAAAATTAAAGACAGTTGGAGTCGGGGATTTAAACCCCAATTCAACTAAGCGCAAAGTGGGTGCGTCACGGTTTCCGTGCGCCCAACTTTGTAAGAATACTACGTATAGACGTAGGGGTTTTTAACCCTTGATTTGGCGATCAATTAGCGCTACAGAACTTTTTTGCTTAAGTCCTGTAAGAATCAGATTATCCGGGGATATGAATGAATTGAGAAGACTTTGACGCGCCTATTCAACGTAATAGCCTGATCATGTAGCTTCCATCTCAGCCAATTCTAACCAGCGTTCAGTCGCCACATCGATCGCGTGCTTGAGCTTTTCCACACGATCGTAGAGTTTCTGCACTTCGCTATAATTCCCCGGTGACACATTCCCTAGCGTTTTCTCGGTTTCTGTCTTCTGTGCCTCTAACTGGGCAATTTTACCTTCCAACTGCTCAAATTCTTTCTTTTCCCAATTGGATAACCTCCGCCGCTTTGGATTTTCTACATCCTTGGGTGAAGACGCACCATTTTGGACTTCGGTATTTTTGGGCTTCTCCTTAGTGTTGGCAGCTTGTTGCTGTGCCTCTTCAGCCTTTTTATAGTCCAGATAAATCGAGTAATTACCTGGATATTGCCGGAGATTACCCCCTTCCTCAAAGGAAAATACTGTGTCGATGGTGCGATCGAGAAAGTAGCGATCGTGAGAAACTACAATTACACACCCGACAAAATCTTCTAAATAATCCTCAAGTACCGCTAATGTCTGAACATCTAAATCATTTGTCGGTTCATCTAAAATCAAGACATTGGGCGCACCCATCAAAACCCGCAACAGAAATAAACGGCGTTTTTCACCACCAGAAAGTTTACTAATTGGGGCATACTGTTGATTACCAGGAAACAAAAACCGCTCCAACATTTGCGAAGCAGTAATTTGAGTTCCATCGGTAATTTTGATAAATTCTCCTTCTTCTTTGATATAGTCAATCACGCGCTGACTTTCATTTAAAGCTGTGAGCAATTCTTCAGAATGCTGGTCAAAATAACCAATGTGAACTGTAGTTCCAATTTCTGCAACACCTGAATCTGGCTTAATTTGTCCAGTAATAATATCCATTAAAGTGGATTTACCAGCACCATTAGCGCCGATGATGCCGATGCGGTCTTCTGGACTAAATTCGTAGGTGAAATTATTAATCAGAGTGCGTCCATTGTATGCTTTAGAAACGTTATTTAATTCAATAACTTTTTTGCCAATGCGACGACCAACGGTAGAAATATCAACTTTACCCTGAACTTCTTTAAATTCAGTATCCCGCAGAGCATGAGCGCGGTCAATTCTAGCTTTTTGCTTAGTACTCCTAGCTTTCGGGCCTTTTTTCAGCCATTCCAACTCGCGCCGCAATAAGCCTTGATGTTTCCGTTGACTGCTTACGGCAGATTCTTCAGATAAAGCTTTCTTTTCGAGGTAATATGAATAGTTACCTGTATAGGTATAAATGTCGCCTCGGTCGATTTCAACGATCCGATTGGTGACGCGATCTAGAAAGTAGCGATCGTGGGTAATCAGAAAAAGTGCGCCGCGATAGCGATTTAAATAACTTTGTAACCATTCAACAGAAAGCGCATCTAAATGGTTTGTCGGCTCATCCATCAGCAAAGCATCGGGTTCTGCTAATAAGGCTGATGCTAAAGCAATCCGCTTGCGATAGCCTCCAGATAAAGTGCCTATCTTGGCATCAAAGTCAGAAATTCCTAATTTTGTGAGGATGATTTTGGCATTTGTTTCTAATTCCCAAGCATTATTTGTATCCATCTTTTGCATCACCACAGAAAGGCGAGACATCAGTTGACTATCATCTGGATAGTGAGCTAATTTATCTGATAGTTCCTCATACTCACGCACCAAAACCGTATGTTCGCCACTGTCAGCAAAAACTTGCTCTAAAACTGTGTGGTTCTCATCTAAATCTGGTTGCTGGGGTAAATAGATGATTTTAGAACCGGAGTTGATGATAATTTGACCGCTATCAATGGATTCTAACCCAGCAATCATTTTTAACAGCGTTGATTTTCCAGAACCATTAGTACCAATTAAACCAACTTTATCGGTAGCATCGAGGCTAAAGCTGGCATCTTTTAAAACTTCTTTGATGCCAAAGTCTTTTTTAACCGACTGGAGTGTAATAATACTCATAAAATCTAGTAATTTTTCATTGATCGTTAGTTAGTAGGTAAAGCACATACCCTACCTACATTTGCCGAATTCTATACAAATAAATCCAAGGGTAAATGTCCATACATTTCGTTGATTCCGTCTTCGTGGTAAGACTGACAAGATACTAATACTCCACGATGATGTCCAGCATAAGAATCAAGATAGCATAAGCCATTTTTACCATTTAATTTGATATAAACTGGCCCTTCAGGTGTCAATAAGTTGTCTGGTGGTTCATAACCCAAAGCCAGAGAATAGGTTTTCATCGCCAGTATTCCTTCTTCTGCTGTATCAGCACAAATCCCTAAAATTTGATAATCAGCAAGCTTGGTGAGCAAAATTAGAGCATCACGAATTACTACTTTCTCTGATGGCTTGAGAATCGGCGCAATATCTAAACAGTTAAATTTATTCAGTAATTTTTTCGCTTCTTCGGCGGTGAGATTTTCAGGATTGGGGGTTGACATAAACTTTGATGATGTTTTTGTTGGTTTTTCTGTTGTGTTTGAGTTGGGACTAGCCCAACTTATTAAGTATTATTTACTCAATTTAAAGTCGTGTTAACTTCGACTTTGCTCAGTTACCAAGGCTTTAATATTAAACAAAGTCAAAATATTAAGGCTGATTTTGGACATTTCCAAGGTTGAATAAGAAAGGAACACTGCTTTTTGAGTCATTACCCATAACGAGGACTTTGGGCATCTGAGCGCCGCCACTTCTCCAAGCTTCAATTGCTTCTTTTTGCAAAACTAACTGTCCTCCTTGGGCTTTGAGTGTCTCTGCTAAAAGTCTTTGAGCTTCTGCCCTACCTTTAGCGCGATTCACATCTGCTTGTGCTTCTTGTTCTGCTTCCCGTGCTACATAAACGGCTCTTTGCGCTCGTTGTTCAGCAATTTGTTTTTCTTCCACTGCTTTGGCAAATTCTGGTGAGAATGCTAAATCAACTACGCTAGTATCTAACACAATTATCCCATATTTGTCTAAGCGATCGCCTAACGCTTGATCGAAGTCTTCTTTTAACTCACTTCTTTTAGTAATTGCCTCTTCTACTGTTCTTCTGGCGGCTGCAATTTTAAATGCTTCTTGAGTCTGTGGTGCAATAATTTTCGATACAATATTCTCTAAGGTTCCTTGTTTCCTTCTAACTTCAACTACCTGTATGGGATCGAGGCGAAAGTTGATTGCAAATCTCGCAGATAAATTTTGCAAATCTTTAGTAGAACTCTCTGCTGGTACTTCAAATTTTTGGACAGTTAAATCATACACATCTATCACTGAGATAAAAGGCGGTTTTATGTGAATGCCTTCCAATAAAGCGCCATCTCTCGCTTTACCCAAGATGCTGATCACTCCTGCTTGTCCTGGGTTGATAATGATAAAGGAATTTAGTCCAAGAATCACTAGTGTTGCTAGCACAATTCCTAAAACTGTGCTTTGCCAATTTCCAAATTGCTGATTTTTCAAATTCCTTTCTCCAATATGAATTAGTCATTTGTCATTTGTTATTAGTCCCTCAGTCTCCAGTCCCCAGTCCCTAGTTTTACTTTGACTTGAGTAAACTCAGTTTCTAGTTTAAGTCTGTCTGAATCAAATTTTTCATCTCAAGAACGCAGTACTGACGGTTTTATGTCCATCCTTAGTGATGATATCAAGCAATTAGAGCGGTTTCTGGATGGAGGAGTGAATGATATTATCCAAGTTTCCACAACTGTTTTAACTTATTGTTGCAAACATCAAGGATATGCAAAACACAGATATAGTTGTTATTGGTAGCGGTATTGGCGGTTTGAGTTGTGCTGCTGTTTTGGCACGGTATGGCTTTGATGTGATAGTTTGCGAAAGCCACTCCATTGCTGGAGGCGCTGCTCATGGTTTTGAGCGCAATGGTTTCAAGTTTGACTCAGGCCCGTCTCTCTACTCTGGACTGTCTTACAGCCCCTCAGCCAACCCTTTGCGACAAGTGTTAGATGCAATTGGTTCTGATTTACCATGCGTCACCTACGATACCTGGGGTTGTTGTCTACCAGAAGGTGATTTTGACACGGCGGTTGGTGCAAAGCAATTTTGTGAAGTGCTGATGAAGTTCTCTGGTGATGATGCTGTAGCCGAATGGCAAGAACTCCAGCGCGTTATGGAACCATTTGCTAGTGCTGCAACTTCCATACCACCAGCCGCATTACGCTTTGATTTTGGTGCAGCTAGAACTGTGGGCCCGTTTCTCCCATCTCTGACAAAAAATGTGGCGAATATAATCAAGCTGACGGGCCCCTTCAGCCGGATTATGGATGAGGTTGTTAAAGATTCATTTACCCGAAACTGGCTGAATTTGCTGTGTTTTCTCCTTTCTGGATTGCCCGCAGATGGTACTAGTGCCGCAGAGGTAGCATTTATGTTTGCGGACTGGTATCGGCCAAATGCAGTACTTGAATATCCCATTGGTGGTAGTGGTGCTTTAGTTGACAGCCTTGTACAAGGATTGGAACGTCACGGCGGAAAGCTGATGTTGGGCGCTCATGTGGAAGAAGTGCTTGTAGAAGGTAGTCGGGCGGTGGGTGTGCGTCTGCGCGATCGCTCCGAAATTCGCGCCAAACGAGCAGTAATTTCTAATGCCTCGGTTTGGGACACACTGAAATTAATACCAGATAAAGCAATACCCAAAAAGTACCGCCGCAAACGACAAGCTACACCAGAATGTGATAGCTTTATGCATTTACATCTAGGCATTGATGCTCAAGGATTGCAGTCAAATTTGCGGTGTCATTACATCGTGGTTAATAACTGGGAATTGGGCGTAACAGCACCTCAAAATGTGGTGGTGATCTCCATTCCTTCAGTTCTCGATCCATCCTTAGCGCCAGTAGGTAAGCACGTGATTCATGTGTATACACCTGGTAATGAGCCATACTCTATCTGGCAGGGAATGGATAGAAGGAGCCAGGAATATGCCGAACAAAAGCGATCGCGTGCAGAAGTAATGTGGCAAGCTTTAGAGCGGATAATTCCAGATATTCGCTCTCGTTGCGAAGTCACACTTGTTGGTACACCCTTAACTCATGAGCGTTATCTCCGCCGTCATCAAGGTTCCTACGGGCCAGCAATTCAAGCTGGAAGCGGTATATTTCCTGGCCCCAGCACACCCCTACCAGGACTGATGTGCTGTGGCGACTCAACATTTCCCGGTATTGGTTTACCAGCAGTCGCCGCCAGTGGGTTGATTGCTGCCAATACCCTTGCACCCGTTAGTAAGCATTTAGCAATGCTTCAAGATATCAAGTGCATTTAATTTTTTGAGTATACAATCTAGTTGCTAAGAGAGCCGCACCCACTGCCAAAACTGCTAGTACACTATCAGGTTCGGGTACGGCAGCAACTTGAGCATCAATTCGTGCAGTTCCAGCAAACAAACCTGTCAAGTCCGAGTTTCCTAGTATTTTGGCAAACTCTGGAGAAACCAGCAATTTAACATCAGGGATGGTTAAATTTTGGCCATCAAATGCCACAGGTTCTGGAAGACTCAAATCAAACAAAATTGTATCTAAAGAAAATGTGTCTCTTAAAACAAATCCGCTAGCACCTTCGGTAGTACGTCCCGGAGCAAAACCAATTGAAAAGTCACCAACAGTTATCAGATTATTGAAGGTAACAGTACCAGTATGCTCGATTGTCCCTGAGAGCGGAGTAAAACCTCCCTCGTCGCTAAATGTAAAGTTAGTAGCGGAGTCGATGTTGAAGCCAACTAAATAATTACTCGGAATTGGTGCAACTGTATTATTGCTGCCTGTCAAGGTTAGCCCGATACCTTTAAGAATATTTTCGTGATCGCGATCGATGCTAGTAACTCCTGATATTACTTTAAAAGTTGCAGCTTCTACCTGCATAGGCGCAATTGATATAAAAGCTGCGGTAGTACAACCAACAATCCCTACAAACTGAGAAAAACGCATATATATTCCTGACGATATTTGTAATTTATTTTATCTAAAAAAACCCTCATAAAAATCCTCTTTATTAATTTGCAAACTTATGCATTGTCGCTAAAACTTTACTCTCAAAAGAGAAAAAGACACTTTTTTAAAACCTATATGAAGAAAGTGTCAAGTTAATACCAAAATTTCAGTCGTACAGTTATGAATACAAAGTAAAATAGGTAGGCACAAATAAACTTAACTCTTCATGAATAAGCACAAAATTTAAGTAATAAGGCATTAGGGATAAAATTTTATAAACATATAGTTACTTTTAATCATGCCCAATATTAATTATTTAGCTTTAAATCTAGCAATTATAATGTGGTCAAAGATAAGTTTTGCCTCAAATTATTGATAAGATTAGGTTAAGAGGCAAAGCAGCGTCTTAAAGAATTTATAAAGTAAGTGGCGTGGCAAGGCTAAAATAGTGTAATAGTTAAAGGCTGGGAATAGGAATTTAGCGCCAAAAATTCATAAATCTCATGCACAAATTTCGTCGCCCCGTCAGATGGTTTTTACAGATAAGTTGAGAGCAATCAACGCACTGGCGCTTGCAAAACATATAGTTTAATTTCCTCTTGCCTACTTACTTGTTCACAAAGTTGTTCTAATCCACCAGCTTATTTTCTCCAAATTAGAATCTATTTCCTGCCAAAAGCTTGCTGATGAGTCTACTTCTCTTGTTGCTGCGAATATTTTCTCTATACTGTCGAAGTTTTTCTGAATCAACTGCTTATCTAGTTTAGAAATATCTAATTTAAGATATTTCAGACGGTTGGGTAACTCTACTTTCTCTTTTGTCGGCAAGTTGGAAATCTGCTCAACTCCTTCTAAAATTTTATCTATTGATGCGACAACTTCTTCAAGGCTCGGTTTTTTAGTTTGTAATTGTAAATCTTTCTCTTCAAATGTTTCTTCTTGATTGCCTAATTTAACTATTACTATTTTGACGAAGAAAATATTGTAATCAACCCCACTAACTTCGCCCACCTGGTTGTGATATTTTCCACTTTTATTTATAACTACTATGTCACCTTTCTCAATTTTGTCTTTCATAATTTCTATAGCCTCTAAATCAAATTGCTAAATCATCTCCTCTACAGAAAATACCACTCTAAAGCCACAAACCCTCAGCCCACCGTCTGACTCGTTCCAGCTACGACTGGCGCTGCGACACAGTTCGGCGTTGAAACTCCAAGAACCACCACGTAGCACCCGGCGATTAATATCACCGCCAGTTTCCCAGGCTGTTCCATCTGAGGGTGCATCGCTGTAATTGTTGTGCCACGAATCAGCGCACCATTCCCAAACTAGCCCGTGCATATCGTACAATCCAAAGGCGTTGGCAACTTCAAAACTGCCGACGTTTGTTGTTTCTTTACGGAATTTGCTTTTTGGTTCGATAGTGCAACTAACTAACTCAGAGGTAATAGTTTCGCCAAAGTGAAAGGATGTTGTAGTTCCAGCCCGACAAGCGTATTCCCATTCCGCCTCACTCGGTAAACGATAATCGCGTCCGGTTTTTTCTGATAGTCTGAGACAGAATTCTACAGCTTCATACCAAGATACATTTTCTACTGGTCTATCTAAACCTTTAAATTTCGATGGATGGGGATTTAAAGCTTGTTTGACTTTGGGTAAAGCTGCTACTACTCTCCACTGGGCTTGAGTTACGGGAAATTTCCCCATAAAAAATGGTTCGACGGTAACTTTATGTCGAGGACGTTCGTCAGCATCTCCTTCACACTCTGGTGAACCCATCATGTAAATACCGCCAGGAATTGATACCATTTCTAAGGTGACAGATTTACCCAATTCTTCCGCAAATAAATTTGCATTACCACTCATGCGGTTTACTTCTCTTCCACCTGTGTCTACTGTCACTACATCAAATTCAAAGGTTTCTAAGGGAGGTAATGGTACTATTACTTTTTGTGGTATCGATGGTAGTCTCGATTGAGATATTGAAGTAATTTTAAGAGCAACAGGTTCAATATTCGATGTTGTAAACTTCAAATCATTGATAACTTCTACTGCTGTTTGATATCTTTCACTTGGTAGATGTTTGAGTAATTTCTCTAAAATTCTTCCTAAGTCGTCGCTAATGGTAATACATTTTTCTTGTAAACGTTCGCGCCACAACCATTTAGCATTCATGGCATCATAAATAGGGTCATTAACTTGTCCAGAAGCATCCTGCAAAGGCAAACATCGAGTTAAAAGACGCACGCAAGTTACACCCAAAGCATACAAATCGCTGCTGTGACAAGCAAATCCAGCCATTTGTTCAGTCGGCGCATAACCAAGGGTATAAATGACTGTCGCTTGTCTTCCTAAACTAGTTTGTGTTACCTGTTTAGCACCGCCAAAGTCAATTAATACGGGTTTTTCATCACTGGCACGGCGGATAATATTTTCTGGTTTGATATCCCGATGAATGACGTTATGGGCATGAATGAATTCCAGAACTGGTAATAAATCAGCTAAAAGTTCCCAAATGTGTTTTTCACTATAGATTTGTTGCTGAACTTCTTGTAAGAGAGTTTTTCCTTGAATAAATTCTTGAACAAGATATAAACTAGTACCTTGTTCAAAATAAGCTAGTAATCTGGGAATTTGGGTATGATTTTCTCCCAATTCATACAACCGAAAAGCCTCTTCTTTAAAAAATTCTGCGGCTTTGGTGCGTTGTCCGGTTCCCTGAAATTGTGGGAAAAATTGCTTGATGACGCAAGGCGCGTTTAGTCTGTCTACATCTTCTGTAGCATAAGTTCTACTAAATCCACCTTCACCTAAGAGTCTTAATACACGGTAACGGTTTCTTAGAAGTTTGCCAAAGTTGCTTTGTCCGCAACTTACACAAAATCTATTGCTATCAGAGTTGATGAATGGATTTGAGCAATTGGGATTTTGGCAGATTTGCATAATGAGGGGGAAATAGCATCTTCTCCAAAGTTAGCCCCAATATTATCTAATTGAAAACAGTTATGTACAGAAGTGAACACTGAAATTTATTCATGTGCTTAAACTTCTTTTAACACGAGAACAAGAAGATGAATAAATTTTATATATTTATCTATATTGGACGTTTAGAAATATTGGTAAATATGAATACATGAGTATAACTAATGTAGAGATGTTACATTGCAACGTCTCTTTTAAAATAGCTTTTTTCGCCATGCGAAAAAGTTCATGGATAACCAAGTTATCCCTAATCTTGATGATTAATTACAAGTCTTATTTTCAGCTTTTATTTTCTCCAGAAGCGCGAATTAATTCAGCTATCAGACCAACGATCGCAGATACTGAAATCAACATGACGCTTAAAGCGTTAATATCAGGCTTGACTCCTGTTCTAATTCGGCTAAAAATCTCCATCGGTAGGGTGTTAGAACCGCTACCAGCAGTAAAACTAGAAATGAGAAAGTCGTCTAAGCTGAGGACAAATGCTAAAAGACAACCAGCCAAAATACCAGGCATCAATTGAGGTAACAATACTTGGATGAAAGCTTGGGTTGGTGTAGCGCCTAAATCTAATGCTGCTTCTTCTAAGTGGGGGTCTAAATTGGTAAGTCGGGAAGCAACTACAAGTCCGACGTAAGCCAGACAAAACACGATATGCGCTGCAACTATTGTCCACAAACTCAGGGGTATAGCAAAGGCGGCTAGACATACTAGCGTAGCCACTGCGATCGCAATATCGGGAATAATCAATGGTAGGTAAGCAATACCCCGATACAATTTCTTCCCAGGAAATTGGTAACGCGCTAACCCAACCGCCATCAAAGTCCCCAGCACTGCTGAAACCCCAACTGCACACCCAGCAACTATCATACTGTTTTGCAAAGCTGATAAAATGCGATCGTCGCTGAACAACTTGCGATACCAATCGAGAGTGAATCCTTGCCAAGTTGCGCTGTAGGGCGACTGATTGAAGCTATAAAAGCCAAGTACCAATATGGGCAGGTACATGAATACAAATATCAGTAGTGAGAAAACCGCCTGCCATGAGACACGCGGTTTTTTGAGAAATTGAGAGATATTCACGTTTATATAATATGATTTTTATTCATGGCAATACAAAATATCATATTTTATGTAATAAGTCAATTGTTTAACTCTATTCTCTATGTTTTAAGCGATTTAAAAGTGATTGATTGAACCGCAGAGGCGCAGAGAACACAGAGAAGAAAGTAATTTATTGAGCAAAATTTTTACCCGCCTTGAAAGGCGTATTCTCTTCTCTTTCTTTCCATAACTGCTAGGGAATCTAATTCGTAGAATGAGTTGCGAGAGTTTAATTTAGGACTTACGCAAAATTGTCTCAAAAACCTGATTTGTCGTAGCGATAATTCATGAATTACCGCTACTTTAGAACTTTTTTGCGTAAATCCTATAATTTTGGTAATCTCTTTATTACCTTTTAAAGTGGCTAAGGATAGAGTTAATTGTTATTGCTAAGAGCTTCTAATAAAACTTTGCCGATTTTGATTTCAAACTACCTCTTTAACAAAAGTTAATTTTTTCGGTGCAACGAGTTATTTTTATATAGTAGGGAAAGCCGTCAGAATTAGTTTACACACTGCATCCTTTAATTAATATTTTAAAATCCGATAAATTACAGGTGTTAACAGAGATTTTTAGCCTAATACCATCATATAGATACTATTTAGGCGTTTTTTGAAAACAATATATTTCAAAAATATTCTATTTAAAATTGCACTAAAGCATGAAGTTTTAATAAATTAGAATGCATTTACCTCTTTAGGAGTGGGTAATTTCCGTACTAGGATAGACAAGGAATATAGAAAAAACCGAATAAGATTTGATCATTATTCTTAATAAGTTTAGTATCTGAAGTTACTTTCTGATGCCAAGTGAATTAATTACAAGCACTACAACAAAAGAAAGAAAAAGCTTCTAATTAAATTTTGATTTTTTAGGAGGTTTGTGATGAGAATAGCTCAAGTAGCTCCATTATGGGAAAGAGTTCCGCCCCCAGCTTATGGTGGTATAGAGCTAGTAGCGGGGTTAGTGACCGATGAATTAGTCCGGCGCGGACACGAAGTAACTTTATTTGCATCGGGAGATTCAATCAGTCTGGCAAAACTAGTGTCAGTTCATCCTCGTGCCGTCAGACTCGATAATAGTATTAAGGATTACAGCGTTTATGAAATGCTGAATCTAGCTTCAGTTTATGAACGTGCGGAAGAGTTTGATATTATTCACTCCCATGTAGGGTGTGGGGCGCTGGCTTACGCAAATCTCGTCACAACCCCTACGGTTCACACGTTGCACGGGGTTTTCACACCTGATAACGAAAAGATGTTTAGTTTTGGTAAAAAACAACCCTACGTTAGTATTTCGGATGCACAACGAGAACCAAGGTTAGGGTTGAACTGTATCTCAACCGTCTACAACGGAATTGATGTCAGCAGTTATAATTTTCAAGCTCAACCAGAAGATCCGCCTTACCTAGCGTTTTTGGGTCGAATGTCTCCTGAAAAGGGAGGGCATTTAGCAATAGAAATTGCAAAACTTGCTGGTTGGCGTTTGAAAATGGCAGGTAAGGTTGATGCAGTTGATGCAGAATACTTTGAGAGGGAAATCAAACCGCACATTGACGGGGAGCAAATTCAGTATTTGGGTGAAGCTAATCATGCTCAAAAAAATGCTCTTATGGGAGGTGCAGTAGCAACTCTGTTCCCCATAACTTGGCGAGAACCCTTTGGATTAGTGATGGTTGAGTCAATGGCTTCGGGTACGCCAGTGATTGCGATGAACTTGGGATCTGCTGAGGAGGTAATTTCCCACGGGAAGACGGGTTTCCTGTGCAATAATATTCAAGAGTGCATCACTGCTATTGATCGGGCAATAAAGTTAGACCGCTATGCCTGTCGCCAGTATGTCGAAAACCGTTTCAGCGTTAAGCAAATGACTGATGGCTATGAGGCAGTTTATCAAAAAATAATAGCAGAACGATTTTCTCGGAATGGCCATTCACGCAGTTTGATTGGTCTATCTAGCGATCGCATTTAATTTGTGCGCCTAAGACTCGATCCCCCATAACCCCCCTTAAAAAAAGGGGGGAACCGGAATCAAAGTCCCCCTTTTTAAGGAGGATTTATGGGGATCTTGTTTTTTAGCAAAGGCTGCTACCAAATCAGGCGATCGTGCCATTTTTCCAACGTCTTCGCCTTAACCCCTGGAACTCTTTCTAAGTCTTGTAAAGATGTAAATTTTTGCTGTTGACGGCTAAGAATTATCCTTTGTGCTAACTTATTACCCACGCCGGGAAGAGTTTCTAATTCTGCCAAACTTGCGGTGTTAATATTTATTTGTTTAATTGCTTGTAGTTGACTTGATGAAGAACTTTTTATCTGGGGACAACGTGTTTGTTCTGATTTAATTTTTTCTTGAATTGCTGGTGGTAAGCCTGGTTTTACTTTGGCATAAAGACGCGCAAATTCTCGCACATAATGGGCAGCAACTATAGGATTTTGAATTACTACAAGTGTCTCATCGTTACCATTATTGGCAGCATCTGACCAATTATGAGAACCTGTAATTACTGTTTGGCTATCAATCACACCAAATTTGTGATGCAATAAATCGCCTTTGGGTAACACAGGTACGCCTACGGTGGTAATTGGATTTTGCCAAGGATGATTGTCAACTTCATATTTACATTTATTACTGAGAGCAACTCCCATCATATCTAAGGCTTCACTGTAGGGACGATAAATAAATTGTGGTTCAATTAAAGCGCGAATTTGCACACTTTGTTGATGGCGATTTTCTAAAATATTGGCAAGACGTTGATCGGAAAGGACAAATAACGCCATATCAACAGATTTGGTTGCTGAATCTAAAGTTTTACCAATTAAACCATTACTACTGTTACTCCAAGATTGAGTTGGAGAAGTAGGCGAAAATTGCACAGTAATTGTGCTTTGATTTAATGTAATTTGTTTAGGCGATCGCATCGGTTTTTCCAAACCAAATCTACTATCAGGCTTACCTCCTGGCCCATCTCCCCATAAGATGTTAAACTCTTCTGTAAATAAAGATGCTAATTCTGGGCTGTCAATCTGCAATAAGTTATTAGCATTGCCTAAAGTATTGTGATTTGTAAAATCACCATAAGTATCACTTAAAGTAAAATTGGCCGAAGTGATAATTACAATGCGATTATCCACAATCACAAATTTGTGATGCATTAAGCTGCTACCTGCGGAACCATCTGCTCGATCGTCTATCCAGGGAATTTTGGCATTTTGCAAAATTATTAAAGCATCTCTTTGATTAATTTCTGCTGGACTGAGTTGATTGTCTTGGTTGATATCGATAAATTGGCGAAATTCCTTATAGCGTTCCTGTTCCCTTTTATCTAACTTACCTACCTCAGTAGATGTTAAATTACTCCAAGGTCGGCTATAGGTATTTTCTAAAATTATCCTGACTTTTACCCCAGCTTTTTGTCTATCAACCAGTGCTTGAGCAACTTTGGGTAAACGTAATTCTTGCACAGCCACATCTACTGTAGATTTAGCGTGCGTAATAGCATTGACAATTTGTTTTTCTAAATCATCCCCAAGGCGAGTTTGCTGACGGTAAGGTTCCTTGTATTCTGAAGACTCAGAATGGTTAAAGTAAACTTGAACTAACGGATCTTGTGGTAAAGGTGCAGGACGCTGATTATAAGACTGGACTCGTTGACAACCAGCGAGGGAGAATATCAGTAAAAAGATATATAAAAAATATCTTTGTCTAGAGATAAGTTGCACTGTAATCTGTTAAAAGTGGATTGGGAGTGGATAGATTTATCATTCCCCAAATTTTGTATTCTGAATTAAGTAGAAAAATAACTTTCCAGCTAAAGGGAAAAATCCACTGCTAAAGGCAGAATTACAGAGATTTTTTCAGGATTTGTCCACTCAAACTGTATATGCTGACAAGATCAGCAGCTTACTGCCAACGTGTGTTCTCATCATTATTGGTTATATGCAAATTTATCTAGATTACAGCGCCACTACTCCGACTCGAAAAGAAGCGATCGCAGTTATGCAAACAGTCCTCACCCAACAGTGGGGCAATCCTTCCAGCTTACATGAGTGGGGACAACGGGCGGCAACGGTTGTGGAAGAAGCCAGAGTCCAAGTTGCTGGTTTAATTAACGCCGCCAGTCCTGAATCAATCGTTTTTACCTCTGGCGGCACTGAAGCAGATAATTTGGCGATTATGGGTGTAGCTCGGTTGTATGCTGTTCCTCAACATCTAATTATTTCCAGCGTCGAACATTCTGCAATTTCTGAAACAGTAAGGTTGTTAGAAATGTGGGGTTGGGAAGTTACACGCCTATCTGTAGATATTAAAGGTAGAGTCAATCCCCTAGATTTAAAGGCGGCGTTGCGACACAACACAGTTTTAGTTTCGATAATTTACGGTCAAAGTGAAGTTGGAACTGTGCAACCGATCGCAGAACTGGGTAAAATTGTGCGATGCCTGCGGCGGGCGGAGCCATCGCATGGGGCTTTGTTCCACACCGATGCAGTGCAAGCTGCGGGACGCTTACCCATAGATGTGCAACAACTCCCAGTAGACTTACTTAGCCTTTCCAGTCATAAAATATATGGGCCGCAAGGTGCAGGGGCGTTGTACGTGCGTCCTGGTGTGGATTTGATGCCCTTACTGGGTGGTGGTGGACAAGAAATGGGGCTGCGTTCTGGTACGCAAGCAGTACCCGTAATTGCCGGATTTGGTGTAGCAGCAGAATTAGCAGCGCAAGAATTAGCTACAGAAACACCACGATTGATTGAGTTACGCGATCGCGCCTTTGCCCAATTAGCTGAAATTCCTGGTTTAATTCCTACAGGTGATACTTGCGATCGTTTACCTCACCATGTCAGTATGTGCCTAGAAAACGCCGATGGCAAAAAATTGAGCGGTAAAACCTTGGTACGACAGCTAAATCTTGCTGGAATCGGTATCAGTGCTGGTGCTGCCTGTCACAGTGGTAAACTTAGCCCTAGCCCGATATTGTTAGCGATGGGCTATTCCGAAAAAGCTGCCTTGGGCGGAATTCGCATTACGTTGGGACGTGATACGACGCAAGCGGATATAGATTGGACAGTGATGGTGTTGATGCAAGTTTTACAAAGGCTGACACCGGATTTATCTTTAGTTAAGCGTTGATCGCTCATACTAAAATTTAGATACAGCTAGAGCGATAAATCTAATAACTCTCACTCATGTGAAGCTATGGGTAAATAATATCTGTATAGAGCTTATCTGATTTTATATCTAGATTATATTGGTCTTGCACAACCTCTCCAATACTAATTAGAGATTTCTCTAATCTAGATTTTGGTAATGGAACTATAAGTGGTTCAGCAAAACTCTGATCGGCAACAATTTCGGCTTTAACTCCATTAAAAGAATCACTTATGCAATATAGATCGGGAATATCACCTGACGCTTCATTTAGTTCCCAAAACAAAGCTTTTGCTGCTTTCCACCAACGGTAAGCAAACTTGGTGATTTGGGACTTCGTTCCATAAGCATTCCAGATTAGAATTGTTGTAATTGATGCCTGTCGAACCTGACAGCGTAAGATTCGAGCTACGTGGCGATGTTCATTTAAGGTAAACTCATCACATCGTCTAGGGAGATTAGATGGTGGGTGAAGCCCTTGTGAGGATTGTTCTTGAAATTCTGGCCTAAACCCATTGATAAACTCACGATTCCACTGTTCGCGGAACTCGCTTTTTTCGTAATAACAATTCACTGGATCTAGTTCAGGAGCGTAACCATCCTTAAAAAGGATGTGATTGGGTAAAGTTTCAGAACATACCGCATTATCGAGTTCGCTCTTAAATTCCGAGAGAGTATTTTCAAGTTTGCAAGCTAGGTTGTAAATTTTTGCAGTTTTACCATAACACCAGCTAGAAACAGTACTAAGATTTACAGCTTCATCTCTCCGGTGCTTAATATATTGACCAAAATATTTGTGCTGTTCAAAGGTAAATCCCCTATCGTTTTTATTCTTTCTCGACTCTCTGGCTGCCTTAACCATACTCAGATCCTCTTATTGTTGACAGACATTTTACCACGTTGATTATTTCACCACGGACATTGATGGTATTGAAGCAAGTTTTGCAGAGGCTGACACCAGATTTATCTTTAGTTAAGCGTTAAATTATTGGCAACCCTACTAAAATTTAAACCGTGTAAAGTCAAGGAATTCTTCATTGTCAGTGCAGATGGAAAAAATAATGAAACTTATTCAGGGCTTACGGGAAGAAATTAAAATAGAAAATAAGCGAGACTTAATCTACGACTAGGTTATGAAATACTGGCTTATTTAAGGACAATAACACCATGAACACTGCTAAACTTACCACTGATGGCACTCACCAAATGGTCATTTTGCCCAAAGACTTTCAACTCACTGGTACTGAAGTTTATATCAAAAAAATTGGTAACGCCATTGTCCTCATTGCCAAAGATAACCCCTGGCAATCCCTAATAGAGAGTCTAGACAATTTCTCGGATGACTTCATGAATTCTAGAGATCAGCCAGTTATTGACACTAGAGAAAGTTTTTAAATGCGATACCTGCTTGATACGAACATCTGCATTTACCTGATAAAGCAAAAACCCCAAAAAGTACTGGATAAATTCCAAACTCTTAGTATTTCTGATGTAGGTATCTCCTCTATCACCATTGCCGAACTAGAATATGGAGTTGCCAAAAGTCAACAGCAAGAGAAAAACCGCATCGCCCTGATGCAATTTCTGCTACCTCTAGAAATTGTCGAATTTAATCAAGCATCTGCAACAATTTACGGCAGCATCAGAAGCGATCTCGAAAGTCAAGGACTTATTATTGGTGCAATGGATATGCTCATTGCTTCTCATGCGGTAAGTTTAGGAGTTACCCTTGTCACTAATAATGTGCGAGAGTTTTCTCGTATTTCTACGCTCCTATTAGAAAACTGGGTTGAGTAGTTGTGAATAGGCAAGGTGTTCGGTATTATTAAACGAGTTTTTCCCAAAAGGTAATATTTTGAGTCATAAAGGAGTTCAAGCATGACTTATTTTGATTACTTTTGAAGCTTTTCTTGAATGAATAAATTCATCATTGGAATTGGAATGTTTATGGGTTCTACGATTGGCAGCTACATCCCAGTCTTGTGGGGTGGAAGTTTGCTATCGTTCACCTCGATTTTCTTTAGCGTTATTGGTGGTATTGCAGGGATTTTGCTTGCGTATCGTGTATCAAAATATCTAGGTTTTATCTGATCGGCGCTCTATTCGATTGTCGCTGAAAGCCTTAAACGAGTCTTTTAGCAGCGTACTATTCCGAAAAAGCTGCCTTGGGCGGAATTCGTATCACATTGGGGTGCGATCCGACACAAGCGGATGTATATTGGACGGTGATGCTGTTGAAGCAAGTTTTGCAGAAGCTGACACCGGATTTATCTTTAGTTAGACCGTTAAAGACTGTAAATTAAGTCAGCAAAACCATAGAGACTGATGATGAGTAAGAGTGATGCTGTTAGTTGGGTAATTCGCGTCTGGTGTGAAGGCGCGATCGCTTCCCGCACTAAAATAGAAATAGATGCCCCTACTACTAGGCTCAAGCCTAAAATTAAATAGGGTCTATCGGGTAAAATAGTCGCTATTGCCAGCATAGCGATCGCTAATAAGAGCATCAATAATTCTACAAACCTGGGTGGGTTATATTGGCTGGATAAAACAAAGCTGTTGAACCAAAAAGACCAAAATCTCATATTCAGTGCTGAGTTAAGAGTAAGAAGTTAGTAGTAAGGAGTAATAAATTAGGAGTTATGTAGTCAGGTGTCAGTACTGATTTAGGAGTTCTGAGTGAGAAATTATAGTCATGATTTATGAAGCCGTTTTCCATTCAAAACTCTTAACTCCTAACTCCTAACTCCTAACTCCTAACTTTTAACCCCTACCTAGCACCTAACTTTTGACCTGTGCCGTTTTTTTGTGCAGTATCACTTTCTGGTAGTTCTACACCAAAGATGCGGCTAAAAACTTTGGCAACTTTGTAGCCAGAATCAATCGATTCTAAGGGGTCTTTCCGCAGCCTGTGACGCAAACATAGCGTAATCACACGGCAGATATCATCAACTGTAACTTCAGTGCGTCCTTCATAAGCTGTTAAGGCTTTAGCGGCGCGGTTACTAACAATGTCACCCCGCAAACCATCTACATCCAGTTCAGAACAGACTTCAGAAATTTTTACCCGTAGATCGTAGTCCATTTTCACTTCTGGCAAAAGCTGTTGAGCATTGACAATTTGCTCTTGTAATGCTTCTTGCTGGGGTTTGTAGCTTTCGAGAAACACTGGAGGATTTTGGTCAAAATCCGCCCGTTGTTCCACGATTTGCACCCGCAAGACTGGTTCTTTGACTGTGTGAATTTCTGCGTGCATTCCAAAGCGATCGAGCAGTTGGGGGCGTAGTTCGCCTTCTTCAGGGTTTCCAGAACCTACAAGAACAAAACGCGCCGGGTGACGGATAGAAATACCTTCCCGTTCTACAGTGTTCCATCCACTGGCGGCGGAATCGAGTAGTACATCTACAAGGTGGTCATCTAGTAAGTTGACTTCATCCACATAGAGAATGCCCCGGTTAGCCTTTGCCAGCAGTCCCGGTTCAAAAGCTTTGACACCTTCAGATAAAGCTTTCTCGATGTCGATTGTGCCACAAACTCGGTCTTCTGTGGCTCCCAGAGGTAGGTCTACCATTTGGACTTTTTTGTGAGCTACAGGAATTTCCGCCCCTTGTTCTAAGAGTTGGCGGACTTCATCGCTCATCAAGTCGGGGTCGCTAGGATCGCTACTGAAGGGGTCATTGGCAACCACAGAAATTTCTGGTAGCAGATCCGCCAGGGCCCGGATAGTTGTGGATTTACCGGTACCGCGATCGCCCATGATCATTACACCACCAATTTTGGGGTCAATCACGTTCAATAGGAGCGCCAGTTTCATTTCTTCCTGGCCCACAATTGCCGTAAAAGGAAATACTATGCGACGCGTACTTGTCGTGGATTGAGCAGTTGGACTCACTAAATTACCTTAACAATATTTTTCTTATTACAGTTTTCTATTGTGACACAGTTGGGGTGGGGAATAGGTTAGTAATTTTGAAAGCATTATTCAATACATTACTTTAAGTATATACACTAAAACAATAATCATTTAATAGTGTCGCTGTCAGATAAGTTGTTGCAGAAGATGCTATTTAAATGAATATGTAACCGACAAACTAATGAATCAAAATACAGTACAACCTGGTCTTTTTGGATTAGCTAAATCTAACAGGGATTTCTCTCAAGCTAATAGTTGGGGGAAAAATCAATTTAATAATTCTTTGGCTTGTTATATGCACAGTCAAGGTCTACAGCTAGTCTATTTAACTCTTGATAAAAGCCTAAAAATTAAACATGGGAAAATTGATGTTACTGATATTTTTGGTATTACACCACTATCTCCCAACTTATTTTTCGCATTTGAAAGCGACTATCTTCCTTATAGAAAACTAGTCATAGGAAGATTACCAAGGGTAGATTTAGTTACATTGAATACTTTTAATGGTGATGTTTGCTTGCGTAGCATAGAAATTAAATTGACAGCCTTACCAGATAATTCAACTTGTCGCTTACCCGATCATAAATATGGTTGTGAAATTGTTACTCGTCCAGATACCATAGTCTATCTAACATTAAGTATTGCTGATAAATTTAAAGATTCTAGAGAACAAATACTTAAATATCTCGATCCTGTTTGTAGTGAAATTAGTGATTGGATTAGTATTCGTAATATGCTTCCTTATATTTCAAGGTTGACAGATAGTCTAGATAATTTACTTTACGATCATATAGAAATGCAATCTCCATTAGTAATGCAGCCAGTATGGAAAACTGTAGGTAAAACATCAAAATTATATCAAAACTGTTTAGATATATTTATTTGGAGTGATTTTGGTTTTACTAGGTTGTTTTTTGATGTTACAAAAAGATTACCAATTGGGACAGAAAGTATTCAACGTCATGCACGAACTGTAATATGGTTGGCAAAAATGTTATATGAATTTGCTATAAATGGTAAGATACCGCACGCATCAATAATTGACATCCTGACGTATCATACTAAAAATGATAAAGCTTTTGCATCAGGTGGATTAAATACTCACCCTTATATGATTTGCGATGAATTGATTAAACCCAGAATTAGGAAAGAAGAGATTGGGAATATTATCTTAGGTGGAGGACAAAATTACCTAAGTCCTGAGAGAAGATTTGATGGTATAATTCTAAGTAATCCAGAGATATTTGATGAAAACTTAAAAAATATATAAAAATATGAAAGAAAAATCTAGCAATGAGATAAAAAACTCTTCATTTAAAGTTTTAGACCTTTTTGCTGGTTGTGGAGGGTTATCTTTAGGATTTCAAAATGCTGGATTTAATATTTTAGCAGCATTTGATAATTGGAAACCAGCTATAGATGTTTATCAAAAAAACTTTAGCCATGAAATTTTTGATTACGATCTTAGTAATTTAAGGAGTAACTATCAAATTTTTAAAGAAAGGTGTCCTGAAATTATTATTGGAGGCCCACCTTGCCAAGACTTTTCTAGTGCCGGGAAACGCAATGAAAATTTAGGAAGAGGAGATTTAAGTATTGTATTTTCTGAGATAGTTATAAGTGTTCTTCCTCAGTGGTTTTTGATAGAAAACGTAGACTTATTTCGTAAAAGCAATAAATATAAAGAGGTTAAACAAATATTTAAAGGCGCTGGATATGGTTTAAGTGAAATAATTTTGGATGCTAGTTTGTGCGGTGTTCCTCAAAAGCGAAAAAGATTTTTTTGTTTTGGAGAGTTACTGGGAAAGGACGAAAGTCTAGAACCTTATCTGAAAAAAAAGTTAGCAGAAAAACCAATGACTATTAGGGACTATCTAGGAAATAAATTAGAAGTTCAATATTACTACAGACATCCAAGAAGTTACCAAAGAAGAGGAATTTTTAGTATTGATGAACCTAGCCCAACAGTAAGAGGAGTTAATCGCCCTATTCCTAAAACCTATAAGAAACATCCTAAAGATCCAGTAAGCGTTATAGAAAACTTGCGCCCATTGACTACAATTGAAAGAAGCTACTTGCAGACTTTCCCAGAAACGTTTATTTTTGAAGGTACAAAAACAGACCTGGAACAAATGATAGGGAACGCTGTACCAGTAAAGCTTGCAGAGTATGTTGCTAAAAGTATCCTTGAATATATTAAAGATAGTTTAAATAATTCTATAAGATTTACAGCCGAAAATTGTCTTTCATAATTAATTTAAAATGAACAATAAAATGGGAGATTAAACCTCTCAAGTTCTTTTTATTTTAGTCATTAGTTTAACTTATCTTATTCAAGGTTTACATCAAGTTATTAGTGGAAAATTATGCATCAGTGATTATCGTTTCTATACATTTGTGATTTTATTTTTTGGAAGTCCCAAAGAGAGATGGAATATAACCAATGACCAATGCCCCATTCTCCATACCAATATATATTGGGCACAAATGATTACTTGCTGCGTCAAGCATCTTATAACTTTGTACGTCTGCTTTAGTTTTTTTGGTGCAAAAGTTCCATAAGCAGGGAACGAACAACTACCAACTCATTAGTTTTATACTAAGCATAAATATTTACAGACTATATGCTTAGTAGATTAAATCGTAAAAGCGAACAATGGCGTGTGTGAGTAGCTAATGCATCATTCAAATTTATGAAATCACCTTTTATTGCTCAAAGTTGGCGGCGGCTATTCAAGTCTCTTTTTCCGATTATCATTTTAATATCCTTTGTTACGGTATTGCTGGTAGACAGTTTCGCCCCTGCGATCGCACAGTTACCCCGTCAAGAAATTCGCGGGGTTTGGATGACTACCAATGATTTTGACACCCTCAAAAATCGAGACAAAGTGCAAGATGCGGTGAGTCAATTACGACGGCTGAATTTTAACACAATCTATCCTGTAGTGTGGAATTCTGGCTATGTAATGTATCCTAGTGCGATCGCACAACGTGCAGGTATTCAACCTTTTGTCTACAAAGGTTTAGATGGACATGATATTCTTGCAGACCTAATTACCCAAGCCCATCGCAAAGGACTGCTAGTAATTCCCTGGTTTGAGTTTGGTTTCATGGCTCCCCCAACGTCGGAACTAGCACTGAATTATCCTGATTGGTTCACACAAAAGCGGGATGGTAGCCAAACTTCAAATAGTGCGGCTGGTGAGGTGATGTGGCTCAATCCCTTCCTTCCACAAGTGCAACAATTCATCACCAATCTAGTGCTGGAAACTGTCACTCAATATGATGCTGATGGTATTCAGTTTGACGATCATACGAGTTTGCCTTACGAATTTGGCTACGACCAATATACAGTTGCTTTGTATACTAAAGAAACCAAGAATGCTCCCCCAAGGGATGCCCAAGATGCGGTATGGGTAAAGTGGCGGGCAGATAAAATTACGGCGTTCATGGTACAACTTAACCAAGCTGTGAAGCAAAGAAAACCACAAGCAATTTTCTCTATTTCTCCTAATTATCATGATTTTGCTTACAAGTTTCACCTGCAAGATTGGCTGAGTTGGATGCGGCAAAATATTGTAGACGAGTTAATTGTGCAAGTTTATCGTCCCGACATGCAAAGTTTTGTGGCTAATATTTCTCGCCCAGAAATCCAAGAAGCACAAAAAATAATTCCAACTGGAATTGGTATTATGGCTGGGTTACGAAATAATCCAGTTCCCATGCAGCAAATTAAGTCTCAGGTGCGGGCTGCTCAAGAACGCGGTTTAGGCGTAACTTTCTTTTATTATGAAAGCCTTTGGAACGATGCTCTAGAATCCTTAAACGAGCGACAAGTTGGATTTGGAAGTCTCTTTCCATCTCCTGCACTCCGCGCCAGAGTTGAATAACTTTCCTGTTGAATTTGAGTTCGACAAAGTTAATAAAATTCACTTTCAGGACTTATGCAAAGGTAAGTATTTTCGCCATTGCAAGCCTTGACGTAGCCTCTCGGAGAGAAGCAAAGTAATCTCGTCAAGACTGGGATTGCTTTACTAGGCTACGTTTCGCTAGCAATTTTTTATGGCTAATGATGCGTGTAGCCGCTTTGCAGCTTGTTATCAGACATCACCAGTTGCGCTCAAAGGCTCAGATTGAGCATTAAAAATTACAATGGGTCAATCTAATTTTTATAGAATTCTGTTGAAATAGGCAATTTGAGATGTTGAATTCAAGTAGGAGTCGCTAAAATCTATACATCTGACCAAGTATTTTCATTGCCAGATGACAACTCCAATACCTTATTACATCTCTCGCAAACAGGCTCAGGACTTTCTAGCTAAATTTGCCCAAGCACTGATATCTCCAGAATCTACCCCACTGCTGTTTCAGATTTATGGTTTCGGGGGAGTTGGTAAAACTACCCTCACCCAAAAACTAAAAGAGACGCATGAGTTGCAAGCTGACTTTGCAGAAGTCTCTTTTGGTCGTACACCAGGTATTGAAACGCCACTGAAGCTAATGGAAAAGCTTTATGAGCTATTACCAAAACCTACCGGACTCTGGCGAAGGGATTTATTATCTAAACCTGACCCTTTTACATCACTTTATGAGCAGTATCAGGAAACTGTTTACAAGCTGAAAACGGAACCTGTGCAAGGTAAATCAGTTGATACACAACAACAAAACACCGTTAAAGATTGGTTTGAACTAGGAACAGCCACATTCCTAGCCACAAGTGCAGCTTACTTGGGAGATCACGGAACAACATTGAGTTTAGGTTTGGATGCTACGGTCAAGGCTGGAGGAATGTTATCAGATGCATCACAAGCACTCAAACCGACGAAAGAGCGTATACAAGAATTACTGCAACAGCATCCAGCAACGAAGAACGACAAAGAGCTTCAGGAATTGATGCTGGAACCAATACCCAAGTTGACTCATGCATTTGCTCAAGGATTGATCGAAAAAACTCAAAGACATAAGCGCTCGATTGTACTGGTTTTAGATACTTATGAAAAGGCATCGTCAGATATTGACACTTGGCTGTGGCAGTATTTGTTAGAAGATACGCCCCTTAAGTCTTATGGTGTACGTATTTTGGTGGCAGGACGACGTTCTTTATTAGAAAAAGAAAGTTGGCGGAAGTTGCAACAAGATCGGCATTTAATCTATGAACAACGACTAGATGAATTCAACAAAGAGCAAACTAAGGAATATCTTCAGGATATTGGTATTACCAAATCTGGAGAGATTCAGAAAATATTTAAAGCTACTAAAGGCTTACCCTACTATCTCAGATGGATTAAAGAGGAGAAGGAAAAAGGTAACGAAATTGACTTTTCCCGTGGCAACCAAGCGATTACTGACCTGCTACTCCAAGGATTGAATCCAAAGCAAAAACAAATAGAAAAACAAATAGTGCAATTTGCGGCTTGTTGTCGTTGGTTTGATCGGTCGCTGGTTCAATATTTAATACAAAAACAAGGAATAGACTTTGAAACTGGTGTCAATGCAACTATCGACTGTTTTCATTGGCTAACAAAGTGCGATTTTGTTGAGTTTGTTCAAGGTCACTATCGGCTAGATGATGTGGCTCGTGATGTTTTTCGTCTGTCATTTTGTCAGGAGGACAAAACGCGATTTCGTGAAACCCATGAACTGCTAGCCACATATTTTGAGAATCAAGCTAACCAAGAAGTTGCTCCAGATAGCCCTGAACCAGAAAAATACAATAACTCTGATTGGTGTCAATATACTGCTGAATTTATCTATCATGCTCTCTTTGGGAGAAGAGATGAGGGTCAGCGTCAATTCCTTTCCCATTTCTTTGCTTCTCGCTATCTTAAACAACTTGAAGTAGTCATGATTCCTTTCACCGCAGTTGTCGCAGAAGCAACAGTAGAGAATTATCGCCTCTTACCCGATTCAACTGAGAAGTTTCTGAAAAGCATAAAATTGGGTTTTTTCTTTAGTTGGATGATGTTACCAGGAAATCCAGCTAAATATAATAAGATTAACTACGAGAATGTGATTGGCCCCTCTAAAGAAGAAATAGAGGCAGCATTACGACCTTGTTTTAGTCAAGTTGATTTTTTGGAAGATGGACTGGGTAAATATGCTGGGCTATTGTACAAATCCTTACGTAGTCAACCAAATCAGCAAGTTGATTTGCTACAGAGGGCAACAGAGCAAGCTGAAAAAATTGTAACTAATAGTTATCCTGAATTCAGTAGTAGTCTATTCTTAAATTTAGGTAATCAGCAGGATAATCTAGATCATTATGAAGAAGCGCTCGTTAGTTACAACAGAGCCTTAACAATTCAAGATGACAATCCTATAATTTATTACTGCCAGGGGAATGTCTTGGGAAAATTAGGTCATTATGAAGAGGCGCTCACTAGCTACGAGAAAGCCTTGCAAATTAAAGATGACTATGGCGAGGCTTGGAAGAACCGAGGCTTGGTACTGGCAGAATTAGAGCATTATCAAGAAGCACTTGCTAGTTTCGATAAAGCTTTAGTAATTAAAAATGATGACCTGAATGTATTGAAAAACATAACTGTTGTACTGTTGTTCTTACATTCTTATAAAGAGGTAATTACTATCTGCGATCAAATCTTAAAAATTAAACCGGACGCTCCTGAGATATTGAGCAACAAAGGTTTGAGCTTGAGTTTATTGGGGCGTTATGATGAAGCATTGACTAACCTCAATGAAGCTATGAAACTTCAACCAGGATATCCAGTTTTGTGGGCTAACCAGGGCATTGTACTGGCTCGTGCGGGGCGTTACCAAGATTCACTGGCTAGTTGTGAGAAAGCTTTACAACTACAAGCCAATGATGAGAGTGGTCATTACGGCAAAGCTTGCTATTTCGCCTTACAAAATGATGTTTATTTAGCCATTGAAAACTTACAACAAGCAATTAATCTAAGTCCTCGTCGATGTCGTAGGGAAGCAAAATTTAACCCTGATTTTGATAGCATTCGGGACAATGTAAGATTTCAGGCATTACTACAAGGTTAAATGAGCAGATTATATTCACAGGTGATGGACTTCCAATTAAAAGGTATCCATCTCTAATTTATGTGACAGTCGCGCCATCACCACTTCACCATTTACTACCTCTCCACGTTCAATAGAAGCAAGCCCAACAGCTATTTTTTTCTGGGTTTCTTCTTCCCATTCCTGATAACCCTTTTCCCATTCTTCTAGCAGTTTTAATGCTTTAGCAATCATATCTTCAGCATTTTCATATCTACCTGTAGCAATTCGGGTTTGTATAAATTGCTCGTATTCCGCTTTAAGCTGGATGTTCATAATTTTTTTGAAATTAGCCCTAAAATAGCTTGATGGAAATAGTGAAACCCAACATCATATTAGGTTAACGTTAGGTTTCACTGCATTCAACTAGCTTGATTCGGCGGTATTGCTTCCGGTGGTGTTTCCGCCGGGGGAGCGAGTACCGCATCTGGGACAATTTCTTCTACAGGAATCGGTTGCTTATCCTCAATTTCAAAATCTGCTTGCGCTGCTTCCACTAATTCAGGAGATGGGGGATGTGGTGGAATGGCTTCCGGTACACTCTCGATTTTTGCTTCGGTGTCGGTAGTAACTGTCTCCTCTGCTGGTTGTTCTGGGATGGCAGTAGTATTGTCGATAATCTCAACAACAGGTTTCTCTGCTCTTACAGAGGTAATGTCTTCAGGTTTGGGGGTTGCGGGTGGCTTTTTACTCCCAGTCTGTTGCACTTTAGCTTTCGCGCCACTGAAGGTGCTACCCAGACCTTTTTGCAACTGACCCAGCCGCTCCTGAATAGAGAACTTATTTACCTGTTCCTGAATGCCAGTTTTCACCGTCTCAGGACTGGGTACTTGGGTTTGCTGTGCCTGGGGGGTCAGTTGGCGACGTAATGATAGAGTTTGCCAACCAAACCAAACTAAAAGAGCCACACTAGCCACATGACCCAGCAATAAACCTCCAGTAATGCGTGGTGCAAACACCCATAAGACTAAGGCATAGAATAGTCCTACGCCACTCCAGATGAAGTCATTCTTACGGTGGATTTCTGGAAAAAAGAAAGCTGCTGTGTAAATGGCTAAACTACCAAGACCGACCACTAAAGCTAGGACATACGCCAGCATTATTTGGTTACTCCTTTGACTAGGGATTGGGGATTGGGGATTGGGGACTGGGGATTGGGGATTGGGGATTGGGGATTGGGTATTAGCAAGAAAAACTAATTTAGTAAATTAAATTCTTTCCTAGTTCCTAGTCCCCAGTCCCCAATCCCTAGCCCCTAGTCCCCAGCCTCCAGTCCCTCAAATAACAATTTTGCAAATTTTGCCAGTCAATTGTTGATTTAGATACAATTTAAAATTAATTATCCATGCTAGTTGTGGATTTTTGTCGTTTAGATCAAGTCTTAAGGTCTTCTTTAGGGGAGAACGGAAAATATCGGACTACCCTTAAAGTAAAAGGATCTGCAAGAGTTAGCCAGAAATTTTTTATGACACTACAAAGCTTTGGTGTGATTGGATTAGCCGTTATGGGTGAGAACATCGCTCTAAACGTGGAGCGCAATGGCTTCCCAATTGCAGTTTACAACCGCTCCCGAGAAAAAACGGATGCGTTTATGGCGCAGCGTGCGCCAGGAAGGAACGTCAAAGCCGCCTTTACTCTAGAAGAATTCGTTGCCTTATTGGAACGTCCCCGCAAAATTCTAGTAATGGTGCAAGCTGGTAAGCCAGTGGATGCGGTGATTGCTCAACTCAAACCCTTGTTAGAGGAAGGCGATATCATTATCGACGGTGGCAACTCTTGGTTTGAAGATACGGAACGACGCACTCAGGAATTAGAACCCGCAGGGCTTCGGTATCTTGGTATGGGTGTCAGTGGCGGTGAAGAAGGGGCGCTGAATGGCCCATCTCTGATGCCCGGAGGTACAACAAGCTCTTACGAGTTTCTATCACCAATTTTCAACAAAATTGCTGCCCAAGTCGATGATGGCCCTTGTGTAACCTATATTGGCCCTGGTGGTTCTGGCCATTATGTCAAAATGGTACACAACGGTATTGAGTACGGCGACATGCAGCTAATTGCTGAAGCCTACGACTTGCTGAAAAATGTCGCTGGATTAAACCCTAGTCAGCTACATGATGTGTTTGCTGAATGGAACACCACCGATGAACTCGATTCATTTTTGATTGAGATTACGAAGAATATCTTTCCATATATTGACCCAGAAACAAATAAACCCCTGGTGGATTTGATTGTTGATGCAGCCGGTCAAAAGGGAACTGGACGCTGGACTGTGCAAACTGCATTGGAATTGGGAGTTGCTATTCCTACAATTACAGCAGCAGTTAATGCCCGGATTATCTCTTCGATTAAAGATGAGCGGGTTGCAGCATCGAAAGTCCTCACAGGCCCCAGTGGCAAGTATGACGGGCAAACTAAGGACTTTATCAATAAAGTCCGTGATGCTCTCTATTGCTCAAAAATCTGTTCTTATGCTCAAGGGATGGCGTTGCTATCCACAGCTTCCAAAACATATAACTGGAATTTGGATCTGGGCGAAATGGCGCGGATTTGGAAAGGTGGTTGTATTATTCGCGCTCGCTTTTTGAATAAGATTAAAAAGGCTTTTAGCGAAAATCCAGCTTTGCCTAACTTGCTATTAGCTCCCGAATTTAAGCAGACAATTCTCGATAGACAAACTGCTTGGCGGGAAGTAATTGCGACAGCTGCAACAGTAGGAATTCCAGTACCTGCATTTAGCGCATCCTTGGATTATTTTGACAGCTATCGCCGCGATCGCTTACCTCAAAATCTAACTCAAGCACAACGCGACTACTTCGGCGCACATACCTACCTGCGTCTTGATAAGCCCGGAAGTTTCCACACTGAATGGGTACCCATTGCTGAAGCTAAGAAGTAAATTTTCACACATCTACATCAGAAGATTGTGAAAGGTTAAAAGTTTCAGAATACAGTTTTAAGGGTGGCTCTGAGTTTCAGAGTCACTTTTTTTAGGCTTATTTACGATATCACACGCAAACTTAATTACAAAATAACCACTCAACGGATACGCACAAATCCAGCTTCGTTCATCAATTTCTGTCCCTGAGTTGTTAGTAGCATATTGGCGTATGCTTCGCCTGCTTGTTGTTCTAAACTGTTATTATTATTCTGTTTAATTATGACAAACATCTGGCGTGTAATTGGATACTGGCCTGTTTTAAAAGCATCAATGTTTAACTTATTTCGTTGATTGGGACATTGTTCTGCTTTAATCAAAGGTTCTGTGTAAGGAGCGACAAAACTGTTCCCTTGTTTTGCAATTGGCAGTGGTTTAATTTTACATTGGGGGACGACTTCTGGAGCCGAAGCGTAGTAAATGCCACCGCGATCGCTGGCTAATTTTTTCAGCCCATCTGTTGTATCGTAAACATATACTACGTTACTTCCTAATTTTTCACCACTGAGAACGTTGTTAGCAAAGAACTCTACAGTGCCTCCGTCTTCAAAGCGACGGGAGTAAGCAGTAATTTTGAGGTTAGGGCCACCAACCTGATTCCAGTTAGTTATTTTACCAGTGTAAATCTCTTTGATTTCTCCCAAGGTTAGCCCTGAAATTTGGAGATCGGGGTGAACAGCGATCGCTAATCCTTCCAAAGCTACTGGAATTTGTTTCAGGCTCAAGCCCCGTTGTTGAGCTTGTTGAAACTCCCTATCTGCGATCGGGCGGGAAGATTGAGCAAAGGTGAGTTGTCCTTCCAACAACATCCGAATTCCTGTACCGGAGCCTGGTGTAGAAGTAATCGCATCTGTATAGCGTAATTCAAACTGCGGATGGGCTTTTTTGATTTCAATATCTACATATTGCCGAATTGGTGCCCAAGATGTGCTACCGCCATAAAACCATGTTCCTTCGGGAGCAGTTACTGAACTAAAATCGGAGTTGACTTTTTTCCCAACTAAATAGGCGACACCACCACCGACAACCACACCAAGCAAACCAATTAATAACCACGGCTTGATATTTTTCTTTGGTTGATGAGTTGAATTCTCTGGTTTGATTGGAGTCAGTTTTGGCGGAGAACTTTCGCGCAATCCTTGCCAAGTCAACGGTTCAACATTGGCTTCGATACAAATTGTTGGCAACCAAATTGCACCTGGATAATCAGATTTAAAATGTTCTAGGCGTTTGCGGGCTTTTTTTACAGAAGTAAATAGTGACTTATTATTATGGGTAAATTCTTGGAAAAAGTACCTTAAAAAATCTACTGCTACGGGGTCTGGAACAGGTTCCCGCATGATAATAACTTGAGGTAAATGTATTTGAGCAAGTTGGTTAGCTAATCCTAAACCATCACAAGAATTAAAAATTGCTAATTGTAATCCTTTATCAATAGCTTGTTTCAAAGCTTCTTTAAATTCTTCAATAGTCAAACTTTCTTTATCATTAAGTTCAATCCAACCTATTTGCCCATCTTCTTGACTTCCACTATGTCCCGTAAAAACGAAAATATGATATCCTTGTTCATCCCAAAGAGCATCACACAAATCTCGGCGGCTAGGCTTAATTAAACAGCGTACTTCTACGCCATCTGTCTCTAAATCTTGAATTACCTTTAAGTCATCTTTTGTATTAATGCCGTCACTTCTGCCCACAGCAACTAAAATTCTGACTTTTGTACTTTGAGGAACTAGTTTATTTATCTTCGGATTGGAGCCTTTGGGCGCACTGAGGGCAACTTCGGCGTTGGGATAGTGTTCTTCTAATAAATTCCATGCTTGCCAAGGAAGGCGGCGTAAACCGATATCTTTAGCATCAACGATTACGCGAATCTCATCATTTGACTGATTTAATTGTTGCGCGATCGCAATTAATCTATCCCGGATTGGTTGCCACCTGCTATCTCCACAATTGAGCCATTGATTCAGATAATCTTTAACTGCTCCCGTGTGTTCTACATGAGAATGAATCGTCACACTTTTGGGTGTAAGACGCAACCCTGGTGCGGGAGCAACATAAGAGCGTACAGCTTCGATTTGACGATATGCCGACTGCCATTCATTAAAGGATGATTCTAAATCTGGTGGTAATGGAGGCAAAAATCCTTCCGTTTCTTCATCCAAATCCTTTGCCGTCAGAATTACCAGAAACCCATCTTGTGAGTTGTGTCTAAGTTTCAACTTGACGATCGCCATTCCTGTCTCCTTTTGTTTGTTTTAAACAACAAACTCTTCCGTCAGACTTGTTTCCCCTAACACTATTTTGACACTGAATTTTTCCTCGTGCTGGCAGCTAAACTCCAGTTGCATCCAGTCGTCTGCACTTCTTGCTTGCGCTTCCATACCAGTGTTTCCGCCTTCATCAAGGACAATCATTTGTAAATCTGGTGGTAAATGAATCGAATCATCACCGGGATAAACCCGCAGGCGAATATCAAAAACTTCGCTATCTGTAGGAGTTAACTGCAATAACAACAGTACTTGGCTTTTTAGGTTAATCACCTTTGCCCGACTGATGGAGTTAGTTGAGGAACGAGTTATTGTGCTACTGCTTCTGAAATTGTTAGCAAAAACTAACTCTGGTGATTGCCAACCTGTCTCAAAAATTCCCGTAACCCATTGACGCAGATTTATTAATAGCGTTCGTCTATATATAATCTCGAAAAGAGAATCAAAGGATTGCAATTGTGCTATTTGCAGTATTGCTGGTGATTCCGTCATCTCCCTGGCTGGCAAAAATCCCAGTAATTCTACATAATCTAATTGCTGACTAAACTGAACTCCTACATAACCAATGCGTTCTTGTGTCATGGTTGGCGGCAAAACTATAGCAGCCTCACCCGGTAACACTGGACGACATTCAAGCTTACCAACACCAGGCAAGACTAAATCAGCAACATCAAAAATCGCCCTTAAACCACGATGCCAACTGTCACCTTGATTTAGTGCTGTCTCAACGTTCAGCCATTTGAGGTAGCTATGAACGGCATAGACAGCCAGGGTATTCAAATAAACTTGTTTTCCCTTTTCGGGGTTATCTTGCTGGGCGGCAAATTCCTCAGCCCAACGGTGGGCATTTTTGGGTAGAGGGACGCTTAAAGTATGTGGTTGTGTGTTAGTCATTAGTCAGATCCGAAATTCATACCAATTTCTTTTAACAGGGGAAGGCAATTTTTCTTCCAGTGGGAGTAAAGAGTTTGATTGCTTATATTTAACTCTCTGGCAATATCAGCGATTTTATGAGGTGGTTCTTCCAGAAGTAAGCGCATTGCCAATAAGTGACAATGACATTCAGGATTTTTGCGGGGATGACTAGCTGTTAATTTACCCTCTTCGTCTTGCTCAATATATCGCCAGATGCGTTTACCAAGCCTCTGACGCTCAACTTCTTGGATTTGGGCAATTTTGATATCCAGCAAATCTAAAGAAATAGTTTCTGAGTGACGGTCTGGTAAAATATTTAGCAGGGTTGTTTCGTCACCCTGATCGTTACGGGTAAGTCTGTCTAAACTGATGGTATAATTACTGTCTGGTATATATAAATCTTTAATGCGCCATTTGAGATAGCCATTAATCCAGATTACTAGGCTTTGTTGGAAAGAAGGCGATACTCCTTCCCTTCGGGACGCTACGCGAACGGAGTCACTTCGTGAACGCGCTTCAAATTCGCAAATCTTCCGGCTCACCCATTCCCAAGTCTGATTTAAGGCTTCTAAATAGTCTTGGTGTCCAGACTTATAAATGCCAGGGAGTTGTTGAATAACCATAAACAGTCTATTTAATGCTTTCTGCCTTTCTAGACTAGGGTCTGGGTAGCAGCATACCTCATCAATCAGTTTTTTCAGTTGTTCATCCACAACGGTTTTTCGCGCCTGTTAATTACTTACCCGAAAGACAAGAAAGCTTTTGCTGCTTGAGTTTACCTGATTTTTAAATCACTTATTCCTTTATCAAAAAGTTTTTATTTCTCTAGAAAGAGAAAATTCATAATCGCATTACACGCAGTTAAGCTAAAACCCAAAAGCCTTGGATATTAAGGTTTTATACCGATTTTTTAATGAACAACAAGATCCCCGACTTCTTGAGAAGTCGGGGATCTGAGCTTTTAGAGCAATTCATTTCATAAAAATCAAAATACTGGATGTAAATCTAATAAGAGTCGCAAGCATAAAACTTGCCGTATCTAATTAAAACACTCTTCCTAAGATAGCTGTGATATATGAAAAAAGTTATGTACTGGTTAATGGGTGAAAAAGCAGGAAGAACCATAGTTGGTACTTGGAATTGGCTATGGGGAATGCCGGTAGAATCTGGTGGAAAGGTGGCTGTAGCAATAGCTGAAGAATCACTGCAATCAATGCAAGAATCTGTGCAAAAGTTAGCTCAAGCTGTTGCTATGCAAGAAGGTTCTTACAAAACAGCCAAAAATAAATACGAGTCAAAAGTTAAAGAATTAGGGACTTTAGAACAGCAAGCAAATATTGCCCAGCGCGGTGGTAATCCAGAAGCAGCGCGGATGGCAATGACTAAAGCAATTCAGACAGAGCAGATTTTGCCCAAATTAGAAGAAATGGTCAAACAGGCTGAAACATCTGTGAATGCTTCCAAAGACAAGCTGAATCGTGAGCGCATGAAGCTAGAAACCTACAAAGCTGATATGCAAAACATGAAAGATATGTCAGAGGTAAATGAAGCACTAGCGATGATTGCCAAAGTCAATAATGAATTTGATATTGGTTCAGCGAAAAGTGACTTTGAAAAAGCTAAAAGTGCAGTTGAACGCCGAAATTTACAAACAGGCGCTTTAGCTGAAATCTCTGAAAATCCGGCTGAAAAACTCCAGGCTGAAATAGAACGAATGACTGTAGATGACGAAGTTTCTCGTCGTTTGCAAATGTTAAGTGAATCGAGTCTTGAAAAACTACCAGAGTAAAAATTTATGAGTCAAAAAAGCGCTCCGCCTCCAATTGTTTTTATCCTAATTTTTCTAGCTTTAATCGGTGGTGGTTACTGGTTCTTTGTAGTCAGACCAGGTAATGTTACCTCTCCAGTTAACACACCCTCTGCTGGTAATCCGACTTTTTCGCCCCCAAGTTCACTACCAAGTGGTACTACTGTGAAAATAGACGGTTCTACAAGCATGGTGACAATTAACCAAAATCTCAAAAAAGGTTTTGAAAGGCAGTTTCCTGGTACAAATGTTGTTACTAGTGCTAATGGTTCTCAAAATGGGATCGCGGATTTGGTAGCGGGTAGAGCAGATATTGCGGCGGTATCGCGATCGCTAACTCCACAAGAACAAAGCCAAGGATTAATGGCGGTGTCTGTAACAAAAGATGCGATCGCGCTTGTGGTTGGTAAAGCAAATCCTTTCAATCAAGGATTAACTAGCGCCCAAGTAGCAGATATTTTTCAGGGTAAAATTAATAACTGGTCAGCCGTAAGTGGTAATAGTGGAACTATTCGAGTCATTAATCGACCGGCAATTAGTGGAACGCATCAAGCATTTCAAGAAATGGTATTGAAGGGAGCTAATTTTGGCACAACATCAAACATTGCAACACTACCACGAGATGCTACAACTCCTCTACTCCGAGCTTTAGGAACTGATGGTATCGGCTATGCAACAAGCGCACAGGTTGCCAATCAACAAACAGTGCGATTTATTCCAATTGATGGATTGACTCCCGATGCAAATGGTTATCCCTACCAACGGCAACTATTTTATGTCTATAAAAACCCTGCTAGCCCTGGTGTTCAAGCTTTCTTAAACTATGCAACTTCACCTCAAGGACAGCAAGCTATGATACTAGAAAATTAATTCATCTATATAGGAATCCGATTTGATTCCTGAATCATTCGTAGAGAGAGGGAATGGGGAATGGGGAAGAGGAAAGAAGGAATAAAGTTGTACTGAGTTCTGTTCAAAAATCAAGTAGGAGTCCTATATATAGAGGATGATTAATTTGAATACGTCGTTTTGCTTACAATGATGGTTATTTGAAGGGATGGATTTTTAAGGATTGTTATTACCAAGATATTTAGCTTTTAACTCCTCTAATTCTTGATCTATTTTGTTTGTACTCGTAGGTTGAGATGTGGGAGTCGGTGGTTGTATTTTATTTGGCTGAGGTTTGTTACCAACCAAAAATTGAGTTTTCATTTCCTCTAATTCATTCTCAAGTTGACTAGGAGATGGCGATACAAATGTAGCTGGAGAATTAGGTGGTGATTGAGGGATAAGCTTTGGTGCTATTGGTGGTTTTGCTGCTACTTGCGACTGGTGATTTAAGTCTTTGAGAACTGCATCCACTGTTTGATAACGCCGAATGGGAATACTTTCTAGCATTTTATTGAGAATGCGACTCAACTCATTACTAACAGGAGTTTTCAAGTATTGCTGCCAAACCCAGATATCGTTGTGGGTATCATAGGAATCGAAAGGCGATCGCGCTGTTAATAAATTAATACAAGTCGCACCCAAACTGTAAATATCACTAGCAAAAACAGCCCTACCTCTCATTTGCTCAGGTGCTACATATTCTGGACTACCAATACTTGTACCAGTTTGATTTAAGGCAGCGCCAGTAGCAGATTTAGCCGCACCAAAATCTACTAACACTAGTTTGCGATCGCTCTCGCGTAAAATAATATTTTCTGGCTTAATATCGCGGTGAATTACGTGTCTGGAATGACAAAATTGCAAAACTGACAATAAATCATTTAATAGTTGCCGGATTTGCGTTTCATTAAAAGCACCCCTATGTGCCAATTCCTGGGCTAAGTTGTGTCCGTCAATGAATTCTTGTACAAGATACTGCCGGTCTTCTTGGGTAAAATATGCCAGTAGTTCGGGAATTTGGGGATGTTTGCCCAATTCATCTAACTGCACCGCTTCTTGGTTAAATAACTCTACAGCTTTGGCAAGAGTGTTAGTGCCTTGGGCTTGGGGATAAAATTGCTTAATTACGCAGCGTGGTTTTGAGGGTTTATCCTCATCCACAGCTAAAAAAGTTTTGCCAAAACCACCTTGTCCGATTGGTTTGATAGCACGGTAACGTTCTTTGAGGAGTAACTTGGTACCGCAAGTCCGGCAAAACTTGACATCATGAGAATTTTCCGGCTTGGGACAATGGGGATTAAGGCAGTAGCTCATATAGGCGATCGCTCTTATATCTCTTTATTTTCTCCTGTCCCAGGCAAAAGGGTGTAATTAACAGATTTTAAATTTTAAATTTTGGATTTTGGATTTGTGTCACCCACAAAAGGAACGTGACTTTGATTTAAGACTTGTCTGTAAATCAACCATCTTAGAGGTTGAATGAACAAGTATTTCGCTGTGATTTTAGGCACTTAGCGATCCCCCCTAACCCCCCTTAAAAAGGGGGGAAACGGAATCAAAGTCCCCCTTCTTAAGGGGAGCCACTGCGGTCTTGGGGTCTCCCCAAGTGGAGCATGTGGCGGGGATTTAGGGGGATCTAGAACTTTTTGATACCGATAAGAGGACTTTTCAAACAACCTCTTAGTTTGTATGCAGCCTTCTAATCTAACATGAGCCTAAATCACATTGCTAATTTTGGTGAATCAGGAGGGAAGATGGAAAGCAACAGCAAAACATGGTGGATATATGCATTGTTTTCGGCTGTCTTTGCAGCATTGACAACTATCTTTGCCAAAATTGGGGTAGAAAATGTGAACCCTAATTTAGCAACAGCAATCCGAACTGTTGTTATCTTGGTGGTTGCTTGGGGGATTGTATTTTTTGAGGGAAACGCAGTTAATATCTTAGTCATTCCCCAAAAAACGATGATTTTCTTATTATTATCTGGACTAGCTACAGGTTTATCATGGATTTTTTACTTCCAAGCTTTACAAGCCGGAAAAGCTTCGCTGATTGCACCAATTGATAAATCGAGCTTGGTATTAGTTTTATTGTTTTCAGTGATTTTTCTGGGAGAACCATTAACCTGGAAGATTATTTTAGGTACTGGGTTTATAGTCATAGGTACTTTAGTTTTAATCATTTAAAGTCTTAACTAAGACTGAGAATTTTATCTTCTCCATTAAGTTATGCTGTTTTTGAGTGAGAAAGAAGAGTTTTTTGTCTTTTGGGGTTAGAAAAACTATTGCTGATATCTGATGTGGAAAATCTAAAATATAAAACTGGCTCTGTCATTACTCATAATCGAGTGCGATCGCTTTGGGTTAAACTGCGATCGCACTGCTAAACTACCCCATACCTTCCATAACTGGATGGAAGTAGAAGGCGAAACCCAACACTGTATAAGCAGCTAATAACAAAGTGCCTTCGAGCCAATTGGACTTACCATCAGAACTAATACTGTTTGCAATCAACACTGACACAACCACAGCTACTAATTCAAAGGGTTTAAAATCCAAATCCATTGGTTTACCCAATATCCGCCCAGCTATCACCAACACAGGCGCGACAAATAAGGCAATCTGCATACTCGATCCCACAGCTACCGAAAGGGAAAGATCCATCTTATTTTTCATTGCCACGGTGACTGCTGTGGCGTGTTCAGCCGCATTACCGACGATGGGAACCAAAATTACCCCTGTAAACAGTGCCGTCAAACCTAGCTGAGATGTGGCCACCTCCAAAGAATCGACCAACATTTCTGACTCAATCGCCACTAGCAAGGTACATACTAGCAGCACGCTAACCCACAACATCATATTTGGTTTAGCATGAGGGATTTCTTCTTCTTCTGTCTCCGCTACAGCCACATCATATAAATAGGAATGGGTTTTCATCGAAAATAGCAGCGTTAAGCAGTAAACCAGAATTAACACCACAGCAACAGCAATAGAAAGATTTTGCAGTGTTTCTTCGTTAATTCCTTGAGAGGTATAATTCATCGCCGTTGGCATCAAAATGGCAATCACCGCCAAATTCATCGAAGCAGCATTCACCCGCGCCACAATTGGCTGAAATGTCTGTTCTTTGTAGCGCAGTCCTCCCAAAAGCATGGAAAAACCCATTACTAGTAGTAAGTTGCTAATAATCGATCCCGTGATACTGGCTTTAACTACATCTATTAACCCAGCATTTAGCGCTACGAGGGCGATAATTAATTCTGTAGCATTACCAAAGGTGGCGTTTAATAAACCCCCCAATGATGGCCCCACTACTACAGCAATTTCTTCTGTAGCTGTACCCATCCAAGCTGCTAAGGGCAGAATCGCTAATCCAGATGTAATGAAAACTGTCAATTCTCCCCACTCCAGAAAGTGGGCTGCAACAGAAACTGGGATAAACAGTAATAAAACGAAAAGAATAATGTTTTTGGTTGACATTTGTTCTTTTGGGTTGAGGGTATCATTCACAGCGAGCAATCCTAAATTTTAAATTGGAGTGTTGAATTAAAAATTACTTTCACTCATCACTCCGATATGGTACTCTCAACATCCTGTAGACCAATTCAGAAATTGTACCGTTTTCAGTTCACTATAGTGGATGTAAAATAAGATTGCGATTTGAGGAGTTTTTGTAATTTTTCGTTGCAAAACTATGAATCTGAGCCAAAATATTACACCAGGAATGGGGTTTAATATATTAAAAGACAATTAAAATTTTAATTGGCGCTACTAGCGAGGAAACCCCTAACTGAGTTTTTGTTCAATGGCTAATTACATTTAAGCCTTCAGGGAAAGGGTTGTCTTGCAAAGTTCCTTCAAGTCGGCAGAGCCGCCCAACGGACTTTGCGCTGTGCGATAACGCAGATTTACCACTACAATGAGGAAGATTTGTCAAAAATTTGGTTAGATTCCATAGTTGTTGTTTATACCGGATTTTGCGATCAAACCATTGGAGAAAGGTTTACGCACAACGTTTTCGGTGCAACTGTAAGTTTTTTGTTTTGGATAAATATACATGACTTCTGCTGCTGAAATGCCGGCTAGCTCTGGCTCAACGTTAAGATTACATTCAGATCCCAAAAACACTAACGAAACCGATCCCCTGAGAAAGGCTAATGGTGTTTATGTGACGGTGCATGGTCATTTTTACCAGCCACCAAGGGAAAACCCTTATCTGGACGCAATTGAACGCCAACCGAGCGCTGCACCTTTCCATGATTGGAATGAGCGGATTCATTGGGAATGCTATCGCCCAAATGCCTTTGCCAGAGTCTTAAATGACCAGGGCGAAGTAGTGAAAATTGTCAATAATTACGAGTATTTTAGTTTTAATATCGGGGCAACGCTGATGTCGTGGCTAGAACGCTACGATGTGGAAGTTTATCAGCGCATTTTAGAGGCGGATACCAAGAGTAGCGATCGCTTGGATGGTCATGGTAATGCGATCGCGCAAGTATACAATCACATCATCATGCCTTTGGCGAACGAGCGCGACAAATATACCCAAATTCGCTGGGGTAAAGAGGACTTCCGCTCCCGCTTTGGCCGCGATCCCGAAGGAATGTGGTTGGCGGAAACTGCTGTAGATTATGCAACCCTAGATGCTCTTGTTGCTGAGGGGATTCGCTTCATTATCCTTGCACCATCCCAAGCATTGCGTTGCCGTCCCCTACCGACTCAAGAGCATTCCAATCCTGAATGGATCGAAGTCGGCGGTAGTCAGATTGATTCGACTCGTCCCTATCGTTGTTATTTGAAAGATAGTCAAGAGTCCAACGAAACAAATGACAAACCCTACATTGATATCTTCTTCTACGATGGGCCGATATCGCGGGATATGGGTTTTAGTGATGTGGTTTATAATTCCAGTCACTTTGCCGGACGTATAGGCTCGGCAGTCCGTGGGGATCATCGTCTGGCACAGTTGATTTCTGTGGCGACAGATGGGGAAACCTTCGGACACCACAAAAAGGGAACAGAGAAAACTTTAGCCTACGCCTTTACTAAAGAGTTTCCCCAACAAGGTTGGACAGTAACGAACTTCGCCCACTATCTCAGCTTAAATTCTCCTGGTTGGGAAGTGGAATTGAAGTCAGTCACAGCCTGGAGTTGCGCCCACGGTGTCGGCAGATGGGAAGATGACTGTGGTTGCGGTGGAGAAGGTGGTGTTTGGCATCAGAAATGGCGTCGTCCTTTAAGGGATGCCCTAAATTGGCTGCGGGATCAGCTAACAGGGGTGTACGAGGAACATGGCAGACAGTTATTTCGCGATCCCTGGCTAGCACGAGATGAATATATCCAAGTATTGCGCGATCGCTCTGCTGCCAATGTCAACCGTTTCCTCGCCCGTCATCAAACCCACAAACTAACAGCAGCCGAACAAGTAGACGCTTTGCGCTTGTTAGAAATGCAGCGTCACGCTTTATTGATGTTCACTAGTTGCGGTTGGTTTTTTGAAGAAATTTCCCGTCCAGAGGGGACACAAATTCTTCGCTACGCCGCCCGTGCTTTGGAATTGGCAGGGGATGTGGCTGGTGTGCAGTTAGAAAAAGGCTTCGTCAAACGCCTTGGTTTAGCCCCCAGTAATGTCGAGCAGTTCAAACACGGTGCGGAAATTTATCGGCAACTCGTGTTAACTGCCCAGCTTGGCTTTAAGCAAGTAGCAGCCCATTACGCCATTACTTCCCTGTTTACTAATCAGAAACCAGCCCAGGCGCACAATTTGCCTAGAAAGGATGCTGCTGATAAACAGTCTCAGCGCTACCACAAAAAGGTTTATTGCTACGCAGCTAATGAGTTAGATTACCAACTGCAACGCATGGGATCGCTAACTCTGGCTGTGGGAAATTTGAAGCTGGTGTCAGAGATTACTTGGGAAAGCGAGCATTTGGTATTTGCGGTTCTCCATTTGGGAGGCTGGGATTTTCACTGCTGCATTCAACAATTTACCGGGCGGCGTGACTATAGCCAAATCAAAGAAAAGCTGTTTGGGGCGCTAAAACAAGCTAGTGCGGCTCATACCATCTTGGCAATGACACAGCTATTTGGCGAAGAAGCTTTCAGCTTGCAGAATCTATTTGCTGAAGAACGCCATCGAATTATGGGGCTGCTGAGTCAGGAAACGCTGACACGTTTAGGACAGTTGTATACCCAAGCCTATCGTGATAATTATGGCGTGCTGATGGCGTTTCATCGAGATGAAATAACAGTACCACAAGAGTTGCAGGTAGCAGCCGATATTGCTTTAGGGCATCGCTGTTTGATGACATTGCGATCGCTTGAGCAAGATATTGCCGATCCCCAAAAGACTTGGAGTCACATCTTAGAATTGGAAGCGATCGCAACTGAAGCAAAACATCTGCGTTGTCGGCTGAATATTCCCGATGGTAAGCAGATGTTAGAACAGTTAATTGCGCGATCGCTTTGGCAATTGTTGCACGATGCCAATGGTAGTTTTAATGCAGATATCCAACTATTGGAGCGATTGATTGATGTCGGGGATCAACTAAATATTGACATTTCCCTACAGCGATCGCAAGAACTCTATTTTAGTTGTCTGCAAAGTCAGATTGCGCCGGTGTGTATTACTAGCTTTGGCAATGAAGCAGAGAATCAGTGTCTTCAGTTGCTCAAGTTGGGTAAAAAGTTAGCCGTTGATGTTAGCGCAATCTCAAATCAGTTGGGATAGATGTATGGTAGAACGGTAAAAGTCGTACACACAAGTCTAGAAATAGCTGAGGAACATAGGTTTTACCCCACCCTAACCCTCCCCGTATGTATTGGGGAGGGAACCGGATTTCCTGTTTCCCCCCAATATATCGGGGGGATTAAGGGGGGTAATACGACTTGTGTGTACACCGTAGCCTTACTAAGGAGAGGGATTGAGGGTGAGGTTTGATCTTTGATCAGTCTCTCCAGAGGCGTTAGTTCCGACGTCTTACTAAGGAGAGGGATTGAGGGTGAGGTTTGATCTTATATTTAATTACGCCTACCTACTTACTTAACGTGGGAGCGATCGCAATGGTAGGGATAAAGCCACTCACACCTAAAGAGTCCGTGGGTATGTTTTTCAAAAAAGGTTCCTGCATGGCGGCCAGGTGATATATCGATTCCAGCTTTCGTTTTAATCTCATATAACCAAGGAAAAGCTATTACTAAAACAACCATGAAACTGAAGAGGTAAAGAATTGTAGTTTTAGTATTGAGAAATCTTCGAGAATTGCTATTGTGATTTTGAGCCATAGAAATGAGAAACGAATAGCCCATACTATCCTAACCTAAAGCTCAAAATATCGTCGGAAGCGGGGATCAATGTTGTCTGTTTTCTGCTGATTGCAGGTAAGACAGAGAGTTTGTAAATTACTGATATCATTTTGACCACCACGCGCAAGGGGAATGATATGGTCAATACTGAGGTGAGTTTCTGTAGTAGTTTTACCGCAACTTTGACATTGATATTTGTCACGTTCAAAAACGTATTTCTTGACTTCCGGCGGGATACGAATACGGGGAGTTTTGTTCATTCTCTCTAGTGATTAAGAAATTCTTCTAAATTAGGTACATCTACCCAACTGGCTTTTGTATGCGATTCATGAGATAAATCCATCAACAATTGAGAATAAATTCCTTCTCGTAGTGATGGTGTAATTTCTTGATTGCGTTCAATTCCTTCTACCCATTTGTCTACTACGCGAATAAAGGCACAAATGCGCCCATCAGCATAATTTTTAGGGAAAATTAACCTATTTGGTATTTCTATTTCCGTCAAGGGTTTACCTGGCTGGGAACCCCAAACCCGAAAACCGTGGATATAATCTTTTTGATTTTCACTGCCTACAATTAATGTACCGCGATCGCCATATACTTCTACCCAATGGGTTCTTGCTGCATGAACAACCGCACTGATGGAAAGTTGGCAAGGTGTACCATCTGCTAATTCCAGTGTTAATATACAGTTGTCATCTGTATCCACTGGCTTAGATTCTCCACTAACAGGATCAACTCGTGTAGGAATCGCAGTAGTTAAATGGGCGTTTAATCTCCGAACTGGCCCGAATAACCAGTGAATGTAATCGAAAGCGTGAGAACCTAAAGATCCTAATGCACCGCCTCCTTTTTCTTTGTCAGAATACCAATTCCAAGGGCGTGAAGTATCAGCACGAGAAGAACCTAACCAATCAATTTTAATTAAGCGCAACTCACCTACATAATCTTGTGACAATAGTTCAGCAAATAATTGCCATGCTGGGACAAAGCGAAATTCAAAATCTACAGTGGCAATTACGCCTTTTGCTTTTGCTAATTGATAAAGTTCTTTAGCTTCAGATGCATTTAAAGTTGTCGGTTTTTCTAGTAATAAATGTTTTCCAGCTTGCAGTACAGTTTTTGCCATTTCATAATGCAAAAATGGCGGTGTAGAGATGCTGACTGCTTGCACTTCTGGTAATCCCACAATATCAGCCAGAGAATCAGAGGCGTGGCGAATATTATGGGATGCTGCTATGGCTTTGGCTTTATTGATATCTCTGTGATATATAGCAACTACCTCAGTTTGAGGATGTGCTTGGAATCCAGGGATGTGGACTTTTTGACCAAATCCAGTGCCTGCGATCGCAATCCCAATCATATCATCATTTACTCCTATACTTATACAATTTACTTACATCAAATCATTTCATCTATCATATCTAATATATCCGAGTCTTTACTTGTATCAAACTTCCTAGCGAATAATTTTTCTGATTGACTGATTTTTTCAAAATCATGTTTCTCTAATATTCTTGGATGATAGGAATTAGTGTCACCCCAATCTATATATCTCATGTAATTGTTAACTACCTTATCTTTAAAAGGTGAATTTAAAATAAGTGTCTGAAAAAATAATTCATCTGCACAATAACTGTAATGAAAATGTTTAACAAACTTGGGGTTTTGCCTTACAAAATCATTTATCCATTTTACACATTCTCCTGTTAAACACCAAAATTGAGAACCTCCATGAATAGCAAAGCCTTCAGGAAGTTTGCGTTTTATAGGTAAGAACAAAATAAAAAATTTATATAATAAAGATGCAATAGGAGATTTAAATTTTTCTTTTTCGGTAATACAAAACTGTTTATCATTCCAACGGATATGCCAATACTCTATTCTTCCTAAGCCGCCGTTTGTCCATTTACTACAAGGTAATGGGAAATATTCTATAAATTCCTTACCTTGATTGTTTTGTAGAAACATCTTCATATATGCATCTGATTTTATCAAGTAATCTTGCCCTGATAAATTTATAACATAATCAAAGTCAAGACCTGTTTTTACTATTGAACTTATACCTTCTAAAGTAGCTCTGACAATATCAAAGGTTCCCCATGCTGAATTATATCTCTTGAGAAAAAATACATTCGGAAACTTATGAAGTTGAGTAAATATCTGATTATATATTATGCTATCTGCTATTTTGTCTATATGTATAAAAAATGAAACATCATCTCTATTCAATTTATAAACAAGACGCAGCAATTGTTCAGGATAATTATGTGCCAAAATTATATATGCTATTCTCATAAAAATTATCTTGGGATATAAAGAAATTTGTTTCGATTCTTTGGCTTTATAGTATTTAGTATTTAATTTAAGGAACATTACGAAATGCTCAAAGCCTAAAAACACAACCCTACACCAAGGCAATCTTTAAGATTATATCCCCTAATGTGAGTGACAAAGATGCAAGTTTTTAATATTTTTTGGAACCTGTAGAGTTTATACTGAGTATTGGCGAAACAAGCAACCAGATTTTGGTATCGGCTCAATAGCAAGGTTAATATAGAACTTACGCAAAAGAGAACCTCTCTATGCTGTAAACTTAACAACACTAACGGATTTTCAATATGCGAGTTCAAATAACTGTAGTTGCGTTGCTTGCCGCCGTAGGCATCGCAGCAATGTTAGTGAGTGGTAAAAATCTAGAGGCATTTGCAGACTCGCAACCATCTACTCAAGATGGGGCTAGTGGGATTGTAACACCAGAAGCTACGATCCATATAGAGGGAGGGTACGCCCAATATGGTGATTATATAGGAGTTAGTTTAGGAAATAGCCAGACACTGGAAGTTTCTCAAAAAATTGTCAAAGATATCCAGATTCGTTTTATTAATAACAGAAGTCTGCCAATCAAAGGGCGAACTCAGAAAGATTTTATCATTGGTTTGCTCAGACTCAAACCAGGTCAGGTATTCAGTGAAGATTTACTTCAAGCAGACTTGCAACGATTGAGAAGATTAGAGTCATTTAATCAAGTCAATGTCTACCCTAAAGAAGATGCTTCTGGTGTTAATATCCTTTATGTAATCAAAGAGCGTAGCTTCCCTTCTGTCATCTTAGGAGGCGGTAATAACGATGACGTTGGGCTATACGGTCGGGTTGGTTATAGAGATGAAAATGTTAGCGGAGTGAACGATAGATTAAATACAGTTTTGCAGTTCAGCACTAAAGATGTCCAATTTAATGGTCAATTCACTAGTCGTTATCGTTCTGAAGAACCAAATCGCTTAGGTTATAGCATTAGAGCTTTTCGTAGTCGCAACACATCGGGAACCTTTAACGACGATATCAGATTAGCTGACGGCAGCAAAGTGCGAGAAGGAAGATTTGGTGGTTCTGTGGCACTTTTACGATCTTTTGATGAGTGGGATACATCTGTAGCGCTCAACTATACCAGAATTAGTCTCCGCGATGGAGATTATAACGTTGTCCAGGTTGATAGATTGGGGAGTCCTCTATCTGTGAGCGGCACTGGAATTGATGACCTATATACAGTATCATTTGCTGTATCCAGAGATCGACGCGATCGCCGAGACAACCCGACTCAAGGATCAATTCTCACTTTCAGTACAGAACAAGCAATACCCATTGGACTAGGGAATATTTCCAGCAACCGCTTACGGGGAAATTATATTCAGTATTTACCAGTCAGTTGGATAGGTAATGGTAGACCAACTGATAATCCAGAAATGTTGGCGATTAATTTACAAATTGGTACGACTATTGGAGATTTCCCACCAGCCGATGCATTTAATATTGGCGGAATAGATTCTGTCAGAGGTTACGGTTATGGTAAGGTTGCCAGTGGTCGGAGTTATGGTTTAGCTTCTGTGGAATATCGGTTCCCAATTTTTCAATCAATAGGGGGAGTTGTCTTTACTGACTTCGCCTCAGATTTCGGGTCTAGCGACAGCGTGTTAGGAGAACCAGGAGTCTTACGAGACAAACCTGGAAGCGGCTTTGGTTACGGCTTGGGATTACGGCTGAAGTCATCTTTTGGTTTGATTCGAGGCGACTTAGGAATTAGCGACCAAGGTGAAGTTAGATTTGAAGTTACGACAGGTCAGCGATTTTAATCGCATTAGTTTTTACTTTGCGTTTAAAATCGCCATGATTTGACGCAAAGCTTTATTTAGTCAAGTATTTCATTAATTTGTAGCGGATTTGATTTGACAATACCTTGCATTGTTAATGCAGTAGCTTGTTATGTTAATGCGGTGGCTTGTTATGTTAATGCAATGGCTTGTTATGTTAATTCAATGGCTTGTTATGTTAATTCAATGGCTTGTTATGTTAATGCAATGGCTTGTTATGTTAATTCAATGGCTTGTTATGTTAATGCAGTGACTTGTTATGTTAATGCAGTGACTTGTTAGCTTTGGAGTCAGGTGCGTTACGGCTTACGCCTAACACACCCTACATATACTTAGATTTTTTCATAAATCAAATCGAATTTCTATATATAGTACCAACCTGAATATGAAAAACTTGCAAGTAGTAGAGAAAGAGTTTTCATCCGTCCCGGTTATTGATATCAGCACCTTAGTTTCTAGACAAGAAAATCTCTATTCCGTCGCATCTCAAATTAAACAAGCATGTCGAGAATCGGGATTTTTCTATATTATCGGACATGGTGTAGACGAAAATTTGCAGCAGCGACTCGAAGAACTCAGCCACCAATTTTTCGCCCAAGATGTGGAAACTAAACTTAAAATCCGTATGGCTTTGGCAGGTATTGCATGGCGAGGTTATTTCCCCGTTGGTGGCGAACTGACATCCGGTAAACCCGACTTGAAAGAAGGTATTTACTTTGGCGCTGAACTCCCAGACGAACACCCACTAGTACAAGCTGGTACTCAGATGCATGGTTCCAACCTCTTCCCCGCCAACATTCCCCAATTTGGCGAAACAGTTCTTGAATATATGGAGGCGATGAAAAATTTGGGACACACTCTCATGACTGGTATAGCCCTGAGTTTGGGATTAGAAGAATCATATTTTGTTGATCGTTATACTTCAGATCCTTTAGTGTTGTTTCGCATCTTCAACTATCCTCCTAATTTATCACCATCAGATGGTAAACCAATCTGGGGTGTTGGCGAACATACAGATTATGGCGTTTTAACCATTCTCAAACAAGACAACTCTGGCGGATTACAGGTTAAATCCAAGTCAGGTTGGGTTTCTGCGCCTCCCATTCCCGGTTCCTTTGTCTGCAACATCGGCGATATGCTAGATAAAATGACAGGTGGTTTTTATCGTTCTACACCTCATCGTGTGCAAAACCAGTCTCAAAATCATCGCCTTTCGTTTCCCTTCTTTTTCGATCCCAATTTCGATGTAGAAGTTAAGCCCATTGAATTAGATAATATAGTGGCGAATGATAATATAGGCGATCGCTGGGATAAAGCTAACATTCATGATTTTCGCGGAACTTATGGTGATTATGTGTTGAATAAGGTGTCTAAGGTTTTTCCAGAATTGCGGCGAACAGTATTATAGGGTTTGATGCCATTTCTTCTTTGCCGAGTTGCCTTTTGCTTAGGTTTCTGTACGTCAAATGCGCGAAAGGGTAGGTGTACAAATTCCACACCCCCAAAAAAGTGCTTCTATCTCAACACCAGCAAGCTTTCACCCCACTAATCACCCAATTATTATCCGCGCAATCGCTGAAATGCTTACAAAAATTGGGTTTCAGCCTTTAAATTTTCCTGACACTCTTTCCAAACGAATTCTCTAATGCTATGATTGCTCAAGAATCGCGCAACTGCACCTTGAAAACTAAATACAGCTTGGCTTTGAGGCTCCCGCTATTGCAATTTATCTAAATCCCTATTAGGGATTGAAACCTTGCTACTGCTATTTATCTCGCCGCTCAAGAATTAGATTGCAATTTATCTAAATCCCTATTAGGGATTGAAACGCGTTTTTAACTTTGGCAATTGGAGAAAAGCGATCGCCATATTGCAATTTATCTAAATCCCTATTAGGGATTGAAACATACTGGGATAACAGAACTGTAAACCGCCGTCCCATTGCAATTTATCTAAATCCCTATTAGGGATTGAAACGGAGCAGCGAAAGTTATGGCAACCTCTACGATTACAATTTTGAATTTCTTGTGTTCATCCAAGACCGCCACCTCATTGCAATTTATCTAAATCCCTATTAGGGATTGAAACGCGTTTTTAACTTTGGCAATTGGAGAAAAGCGATCGCCATATTGCAATTTATCTAAAT
>NZ_JBALDL010000044.1:0-23031 GCF_036917465.1 Nostoc sp.
GGTCGCGGATGCTTTGAGACTGACAAGATAATATTTTTAACCTCTAATTCCATTTGGTTTGCGTTCTCTCATATCGCTTTTAGTCTAAACTCCAGATTCAAGAGAAGCTAGATAGGGAGAAGTAGCAAAAAGTTGTTAAAGTGATAGTCCAAGAACTTTAGAGATATAAGATAGATAGCTAGTTACCTTCCTCCGCTTCCCTGCCTTCTGCCCCTTTCCCCTTGTCACGTAATGCCCCTTGCCTATCCACGCCGTCAACGGCAACTCGAAAGTTTAGTCCAAAAATTTGGTTTGTCGCTAGAAGCACCTATCAAGTGGGAACTGCTAGATTTAGCGCTCACTCATCCCACTGTTTCTGATTCGGCAAATTATGAACAACTGGAGTTTGTTGGCGATGCAGTGGTACGGCTGGTATCGGCTGTTGTGTTATGGGAAAATTATCCCGATTGTCCAGTAGGAGATTTTGCGGCAATTCGTTCGGTGTTGGTGAGCGATCGCATTCTCGCCCAATTAGCCAGAAGCTATGGTTTGGAGTTATACTTACTAGTCGCCGGTAGCGCCACTGCTGATAAAGTTGGACAAGAGTCACGATTGGCAGATGCTTTTGAAGCAGTTCTCGGTGCGCTTTACTTAAGCACTCAAAATCTAGAACTAATCCGCTCTTGGCTAGATCCCCATTTCCAAGAACTAACGACAGAAATTCGCCTCGATCCTGCCAGACTTAATTACAAAGCTGCTCTCCAAGAATGGACTCAGGCGCAATTTAAAGTTTTACCAGAATATCGGGTTGTGGAAGTCACTCAGCCGCACCGCAATCAAGAGCGTTTCCTGGCTGAAGTGTGGTTGCACGGAAACAAACTAGGAGTTGGTAAAGGGCGATCGATCAAAGCTGCTGAACAAGCCGCAGCTAAGGTAGCTTTTTTAGCAATTCCTAAACCGCAAATACCCTGAGATGAAAAAACGGGTGATTAGCCGATAATCAGTTGATTGTCAGTGGTCATTTGTTCCTAGAGCATCGATTCAGTAATCAAGAACCTAACCCCCAGCCCCCTTTCCTAGCAGGGAAGGGGGAGCCAAACTCCCCTCTCCGAAACGGAGAGGGTTTGGGGGAGAGGTTCTTCGAGGATTCCTGAATTGGTGTTCTAGTCCCTTATATACAAATGACAAATGACAAATAACAAATGACAAATAACAAATGACAAACCAAATTAAAATTGCTGTCATCGGAGTTGGGCGTTGGGGAGTGCATCTGCTGCGGAATTTCTTAGCACATCCCCAAGTAGATGTAGTTGCTGTAGTAGATCCCCATCCAGAACGATTAGCGGCGGTCAAACAGCAGTTTAATTTAGATATTAATGTAGTATTTACAACTCAGTGGGAAGATTTAAAAAAAGTGCCAGGATTGACTGGAGTTGCGATCGCAACTCCAGCTACCACCCACTATGCTTTAATTAAAAACGCTCTCCAGAACGGATACCATGTTTTGGCAGAAAAGCCCCTAACTCTTGATCCCGCCGAATGTCGGGAACTTTGCCAGTTAGCAGAGCAGCATCATTTAATACTGATGGTTGACCACACTTATTTATTTCACCCAGCAGTTGAGCAAGGACAAGCTGTAATACAAGCGGGTAAATTAGGAGATTTACGCTACGGCTACGCGACGCGCACCCATTTGGGGCCTGTCCGCCAAGATGTTGATGCGCTGTGGGACTTAGCTATTCACGATATTGCTATCTTTAACGCTTGGCTACGTCAAATCCCTGTGAAAGTACAAGCAACGGGTACGGTATGGCTACAGAGGCAAGCCAATAGGGAAATAACCCACTCTCTATCCCAAGGTTTAGCCGATCTAGTATGGTTAACACTGACATACCCAGATGGCTTTCAAGCTTATATTCACTTATGCTGGCTGAATTCTGATAAGCAGCGACGGCTGGGGATTGTAGGTAGCCTTGGTAGCTTGATTTTTGATGAAATGTTGCGATCGTCACCTCTAACGCTGCTACATGGGGAGTTTGAACAGCAGGGTAATCAATTTATTCCGGTAAATCAAAGGCAGGTAGTACTGGAATTAGAGCCAGGTGAACCATTAAGGCGAGTTTGCTCCTGCTTTGTTGTCTCTATTCTCAACAATACTCCCTCAGAGATTTCGTCTGGTTGGGTAGCCACACAGTTAGTAGAAATTCTTGCTGCTCTGACAGTATCTCTTGAGCAAGGCGGCAAACCGGTTTTTCTAAACAACTGCTCTCAAGTCTAATTTTCCCCTGAAAATAACCGCCCAATAATATTCGGTTAAGGCAAGAGACGCGATAAATCGCCGTCTTTACAAGAATCATAGGACTAGCCCTTTCAAGGTGGGTAAAATTTTTGGACAATAATTACTCTTTTCTCTGTGTTGCGCCAGGTTCTACAACGGGGGGAACCCCCGCAACACACTGGCGGTTCCCCGACTTGTTCGCGCACCGTCTCCGACAGGAGAAGTAATTGGCGCAACACAGAGAGGAAAGCAGAGATTTTATGAGTCACCTTGAGAGCTAGTCATAAGGCAGTAAAAACTGATTTAGACAAATGTAAATGAGATAAAATATACTGTAACAAACTATACTAAATTGTGTTTAAAAAGCCGTTAACTTAATAAAACTGATAAATGTAATTCAGGCTACATAAAAATGCGCCTAGAGCAGTTGCAAGCCTTTCTAGCGATCGCACAAATCGGCAGCTTTCAACAAGCAGCGCGAACATCTGGTGTTACCCAATCAACGATTAGTCGCCAAATCCAGGCATTAGAAGCAGATTTGGGTATAGAACTATTTCACAGAACAACTCACGCTAAATTAACGCTGGCAGGTGAATGTTTACTACCTCGTGTCCGCAAAATTTGCCAAGAATGGGAAACAGCTACACAAGAATTAGCTGATTTAATCGGCGGAAAGCAACCAGAACTTTGCATTGCGGTGATTCACTCCTTATGTGGATCTTACTTACCCCCAGTGTTGCAAAAATTTTGTCATGCTTATCCAGATGTCCAATTGCGGGTAACTTCACTGGGAAGCGATCGCGCCTTGAAAGTCCTGAAAGATGGATTGGTGGATTTAGCAATTGTCATGAATAATCGTTTTTTAACCACTGCTAGAGAAATGGTGGTAGAAGTACTTTATGATGAACCGATAGAAATTTTAACCGCAGCAAATCATCCCCTGGCACAATATGAATGCGTCCCTTGGTTGGAGTTAATTCGTTATCCACAAGTGGTTTTTAAAGATGGTTATGGGATGCAGCGCTTAATCCAAGATAAGTTTGAGCGAATGGAAGCTACACTGCAAGCGGTTTTAGAGGTAAATACCCTAGATGCCTTCCGGGGAGTGGTGCGCCAAGGAGAACTAATCGCTTTGCTCCCTCAATCAGCATTACTGGAAGCGCGTCTTGACCCTACCCTAGCGATTCGTTCCTTGGCGAACAATAGTATTAGTGGTTTAGCAGATGGTTCGAGTTTGACTAGGCGGGTAGTTATGGTAACAACTCAAGACAGACTGCAAATTCCCCCCATCAAGCACTTTTGGCAACTCGTGCGCGAAAATATTCCATTACAAATTGACCAGCTGCGATCGGTTTCTTAAGTGTCATTGGGCATTGGGCATTGGGTATTCTACAAATGACAAAGGACAAATGACAAAAGACAAATGAGCAATGTATTTAGGGAATTACTGAGAAAAGTAGGTAGCGGAAATCATACAGGCGAAAATTTAACTCGTGCCGAAGCAGCCAGCGCTACTAAAATGATGCTGCTGGGTGAAGCGACACCAGCCCAAATCGGAGCGTTTTTGATTGCTCATCGAATCAAGCGTCCTACGGGGGAAGAGTTAGCGGGAATGTTGGATGCTTATGATGAATTGGGGCCAAAGCTGCAACCAATCGACTCTGGACGACCAGCGATCGCTCTTGGCATCCCTTATGATGGCAGAACCCGCACAGCACCAATTAGTCCGGTAACAGCTTTACTACTCGCCGCAGTTGGACAACCAGTGGTTATGCACGGTGGCGATCGCCTCCCAACAAAGTACGGCTTACCCCTGATCGATATTTGGCAAGGTTTAGGAGTTGATTGGACTACTCTACCACTAGCAAAAACCCAGCAAGTGTTTGAGCAAACAGGAATCGGCTTTATTTATCTACCTCAGCATTTTCCCTTAACTACAAGTATTTGGGAGTACCGCGACCAACTGGGCAAACGTCCGCCCTTTGCGACAATGGAGCTAATCTGGTGTCCTTATGCTGGCAATACTCACGTAATTGCTGGGTTTGTTCATCCGCCTACAGAAGGGATGTTTCAGATAGCTCTGGGGCGGCGGGGAGTAACAAAATTTACATTAGTTAAAGGATTGGAAGGTAGTTGCGACTTACCGCGCGATCGCACTGCAATTATCAGCTTATCTCCATCCGTAGCATCCCAAGAGGTAGAACGATTGCACCTCGTACCGCGTGATTACGGCTTTACTACCAAGAACGTACCCCTTGGAACTACTGAAGAATTGGTGTCGAATATTCAGGATATTTTGGCAGGTAAACCAGGCGAACTAATGCAAACAGCCTTGTGGAATGGTGGATTTTACCTATGGCGGAGTGGTATTTGTTCAAATATGCCAGAAGCTTTAGCTAAAGCAGAAAAATTATTTACCAATGGCGCAGTAGCAGCTAAACTCCAAGAACTCAGCCAGTCAGTAAATTCCCTCTCAGCAGAAGTATTTCAGCCAGTATAAACACTTCGGTACTTCACAGTGCTAAGATAATTCGCAATTAATTACGAATTAGGAATTATTTCGCCTTCTCCAAAATAGATTTTTCTTGTAACCAATCTTTACCTACTTGAATACTGACATCTGAAGCAAGGTTGCCAGTACTTTCCACACGCACTTCGCCAAATCCCAAGGTTTCACGAATTGATTCAGCACTGTCACCATCTCCTTGCTGGGCGACAATATGAGTTACATCTAGAGGTTCACCCCATGCCTTAGCTATATAAATATTGCGATATCCAGATTTTTCTAAGGCTCTAATTAATGGTTGGAGATTAGAGCGATCGCCACCTGTACTATCTTGAATTGCTACACGCAAAGAACGTGGATTAGTCGCCTGCTGTTCCTGCTCTGATTCCAAACCAAAGTGTTGAGCCATCAGTTTGGTAATACCATCTTTATTGGGCAACCAATAGCTAGCATCAAACTCATTTTTTTCGCTAAAGCGACCTGGCAGCATTAACATTTGCATATTAGAGCGATTAGTTCGTACCCCAAAACCCATTAGCGCCACTAACTCTTCAACCGTCAAATTGGTATCGATGTGGTCTTTAACTACATCCAGAACTTTAGGTAATTGAGCAACAGTAGCTGGGTTGAGTGTTTGATCCATCAAGGCACGCATCACCATTTGCTGGCGTTGAATCCGACCGATATCACCGAGTTCATCATGGCGAAACCGCAGCAATTGCAGTGTCTGTTCGCCGTTGAGATGCTGCTTACCCGCCTTCAAATTGATGTACAAATGCTGAGAATCATCTTGGTACTTCATATCTTTAGGGACGTAAACTGTTACGCCTCCTAAAGCATCAATCAGCTTGGCAACTCCCAGAACGTTGATTCGCACATAGCGATCAATTCCCGCCCCACCTAAGAGATTACTGACGGTTCTGGCAGTTAAAGCTGGCCCACCTTCAACATTGGCAGCATTAATTTTTTTCACTCCATGCCCTTCTATTTCTGTGCGGGTATCTCTGGGAATGGAGAGCATAATTATTTTTTTAGTCTCTGGATCAAATTTGAGTAAGAGCATCACATCCGAAAGACCATCAAAGGAGTTTACCTGGGGCTGGTATCTAAGGTTTTTGGTTTCAGGGGGAGGGTTTTGGATATCTGGGGGAAGTACGCTCATTCCCATCACCAAGAGATTCACCGGGCGAGTTAATTGTGAAAATCGCATTACACCTCCAGAAATGCGATCGCCATCAAAGGCCGCCTCTTCCTGTGGACTTAGTTGGGCTTGCTGCAAAGGCGTACTAGTTAAAGACACTGCCAATAGTGCCCCTGCTGTTGCTGACACCATCGCAATCCCACTCATCCCTACCCAAAACCACAGCCAACGTCCTGATTTTGAGTTCTGAGAAATCTTTTTATTGGACTTTGAGGCTTTTCCCGATTGGTTTTCTTCCGCCGAACTTCTTTGAATGGTCACAGAATTCCTCACACTTACTCAATAATCAAATTCGGTAAATTTGTAGACTAAAAACATCTAAACAAATCAACCCATAATAACTAACTCTTAATTATCAGTGCTAACTTTTTTTATGTAGTGTCAACCACAACACTTATAGCAGCATTTTTCCTTCTTTTGGGCCAACCTAGAGATGTTTTACTGAAGTATGGCAATAATAAACTGGATTTGACTAGATATATAAAGAAATCAACGAAAACTTTTTAGGAAATAGGTAAAACTACTGAAAAATTATCATCCTAAAAAATTAAGATAACTACTTACCAAACACTCGTTCAGCTAAAGTACTAAAGCCTGGTAAACGCCCAGATTTGCCCTTTATCAAGCGCAAAATCAACCAGACACTCACTATAAAGTAACCCGATGTAAGAAAACTATTCAGGATAAATAGACGTAGCGAAAGAGAATCTGAAGTTGTGGCTCCGGTACTTAATAATAAATATCCCAACAGCCAAGTAAGTGCCAAAGTGATAGACAGACGGCTAACAGCAAGTTGTTCCCGGCTGCCCTGTCCCCGATAGAGAGTCCACAAAGATGGAAAAAAGCCGACGATCGGAATCAAATATAAAAACAACTGGGTTTTGGGGATTGGGGATTGGGGATTGGGTTTTGGGGATTGGGTATTGGGAGGAGATAAAGAAGAGACTTCTTCAATAATTATTTCTTGTCCCCTTTGTCCCTGATTCCCAGTCCCCAGTCCCCAGTCTCCAGTCGCCTTTGGTTCAAAATTATCCATTGGGGTTAGCCTAACTCCTAAACTAGAAGGATGAATAAGACTCATATAGTTAGAGATAATAAGCTGTAAAGAAAGATTTAACTTAGTTCTATCCCGCAATTAGCTCAAAATGCAGACACGCAAGCTACTCGACTGGTGGCAGACATTCACACCAATAGCGCGAATCGTGGCGATCGCGTTATTTGTTCCACTGCTAGTTCTAAATGGTTGGGCACTTTCGATCTTTTTTAATTATTTCCATTCTCTCATAGTCATTTTAGTGGGAGCCTCAGTCTTGGCATTTCTGCTCAACTACCCCGTGAGTTGGATGGAACATCAAGGTGCTAGGCGAGAGCAAGTCGCTATTCTAGTATTTCTCTTGGCTTTATCGATTTTATTGGCGTTGGGTGTGACGCTGGTTCCCTTAGCCCTTACCCAAGCTCAACAACTGGTGGCTCGGTTGCCAGAGTTGATCGACTCTGGACGCTCTCAGCTAATGATATTAAACGAAAAAGCTGAGACTTTTGGCTTACCCATTAACCTCGATGCTTTGGTAGTACAAATCAACGATCGCGTCAAGGGACAACTGCAAGCGATCGCTGGACAAGTTTTAAATTTAGCGGTGGTTACAGTCACAAGTCTTCTAGATATCCTCTTGACGATGGTTTTGACTTTCTACCTTTTACAGCATGGCAGCGAACTCTGGGAAAGTTTAGTGGAATGGCTACCCTCTAAATTTCGCGATCCTTTCTCTAAAACAGTCCGCCTCAGCTTTCAAAATTTCTTCATCACCCAGTTGATTTTATCTACCTGCATGGCTTCAGCCCTCATTCCTACCTTTTTATGGCTAAAAGTACCATTTGGGCTGCTATTCGGCTTAACTATTGGTCTGATGGCTCTCGTCCCCTTTGGTGGTTCTGTGGGCATTGCCCTGACTACATTATTGGTAGCACTGCAAGATTTCTCAATGGGTGTGAGAGTGTTGATAGCAGCACTAATCGTACAGCAAATTCTCGAAAACTTAATTGCTCCCCGAATTTTAGGTAGTTTTACGGGTTTAAATCCAGTTTGGATTTTAATTTCAGTTTTAACAGGGGCAAGAATAGGCGGACTATTGGGTGTAATTGTGGCAGTACCCACAGCTGTTGTGATTAAAACCGCTTTAAGTGCCTTGCGTCCTGGAGGCCAGACAAACGATAGCGGCACGGGGGAAATAACTGCACCCGTTGCAGCCAACGAATCTCCAAAAACTGACCCTAAAAATACTCTGAGTATTTCGGAAGCAACATTACCGTAAGGAGGCTGGAGGTTTCCTGCCTCCTCATTGTGGCTCGATAATGGAACCCATAAACAAAATGTTTCCCGTCTGATTATTCCTAATCGCACAGAAGAAGGGACGATCAACAATCATTCGGAATGGTTCTGGTTCGTCTCTCAAAGATGTTGCGACTATTCCCACAGAAGTAGCCGCAGCCGCTTCAGTCCCTTCTTCGTTCACTTCGACAAAAGTTTTATGCTTAACTTGGCTAATGGCAAAATTTTTACCCATGCCAGAAAAATTAGCTTTGTTGCTGAAAGCCTCTTTCATGCCTAAACTTTTCAAGGCATCATTTAGTGTAACTTCGTAATCTGTTTTGAAGCGGGGTAGCCTAATAAAGCCCTTTTGTTTGTTGAACTGAGTCATCCATTTTTCCCAGTTTTCAAAACTCAGATTTTGATATAAGGCTTTTAGGTTAGAGTTCTGTTTGGGAAGGAATATATAAAAACTGGTTTTACCATCTTTACCATAAGGTAAACTAACTGCCTGAAATTGTTCATTTTCGTAATATCTATAGTCACCTTCTTGTGACATCATCAGGTGTTGTTTTCGTCTACTAGGTGTGATGTAAAAAGGGTATTGGGCAGTTTTACTTTTGTCAAATTCGTTACTCCAATTACCTTTAAAATATATGGCATTAATTAGAAACAATACTTGATTTGGTTCAATTGTTTCAACTATTTTAGTAATTTTACCCTTAGTACTTTCTTTTACCCAGTTATTTATAATACTTGACGCGGCGGTATCTTTAAAGTTTAAATTGCTAACCTTAGCTTGATAGAAATCCTGGGTTCTTTTGAGGAAATCTGGTGCAAAGCTAACATCTTGATTTGCCCAAAGCGAGTTAGCAATACTCAGTTGGACTTTTGCATCGTGATTGTCTAAAAGCTGCTTTAATGCCGCCGCGTAAGCAGAATTGATTTCTGGTAGATTCATTCCCTGTAATTCTAGGGTTTTTGCCATTGCTTGTTGAGTTGAGCCGCTAGCGCCGTTGTAGGTCATGGCGAGAGCGATCGCTACACTCGAAGGTGAGATAAAAATATTATTCTCACCTTTATCATCTTTTAGAACTTCTGAAAATAGTTTGAAGCCAAACTTATTGCTAGACTCAACTATTCTTGTATCAGGGTTGACTGTTTTTTTTTGCAATGGAGTTTCTGGTTGAGGTAAACTAGATTGGGCAAGGGCGCTTTTGTTACTCTCAACTTGAGAACACCCTAATACACTGAATAAAACAACACTTGCAGCTGCCAGAGCATAACGTCTGCCTAGACTCACACCATAACGTCTTTGCAGAAAATTCTCTTTTGCATCACTAAATTTTTGTCGATTCATTCTGCTACCTCAATTGCCAAAGATTCCCGATCTGTCCTCATGATTGACGCAGACACTGTGTCAATGATTAACTATTGCATTTACTCCAATGGAAAATTAGACTGTTACAGTTTTTGTAACAGCAAGTTAATGGCTCAGAGGAATTAAACACAGCTTATTAAAGCTGCTAATTTTTAATTGAGGCGACTATGCAGACAAATTATGAAAAATCTCAATTTTGAGGAAATTTATCTATTTATCAATAACAGTATTGTAGACTACCTAATCACAAAATAATCACTTGTATTAGGTTTTTATAGATATAGGACTTACGTAAAATTAAACGCGGTAGGGGTAATTCATGAATTACCCCTACCTGAAAATCTTTCTTTTCGGCTATTGTTTTCGTAAGTCATGAGATGAAATAATGTTTTTTAGTTGCATCAAGTACAGAAATTTCGTAGGGACGCACGGCTATGCGCCCCGATAAAATAGTGTTGTTCAAATAGATGAAAACGCTGTAAGTTGACACAGTTAACAATTCAAAATTCAAAATTAAAGGCAATTTCAGACGTTCGCGTAGCGTCTCCCCTTGGGAGAAGAGGAGTAACGCACCATCAGCTTGAGATGGTGTCGTACTCTCCTTGCTAAAGCAACGCCAGTTCGCTCAAGTCGGGAAACCCGCCCACGCGACTGGCCCCCCTACGTAAGAATTTCAAAAATCAAATACTAGTCCTATATTTCAATTGATCGGTACACTCCACCAAGCTAAACTATAGGGTTGAGTCGCTTCATTGAGCTTTTGACGAAATTGGACGCGGATTTTGTAATTGCCATTAGCAGGAATGGGGCAGAAAATATGTTCTACACTATCAATTGGGCTGATTGAGGAGCAAACAGCACCAGCATCTGAATTTTGAGCATCAGCTTTTACTAAGTATAGGTCGAGATTATTTAAGCCGCGATCGCGAAAATTTTCGCCCACATCATATTGCTGGTTTTTATTTTTATCGTTGAGTTCCACCAATCGATCCCAACTCAGGGTGACAGCAACAAAACTTCCCTGCTTTAAAGGTTTAGCTAACACATAGTCAACAGATGCTCCAACATCGACTTGGCGATAATCCCAACCAATAGCCGGAACCGCACCTGATGGCTGCCATTGACCAGCACTAAATTGCTGATAAGCGCGAAATGCGTTCAAATGACCCGCTCCCATTTGGGCATCCAAAGGAATCTTGGGATCTTTATAAGCATCAGAATCTAGCCAGTTTTGATTTTGTTTATCAATTAGCGTCCGGCTCATTCCCAAGCGCAAGCCATCACCACTATCTTGGATTTTGTCTGCTGAATTCAACAACACAGCTTTCATTACTTGATGATGCCGAGAATCGATGCTCCAGTTGGGTTGTTTTGTGCGTATTTGTCGGTCAGCAAATTCTTGTAATAGAGCGACAGTAGCAGTAACTTGAGGCGCAGCAAAACTAGTACCTGTAACCTTGTTCAATTTGCCATCTGGATTGAGCAAAGGAATATTATTCCCAGGAGCAACTAAACTGATGGCGCGACGGCCACCAACATCAAATTCCCTTCCAGCTAGCCTTCCACTCACTCCTTGGTTAGCACCCGCCAAATTAGCCACATCTACTTTATTGAAAACTCCCCCTCGGCGGGATGAAAAAGCCACGTTCACTCCGTTAAAATTATCTGTAGGAATAGGAATACCGCCTTTACCTTGATTGCCTGCGATCGCATACAAAACATCATGAACCCGGCTAGACCAGTCAACACATAAAGTTAGTAAAGCATTGCCGTCTAAAATAGCCTCTGGTCTAGGGTCGCGGCTTAAAGGTTCACCAAAACTAAAATTAATCGCACGGACATCGCCACCATTTTGTAGCGCTATGTGCTGGGCCGATAAACATTCTTCTGGCTGACCCATGCTTTTAGTAGAACCCACCGCAGACGAATACAGTCTCGCTCCCGGAGCAATTCCCGGCAAAGCTTTGTCTTGACTTACCATCACACCAGCAACATTGTAAGCATGGGGGTCAACACCAGTATTAGACTTAGCTGGCCCATTGCGTAAAAATACTCCCGCTAAAGATATAGCGCGATTTTTAGACACCGCCTTATCCCACCCAAACATTCCCGGTCGACCAATCTCCACTTGACCAATAGCAATCTTACGACCGATTAAATTATAAGGAGCTTGGTGTAGCTTCAGAGCATCAATACCGTTAGTTCCCAAACCAGATTCTAAAGCCGAGGCAATTACCGGCGCACTCAGACAAGAAGCACTTAATCCCCAAATTATCCAAGTTAGTTTTTTAGTCATTTGTTATTTGTTATTTGTCATTGGTCATTTGTCATTAGTCATTGGGTATTAATTACTTGACTCCTAACTCCTAACTCCTAACTCTCCCAAAAAAGGCCGGGATCAAAGTTATGAGTCTTGCTCAATGTTTTGTTACAATGCTTACAGACGAGGACGCTTAAAAACCCACTAGCCATGACCCAAAACCTATCTCAAAAGCCCATTGTAATTTCTCCATCGATCCTATCAGCCGATTTTAGCCGTCTGGGTGACGAAATTCGCGCTGTAGACGCGGCCGGAGCAGATTGGATTCATGTTGATGTAATGGACGGTCGTTTTGTACCTAATATTACGATAGGCCCTCTGATTGTGGAGGCGATTCGTCCGATTACAACCAAGCCCCTGGATGTCCACTTGATGATTGTGGAGCCAGAAAAGTATGTAGAAGGATTTGCGAAAGCGGGTGCTGATATTATCTCCGTACACTGCGAACATAATGCTTCTCCACATCTGCACCGTACCTTGGGGCAAATTAAAGAGCTTGGTAAGAAGGCTGGAGTTGTACTTAATCCTGGTAGCCCTCTAGAGCTAATTGAATACGTTCTAGATTTATGCGATTTAGTACTAATTATGAGCGTCAACCCTGGTTTTGGTGGTCAAAGCTTTATCCCTGGTGTATTACCCAAAATCCGCAAGCTGCGTCAAATGTGTGACGAACGCGGTCTTGACCCTTGGATTGAAGTGGATGGAGGATTGAAGGCAAATAATACCTGGCAAGTTTTGGAAGCGGGAGCTAATGCAGTTGTCGCTGGCTCAGCTGTATTTAACGCTAAAGATTATGCTGAGGCTATTACATCAATTCGCAACAGCAAGCGTCCCGCCCCAGAATTAGCAAAGGTTTAATTCGTTTTTGGATTAACCATTCTCCACAAAAATAGGGTGGGCAAATTGCTCACCCTATTTTTATTTACATATAAAAAACTGGAAGTTCAAAACTTGAAGAACTTCCAGTATTTACTATATAAGTTGAAAATTTAGAAAGCAGAGATAATCCAGGTTGGGAGGACTAGGATTACAATAGTCGAAAGAGAAGCGTATTACCTATTAGTTCTACCAGCCACGACAACGATTTAACCATAACTTTTCTGTTTCTGTTCCTGTTATTGGTGTTAAGCGTTTGCTTTCGTTAATAAAGCAACACCAACCACAGGATAGAAAGTTTTATCAGCCTTACTCGCATCGTCTGCAGTCGATGAAAGGTGTGTAAAATCTGGATTGGGGGAATCCACCTCCCCAAATTCTCTTTGCTCAGACTTCCTCAGAAAAAGAACCACCAGTAGTAATGGTTGCATCGTGGGTCTTGGTATAGGAGTTATTTACTCTATGAGATACTGACTACTTTTGTAATCAGTTTGATTTATTTCATAGTCAGAACTAATCATTGATTTTATTTTTTAATTAACTTACTGCCAGTAATCACCTCTATTTAAGTTAAAGTTTTAGTTGTTATTAGTTTACCAATCTCGTCAGTATATATTTGCCATTTTGGCAGATTTTTTTAAAGGATATCAAATTAATTACTGCTACAGAAAACCTCCCATGCTATAAATTTTAAATTAGCATGGGAGGCTTTCAGATACTCAATCAACTTTAGGGCAGAATCTATTGATTCCAAATTCTTTTTAATTGACTCCACAGTGTTTCAAGGACATATCTTGAGTTAATGGCGATTTCCTTGATTGATAATTGGCTATCCCAATCTCTGGTCTAAACTACCACTACGAATGTCTGTTTTTTGCTTTCCAACAACTTCAAGATAAGCAGGTCTGGAATCATTAGCATGTTTCAGCATTTTTAGATTCTCGCTTTGCTGTTGTTTTGTTCTGTTGGTTTGAGAGTTTTCTTTGAGTAATCGGTTATAAGTACGATACGGAATGTAATGGAGAGGATTATAACCAGCAAAACGTAGCATTAAAACACATGCCCAGGAGTACTTTCCAGCAATAATTGCTTCAACTACTTTGTCAAATTGTTGAGCCTTCACTGTTGTATCTAAGTTACTACTAATACCAGCAATGTCTTGATTCATCATAGTGTTTAGTTATCTTGGATGAAGTAAACTAGTTCGGTTTCTGCGATTATTGGCGTTTCGATTCAGGTTTACAAACTGCACTAACTTTTTTGCAGTTGTTGAATCGCTTTCGGGAAATTATCAGCAATTTGGCGGTGTAGGATGTTGACGATGGCCAAAAATCTATCAATCAACAGATGCGTACATAACTTTCCCAAACTCTGATTTATTCTTGCAGCTTTGAGTGGTAAAGATACAGGCTTAAACCTCTCTGCTGTTTAAGCTTTACCTTGGCGCTGTTGAGTAGACTTTTGGTAATTTTGGCTGATAACTCCCCTAGTAAACTAGTTTTGACAAGAGCTAGCTTGTAGTAGGGATATAAATTATATAGATTCATTGCTGAACTGTCCCCTTGGCTTGAGGTTTCGACTGCATTTGACCTGATGATTTTTTTGATGAACTCACCTTTGATTAAAAACAATCAAGTCTTTAACCAACTTTGTTGGCTGCTCAGTCCTGTTAGTAAGTGAAAGGTAAAAATTTATTTTTTGTCTTCTCATTTGAATGGTAGGACAAAAGTCTTGGCGTAGCTCTTGATAGATGCAGTTATGTTTTCTGAAACTTTATCGACTCCTAATTCAATAAATTTTCTCTGTTAAAACGCCTGTATTTCTTACTACTGCTTAATTAAGCAATTTCCGGCAAGTTTTCAGATTTTTTTGAGCAGTTAAGAAAATTTATTTATCTTTGAGTTTTAACAACGCCATTCGTATATATACTATTTTTTGTCGTTAATGTCATCTACTAAGTTAGTAGATTTGTAAGTTAAATTTACTGAATCGATTTCGATATGTACTTGCGTATTGTGCAACTTTAAATTTTGTCCTCCCTTGCTAATTCATGAGGGGTCTGACCCCCCACACAATCTCAATTTAAACACTTTATTATTGTCGAGTCACTAGAAGATATTACCATTAACTATGATGTAAAACAACTTCTAAAAATCGTAAAATTTAAAGACTAAAAACGTTCGCCGTCATAGCATTGAACATATTTTTTAATAGGTTCAATCAGATAATGATATTGATTATCTTGATGTTTCTTGATTTACAAGAACTATAGCTTCAGCCTAAGTAAGCCGGTGAGAATAACTCAAACTATATTAACTAATGTAAAAAATATTGAAATTAGTTCTTAGTGTTCGCGTAGCGTCTCGTAGAGAGGGCTGAAGCCCTCACTACAAACCTTTAATTATTTACGCAGACTTACTTATCTAAACAAAATCACTGTAAATCGTGAATATTTCATAATTATCAGCTAGTAATTTTAGCTACATTAGATTTTAACAATCTTACTTATTAGTAATAATATAGATAGATGTTTTTTATTATTATCAACTGAAGAAATTGAAGTTTTAGCAAGATTGTTTTATTAAAATAATCTTGCAGTTTAAGTCTATAAAATATTATAAATATTAGCAATATAAATAAAACTAATTAACACATAATCTCGTTAATTTTCTTCAAAAGCCATTTCTATGTGTCTTAATATTTAAAATATTTCTCAAGCTGAGATTAGAGATGTTGTGGCAGTTGAGCTAAATGCTAGTAAAAACCACCAATTGCCATGAGTTTGTGATGAATGCCTTGCTCAACGAGAATACCTCGGTCTAAAACAAAGATATAGTTGGGATAGAGTAGTCTGGAATTCTCAATGCTTCAACTCTTACCATTACTGAAATTTTCGTTCGCTTCCGGAAACACGCTGAAAATCAAATCACAAATCTAGAGGCTAATTTTGGTAAGGCATATTATAGCGGTTTTCAATTGTATGGAATACAGACCTAACCCCCAGCCCCTTCCCTGCAAGGGAAGGGGAGTAAGTAAGATTTAAAGCTTCTCTCCTTTTAAGAAGAAGGTTTGGAGAAAGGTCAAAGTATATTGCATCAAAAGGAGAACCGTTTTGATAGTCAATCAATTAATAACTAAGTAAATTCCCCAGATTGCCATTGCCCGTAAGTAAGTGCTAGCGCGGAAAGTACTAGCTGCGGTGATAGCTTCAGGGGTGCGAAATTGCAGACCATTCTCATAAATTTGCTGCACTACAGCTTGTGTTAATCTCAAGGCTTCATCCTTCATTCCCATTTGCACAAGAAAAGCTGCTAGCCCAAAGTTTATCCCTGTCCAAACTTCTAGGGGATGAGTAGCTTTAGGGTTTTCTGGTGAACCATCAGGACGAACACCATTAGCAGCACCAAATTCTCCATTGCAGAATTTCAAAAAGCAGGCATCATAAACAGTTTTTAGGGCAGAAAGGGCGCGATCGCTCGGTACAATATCTGGTAGGTCTAAAAGACGAGCGTAGAATTGTCCGCACAATTGATCTGCCATCACCACATCTGAACCACTTTCACTATCAAGTTTGTAATATTGCCCATTCCAGAGTTTTTCTTGGTAAATAGGAAGAGATTGTTGTAACCAAGTTTCATAGATGGATTTTTGAACCGCCAAGCCGCCGAGGTCGCCAAGTTTGTGAGTTAATAAAATATCACTAATTGCGATCGCAGCCTCTAGCGCCGCTAACCACAAGCCGCCACAATAGGCGCTGACACCTTGTAACCGCCAATCATCAAAGGTTTGATCGGGCGCACCAGAGTTTTCAGGTATCCCATCGCCATCAAGGTCAAAGGTTTTTAGGTAGTCGAGGGTTTGAACGATCGCAGTCCAGCAATCTGCTAAGAATTCTACATCGTCAGCACCTGTGAGCAGAAAATCACGGTATACTTGCAAGACAAAATCACTACCTAAATCTTTCCATAAATTGCAGTCTTGATAGCTGGTGTAATTGGTTTTCTCCCAAACGTGTTCATTGGGTGCGCCTAAATCGTGGGGTGTTGCACCTGCAACTTTGCGAACTGCAATCGGACTTTCAGCTTTGATTGTCATGTAATAGCCGATTATCCGAGGTGTATCATCACCTTGAGGAATCGCCCGTGCAAATGCCCGCATCACCGACTTCTCTAATTCTGGAAACAGCATCAGCAGAGCAAAAGAGCCGTATAATCGCACATCTAGACTTTCATACCAACGATAATCTAGGCACTCCAGCACCGCGAACTGACCGATGGGGTCAAGCTCTGATGCTGCACTCCAGAGAGTACCGCCGCTAGTGAGGTCGTAAAGCTCGTTAAATAGAGCCATTTTAAACCAGTTGGGTAAATCTTCCCGGTCGATAATGGGTTGTTGCCAAGTTTGAATTTGCGATCGCCAGGTTTGGTATTCTTGTAGTGCAGTAGATGCGATCGCCCAAGCATTTTTACCACTTCTACCAAAAAAGTCTGTATATCTGCGATAATAGTTGACTCCGGCGGCAAATTCTGTAATGGGTAAATCCCAAGCGAGGACAAAGGGGATTTCGAGAGTTTCGCCTGGTTGGAGAGTGAAACGAAGTGCGATTGCAGTCCCTAACTGTTCACCTTCTGCGACTGGATTTGTATCTATATAATTGGGCAAAGAACCATCTTTGGCAAAGCTTTGCCACACCTCATCACCAGTACCATCAGGATTCCAGCGAGTGTGTTGAAATACCTCCACTTGGGGATGCTTAAGTGTAGCAATACACCAAGTTCCATCACCTTCTTGCAAAGGTTCATCACTACCAACCCGACCTAAAAGACAGCCAAACTGTTCTGTATTTTCAACTATCTGGTTATAGTTACCTTGACTTTCGCCCCAGCGTGGTTGGTATTCGTAAACCGGACTACCATCATCGCGCACCCGCACTTCGGGAGATTTCAGGGCATTAGTAAACCAGCCCACCATATTTTGCCAAGAGAGCATGATGCTGAGAGTAATTGGTGCATCTGTAGGGTTATGGGCATTCCACAGGAATGTTGCCACAGGGTAGCTAGTTTCTTGATAATTCCCAGCCCACACTGGTGAAAACTGCTCACAAGTCAACTGTGCTTGAAATATATTTTCATACACAAACCAGCTACGTGGGTAGAGCGCGTGATAATTTCCTGTCCCCTCTGCAAGTGTCGGATACCACTGCCAAGCTTTGAGAGTGCCATCATCCGGTGCTTGGGTAGATAAAGCGTAGGCTTGGGAAGATGTGCTATTGGATTCAAACACACTGAATTGACAAGCAGGAATGTTTTTGAAGGTATGTTCACCGCCATCGATGTGCCACAGGTTAAAATCTCCTCGTGAAGAACGGCCGATACAACCTGCACCAAAGCCACCTAAAGGCATACCATGCCAAGGGCCATCATCGATATTACTTGCGTAGCGGACGGTATAAGGTTTGTCCCAGCCTAAACCGATGGGACGGCTCCAAGTGCAAGAGGGAATTTTCGGAGAGAGTTGATTTGTCATCGCCTAATGTTACAGCGTGCAGTTACGTCAATGAAGACTAGCGCGATGTGTGATTTTTCTCAAGGGGCGCAGCGATGTAGGGACACGGCATTGCCGTGCCCCTACTTGGTAATCTTTGTTGGTGTCATTGAAATTCAAATTGTATATGTGGGAACTCTAGAAGTAAGCCACATACCGGAGACTAATTTTTATGTCCACAGCCCCAATTAGTGCAACACTAGCGCAATCAGAAAGAGATGCTGTGTTGCAAGCGATCGCTACAATTAAAGAAAAGCTACCATTTTTGATTGATTTAACTAACGAGGAACGGAAAGCTTTACCCAAGATGGGAGATAAAAGCCGCGCCTTTGTCAGCAAAGCATTGGAGGTGGCGACACAGAACCCAGAGTTTTTACCGCGATCGTTTGACCTGGATGAAATGCGGAAGGATGTACAATTGTTTGAGGCGTTGTATCCAGTATTGCTGTCGCTGACACAATTCCAAGAATTGGTGGATGATACATTTTTAGCGGTGGGTAGTGAAGCCTATGCAGCCGCGTTACAGGTGTATACTTATGCCAAAGTTAGTGGACAAGGCGCTGGTTTAGAGACAGTAGTTGAGGAAATGGGGCAAAGGTTCGCCCGTAAATCTCGGAAAGTCAAGCCTCAAGCAGCAGCGTTGTAGAAAATAACTCGGCAATTGCCCTTCTAAGGTGCAATGTTGAGGTTCAGAACTCGAATGTTTGAGTAAATTGCTCGGCGTTCCGAGTTCTGAACTCGAAGTTTCAACCTCTGAACATGGAATTTTGAGATGAGAACTCGGAACTTCAGGCTTTGAACACCAACGTTCGAGATCCAAAGGTAAATGATGGTGATTGGAAGGCGATGGTTTACTCTTTGAACAGCAACATCCGAGATCCAAGAGTGAATGATAGTAAGTCAGGAGCGATCGCTTTCGTTACCATCCCATCTTCACTAATCCGCAAACTGAGGAAGCAAAAGCCGCTTGCGAAGTCTGCCGTAAATATGTTTGGAGTAAAGAACGTGGGTAGGGGCACGGCAATGCCGTGTCCTTACAATGGTCTGTACTTATTATCTCAACCATTTAGGCTCAAAACTTCAGTTTTCACCTTCAGAACTCGGAACTTCGACCCCTGAACTCGGAACTTCGACTTCTGAACTCAGAACTTCGACCTTTGAACTCGGAACTTCGACCTTTGAACTCGGAACTTAAACCTCTGAACTCGAAACTTCGACCCCTGAACTCAGAACTTCGACCTCTGAACTCGAAACTTCGACTTCTGAACTGCAACATCCGAGATCCAAGGGTGAATGATGGTGATTAAATAGCGAATATTTTCCTTACCATCCCATCTTTACAAACCTGGAAACTAAAGCCACCACAAATATCTTGCGTAGGGGTACAAGAATGTTGTGTCCTGATAGAACTGTTCACCACAGCCAAGATTTTATTTATAATTTTCCGTAGAAGAATTAGCATCATTCAAATGTAATAGGCATTGTGCAAAACAATATTGTTTATCGTTGAGATGCCAGATGGGTTGGGGACACGGCATTGCCGTGTCCCTACGTTATTTATATTAATGGCAATAGAAATTATCGGCTAAATTGAATATCTATAAAGTATCTTAATCATCGATAAATCGGTAGGGGTACAACATTGTTGTGCCCTGATAGAACTGTTCACCACAGCCAAGATTTTATTTATAATTTTCCGTAGAAGAATTAGCATCATTCAAATGTAATAGGCATTGTGCAAACCCGGATTTCTCACAAACTCTGAAAAAAGCGGGGACAAAAACGGCTAAAATGTATATATGGCAAGTATTTCAGCATTTATAAACTATGATTCGACCCACAAGGCGATCGCTCCCAAAACAGTTTAGATTTGAACAGCCAAAATCGCCCCCAGTCGTAGTTAATTTCCAGGGTGGACAAGTAACATCTGATGCAGGTTTAAGCTTAATTGCTGAAATAGATAGAAAACTGCAAATCACATCACAGTTTGCACTATGTTTCCAAGATTACCGAAAGCCTTATCGAATTGACCATTCAATAGAAAACTTAATTAGACAACGAATCTACGGGTTGGTCATGGGATACGAAGACTTAAATGACCATGAAGAATTACGTCATGATCCGATGTTTGCTCTATCATTAGGAAAAAGGATTGGAGTACAAGATAAGCCTGCTATATTAGCAGGTAAGAGTACATTAAATAGGCTGGAACATTGCCCTAAAGATGTAGAACAAGGAGCAGATAGTCGTTACCATAAAATTGGACATTCTTCAGCAGAAATTGAAAGTCTATTTGTAAATATATTTTTAAAATCCTACTCAAAAGAACCACGAAAAATTATTTTGGACTTAGATGTAACTGATGATTTAGTACATGGCAATCAGGAGCAAGTTTTTTTCAATACCTATTATGCAGGATATTGCTATGCTCCACTTTATATTTTTTGTGGGAAACACTTATTAGCAGCCAAACTTCGTCCTTCTAATGTAGATCCAGCATTTGGGGCATTAGAAGAGTTGCAGAGAGTTATTAAACAAATACGTCAACATTGGCAGAATGTTGAGATTTTAGTACGAGGAGATAGTGCCTATTCCAGAGACGATATAATGACATGGTGTGAGTCGCAGACTGGAGTTGACTACGTTTTTGGATTGGCGCGAAACAGCCGTTTAATTCAAATGGCTACGGCGACTCAAAATAGAGCCTCGCTTGAGTTTGAGCATAAATTATCAACAGTAACTTCATTCTTAGAAACTCTATTTAAACCAGATGAACAAATTTCTGAACTTGCTTGTGACCTGATTGATAACTCAATTTAGCATAAGTCGTTAGACTATAAGACTCGTGAATCTTGGAGTCGTAGTCGTCGTGTTGTTTGTAAGGTTGAATATGGAATGAAGGGGAATAATACTCGTTTTGTTGTTACTTCTTTGACTATCAATAAAGTACCTCCTGGTCAACTCTACAGACAAAAATATTGTCAGCGAGGGGAGATGGAAAATCGCTTCAAGGAACAACAACTTGAGCTTTTTAGCGATAGAACAAGTACTCATACATTTGCGGGAAATCAGTTACGTTTATGGTTTTCTTCTCTTGCTTACGTCTTGATGAATGCATTGCGGTTACAATGTTTAGCCAAAACCGAATTAAAAAATTCTCAAGTTGGGACTATTCGGGCAAAATTATTGAAGTTAGGAGCCTTAATTACTATAAGCTCACGGCGAATTTTAATTGCGATTACTAGCTCAAGTCCTGTAAAACATATCTTTGCTGCTGCTTACAGATGCTTAAAAATGCTCCCAAATACTGCTTAATTGCGAGTTAAGCAGCATTTCACCTTCTCTCTAATAATATTTCTGGCTTGGTTTGATTCAAGCCTTGTTTTGGATGCTTAATTTTATGAACAGAGTGTTTCAATCCCAGTATAAGCAAAGACTTTAGTAACTATTTTAGCTTGGTACTTGCCATTTTGTACTTACTTTGTTTACCATCATAAATTTCAATTGATGATGTATCAAAAAATGTCTTATATCAAGCGATGTGAATTGATTTTTTATTGTTTGTGAGAAATTTGCGCTTAACTGTCCTTGTATTTACGTTGTAATTTTCATAAAATTTATAACGAGCAAAAAATAAACAAAAGTTTGAACGTAAGGATTTTATATGTCCACAATTGAAGAACGAGTTAAAAAAATAATAGGAGAGCAACTAGGCGTTAAACAAGAAGAAGTAGTGAATACTGCAAGTTTTGTAGAAGACTTGGGTGCCGATGAATTAGATACTGTAGAACTTGTAATGGCTTTGGAAGAGGAATTTGATACTGAAATACCAGTTGAAGAAGGTGAAAAAATTACTACAGTACAAGCAGCTATAGATTACGTAAACTCTCACCAAGCATAATCAGCTTTATTTGTACAAAGAAAATTCTCTTTGAAAGTGGGCTGTTCATCTTCAAGCTCGACAAGCTTAGAACTAGCCCTTTCAAAGTCTTGTGTGATGAGCTAATTTTTAGTTTGGTAAAAAAAAGATGTAAATCTTTTGGGTGGAGAAAAATGTTACTAAGTAAGCACTTAAGTATATTGTAAAGAGAGTTCAGTATCAATGTTGTCCCTGACTTGCCAAAAATCTTCGTCAGAATAGGGCACATCGACAATAAAGGTATGCCGTAGTGATAACAAAAAGTTGAGAACTGATTGCATGTTTTCTCCTGATAATTTTAGTTTTAGTTGCTATCCCAGCCATCGAATTTGTACTTAAGTGGAGAATCCTTAAGTAATCTTTCGATTCCCAAACGGATTAAATCTGGTGGAACTCCGTCCAATTTCAATTCGTTTTGAATAAACTCATCAATTGAGTTAGCTGTAGTTTTTTCTAACAGTGCCAACATCTGTTGAGCTTGAGTTTTGGGTGTGTCAATTGGTGAATTAGTTTCGGCGTGAGAAGCTCGATGCTCACTTGGTGTCGAGTCAACAAACTGTTTGCCCGGATTTCTCACAAACTCTAAAATAACGGGGACAGAAACTGCTAAAATGTATATATGGAAAGCCTTTCAGCGATTTTAAACTATGAGCCTACCAGCAACGCGATCGATACCAAAACAGTTCAAATTTGAACAGCCAAAGTCAGTCCCAGTCGTA
>NZ_JBALDL010000045.1:0-38102 GCF_036917465.1 Nostoc sp.
TGGTAAGTCGTAGCGATCGCCTGTTTTTCTTCCTCCCCTTGTTCACACATCCTTAATTTCATCAAATCCATCCTCGATTACGCGAACGGTGAGGAACTATGCAGCTTTAACACCAAATTACGGAATTTCATGGCTAACCTCAACAATAATAGGACTTACGCACTGTACAAAGTACTTATGGTGTGAATTAACGTAAATACGTGGTTTCAGGTTTTTCATTGATGGTAAATAGACCTGTATCGTAGGGGCAATTCATGAATTGCCCCTACGACGTATCTGTTTTTTCCAATCATCTATACTTGGTGTTTTATGTCAATGTGTAAATCCTAAATAATTACTAATTCGTAATTAAATCGATAGCACAGCCTCTTCTCTTCTTAGGCTACGCCAACGAATAAGCGTGCCATTTGGGTCAGAGTAAGAGACCTCTGTCGTGCCGTTACAGGTGAGGTCTAAATCCCCCATCCGTAACGTCATTACTAATTGTTAATTCATCAAAGCTTTCCATCAAAATTGAAATGTTACCGAACCAATTACAGTTAATGGTTCGCCGAAATCATTGCCTCTGACTGGGTTATCACTAACGGTTCCAATGTAATTGACATCGAACAGATTCTTAAAATTCAAACCAAATCGCCAATTATTGCGGCGATAAAACAGCCCTGCATTGGTGACAAAGTAACTATCAACTTGAAAAGTATTTGGTAATCCACCCTCTCGTTCGCCTACATAGTTAAATCCCAGTCCAAAGCCTAAACCCTGCAAACTACCAGCTTGAATTTCATAAGTTGTCCACAAACCTGCGCTGTGTCTGGGAATACCTGGTAATTTGCTGCCAACAGAATTGAGATTTGTGTCTTTTGTAACTTCAGCATCCGTGTAAGCATAGGAGGCAATGATATTCCATCCGGGTAATATTTCCCCAGTAATATCTAGTTCTACGCCTCGACTTTGTTGTTCGCCGGTAGCAACAGAGGAGCCAAAATTAGCAGGATCGGCAACAGCAACATTTTGCTTTGTTATATCAAAGTATGACAAAGTTGCGAAGAGTTTGCTTCTGAGCAAATCTGCTTTCACACCCACTTCGTAACCTTCTCCTGTTTCCGGTTCTAGAGGAGAACCACTTGCTGTTGTTCCTGTGTTGGGATTGAACGATCGCGAATAGCTAGCGTAGAGTGAAAATTCTGGGATCACTCGATAAAGAATTCCGAATCTAGGTGATATGGCATCATTGCTTTGCGATGTCTCGCTACTATTTCTATTATTAGTTACTGTCTGATCTACAGTGTCGTAGCGAAATCCTGCTAGTAAAAACAAGTTATCGAGTAGCGTTACCTGATCTTGTGCGTAGACACCGAGTCTCTTGGTGTTGGTACTAGTGTTACTCAAAACAGCTAATGTACTTGGATCGGGTTCAGGACTATAAACAGGATTGAAAATATTAATAGTATTTGGGTTCCCAAAACCAAACTTAGTCGTAGCGCTCTCGTCACTATTATTAAGGTCAACACCTACTACAAGATTATGCTTAATGGAACCTGTAGTTAATTTTCCAACTACATTCGTCTGAAGTGAGTAATCTTTTATGGTGTCGTCTTGATCGGCAAAGTAACGAGTCAATAATCCTGTTGTGCCATCAAAACTTAAAGGCAGTGCTAAAGGACTGTAATCGTAGCTGTAATACAGATACCGAAAAGCGTTGCGGATTGTCCAATTGTCGCTAAATTTATGCTCTAAATTGTAGCCAACGCTGAGGTAAGTATTCTCGATAGTGTCGTTAGGATTATTACTGACGCGAGTACGAGGAACGTTAACAATTCCATCATTCGAGGCAACAATACCAAAGTCGGCAGGGCCTCTATCTTTGGTGTATTCCAAGTTGAAAGTTAAGTTAGTGCGATCGTCTATTTTCCAGGTAACAATCGGTGCTATAGAGAAGTGGTCGAGATTGTTGTCGTAGTTCCGAAAGCTCTCACTATATTGGTACAAAGCATTCAGTCGATAAAGAACCTTACCATCGGTTGTTAATGGGCCGGAAATATCAAAGCGAGGACGCACAAATGGTTGACTACCTACTTGCAGTTCAGCTTCAAAAAATGGTTCAGCTAGTGGTTGCTTGGAAACTAGGTTAACTACACCCCCTGGATCAATCTCGCCGTAGAGAATAGAAGCTGGCCCTTTGAGAACTTCAACCCGCTCCAAATTGGAAAGTTCTGGAAATCCCTGACTTCCATATACCCTAAAGCCATCTCGCAACACAGGAACACTACCTGAATATGCCTGTGCACCAAACCCTCGCAAACTAAACCGAATACCTCGATTGTCATTATTTCCCGCAAATGTGACACCACTCACATTACGAAGTGCTTCATCCAAGCGAGTAGCTTGCTGATCTTTAATCACCTGTTGGGGAATCACTTGAATAGATGCCGGAATATCCCGGATTGGGGTATCAGTTCTGGTCGCAGAGGTAGCATTGGGGACACGATAACCGTCTTGCTCACCTGTCACTACCAGTTCAATCGGTTCATCAGTTTGTCCCGATGGTTTCTCTGATGGGGTTTGATTCTCTGGTTGTGGTGGAGTGGGTGGTGTTTGTGCCGAAGATGCAACAGTTTTCAATCCGAATATCAAGCCTTCATCACTATCAAATAACTCTACAGATGGCACACCCGTTTCACCTGTAACCGTCAGTCGGATAGTATTACTATCTTGATTAATAACTGTTATTTCACTAATCCCAACAACAGGTTTTTGCGATCGGAATGTGAATGCATCACCATTGGGTAGACGTAGTTGTGCGTTAGGAATATCAGCAACAAAACTATTTCCCTCATTGCGATTCGATACTTGCAACTGCTGACCTTTGGAAGTGACTAAAATCACTTCTACACCTTTATCTGTGCCATTGACCTTGACCGATGTCACTTCGATGATTTCATTTGCAGGCGGTGAGTTTAGTGTTGGTGACTGCACAAGTGTATCTGCACTCTTGAGCGGCAGATTTACTTCACTCAGTTGCCGAATCTCTCTAGTTGGCTCAATGGGCTGTCCTGCACTCAATAAGCTTGATTGTTGATTAATACTTGCAATTGCACTATTGGTCTGACTAGATATCTGTCTCTCTTCTGCATTAGCAAAATGTGTCAATAAGCTCCAAAAAGAGCCTAGAAGTAAGAAAAATTGAAGTAATAGCCTTAGTTTCATCTGTTCACCCACACGCCTTTTCCCCGTCTGCTGTAATCAAGCGGGCAAGATTTAGTTAAATTCTCAATATTTATACTTTATATGTTCTAGGTTATTAAGAATATTTTTTATTAAAAATTTGGTCGTTTGCATTTCTAAAAATTCGGGTAAGTCCAAATTCCAAACATCCAGACTCACGGTGACAGCACCTACTCTGCGTCCACCTTGATTAACTGCGTAGTTTACCGCCCTAGCCCTAGCTGTCTAATTGGGGTTTGCTGAAAAAGAAAGAAAAGGTGAGACTGCAAGATTATCAGACCAAAGAAATATATTCAGGTGCAAGATAAGAGCGCAGGGGTTTATGGGGGCGATCGCCGAACGCCTGATTAACTCAGCCTTGCTGGGTCTTTTTAGATGGCTTAGTCTAAACACCAGAACAAAAGAATCATGGACTCTTAATAAATTCGAGTACTATATTGCATCGAAGTATGGGGTTGCTTTTGAGTCTAAGCAAAGCTACTATGATTTATTTAAGGAAGCACGTATTAGTTGGAAAAAAACTCAAGCTCATAATCCCAAATATGAGGCAGAACACGTAGCTTAAAAAAAGATATTCGAGAATTTTACTTTTTCTATCATTCTTTCTCTGTTGTTAAGGGTTTATTTGAATTGGCAATTGATTGTCAAATTTTTGACTTTCCTAAGCTTGATGAATATGGTGTTTTCTCACGAATGACTTAGGATTGCTATATCTGTAGCAATGATAGATATTCTGTATAAAAAAAGTTGTTAATCTAAAATGGTCAAGATGCGGGCGTTATTGTCTGGATATTACGGTAAAGGTAATGGTGGTGACGAGGCTTTGTTAGCAACGCTTTTGCAAATGTTACCATCTTACGTAACACCTGTGGTACTTTCGGGTAATCCAGAGGAAACGCGCGATCGCTATAATGTAGAAACTTGCGATCGCATGGCTCCCTTACCTGTACTACAAGCTTTACGCTCTGGCGATGCTTTGATTTGGGGCGGCGGGAGTCTTATTCAGGATGTTACCAGTACTATCAGCCCATTTTATTATGGGGGACTGATGGCATTAGCTCAGAAAATGGGTTTGAAAACTATTGCTTGGGCGCAAGGTATTGGCCCGTTAGTACGTCCGCAAACTCGTTGGTTAGCAAGGCAAACCTTTGCTAATTGTACTAAAGTTAGTGTCCGCGATCGCGCCAGTGCTGCTTTATTATCTGATTGGCAAATCCCTTGTATTATAGCTCCCGATCCGGTTTGGGCGTTGGAATCTAAACCAGTCCCAGGACTTTGGGATTTACCTGCGCCGAGAGTTGCGGTAACGTTGCGATCGCATCCCCAACTTACAGAAACACGTCTGGCAAACTTAACCCGTGCTTTAGTTGACTTTCAAAAAGCTACACAGGCTTTTATTCTACTACTACCGTTTCAAAAGAGTGAAGACTTAAGTATTGCCGAAGCCATTCAACCACACCTTAAAGATGTCAGCAAGATTTTGTGTTTGTCAGATCCACAACTTTTGAAAGGTGTGTTTCGCGGCGTAGAAATGGCAATTGGGATGCGCCTACACAGCTTGATCATGGCTGCATCTGAAGGTTGTCGTTGCTTTGCTCTCAGTTATGATCCCAAAGTAAATCGTCTCATGGAAGATTTAGAAATGCCTGGGTGGGATTTGTCAAGTTTACCCGACGATCCCAATTTGATTAGTTTGACTTGGATGGAGCATTATGCTAATGGTGATCCGTTATCATCAGATAAAATTCAATCTTTAGTGGATGGTGCTTTACTGCATCGTGAGTTATTGGGTGAAGCTTTGAGTTAAATAATTTCCCAAAAATACACAGATTATGGTAAATCTCAATCGTGCCAATTTTGCTAGCAATGAACAGATGGGTGCAGTTCGAGTCAAAGTCAAGCTCACTAATGCCATTGATGAAGCGCTTGTCAGTCGAGGAATGCTCAATCCAAATATGCTACGGATGTATGAAACAGAAGCATTAGTAGACACTGGGGCAGTACGTACTGTACTACCCATGTCTATTGTTGAGCAACTTGGTTTGAGAATTCGAGGAAAGCAAATTGCTCAATACGCCAATGGGAGTGAAGAATCTATAGGCGTAACTGAACCTGTAATTATTGAATTGGCAGGACGCGAAACTACCGAAGCTACATTAGTTACAGGCAATATAGTTCTGATTGGACAGACGGTTCTAGAAACGCTGGATTTATTGGTGGATTGTAGAAATCAGCGACTTCTCCCAAATCCTGAACATCCTAACTATCCTGTAATGAGAATATAGACTAGTACAACAAGGCAAAAGTAGAAAGAAAGAACACTGATTTTGTAGGGTGTCTAGCGATTTTAAATGGGTGGATTATTTACACCGTGCTGTACTAGTTACTCGTTTTACCGCTAACAATTCCTGACCATTGCACTTTTTTCTCTTTCTCCCGACGATAAGAAAAGAAATGCTCTGGAGTTTGGAAAGTACAATAAGGTGCGATCGCAATTTGTTCTGCACTAATCCCCAAATTTTCCAGTTGTAAGGTATTCACTCGCCGCACATCTAACCTTACCTTTCCCGGATTGGGATCTGCCAGTAAGGGTGAATTTGGTAATTCATGTAATGCTTGAATGATTTTTTGTTCATCATTATGTGATATAATACTAGCCCCGATTTCAGCAGCCACTTCCATAGAGAGTTGGTAGACCTCACCAGCGATCGCCGGGCCCAACGCAATGCGTAAATCATCAAGTTTGCTGCCTTGAGATTGTAGTCTAGCGATCGCTAGAGGCACAATTTTTTGAGCAGTCCCCCGCCAACCAGCGTGTAATGCTGCTACTTGTCCAGTTTTCACATCCCCAATTAGCACGGGTGTACAATCTGCGCTAGCTACCCAAACGGCTTGTCTTGGCTGTTCGCTGATTAAACCATCCGCCGATGCTAAATCCTCCTCAGCAGAGCTTAAGAAGCTTTCAACTTCTTGAGGGGTGAGAACAGTATTGCCATGAACCTGCTTTAAGCGATAGACTGATGCCTCTGGTTGCAATACTTCTGTGATAACTTGTGGCGATCGCGGCCAAAACTGCTGGGTAAAGAAGCCGTGATCCCAATGTTCCAGAATACTACAAGTTAGAAAAGGCAGTCCTTCCGAATTGCGCCAGTGCCAAGTGTGCATCTTCAACCAAACCTAAACAGAAATCACTCATCAGCCAATCAATGCTAACTTGAACAACGGAATTTGGGTTAACTGCTGTGGGATTTAATCTGCAAAACTTGGAAGCGGCCTTGAAAGCAGGCCGTAAGTATACATATTTACCATTTTCCCTCCACTTTTTTGAAAGCGTCGCCTCAACAAACCAAACCCTCTGGAACTTACTCAACCAAGGGGCAATTTCAGGAACAGTAGTAATCGCAACTGTCCAATCTGCTGGGCGCGGACAATGGGGACGCGAGTGGATTTCTCCAGTTGGGGGATTATATGTTTCTGTGGCGATTTCTTTTGACCAAAAAATAGAGGCTACTGACAGCTACCAGCTAACTTTCGCAACTGCTTGGGGAATTGCGTCTCAATTGCGCCAGCGCGGTATAGATGTTGGGATAAAATGGCCCAATGATTTAGTTTTAAATGGTCGCAAACTAGGCGGCATTTTGACAGAAACCAAAGTAAACAAAGGACAAATTACCCAAGCAGTAATTGGTGTTGGTATTAACTGGACAAATCCAGTACCCGAAACTGGAATAAATCTGGAATCGTGGCAAGCTTTGCAAGATTTCAGACCAATTTCTTGTCTGGAAATGCTCACCTCTACCGTTTTGCTGGGAATAGAATCCGGTATGGAGTGCCTTTGGCAAGAAGGAGTAAGCATACTCTTGTCTGGCTATCTAGATTTGCTTACAAACATGGGCGATCGGGTGTATGTCAATAATCTTTCAGGTACAGTAGTTGGAGTGACTCCTCAAGGAAATTTACGAGTTGATTTAGAAACACATGATACAAAGGAACTAATTACACCGGAAATTTATATTCAACCCGGTACAATCAGTTTGGGGTACCATAAATCTTCCGTTTAAATTTGAGGTTTGTTCAAAATTTCGCTCTTTGGGCAAGACAAACCACTAGCATCATCTCTTTAGGCTAATTACACACAACTGAGAGAACAAATGACGCAGCGCAATAATTCTGCCCCACATCGTTTGCATTACTTATGGCAGCAAGGTCTAACAAAAAAACGTTTTGCCTCAACGCTACCAGCCCAGAGCCTCTGCTGGCTGAGTAGCGTTAGCCTCCTTAGCGGCGGCTTTGTGTTTGCCCAAACGGAAACACAAGTAGATAATATCGTTCCGACTGTTGAAACTTCCCAGCCAACAGCAGTTACAAATCCAGTTAAAAAACAGGCTGTTGCACCCGAAGGCGTTCAAGCGCAACCGGAATTTTCCCAACGGCGAGCCAGACTCAAACAGAGATTGCGTCAGCCAGAGGTTGCTCAATCAAAAGAACCAGTTAGGCAATCTACGCCCAAAATCGAAGCTGCTGAACCTGTTGTGATTATCAGACAGGCAAAACCCAAGGTAGAAGCCTCCCAGGTTACTCCTGTAAGGGTGAGACAAGAAAAACCCAATACTCCTGCCCGCTCTTTACCTGAAAAACTTCCAGAAGTTGCTCAACCATCAAATAACTCTAACAGCCCTGTTACTGCAATGTCAGGGAAAACCAAGGATTATAATAACGCTTATATTGATCCTAATAGTTATGACAGTGGTACCACAGGTACTTATCAAGCACCAAATTCCGTAATTCTCACAGAACGCTCCAGTGGTTGCCGAGCCATTTTACCGTCAGGGCAAAGCGTGTTAGGCGGCGTTTGCGCCAAAGCACCCCAAAGGAGTGTAGCTGATTCTAATGGTAAAGTAGCACCTACTTGGCTGAGAAGAAGTCAAAACGCCCAATTACCAGTAGTTCCACTAACCGGGCGGCAAGTTGCAACTACTGGGAACACGAGTAGATGGCGTGCCACTCAAAATGGTTATAGTGGTGACACCAAAACCGCATATCGCCCGAATCGATTTATCCCCAATCCCAGCGAGTTCAGCCCCACAAGAGTGAGTGCAACTCCCATCGCACCCAGTGGCGGGACTTTACCGCCACCAATGGCAGATGGCAACATTGCACCCCGTCCCAGCAATGTCGCTTACGACTTTTCACTAGCATCAGTATTGCCGCAAATTCCCTACACTGGGGTAGTCGCCTATAGTGGTACGGGAATGATGTATCCATTATCTATTCCCGCTCCCATTACTTCATTGTTTGGTTGGCGAGTTCACCCAATCACAGGTAATCAACGCTTCCATGCTGGTACAGACTTAGGTGCGCCTACGGGAACACCAGTTTTGGCAGCTGCTGCTGGTCAAGTTGAAACTGCTAACTGGGTTGGTGGTTATGGTTTAACCGTTATCCTCAATCACAAATCTGCTGAACAAACTCTCTACGGTCACATGTCAGAAATCCTTGTTCAACCTGGTCAGTTGGTACAACCTGGAACTGTCATTGGTCTAGTTGGTAGCACCGGAAATTCCACAGGGCCTCACCTGCACTTTGAAGTCCGCCACCTAACAGCGAACGGGTGGGTTGCTACTGACCCAGGCGTGGAATTACAAAGCGCCCTCAGCCAGTTAGTAAGAGGCTCGCAAACCGCTCAGGTAAGCCAACAACCAGGTAGCTGAGGTTTGAGACTGGGGACTGGGGACTGGGGACTGGGAGATGAGAGGCAAAGGACAGGAAAAGAATAACAATTCCCAATTCCCAATGCCCAATGCCCAATTCCCAATTCCCAATGCCCAATTACAAATACCCGTGTTCTGCTAAGAATGCGGGTGTAATGCCATCTATACTATTGTCATCATGGGCTGTGGTATGTGGGTTGCCAGAATAAAGGAATTTTTCGACGTATTTGCCGAGAATATCCCCTTCTAGATTCACCAAGCTTCCAGAAAGCAAATAACGAAGATTTGTCTCGGCATAAGTGAGGGGAATTACTGCCACCTTGAATTGGGACACTTCTGGCTCATAAGCGGCTACTGTGAGACTGATGCCATTAACGGCTATGCTACCTTTGGGGACAATGTACCGGGCGATCGCATCAGATGCAATAAAAGTCATTTCCCAAGAACTAGCCGTTTGTTCTGACACTAGCAATCGACCAATGCCGTCTACATGACCCATTACAAAATGACCGCCAACTTTACTGCCTACCCTTAGCGACGCTTCTAAATTGACATATCTCTGTTGTGTTTGCTCACCTCCTAACGTCGTGCGGCGTAGCGTTTCCGGTGAAGCAGTGGCGATAAACCCGTCTTTTAAAACTTGTTCTACTGTCAGGCAAACACCATCGACAGCAACACTGTCACCATAAGCCAAATCTTGCATAATTACTTCACCCGACTGGCTTGCACAAGTAATTTGCCAAGAATCGCCCCCCAAGGGTTCCATCGTTCCTAATGCTTGGATTAATCCTGTAAACACGGCTTTTTTGTCAAACTAACTCTATTTATTGCCTAAATTTGCCTGAAATGAATTGGTAATTGTCACAGAAATGTCGAACATCCAAGTATATTTTCTGACTTTTTTTCGTATAGGAATATTAACACATTAGCATCCTTCACAAGGCATACTTGGGTAAGAAGGTTATTGTCTAAGAAGACCAATTTGACTTACTCTGGTTTTCACCCCAAGTTCGGAGTTTAATAGAAGCAATTATAGAGAACGAATGCTTATGTTTATTACTGTCACCAAGCCGCCCAAAAAGGGGTACTATTTGTTACACGGCGACCAAGGCTCTCAAAGCATTGTAGAGGCTTAGGCAATGATTGAAATGAAAGTTGCCGGCATCGCATTAGATGCCATAACCCGCAGCCCGATCGTCCTTTTGAAAGATTCTTCAGATCGGCGGGCTTTGCCAATTTACATCGGTCAGGAACAGGCTAGGGCAATTATGGGTGCGCTGGAGAATCAGAAGCCTCCCAGACCCTTAACGCACGATCTGATTGTGAATCTTCTAGAGACTTGGAATATGACTCTAGAAAAAGTGATCATTCATTCCCTCCAAAAGGACACATTTTATGCAGCTTTAATTGTTCAGCAAGGCGAAGTCAAAAAGGAAATTGACGCGCGTCCTAGCGATGCGATCGCCATTGCCCTCCGTACAAATACCCCCATTTGGGTAATGGAAGAAGTAATTGCGGATGCTTCTATACCTGTTGATCGCGATGCAGATGAAGCCGAACAGCAAGCCTTCCGTGAATTTATTTCTAATCTCCGTCCCGAAGATTTGATCAAGCGCTTTGGTAATGGCGACAGCTAAAAGAGGGCTGAATGCTGAGTGCTGAGAAAGAATAGAGAATCTAGAAAATAAAATAAATTTCTTTATTCTTTCTTTTTCACTCCTGTAGAGACAATATTAATCGTATTTCTACTTAGAATTCAGCACTCACTACTCAGAAATGAATTTATGCAATATCGACGCTTTGGGAAAACGAATCTGCGCCTCTCGGTTTTTTCCTTGGGAACAATGCGCTACTTGGCTTCTTTTGAAAATGCTCATCAAACCATTGAAAAAGCCTTGGCGTTAGGAATTAATCATCTAGAAACCGCTAGAGGTTACGGCAAAAGCGAGGAGTATCTTGGTAGGGCGTTAAAAGCTGGGTTGTCAGTATCCAGAACGAAGCTTTATATCACTACCAAAATCTCAGCCACAGCAGACGCTGACACCATGCGTAGGTACATCGACGAATCCCTAGAACGATTACAGCTAGATTACTTAGATTGCTTAGGCATTCATGGCTTGAATACTTGGCAACATTTGGAGTGGGTGCAAGCCAAAAATGGTTGTATACAAGCCGTAGAGGAAGCTGTTGTTGATGGTCGAGTGCGACACGTTGGTTTTTCCAGCCACGGGTCACTAGAGCTAATTCAGGCAGTTATCAAGACAAATTTATTTGAGTTTGTCAATCTACATTATTACTATTTTTTTCAACGGCACGCACCAGCTATTCAGCTAGCTGCCCAAAAGGATATGGGTATTTTCATTATTTCCCCTGCTGACAAGGGAGGACAGTTGTATACGCCACCTCAAACCCTAAAAGACCTATGTTATCCGTATTTACCCTTAGATTTGAGTTATCGATTTTTACTTAGTGACAACCGTATTAGTACTTTGAGTATCGGCCCAGCCAACCCAGATGAATTAAAGGAACCTTTGCGAATCGCTGACGATAATGGAGAGTTAACATCAGCAGAAAATTCTGCTTTCCAGAGATTAGAAAATCAGCAAAAAGTTGCTTTAAAAACTGATAAATGTAGCCAGTGTTATGCCTGTTTGCCCTGTCCAGAAAATATCAATATTCCAGAGGTATTGCGGTTACGTAATCTTGCAATAGCATACGATATGAAAGATTATGGACAATATCGTTACGGTATGTTTGAAAATGCTGGTCACTGGTTCCCTGGCATGAAAGGCAACCGATGTACAGAATGTGGCGACTGTTTACCTCGGTGTCCAGAAAAGTTAGATATTCCAGCTTTGTTGGAAGATACTCATAAAAGATTAAGTGAAAAAGCCGGTAGGAGATTGTGGGGTTGACAGAATACAGACGTAATCCCCAGACCCTTCCCTGCTAGCGTTGAAGAGTAAGATTCAAGTTTTACGGTTATCACGTAAGCCGATAAAAATGTAAAATTTATATATAGAGATTAAATAGAGTCAGGAAGATTCTCTGAACCAGGGGTATCTCGCCTAAAAAAAAGATGAAGATTAAAAAAAAAGAAATATCCTACGGCAATCGCTGACGGTTTTCCGCTATAGTGGACGGGCTTTAAGCTTAGTATGGACTACTAGCCGATCGCTTACTATTCTTCTAGCGAGTTTAACAATAGTTGCTGGTCTTTTACCGGCGGCGATATCTTACATCAGTAAGTTAATTGTTGATGCAGTGGTATTTGCATCTCAAGTTAATTCACAAAACAATGGTTTTGTCAATATTTATCCGTCTCTATTTTATGTAGGATTAGAAGCGATCGCTGTAATTCTACTAGCAGGTGGTCAACGCGGAATCATCATTTGTCAATCGTTATTGCGGGCGCTACTGGGTCAGCGAGTGAATGTACTCATCTTAGAAAAGGCGCTGACACTGGATCTTAGGCAGTTTGAAGACTCGGAATTTTATGACAAATTGACCAATGCGCGACGAGAAGCATCAGTTCGTCCCCTTTCCTTAGTAAACCGCACCTTTGGGTTAGTGCAGAATGCTCTTTCTCTGTTCACCTACGGTATTTTACTAGTAAATTTCTCAGTTTGGGCGGTGGTAGTACTAATTTTGGCAGCTATGCCTGTATTCATTGCTGAAACTAAATTTGCTGGAGAAGGCTTTCGCTTGTTTAGTTGGCGTGCGCCAGAAACTCGTCAACAAAACTACTTAGAAAATCTCTTAGCAAGGGAAGATTTTGTCACAGAAGTCAAACTCTACCAGTTGGGAGAGATGTTGCTAGGACGTTATCGCAACCTATTCGATCAACTTTATGGCGAAGACCGCGATTTGACTCTGCGGCGAGGAGTGTGGGGCTATCTCCTGGGTTTAGTTAGTACAGGTGCATTTTACCTAGCTTATGCTTGGATTGTGCTGGAAACAGTGCGAGGTAAGATTTCTTTGGGAGATATGACAATGTATCTCACCGTTTTTCGCCAAGGACAATCTACTTTTTCTAACGCCCTCACTTCTATTGGAGGGATGTATGAAGATAACCTATATTTATCAAATCTCTATGATTTCCTTGAAGAGAAAGTACCAAAGTCTTGGGGTAACGCAACCATTGGTTTAAATCCTCAAGATGGTATTCGTTTTGAGAACGTATCATTTACTTATCCAGGAAGTTCTAAGCCAGCGTTGACAAACATTTCGCTGCATTTGAAACCCAGAGAGAAACTAGCAATTGTCGGTGAAAACGGTTCCGGTAAAACTACCTTAATTAAACTACTTACCCGACTCTACACCCCCGACTCTGGGCGAATTTTCTTAGATGGCTTGGACTTGCAGGAATGGGATGTGGATGTGCTGCGTCGTCGGATTGGTGTGATTTTTCAGAACTTTGTCCGCTATCAGTTTACTGTGGGGGAGAATATTGGTGTGGGTGATGTAGAACATCTTGAAAATAAAACCCTTTGGCAAACTGCTGCTGAAAAAGGCATGGCGCAATCTTTTATTGATCAATTACCCCAAAACTTCCAGACTCAACTTGGGCGTTGGTTTAAGGGAGGACAGGAACTTTCTGGGGGACAGTGGCAGAAAATTGCCTTATCTCGTGCTTTTATGCGATCGCAAGCAGATATCTTAGTATTAGATGAACCAACATCAGCAATCGATGCTCAAGCTGAGTTTGAGATTTTTAATCATTTTCGCGCTATTACTCAAAATCAGATGGTACTTTTGATTTCCCATCGCTTCTCGACGGTACGAATGGCTGACAAAATCTTAGTAATAGAAAACGGGGAAGTTATAGAAGAAGGAACTCACAAAGAATTATTGCAGCTAGGCGGACGTTATGCCAAGTTGTTTATGTTGCAAGCAGCCGGTTATCAATAGCAAATAGGGCTAGGAGTTACTTTTGAATTGAGATAGCGATCGCTCATTCTATCAAAGCACCTAGCCACTCATCTGACTAACTTCCCCTAAGAGGTTGTTTGAAAAGTATTTGGCTGTGATTTTAGGCACTTAGAGATCCCCCCTAGCCCCCCTTAAAAAGGGGGGAACCCAAATCAAAGTCCCCCTTTTTAAGGGGGATTTAGGGGGATCTGAAATGTTTTGCTACCAACGAGAGGACTTTTCAAACATCCTCTCAACTTCCTGCACCAAAAACTTCTCCCAGAGTTAAGCGGGTTCCATTAACAAAATCCCATCCTGACTGGGGACGTTTCCCAGCTAGCTGAACCTCTCGTAACAGCAACAAACCTTCCCCAGTTTGGACAATCGCCCCTATTCCTTTGACAATGCTCACTACAACTCCTGGTATGTCTGATGCATTTGACAAATCAGGCAATTTGTGAATTAATTCTTGTAATTCTGGTGGCAGATTGCGTAGACGCGGAGCGGCTTGTCGCCAGACATCGCTTACACAACCAAGGGGAGCCGAAGCGGTGATTCTCAACAAGTTGTTACGAAAGGTAGCCGTGCTGTTAGGGTAAAAGCCTCTAATTTGATTGTGTAATTGGATAGCGCTTTTTGACCAATCCAAACCATAATCTGCTTTTTGAATCAGAGGTGCATAAGTAGCTGACAAATTATCTTGGGGAATTGGTTGAATTTCCTGGCGTTCCAACTTCAGCAGAGTTTCCACCAACAAATCTCCACCGAGCGCAGCTAGTATGAAAGCTAAATCTTGAGTATTATCCAGTAATCCGATAGGTGTAGTGGCTATTTGTAGCATTGGCCCGGTATCCATCCCCACATCCATTAACATGGTTGTGATCCCCGTTTCACTCTCACCGTTATACAAACACCACTGAATCGGTGCTGCACCGCGATATTTGGGTAAAATCGAGCCATGTACATTAATGCAGCCCAATTTTGGCATCTTTAAGATTTTTGCCGATAAAATCTGTCCATAAGCGACAACAACAAACACATCTGCGTCTAATTCTTTGAGTTTGGTTAAAGTTTCAGTGTCTTTTTTCACCCGTTCTGGTTGGAATACTGGTAAATTGTGAGCAGTAGCGATCGCTTTTACAGGTGTTGGTGTAAGTTTATTTCCCCGTTCCCGGCGTTTATCTGGTTGAGTAACAACTGCCAATACCTCAAATTCCGAATGATTCAATAACTTTTCCAAAGTGGGCACAGCAAACTGGGGTGTACCAAAAAATACAATTTTCATTAATAATTAGCTGTTAATCGTTAGTCATTAGTTAATGGTAAATAATATCGGCTGTTTGGTGGTACAATATTTTCGTATTAGTCAAACCAAAAGGCTGCAAAATTTAACTTAATAGTTAAGTTGACAAGTGTAACAGGTAGCATAAACTCGATCTGCCTTTGGTGAACCTAATCGTTTAGTGGTGTTTCGTCACGAGCCGCTAGAGCATCTACCAAGTAAATTTTGTTGTGTTCCCGATTGTTTTGCCCAAATTGGAATTAAGTGCAGTTTGGTTTCTGAGAAACTATTGCGTCTTATAGCTATTTTTGTAGTTGAGATTGCAATTTATAGTTTGGGTTGCTGACAGCAGTTTTTTCTGAGTATGATTTATTATGCTTCTGCTTTCCCCAATTCTCACGTAACGCCTCACATTTACCATTTTGAGGGTTTGCGCTGTTATATTGAGTGTGTAATCTGGGTTGTTTTTTGTGTACTAGCGATCGCTAGTACGATCCCCAATAACTAGGTTATTTCATTTTTGATTGCCAGCGTCATCGCCTCAACTATAACTTGCACGTTCCTTGACTAATACCTATTTTTGGTGTAGTCAAGTATAGCAATAGCAAGATTAAATATCGTGTAGTAATTACTGAGTTCTCAGCATATTTACTATACTCTCATATTTTTGCAAAAAAATATTCAGTACCTGAGTAAGAAAAGGTGTGGACAATGATACTTAATTTTTGTAAAACTCTGCAAACTTTGAAAGGAATATCTCGTCAAAGTTTTTAGTTTATTGTTATACATATAATTACTGCCTGCCCCATTGCTGCATAGGTATTGCTTCTCACATAGCAACCGCCCCTCTAGAGAGTCTACAAATGCTTAAAGCCCTTTTGCTGTCAGGATGGTTCCGCGCACAACCATTTCTCAATTACGTTGTCGTTGTGATACTGATTGCACCCTTGCTAGGGGCATCGGCTCACTTGTTCCCTGTAAAATCCGAAGTAGCTAAACTAACTTCGATGACTGGAGATTCTGACTCTGTACCAAAGGAAATAGCTGTAGTTGGGGAACCTGAGAACGCTGAAATATTAAAAACAGATCAAATTGACTCTTTAACAGAAGAATTTGACTCTATACCAACACAAAGTCCTGCTGTCCAGGAACCGCAAGTATTACCAGCAGATAAAATTCATTCCTTTGCTCAAGCAGATAGTTCTTTCTCAAACAGCGATTTAACTGTTCCTGATACTTTGGCAGCAGTTGAACTCGCACCATTAACAGATGTTCCTGTTAGTCAGCTTAATTTAGTACAAAAACTCAAAGCCGCTAATATCAAGTCTTTGGGAGAAACAAAAAATTCTCTTTTGAGAGAAAAATTTTTAACTGAATCATTAACAGCAACTCAAGTAGCACCAACTATTAGAGAATCACAACCAACCACAACGACTGAAATACGTGTTGTGGAACCAGTTAATGAGTCCCAAGCAGAACAAATAGATCCCATTGGTAGTCCTCATCCGATTCCTTGGAAATGGATTACAACGACTCAAGAAGCAATTGCTTCCAAGGGTGGTTCTGGAGTTCGTCACTACCGCAGCGTACCTGTAGTTTCTCCAGATGGTAAATATGCTGTTTATAGCCGGGTGCAACTAGAAGTAAAACCCGAAATGTACAACAGCCGTGTTACTAGCGTTCTCTTTGTCCAAGATATGCAAACTAAGAAGTTGTGGGTAATGGCTTCAACTACTCCTGTTAGCGATCCTTTATTAAAGGTAAAGGCTTTAAAGGGTGCGTCGTCAGAAGAAACTCAGACAAGTGGCAAAATTGGGGTATTAGTTCCAGTAAGCTGGTCAGAAAAAGGCGATCGCTTTTTAGCACGCAAGTTTGAAGGTATATTTAACACAGGCGATTCTACAGATAGTGCAGTGATTTGGGATCGGCAAAAAAATCAGGCTAATACAGTTGCTCCTGTTAGTCAGGAAGAACATGAAAAAATTGCCGTGTTGTTAGGTTGGAGTAAAAGCCAACCAGATCGTGCGTTGTTTCGTGCAGGTGAATTGGGCGAGGAAAACTGGCCTTTAATGCAAGTTGCTAATGATGGCAAGACTGTAACGACAACAGATGACGATCAGCCCATTACTTTTGGTAAAAAGGTTACAGAAATTTGGGCAGGCCCACAAGTTGCTTACCGATAATTTATTAAATATTTTATATACTCCCGTTGTCGTCACTGGCGACAACGGGATTTTTTTGGCGCTGCATAAAATAGGGATGATTCTTGTGGGGTGGGTATCTTATCTTGCCCTCTCAAAAGTAAAACTACTGTCCCACAAAGGTTTCAACGTCAGGTTAAGCATTGCCCAAAAATGGAGAAAGTCTAGCTTAGACTGTAGACGCTGTAATCCACAGCCTACAATACTTTTGACCCCAATTAGTCAGAATTGCTTGACCAGGTTTTTTGAAAATTTTACTTTATCAATTTCTGTTATGTTACGAGAAAAGCATCAACCTGTACAGACTTTGTGTACAGGTTAAGCGAGAATGTACTTAATTCAATTTACAAGTAAAAACGGAACTTTTGATACTTATGGTTTCTGCTAGTTATACTTACACGCAAGCACGAGAAAAGCTGTCTGAACTGTGCCAGAAAGTTACTTCAGAACGCGATTTTGTAATTATTACACGTCGTAATGCTGAAAATGTAGCTTTAATAGCTGTTGATGAACTTTCTAGTATTCTAGAAACTGCTCATCTTTTACGTTCTCCCCGTAACGCTGAACGTTTGCTAACAGCTTTAAATCGAGCTAAATCAGGAGTTGTGAAATCTCAAAGCTTGGATGAGCTTAGTAAGGAGTTAGGATTTGACCAAAAAGAAGAACCTCAAAAACCAATCAAAACAAGAAATTCCAGCAACTCCAAAGCAAAGAAAAACAGTATTTCAACCTGAATTTTTAGAAGACTTAAAATTTGGGCTGGAAAATGATCAACGAGTTACCCTTAAAGTTTTGGATCTTGTCAAAGAGACTTGCCGAGATCCTTTTAAGGGGAAAGGTAAGCCCGAACCTTTAAAATATTTAGATCCTAATACTTGGTCTCGCCGTTTAACACAAGAACATAGAATTGTATATCTTGTAAAAGATGATGAAATAAATTTTTTATAAGCTCGTTATTATTATTAACTATTTATTATCCCAAAATATAAGTACCATTATTTAGTTTTGCGTAGCTTGCAGCCGTAGGCATCGCCTAAGACTTCCAACACTCCAAAAATATCTACTTGGTGACAAGCCATCCTCAAAATCCTAGCGGCTGAGTTATAAGTGGGTATGCAAAAATATTTATGTTAATTTAATTTTGTATAAATACTCAGCTAATTAGAAGAGTGATAAGGAAATCAGTTTGCTTATTGCTTCTCAACCAGAGTGCGTATATCCCAAAAATCAATATAGTGACTTCCTGCCACGGATCTAATTTCTTCTGCTACTATACCATTTGTTGACATAACAAAAAAGCGTTTGCCTCTTGCCCTTAGAAGCTGAAGGGGGCGTTCAAAATCACCATCACCACTGATTAAAACAGCCATATCATAATGATCAATAGTGTTAAACATATCTAGCACTATTTCGACATCTAAGTTTGCTTTTTGTTTTGTAGTCCCATCAGAAAGCAGAATATTCTTTAAAGTTTTTGTGACCAATGTATAGCCCATAGTTGGCAATGCTTTTAAGTAACCTTCCTGTTTAGCTACTGGAGGAGCATCTACACCCATATAATAAAACGCATCAACCAATTCGCCTTTTGTTCTTACAAAATCCAAAATTTTCTTTGGGTCTGCCCACCACCTCAAACAATCTCTCTGCATATAGAAGAAGTTTGCACCATCTAAGAAAAGGGATACTCGTATTTATTTACGTAGCTTGTTGGACAAGACTAGTGTACCCTTAGTTGATTATTTTGTAACACTTAACTCAAAAGCGTTCGCCTGTTGTCCTATTCCTCTAAAAAGTCGCTGTATAACCCATTAATTACAGCAACCAATGTCCCTATATTTAGCAATACTCATAGCTTCATAACGAGCCGTAACTGTAGCGAATCGTATAATTTTTGACCTACATCGACTTTTAAAAGATCCTCTAAGATTAAAACTAATAAAGACTTATTTATCACCCCTTTCCCATTCAGGGATGGCTCCTTTGACTCGGCGGATGGGCAAATTAGCAATTAAAGCTGTAGTTCGTTGGTTGCTTTCTAAGGAGAACTCCAAGCCCTCTGTCTCAATTTCGACATAGCGACAGACTACATCTAGGATTTCTTTCCGCATTTTTTCCAACGTTTGAGGATCTAAGTCAGCGCGATCGTGAGCAATCACCAATTGCAGGCGACGTTTAACTTGAGTTCGACTGCTATCAGGGCCGCGAGAAAAAAGTCTTTCTAGAAGTTCAATCATTACAAGTAGGTCTGGCGCGGAGACTGGAAAAGTAAGTTAAACAATCTTAGTCCTGAACAACCTTCGTATACGGGCGAAGATGCTGTCTTGGGACGAGTCGATCTCCAGAAATTCGACACTTTCCCCTTCTAATCTACGAGCAATGTTCTCAAAGGCTGTTGCAGCTAAAGATGGATTATCAGCTAACACTAAGGGTTCGCCGCGATTGGTAGATACAATAACACGCTCGTCGTCAGGGATTACCCCGATCAGGGGAATGGCGAGAAGTTCCTGAACATCTTGCACTGACATCATATCATTTGCCTGCACCATTGCGGGTCTAATGCGGTTAATTATTAAATGAACACGCTTGATACCTTGTGCTTCTAGTAACCCAACGACCCGATCGGCATCACGAACTGAAGAAATTTCAGGCGTGCTGATAACTAGCGCCTCTTTTGCCGGGCCGATCGCATTTTTAAACCCATTTTCAATACCGGCGGGGCTATCGATGATCACGTACTGATACTTTTGGGCTAGGGCATTCACCAGTAACTTCATTTGTTCTGGTGTGACTGCATCTTTGGAGCGATTTTGGGCTGCCGGCAGGAGTACAAGATTGGGTTGGCGCTTATCTTTCACCAAGGCTTGTTCTAAGCGGCACTCTCTGGCCAAGACTTCCACCGCAGTATAGACGATGCGGTTTTCCAGCCCTAGCAGCAAATCCAAATTTCTCAGACCAAAATCCGCATCAACCAAGGCAACTTGACGACCCATTTTGGCTAAAGCCATGCCCAGATTTGCTGAAACTGTGGTTTTACCCACTCCTCCTTTACCGGAGGTAATCACTATAATGCGAGTCATGATAGAAATGCGGTCAATGAGGGTTCAGGAAATATAAAACTGTAAATTGCAGTATAAAGTATGAAGTATCGTATCAAGTATGAAGAAATATCTGATCTCCCTGATTCGGGCGAAGGATGAATATTTTTTTATTGCGATGTCTGGCGACAAGCTGCTTTGCATCTACGCTCAGTCGTGTGAAATACATAACGCTTGGGGAAAGGCATTAGAGTAGTGTATTCCATCTACATGAAAACCGCTATATTTCATCCTTCATATTCTTCATCTTTTAGGTAAATATTCAGGGCTGCTAATTGCTCTTAGTAAATTGGTTTCTGGAAAAATCACTAGCCCTAGCGATGCGAATCCCTTGAGGCATAATATGTGCCACTTCTGGAGAAAATTGCATCGGTAATTTTTCTGGGGCCCTAGCTACAGCATCAGCGATCCGCAATTGGGTAGGTTCCATTTGCAAAGCCATAATCAGACACTCACGATTGCCTCCGGCCCCAGCATGAGCAATTCCACGTAGACGACCCCAGATAATGATGTCTCCATCTGCAATTACAATACCACCTGGGTTTACATCTCCCAAGATAATTACTGTCCCAGGATGACGAATTTCTACTCCAGAGCGGACTGTTGTTTCTAGATAAAGGGCATCTGCCTGGGGTGTAGCTGTAGCTTCTGGTTCTGTACTTAGGGAAGTTACGGGCTGTAATTGTTCTACAGAATAGCCGGATGTGACGGCTGCGATCGCAGTTTGCCGCCGACTTGTGGAGACGGACATTAGCCGCAGTTCGACTTCACTTAAAGCCTCGGCGAGTTCTTGGAGTTGTCTGGCATCTACTAAGCGGTCTTGTGCCATGAGATGCACAGGTGTGTTAGATACACGGAAGCGATCGCCTGCATTCAGGCGTTGCCTGATTTGTTGCCAAATATCAGACCAACTGAGTTCTGAGGCAGACACTTGAGATTCTGGGGGCAAAATTAATAAAAGTCGTCCCTCCTTACTTTTTATCTGGACTTGAGTATTGTCATTTACGCGATACCCTGATACTGCCGACTCATTGGGATTTGAATCAGTCAGGATAAAATCATCTGATGCGGTATCAGGATTTGACTCTACATCTGGGTTAGCAGGATTTGGTTCTACATCCCCAAGGACAGTATTTGATTTTAAATAAAGGAGGACGGATTTTAACTCCGCATCAGGGGGGATAGGATCTGACTCTACATCAGAAACAGTAGGATTTACCTCTACCTCCGAAAGGATAGAGTTTGATTCTGCATTAGGAAGTGCAGAATTTGACTTTAGATTGGGAATTGCAGAATCAGAAGTCATGCAGTACTAGCCAAAAGACAAAGGACACTCCGAATCATTACCAATATTAGATCAGTTGGAAAATCCAACAACATCGTCAGACCAGAAAATGCGGAGCATAGATTACTCCCTTCTCGCCATAAGATGACTTATATCTTCCTTTGCGTTCTTTGCGGTAGTCTTTAGCAAGCCGCTTTGGGTCTACGTAAAAAATTATCTTCTAGCAGAAAGGGTCTAGTTCAGAATTGCGATCGTCACTCAACACTCAAGATTGTTTAGTCAACCTTTGATAAACTGTCCCCAAGGCATCAGCATCACCAACGTTACCTGGAAACAGCACCACAGGCAAATCAGGAAACTGGGGATGATCGGATGGGGTTAACACCATTGAACAACCAGCTAAAATTTGACCGAGTAAACGGGCTGAAGTTAAAGCTAGTCCAGTACTCAAGACATCGTTTGAGGTAATGCCACCCTTGCTAATTAAGAATCCTATATTAGACGGTAAACCACGTACAATATCCATCAATAAACTTGAAACTTTTGCCCCAAACTCCAATCGGGTGTTGACATCTTTAAAATTCAGTTCCTGACGGCTAGTATAAACTACAGGTGTTTTGCCCGCTTCATGTGCCGCGCGTGTACTTTCCTGAATTTCCGTTAGCAGAACCGTAGATTGATTTGCATCATCAAGTAATCGCGCCACATTTACTTCGATTCCCACAGTTCCCTCTACTTGCAATAGCGCCTCTAGCTGTTGAGTAGTCTTTTTCACATGGGAACCAACAATCACCGCACCTGGTTTGCCTTGACGCACGTACTGCGCCATTTTTTCGGCGGCAATGGGTTGGGGTGGTAAAGCGGCCAAAGCCGTTAAAATACTTGCAGCACTGCGAAACAGAAAGCGTTTTCCTTGACTTGCTGCTGCTAATATGTCTACTGCAAAGCGGTTGAGATCGTCTTGAGTTTCACCATCGACAACAGCACACTGATTACCATTAAGTTTTAACAAGCGTTCCAAAGTACCAGCGCGAATATCGGCTATGAGAAACCTTTCTACACCTTCGGTACTAATTCGTCCTTGAGTCTTTTCTTCAACATACTTGGGTAAGTAACTGTGATGGTAGCTGAAGACGGAATCACGGGCAAATTCGGTTTCATGGACTGGGGTGGGGACACCGCCAATAATTAAGTAATGCACACTGTCGAGGGTGATGCGTCCACCCTCTCCTTGAGAGGCTTCGCCAACAAAAAATGCTGGGACGAGAAAATGAGCATCAAAGGGGCCGAGTTCTTTTGCGATCGCATCAGTTTCAACAGGATAATGCCCTCGTAAAGTAGAATCAGAACGGCTAACAATGAGAAAATCCTCAATTCCTTCAGCATCCAAGGCGATTTTCAGGTTCTGGCAAACTTGTTTGGTGACAGATGCAGCTGACTCTGGCGTTAGGGATCTAGTATTTGTCAGCACAAAGAAAATCGGCGAATCATCCTGCAATCCAATGCGTAAAGTATCCACATCCCAGTGCATTAACAGCAAGCAGCTGTGGACTGTTTGAGAACCTGTAGGGTCATCATCCAGGACAATTATTTTGGGTTTGTTGCTCATTTAAGTCAACGGGGCGATTGTTTTTAGGAAATTCATCAGTCAAGAAAAACTCTACTCAGCCTTTGTGCAATTTTCTGATTTCTGCTTGCACATCAATCGCAATTTGCAATGATTGATTTAGTAGTTGAGCATATTCGCCTGCTTGACTACTAAGTTGTAAAGCTTCCAGACTGGCTAAATTATTCACAAATAACTCTTGGTTATTAGCAAGCAATTTTTTATTATCCCGCAAAATTCGTTCCGTTTTCAAAGCACGGACTAAATCTTCTCTAATCAGTTGCAGGGCAGAGGTGACTTTATCTCGGTCATGGATGCTGCTTTCTACGTTTCCTGATGCTGCCAATTGGTCATTAATATCTATAGCGCTAATCAGGTCATGATATTTATCAACTTCATCTAAAAGTATTGTCAGTCCTTCGGGACAGGTCAATTGTCGCCACAGCCATCGCCCCATTAATATCGGTATTGGCACTAAAATTAGTAAAAGAATTCCTAGTCGAATTGAAGAACCAATTGTTGGCAGAATAATAAATGCATAAATAAAGCCCACAATTATGGGTGTTAGCGCCAGCGTCACCAGCATTTCATTGAGGAAAAACCCTAATCGCTTCTTGCTATCTCGCAAAACAGAGGGACGGAAAACGTCTTCAGGATCGAATCCAGTCAAACGTCTCAATTCCCCCTTACTAATTTCCAAGCCTATTAAGTCCGGCTGCACGGATTGATACTCCTTGAGGAAGCGCGAGTTGCGTATTTATTTTAATCGGGTTTGGCTTGATGATTGTGGTTATATTCAGGAAACCAGTTTTCATCTAAGATTTGTTCTAAAGAACCAATGGGTATCAAAGGGAATATGTCAATGGAAAGTTGAGAGCGATCGCTTGCTTCTTTCCTTGCGTCTTGATAAGATTGGTCAAATATTTCTAAAATGTAAGGCTTTAAGCTAGGACTATCTTTAAGAGCTTTTTTTATATCTCTGCGAAAAGTCCTAATTTCTCCTTTCCAATATCCTTGATTACGTTCTCGTTCATTATCCCAGCACTTTAGTTTTAGTAGATGTTCAAGAAGCTTAATTAATAAACTTTCAATTGTTCGCTTATGGCTTCTACCCATAGTTTCTAATTCTTCTAACAAATTATCTAAATCCACAGATAAAAACTGACCAGTACGAAGTTGGTTTATAGTTGTCATCAGCCACAGGTAATAATCTTGGTCGTATAAGGTTTGAGTTGTTGATTGTATTATTGATTTGACCATACACTACCTGAACTCCTACTATTTTTTTTAATTTAGCTCAATTGAGCTTCAATGCAATTGGAAGCCCAAGTTGCGTATTTATTTTAATCGGGTTTGGTGTAGATGAATTTCTTTAGCCAGAGCGACTTAGGATAAACGCCAACTTAGTGTGACTCGCACTTGTCCATCAGGTAAAAATAACATCTCCCATGTACCACCCGGAAGTTCAGAAGCAATCGCATCCATCATTTTAGTGCCATAGCCACCTTTTTTGCGTCTACAGGTGGTATTTTTTACCATTGAGGTGTCGATATCGTTGGCGATCGCTAAAATACATCTGTCCCCCTCTTGCCCTAAACTAATACACACTTGGGTAGCAGTACCGTGAGGTGGTTGGGCGTGTTGAATCACATTATTCAATGCTTCGCCCAAAAAGCGATAAATTTCCTCTCGGTGTTCAATCCAAACACTGTTTAATTCTGGTTCTTGGAGAGGCTGAAGTTCTGTAATCACTCTTAAAGTTAACTTTCCAGACTTAACTAAATCTTGCAGCGTGGCGCTAATTCCTACATCTAATCCTTGTCGTAGTGCTGGAGTCACCTCCATTTTCTCAGCTAAACTACGAATGTTAGATAATTTCTCCCTAATTTCCTGCCCTAAAGCTGCCAACTTGTTTAAAATTGCATCTACATCTAAATCAGATTCCAATTCAATTTTGTCCATCACCAGTTTCAAATCTTGCAAAGCTCCATCATGGATATCACAAGCAGTGCGATGAAGGATTTTGCGTGTGCGGGAAAGAATAGCTTCTTGTTCAGCCGCCTTTATTTGGCTAATTTGATAGTTTTGTAGAGTAATAACCTCTTTTTGTCGTCCCAAAATCAAATAGACAAAAACAGATATTCCGGTTGCTGTCCACACCAATAAAGGCAAAATAATTGCTAATATCCAATTATATTTATAGGCAATTAAAAATACTCCCAAATAACCTGAAAAGATTGCCAAAACTAGCCCTAATAAACGCCAATTGCGATAATTATAAACACCAAAAGTGAGCAAAAATGCCCCGAAGATAACGATTATTAACTCTATCCATTGCGGCGGAATTTGTAAAAAGGAATCTGTCATCAAACTGGCCATGAGATTGGCCTGAATTTCTACGCCGGCCATGCTGTCGCCTTTCGGCGACAGCATGGCCATTGTGTGTATGTTGTTCCCTTCTGCAAAACCAATAAAAACGACTTTATGGCGTACTTGTTGAGATAGTTGACTATGAGACACAACCAAACATTTTTTATCTTTACTAGGCTGACAAATAGATGTCAGTTCCAGAGAAGGAAAAGTCCCCGCCCTACCCCAAAAGTTAATCTCTACCTGACTTGGGATTTTAGTAAATCGTGAGGATAGAGAAACTTTTTGCTCTTGCTTTTCAAACTTTTCTAAAGCTAGAAGTGCAGCAGATTTAAAAGTTTTAACTTGATTGATTTCTTCCGATACAGAGAATCGACCAACTAAGTGAGCGCGACGAGCAGTGCTACTTAAAGCGCGAGGAAGTTCTGCTTCTGATTCATATTCAAAAAAGCCCTGAATAGTCTCAGGGGGTATTAAAGGTTGAAGTTGCTCACCATCAAAAGGGAGAAGATGATTATAGATTAAAAACTTTGGTTTATTATAATTAGAGATTGAATTGGTGCGCGTCACTAAAACAAGTTGATTGCCATGATTTTGCACCAAATTTTTTAGAGGTCTATTTATTGGCTCAGTAATATTAATTGGGTACTCAAAATCTTGTGGTTCTCGCCAGTCATTACGGAGGTTCAAAACCACAACAGATGCACCTGCTTCTAAAAGATTGTTGACTAAATCTGCATAGAAAACTCGCCCTAAAGATAGCTTTTGATTTGCTAAATCCTTTCTTTGAATTTTAACCAAAATAATTTCTTTAGGCGGATATTTTGGGTGATGCAGTCTCAGCAAAATATCTTGAAGCTGTAACTCCAATTTTTGAACTAAAGGAATTTGGGAGAAAATGAAATTGTAAAATACACTGCAACTAATTCCTAAACTCAGAAATTTAATTTGCCAACCTTTACTCCACAACATTTGGTTATGCTGAAACGGCGGTTCATTCATTATTCAGATACCCGACTTCTTAGAGAAGTCGGGTATCTAGTTGCAACATTACTTTGTAAACTTGGCTAATAACTCTTCACGAGATAATTGCAAAAGGGAAGGAGTGAATTCTTCTCTCGTCATGGCAATTACTCGATCAATAATCATTGCTAATTCTGAATCAACTTCTCCAAAACGTACTTGTAGAATACTTTCAATCATAGCGCGACGTTCTCTTAATAAACCTTCTTGTCGTCCTTGTTGTTCTCCTTCTTGTCGTTCTTGTTTTTTTATTTCTTCTAATTGTTGTTGATACATTTCCGATAATTTCATAATTAACTCCCGATCATCTTGATCGATATCTCGTTCTTTTTCTTGACGTGCAGATAACACAGCAATTAGGTCATGTACTAATTGTATTATATTGGTCAGGAAAGGACTATTATCAGACAGTGCTTCTAATTCTTCTACTGCTTGCCTTTGTACTTTTCCTCTACCTAAGATTCTCAAAAAAAGTGTTTCTGGTGTACTGGGTAGTTGATGAATGGCAATAATTACAGTTTTTATTTTTAATCCTTTTCCCAGTAAATAAACCCCTTGACCCCAATTTCTCTCATGTACAGTGACATTAAAACTTTCTAGGATGTCTACTGATGCTGTAGGAGTAAAAATCCATAAATAGGGTAATTCTTCTTCATTTATTCGTGTATTATTGCGTTTTGCTTGCCGTTCTAGGTCTGCATGGATGTCAAATAATTTACCAATGCAACTGCGAATTTCACTTTTGCTGACAGGATTGCGGAATGGTTCAAATATGGCATAACTTGAATTTGTAGCCATTCTTCCTAGCAGTCCTAGTGTTTCTATTCTGTCTAGAGATGACGATGCAGGAGTAAATAATACATCAATTTGCCTAACTTCTGAGGTAATATCTTTGCTCATGTCTACTTGACCATAAGGTGTTAATAGTTCTGTGAGATATTGTTTGGCAAATTGGTCATGGATAAAACGAGTCATTCAATTCTAATTTGATTTAATGAGGAAAAAATTAATTTAATATTTTGTTGATGCGCGATTAAATCGCAATACCCAAACCTCCGACTTCTGACATCAATTTATAATTTATTTACGGATAGTCAGGGATCTTATTGTTCAAGGCTTATTATTAATTAGTTGCTCCACAACATCTGGTTACGATTTGGGAAAGAGACGATAGCGAATAATCCGATAGGGATTATTTTGAGACAAGCTGACTCCTAACTCCTTCCCTGTTTGGACAAACTGCCAAGTTCCAGCATTCAGCTTTACAGTTCCATTGATATCTGTAGAGTTATTTAGCTGAAATGGTGGTTCATTTTTTGAGGGGCCAGAGAGAAATTCCACATTGTTGTCTTTAACCTCTAATTTTAGACCAACTGTGCCACCTTCACCGGCACCACTGACAATTTTGCCTGTTCCTGACCAAATTTGTTGAGCAAAGGCGGGTGAATTGAGTCCCCACAGCAAAGATACTGTGGTGAGAATGATATGATATGCAATCTTTGTATGGGGAATTTCATAACTCAAGTCTGAACAGGTGGATAAATGATGTTCTCACACTTATCAGAATTGGGTTTTTAGATGGGTTCGTAAGTCTGCAAATTAATTTGCGGGAGTTCGCAAAGTTTAGTGCGGTGATGCTCGTTGATTTTCTTGGTGGGTAAAACTAATCTCAGTAAAAGCAACAGATTAGCCCTTAATGGCGATCGCAATGTCAATCAATAACTTAGCAATTCACAGTAATTTTTTTTGAGTAACAAGCAAATGATTAAAAACATCAAGTCATCAAAAAAGTTATTTATTTTGTCTGGGCTGTCAGTAGTTCTATCAGCTTGTATTTTAAGCACAGGTTCCTCTCTACTACCGCCTTCCATTAGCTCAAGTGCCTTAGCCCAAAACCTTCAACCATCGAGTCAAGTTGTTTCCAGTCAGGATGATTTTCGAGGTTGGAGTTGGGATGGTAGAACAGCTTCGTATGTAGCACTTGAAAATGGAAAAACTGTTCTATACGTTCGCTCTTTCGATGGCAAAAGATTTGGTACTTTACCTTCACCATAGAGGGTTTTTACAGTGCGATCACTGATTTTGTAGGGTGCTAGTTTCCCAGATGACACAATCATTTTATGCGATCGCACTTCCTAGTATATTCAGATCCCCGACTTCTTGAAGAAGTCGGGGATCTAGTCTCCCAGATGAGATGATGATTTTAGGCGATCGCTCTATTTTATTTACAAGTGAGCAATAATTGAATCACGAGTCATTTCAATATAAGAGTGACTATTAAATAACTCCACCAAGGATTGCAAGTTAGCTGTGAATAATGCTTCTAACTCTAAGTTATTAATATTACCTGCTGTGACAAGTAGTAATTTGTAAGGCTCTTGAATTGTCAAAAAAGAATTTAAAAAATCAGAATCCTTGGTAATTACTATACGATTATCCCGTATTGAAACGGCATTGATTTCTGTATCTGACGTAGCATTTTTGTTAAGTAAATCTTTTGTATGGATTGTATCATAACCCGCAGATTCTAAAAATCGAGCCAGTCGAACAGGCAATTGAGCATCGACAAGAAATTTCATGAAGCAATTTTATATATACTTTTAACTTGGCTCAAGCGAACGGCAAATTGGAGAGATGCGAGAATATCTTCCCGTTCTAAATCGTCATAATCTGCTAAAATTTCATCAATTGTCATGCCAGAGCTAAGTAATTCGAGTATCAATTCTACAGGATAACGAAGTCCCCTAATACAAGGCTTGCCGTGGCAAATGTCAGGATTATAGGTAATGCGTTGTAAAAGGTTGCTGCTCATATTGTTGTTTTTTTCAAAGCATACATTTATATAGTCTAGTTTATATCCCCAACTTCATAAAAGTTGGGGATATAGGGAAAGCGATGCCTACGGGGGTAAACTAGGCACTTTTCAATGCACAATGATTTTGGGCGATCGCACGTTTTTGATTAGATGCAGTGGTGCGATTGCTCTTTTTAAACAACCCAATAAGCAAGTGCGAACTGACTTGTAAGAGATTGTGCTATCAGTCTTTTTGAATAAACCAAAAATCCAGAGCGATCGCACTTCCCAGATATTCAGATCCCCGACTTCTTAAAGAAGTCGGGGATCTAGTAGTCTCTCTAAATAGCTAATAAGATATATTTACAAAACATCTATCTCTGTTATATGATTAGAATGCATTTGTAAAATATTGAGAAACTTATGACTCAGAAAATTACAATTGAAGAAGCTACTAAAAATTTATATAAACTTCTAGAACAAGTGGCTAAAGGTGAGCAATTTGTTCTGATGAAAGAAGGCAAAGAAGTTGCTCGTATTCTTCCTCCTCAACAGGAAAAGAAGGTATTTCCTAATTTAAACTCCTTTAGAAAATCCATAGTTTTAAAAGGGAGTGAAATGAGTACGACGATATTAGAGGAAAGAGAGAATGAAAGATATTGATTTATTTAGATACTAGCGCCATTGTTCCTTATTATGTGCCTGAAAAACTAAGTGATGTTGTTGAACAACTATTACAAAAACAAGAATATCAACGATAGTAATTTCTTCTTTAGTAATCATGGTCTATTTGCTTCCATAATTTTTCGTCTTTAATCATTTTATAGTGTTTTCTAGTTTCCTTAGAGACTTCACTTGTTGGTAAGAGCTATTTGTGGCCAGGTAGATAAAATTTAATTTCAGCTATGCTTACAGAAGTATCGCCTAACCTATGAAAGACAAGCCACTACTATTTATCGTTGTAGAAGATCATCCAGAAGTAGCCCAAAATAACTGCGATTTTCTTAGAAAATTCGACCCCTCTGCTGTTTGTATCATCGCCAACACTCCCCAAGAAGCACTACAACGTATACAAATAGAGACACCAGATTTAATTGTCCTTTATTTACAATTTGTTTCTCCTTCTGACTCTCAGTCAGCTAAATCTTTTTTAGAATTGTTAGAGTTAATTTTTAATGCTTATTCCTCTCTAAATATCCTTACAGCGCTTCCGGCTATTATGCAATACAGTTTTCCTCTTGCCCCTCTTCTCTCACAGCTTTCAGCTTTGAGGATGTACCTCATAGCTGCCGTAAGTGCTGTATATATAGTAGTGAACCGAGTTGGTTGATAAAACTTGTCAAATCTATTAATCATCACTGCGGTGGGTTTGTAGTAGTGAATAAGATGGAACGGCGCAAATCTTTTTTAGAAGGGGTTGAAAGTGCGCTGAATGGAGAATTGAAACTGCCTAGAGAGTTACGTCAAGAATTATACTTGAATGAGAAAGAGTTGGAAGTTCTGAGGCTTTTATGTCATGAATCTTTAACAGATCAAGCGATCGCTCATCGTCTTCACATATCGCTCAGGGCTGTTCAAAATCATATCCAACACCTCAAAGTCAAATTGGGTATCGATGAAGTTGAGCAAAAAGATATCAATTCTCGTATTGCCTTATGTATGACAGCAATTCAGAAAAAACTATTATCATTCTGATTTAGATTGTGGTTTTAATAATACACTAATGGCGATTCTAGTTATTTGGTAGCGATCGCCTAGTACAAGCAATATAGTCTAAAAAACTACTATAGTAAATTGAGATGCAATAGTGTCTATTTTAGACTAACTATATTCGTCAACTAAAATTTGGAACATCTCATATTCCCTAATAGCATCAAAATCAGGATCAGTTTTAGCAAGTTCTAATCTATTTGATTCAAGTTTGATTGATTGTTTTAGGTTTTCTATTGCTAGAGTTACATTCTTTTGTAGTGCGTAACAACAGGCTTTGTTATACCAGCAATCAGCACTATCAGATTTAATTTTAATTGCTTGATCGTAGACAACTAACGCCTCTTCATAACGTTGCAATTTAATCAAACTGCCACCTTTATTATTCCAGCCATTGATGTTATCTGGCTTTAATTCAATAACTTTTTCGTAAGAGGCGATCGCATCTTCATATTGCTGTAAATAATAGAGTGCATTGCCACGATCTAACCAGAAACCATAAAAGTCAGAATAGATTGTAATTGCTCGATTGTATGAGTCTAAGGCTGCTTGATAATTTTTCTGTGCTGCTAAAGCTTGTCCTCTTAACCACCAAGTATTACTATCTTCTGGTCTAATTTCTATCACCTTGTCATAGGCTGCGCTCGCTTCCTCATAACGCTGTAATTTTGCCAAAGCTTCGCCTTGTTTATACCAAGCTTGATAAAAATCTAACTGAATTGCGATCGCTTGTTTATATGCTGCTAAAGCTTCTTCGTCGCGTCCTAAATCTGTAAGAGCAATACCCTGATAGTACCAAGTGTTTGAATCATCAGATTTGATTTCCAAAGCTTTTTTATATGAATCAACTGCTTCTACATATCTTTGCAAAAAATAAAGTGAATAACCGCGTAAATACCAAGCACTAGAGTAGTCTGGTTGAATTTTAATTGCTTGATCGTAGGAGGCGATCGCTTCGTCATGTTTGTTTAAACGATAAAGTGCATAGCCCCGCCGATACCAAGTATCAGCATTTTTCGGTTTATTCTTAATTATTTTGTCGTAGCAAGCGATCGCCTGCTCATATTGTTGCGATGAGACTAATTTATCAACTTGTTTTTGTAACTCTTGGCTTTTATCTCTAAATATCCATAAAACTAAAACTAATCCGATAACTAAATACCGCGAATTCTCTCTAAATATTGCATTAGCTAAAACAGTTAAATTTTCTGGGAGATGAAGATATTCGCTAATTGTATGAGTGAAATTCCATAAAAATTGATTAAAAGGTCTGCCAAACCATAACAAACCAATCAATATCCAAATTCCATATTTAGCAACCTTATTGATTTGCTGTTGAATTGGTTGTGGCAGCCACGGTTCGATAATTCCATAACCATCTAGGGCAGGAATAGGTAATAAATTAATCAAAACGACATAGATGTTTAGGGAAATTATATAAGTTAGGGCAGTAATCAAAGCAAATAAAACTGAATTTGGATTTTCGAGAACTAAAGCATCCCAACCCAATTGAAAAGGCATTGATAGCAGGTAAGCTAGAATCAAATTGGCAATTGGGCCAGCAGCCGAAACCGCACTTTTCCATTTGCGATCGCGTAATCGACTGTGATTAATATAAACTGCTCCCCCAGGTAGAGCAATACCGCCAATGAGGAGAAAAAATAACGGCATCATCAAACTCAAACTCGGTTCGGTATATTTGAGTGGGTTCAAGGTCAAATAGCCCTTATCTCTGACAGAAGTATCACCACCCCAATATGCTACTATTGCATGGCCAAACTCATGCAAACATAAAGATAATATCCAACCAAAACAGATAAAAACTACTACTAGCCACATAATTATAGATATCTCGTAAAAATCCTGGTTAGTCTTTGATTGTATTGGCTTTCACTACAAGTTTAAGTAGAGCGGAGTAAATAATACTCATAATACTTACTTAATAGAAAATCATCAGTGAGCGATCGCCTAAAATTTTGCCCACTGATGATTTATTCTCCCTCATAAATTGTCGCTATCAACAATTAAGGATAAAGACCCCTATCAGTCAATGCCTGAGCGACTCTACCCACTCCTAAAGTGTAAGCTGCTAACCTCAAAGAAATTTGCCGCACTTTCGACTGGTGAATCACCCGATGGTAGGCTTGTACCATCAAATGCTCCATTTCACGGTTGACACGTTCCTCATCCCAAAATACGTAAGAAAGACCCTGCACCCACTCCAAATAACTGACTACCACACCGCCAGCATTCGCCAAGATGTCTGGTAGCACTATGACACCCCGCGCTTCTAACGCCAAATTAGCCTCAAGAGTAACTGGCCCGTTAGCTGCTTCTGCAACAATTTGCGCTTGCACCTGATTCACATTTTCTTCTGTGATCTGGTTTTCTAAAGCTGCTGGTATTAAGACATCGCAGGGTAAAGTTAATAAATCTGCATTGCTAATTGGTACAGATTGCGGGAAACCTACAATACTCTTACGGTTTTCAGCAGCATAGATTTTCAACGCCGGAATATCAAGACCAGTTTCGGAAAATATTCCCCCAGCACCTGTTGAAACAGCAATAATTTTCGCGCCTGCTTCATGTAGTAATTCAGCTGCGGCACCACCGACATTACCAAAACCCTGAATAGCTACTCGCACTCCTACCAAAGATTTACCTTGCTCTGCCAACGCCTCACGCACAATAATCATCGTGCCGCGTCCAGTTGCCATTTCTCGCCCCAACGAACCACCAATGGAAAGTGGTTTTCCAGTCACAACCCCTGGTACAGCATGACCGACATTTACAGAGTAAGTATCCATCATCCAAGCCATTTCACGGGCTGAAGTACCCATATCTGGCGCAGGAATATCTACGGAAGGCCCAATATCTTTAATCAACTCGCTGATATAACGGCGGCTGATTCGCTCTAATTCGCCAACACTGTAGCGTTTTGGATCTATAGCAATGCCACCCTTCCCACCACCATAAGGAATACCTAACAATGCACATTTCCAGGTCATCAGCATTGCTAAAGCCGATACTTCGCGCAATGTCACAGATGGATGATAACGAATTCCGCCTTTGTAGGGGCCTAAAACATCGGAGTGCTGTACCCGGTGTCCAGCCAAAACCTGTATTTCCCCGTCATCTAGTTTCACGGGAATGGAAACTGTGACAACCTTACGCGGATGGCTGAGGATTTCCAGTAAACCTTGATTTAAATTTAATTCTTTAGCTGCTGCTTCTAAGTAGCTACAGGCTTGGTCAAATGGACATATATGCGCTGGAGAAGCAGGTTCTAGCGGTAGCGCTGATTTTGAAATCATAAAATTTTCTCCTAATCACGGTATCTTTACGAACCGGATATCATTCTGTAACTAGCTTATCCTTTTTTTTTTGAAAAATAGGAATTTTGTAGTTTTTGTTACAGTTTTATATTTCATATTTTGCTATTAAGATTTAGCTAGCGCGATCGCTGCATTCTGTCCACCAAAGCCAAAACTCAAACATAATACTTGCCTAATTTTACTTAGACGCGCTGCTGTAACGATATCTAAATCAAATTCTGACTGCTGCAATCCTACACAAGGTGGTAATATTTGATGCTTCAATGCCATGAGAGAAAAAGCTACACCTAAAGCCCCCGATGCTCCTAGTGTATGGCCTGTGCTTCCTTTGGTAGAACTAACTGCAACCCTTTGGGGAAACAAACGCTGGATTACCATACTCTCCATCTGGTCATTTAGCTGGGTTGCTGTACCATGAGCATGAATGTAATCGATATCGCTTGGTGATAGACAACTACGTTCTAAACATTGTTTGATAGATGCGATCGCACTTTTCCCTTCAGGTTGCGGTGAATTACTATGATATGCGTCGTTAGTTAAACCGAAACCGAGAATTTCACCATACACTTTTGCTTGACGCTGTTTTGCCAACTCTGCGGATTCCAAGACAAACACAGCTGCGCCTTCACCCAAAACTAAGCCTTCTCGGTGCAAATCAAAGGGATAAGCCCCAGTTTTCGCTAAAGCACCCATCTGCTGAAACCCAGCTAAAGTTAAGGGTGTAATTGGTGCTTCCACTGCACCTGCGATCGCTCGTTGACATTGCCCAGTTTGTATAAGTAAAGCTGCTTGGGCGATAGACCAAATTCCAGTCGCACAAGCTGCCATCGGTGCTAAAACTATACCTGATGCACCGATTTGTCTTGCAGCTGCGATCGCATTGATATGAGGTAATATATCTAGCCAATTTCCCAAATCAGAAACGGGGAAATTTTCCGCATCTTCATACATTAGCCGCGCCAGCTTCTCCCAAGATGCTTGATAAGAGCGACTCGATCCAATAACTACAGCACAATCAGCTAAAGGTGTAACTAACCCAGCATCTTGCAAAGCAGAAGCAACAACTATCTGAGTTAACATTGTCAACTCAGATGGTTGTTGAGAAATCAAACCTAGAGGAAGTGGTTTTAGTTCTGGAAATGGTTGATGTAACCTAATTCCAGATTTACCTGCTAGCAAATTTTGCCAACTATCCTCTAAGCTTCCACCCAAGGCGGAAATTAAACCAATACCAGTAACACAAACCTTAACCAATTTGGAAATTAGGGGTTAGGAGTTGGTGTTTTCAGGTTTTCAGCCCCTTGGGTGACTTTCGCGGATTCAATGCGATCGCCTTGCTGAATTTTGTTCACGACATCAAAGCCTTGAGTGACATTGCCAAACACGGCGTAGTTCCCATCCAAAAAGGCTAGATCCGCCAAAGCAAAGTAAAACTGAGCAGAAGCGGAGTCTGGTGCTTGCGATCGCGCCATCGCTACTGCACCCTGTTTATGGGGCAATACGACGGGTTGAGCAGTAGCATCAAATGGTTTATTATAAATCGGAGTATCTGAACCCTTCACCTTAACTTCTAAAGGTATATAGCGAGCATTTCCCGTTTTTGGGTCAATATAGCTACCGGTTCCCAGTTGATCTGCTGGAACTTTTGGGTCTTTACTTTTGGGATCGCCCCCTTGAACTACAAACGGTTGGGGTTCGCGGACAACTCGATGAAAAGCTAAACCATCGTAAACACCCTTCTGCACTAAATCTACGAAGTTGCCAGCTGTAATGGGGGCATCAGTGCCATCTACGTCGATAGTGATAGGTGAACCTTTAACCGTTATCACCACAGTAGCCTTGCCTTCAAGACGTGGTAAACCAGCGATTCCAGGAACACTCTCACTACTAGTTTGAGATACAGATGTTGCTTCAGTAGTCGTCTGGGTAGTCGAGGTAGCTGTCGAGGTTGGAGAAGATGTATTAGAAGCTACCTGCTGTGTTGAACAGCCTCCGAGCATCACAGCACCGATAAGCACAAGAGAAAGCAAAAATTGTGAAATTTTTAACCGCATTGCCAGTTACTGATTTAACCAGAGTATCTTAATCGTTTTGAGGGAGATTGGCGACTGGGGATTGGGGATTAGGGACTGGGTAATGGCTAATGGGGGATGAGGATGATGGCCAAGAGTTCTATTGATTATTACCCAATTCGCAGTCCGCAGTCCCCAGTCCCCAGTCTCCAGTCCCTTACAATCCTTCTAGTGACACTCCCAAAAAGCGGGCTAACTTTGCACCTTCTGTTTCCAACTCTGTTAAAGATAACGGTTGTCCAACCCGTGTTAAGGGAATATCTCGCCGCCCTTTAATGCGTAGATAGAGGGCGCGTAGGGGATTAAGACCTTCTTTGACGGTTATTCGCACAGATTGCACATCTTCTATACGGCTATCAATTTCAATTCGGCGGTTTTTGCCAGGAAAACCCCAACGGAAGATTTTGATTGTGCCAGTTTCCTGATTAAATTCGTTGTAACCGCCACCTACATCCAATACAATCACTAGCCATAGGTATGTGGACAATAACAAGCCAGCAGTGCCATATAACCCCATCACCAATCCTTGGGGGACAAATACCAGTTGAGTTGGATCGGAAACTATGAGTAAATTAACTTTTAAATAGCTAGATATCCCAGCTAGTAAAAAACCGCTTGCTCCCAAGGTAACGATAGTTGCCCACCAGTAGTTACTCAACCGACGAGAACCGAGAACATTTTGATGCAGGAGGCGATCGCCTTTGTTAATCGTTGTTGATGTCGTCATTGAACTACCATTGCCTGTGAGATACTCGCTCTGACATACTCGCACACTGAATGCTTGCTTATTTTACCAAATATCGTTGACAAAAACTCAGCTGCCCTCCTCCCTCTTCCTGCTACCGATATAATTTGTTTGTTAGCGCACGCTACATAATATTGCCTGATAGAAAGTTCTTTCCCCTGCCCCATGCCTCTCTTTGACATCGGGAATGAGTTACCTATCTACGTCCATCTAGACTAAATTTTCTTACATTTCTGAGAAAAGTTGTGTCAAATTGTAAAATTTCTGATATTCATATTATTTATAAGGTTCGTGTTTCATGCCTAATTTGCTTCTGTGTATCAGGCAAAAACCCTGAGTAGTATGATAAGTTAAGAATCATTAAGTTACCACAAGCTAGATTGCTAGCCGATGGTACGTGTAATGGCATAAAGAGAAATGCTGATTTCGCAGATGAGCAAATTCTCAGAATCTCAGTTGCTTTTAAGCTATTGAGATTGCCAAAAAAACGTTAATTTCTAACGGCGGCGGGTTGCATTGGCTCTCCGTAATGCCTTAGAAACGTTGCAATTTTAGTAAAAAGAGGATTTTAGTCCGATGACCATCGCAGTTGGACGTGCGCCCAGTAGAGGGTGGTTTGACGTTCTAGACGACTGGCTCAAGCGCGATCGCTTCGTATTCGTAGGTTGGTCAGGGATATTACTATTCCCTTGCGCCTTCCTAGCACTAGGCGGTTGGCTGACCGGCACCACCTTCGT
>NZ_JBALDL010000046.1:0-51103 GCF_036917465.1 Nostoc sp.
TGGACAACAGTTAGCTTCTGCTAGTTATGACAAAACAATCAAAATCTGGGATGTCAGCAGTGGTCAACTCCTGAAAACCCTGACTGGTCATAGCAGTGTGGTCATTAGCGTCGCCTACAGCCCCAATGGACAACAGTTAGCTTCTGCTAGTTGGGACAAGACGATCAAAACCTGGGATGTCAGCAGCGGTCAACTCCTCAAAACCCTGACTGGTCATAGCGGTGAGGTCTATAGCGTTGCCTACAGCCCCAATGGACAACAGTTAGCTTCTGCTAGTGCTGACAACACCATCAAAATCTGGGATGTCAGCAGTGGTCAACTCCTCAAAACCCTGACTGGTCATAGCAGTTGGGTCTATAGGGTCGCCTACAGCCCCAATGGACAACAGTTAGCTTCTGCTAGTTGGGACAACACCATCAAAATCTGGGATGTCAGCAGTGGTCAACTCCTCAAAACTCTGACTGGTCATAGCAATGTGGTCATTAGCGTCGCCTACAGCCCCAATGGACAACAGTTAGCTTCTGCTAGTAATGATAAGACGCTCAAAATCTGGGATGTCAGCAGTGGTCAACTCCTGAAAACCCTTACTGGTCATAGCAGTGCGGTCAATAGCGTCGCCTACAGCCCCAATGGACAACAGTTAGCTTCTGCAAGTGATGACAAGATGCTCAAAATCTGGGATGTCAGCAGTGGTCAACTCCTGAAAACCCTGACTGGTCATAGCGAGTCGGTTATTAGCGTCGCCTACAGCCCCAATGGACAACAGTTAGCTTCTGCAAGTACTGACAACACCATCAAAATCTGGGATATCAGCAGTGGTCAACTCCTCAAAACCCTGACTGGTGATAGCAGTGCGGTCAATAGCGTCGCCTACAGCCCCAATGGACAACAGTTAGCTTCTGCTAGTTGGGACAACACCATCAAAATCTGGGATGTCAGCAGTGGTCAACTCCTGAAAACCCTGACTGGTCATAGCAGTCAGGTCTATAGCGTCGCCTACAGCCCTAATGGACAACAGTTAGCTTCTGCTAGTTTTGACAAGACGATCAAAATCTGGGGTGTCAGCAGTGGTCAACTCTTGAAAACCCTGACTGGTCATAGCGAGTCGGTTATTAGCGTCGCCTACAGCCCTAATGGACAACAGTTAGCTTCTGCAAGTACTGACAACACCATCAAAATCTGGGATGTCAGCAGTGGTCAACTCCTCAAAACCCTGACTGGTCATAGCAGTGGGGTCATTAGCGTCGCCTACAGCCCCAATGGACAACAGTTAGCTTCTGCTAGTGCTGACAACACCATTAAAATCTGGGATGTCAGCAGTGGTAAATTCCTCAAAACCCTGACTGGTCATAGCAGTTGGGTCATTAGCGTCGCCTACAGCCCCAATGGACAACAGTTAGCTTCTGCAAGTACTGACAAAACAATAATTTTATGGGATTTGGATTTCGATAATTTATTACTCAGTGGTTGCAAATTGCTGAATAATTATTTCATTGGCCATCCAGAAGTGTTAGAAGAGTTGCGATCGTGCCAAACTCCATCACGTAAGGCGCAAGGTGCGACAGTGTTAGTCATCCAAGGTGAGAAGCTAGCGCGAAATTATGATATTGATGGCGCTGTGGAAAAGTTTGGCAAAGCACAGCAGTGGGATAATAAATTAAAGTTTGATTCCCAGGCGAGGGCGAAAGAGTTGGCGAATCAAGGTAAGAGGGAATAAGAGACAAGGGGACAAGGGGACAAGGGGACAAGGGATGGGAAAAGAATCTATCAAGACTCATGAAGATTTAGAGGTTTATCAGCTGGCGTTCTCCGCAGCGATGAAAATATTTGAAATCTCGAAAAAATTTCCTGTTGAGGAGCGATATTCCTTAACTGACCAAATTCGCCGATCATCTCGCTCTGTGTGTGCTAATTTAGCTGAAGCCTGGCGCAAGCGAAGATATCAGGCAGCCTTTGTCGCTAAACTGAATGATTGTGAAGCAGAGGCGGCAGAAACTCAAGTCTGGCTTAAGTTTGCGGTTAAATGTAACTATTTAGATTTAGAACAAGGCCGAGAATTGTATGGACTTTATAACCAAGTTCTCGGAGGATTGGTGAGCATGATTAACAACCCTTCTGTTTGGGTGATTCGTCAATAAAGCATACTCCCCCCGTCCCCCCGTCCCCCCGTCCCCTTGTCCCCTTGTCCCCTTGTCTTGTATCAATATGGAATAGACAAAATAGATAATCACAAGGCAAAAGGATGGCATACAGCGATTTTAGTCTCGCTAAGGTGAAAAAGAGTTTTGACTTAACACTCGATGAAACTCATAATTTATTTGCTGATACAAAACCTGTTACACCATCAGAAACTCTTAGAACGATTTTAATAGATTACATTCCTTTAGCAACTGCAATTTCAACCGAGAAAGCAAGATCAGAGTTTTTAATTGCACCAATTCTGGCAGAGGTCAGACGTTTATTAAATAATCAAATCTCCCTATTCTCTGGCAATGAATTTAATGTTGATGCAACTCAAGGCTTGCAAGGTTTTTGCGATTACATTATCAGCAATTCCCAGGAGCAATTATTTATTTCTGCTCCGGTAATGTTTATTTTTGAGGCGAAAAAAGAAGATATTATCGGCGGTCTTGGTCAATGTGTAGCAGCAATGATTGCAGCGCAGTTGTTTAATCAAAACCAAGGTAATGAAGTCGGGCGAATTTATGGCTCGGTTACTAGTGGAACTAACTGGAAATTTTTATTTTTAGAAGAGACAACTGTTTATATAGATTCGACTGAGTACTATATTAAAGAAGTTGATAAAATCTTGGGTATTTTATTACAACCTTTTCAACCTGTTTTAACTCCTGTTTGAATATATGGATGCAATACAGTTTGACCGCACTTCCATTCCTCTCTTTTAAAAGGCTACGGTGTACACACATCTCTGTACAAACCCAAAATCCTTGAAGATCCTCCTAAATCCTCCTTAAAAAGGAGGACTTTGAGAGGTTTTTGCCCCCCTTTTTAAGGGGGGTTGGGGGGATCTAAACGCTGTGGGGCAACTCTAAAAGACTTGTGTGTACACCGTAGCTTTTCAAAGGAGAGAGGCTTAGAATCTTACTCCCCTTCCCTTATAGGGAAGGGGCTGGGGGGTTAGGTTTATGTCAAAGCCGGCGAAATTTGGTTGACGGCTAGCATCTTTACCTAGACGTTGTTCCATTTTTTTATTTAACAGGATGATTTGGAAAATTGCGTAGGCGCAGCCTGTCGTAGACATCGCAATTTTCCAAAAAGAAACTCCAGATGCACTTAAGGCATTCTGGAGTAGTAACAGGTTTCTAACATCAATTAATTTTGACCTATGCGATCGCTATATGTCGTTGGGGTATATACTCAAATGTATTTATGGCTACTCATCCGCAAATCGAACAGCAAATTACCTTCTTTTACACCCATAATCTCAATGCCTCTACAGAATTCTACGAACAAATGCTGGGCTTGGAGTTATGGCTTGACCAAGGAGCCTATCGAATTTATACTGTTAGGGTTATAGATACTTAGGATTTTGTCAAGCAAGCGAAACATCATCTTCTGCCGGTGACAACCAATCAAGTGTCATTTTCACCCTAGAAATATCCTATTTACCAATTGTGCTATTTATATAGTTATTATTTCTAAAGTATCGATATTTAATCTATTGATTCACTAAATATTATCTTGGGGTGACTGCATGACAGCCAAAAAAATCACATGGCTACGTACAACATTGCAATTTAAAGGTTCGGTTGTTAAAGCAATTTACAAGCATATCCTAGTGTGCGGAGCTTTCGGTTTTTTGATTTCGATACTCTATCATTTTGAATTGGGTGTATCCCAACCCGCTTTAGCAAATGTTATTCCTAGTATTGTTTTAGGTTTATTACTTGTATTTCGGACAAATACTGCTTATGAGCGATTCTGGGAAGGGAGAAAATGCTGGGGATCTCTAGTAAATAACATCCGAAATCTAGCTCGACAAATTTGGGTATCGATTGACGAAATATCTCCAGAAGATAAACAAAATAAAATTACAGCATTAAATTTATTAGTAGCTTTTGCTGTCACAACTAAATTACATTTGCGTGAAGAACCAGTCAATAGCGAGTTAGAAGATTTAATGCCATCTAGTAAGTATATCAAACTGAAGATTATGAATAATCCTCCCATAGAGGTTGCCTTTTGGATAGGAGATTATTTACAGGAGCAGTATCATCGCAATTGCCTTAATAGTTATCAGCTAACATCTATGCAAGAATTATTAAACAATCTTGTAGATAATTTAGGTGCTTGTGAACGAATTTTAAAAACACCTATGCCATTAGCCTATGCCATTCATCTGAAGCAATTATTGTTACTATATTGTTTACTGCTACCCTTTCAAATAGTGGCGACTCTGGGTTGGTGGACGGGTTTAATTTCGGCTTTAGTTGGTTTTACAGTATTTGGAATTGAAGCAATCGGCTTGGAGATAGAAAACCCCTTTGGTTACGATCCTAACGACTTACCTCTAGATACGATTTGCGCCACAATGAAACGGAATATAGACGATTTAATTACTCTGACTCCAAATGCGCGATCGCACCCAAGTAGTTTGAGAGCCGATAAAAGTTAAAATTGGGAAGAATATACAAGGCTTGGTTATAGCTGTAAAGCCCTATCTTTGCCCTCCCTCCAGCTTGTTTCGCAGTACTATATAAACGCGAAACTATCTCTTCATTGGTGGATGTGCAATGATGCCTGTACGTCAAACTTTATCAAAGCCTGATATCCAACTTTCTTACTTAGAATGGAGCCAAGGTCAAGAACCCTTACTATTGTTACACGGCTTAGGCGACCATGCTCTAGTGTGGTCTAGTTTAGGAGATTACTTAGCGACAGACTACCACATAGTCGCCCCAGACATGCGCGGACATGGCGAAAGTACTAAGCCTGAGAGAGATTATACTTTTGAAAGTGCGATCGCAGACCTTGAAGCACTTATGGATCGTCTCGGATGGACATCTGCCCATATTGTCAGTCATTCGTGGACAGGTAAATTAGCCGCTATCTGGGCCAGACAAAACCCAAAGCGTTTGCGGAGTATAATTCTAGTCGATCCAATTTTCATCTGGAAAATGCCTAGCCTTCTCAGGCTAACTTTTCCCATGTTGTATCGTTTCTTACCCTTTCTTAAAAGCATGGGCCCTTTTGCCAGTTATGAAGAAGCCGAACAACAAGCACGGCAGTTAAAGCAATATCAAGGATGGAGTTCCTTACAGCAGCAAGTTTTCCGGGCAGCAATAGAACAAAAATCCGATGGTAGTTGGGGTAGCAAATTTACCATCGCCGCCCGCGATGGGATTTTTGAAGCAGTCATGCAAGTGCCTGGTTTTACAATTCCCCTTGATACACATGCTCTCTTTATCCAACCAGAACAAGGACTGAATCGCCAAGATTGGCAAATCCAACCCTACAAAACCTCTCTCAAAAAATTACGCATCTGCCAAGTTACTGGCAATCATTGGCCATTTTTGACACAACCAGAGACATTTAACCAAACTGTAGCAGCTTTCTTGGCAGAACACAGATAGAAAATCTCATTATTATTAGACGGGATTATCATCCGGCAACAGAAGAATTAATAGGAGGGATGTTTAGCAATAAGCGGCTACGCTCCTCTTAAATCAGTTATTAGTTATCAGTCATCAGCATTCATTGGTTACTGATAAATAATTAGGACTTACCCAAAACTACAGATGCTTAGGGGAAATTTATAAATTTCCCCTACCTGAAAATCAGGGTTTTGGCTATTCTTTGCGTAAATCCTGTTAATAACTGATAACTGTTAAAGTACGGATAAACCACTCATGAGCCTTTGTATCAACCCCGTTTGCCCTACACCAAATCATCCGAATAATGAACAAAATCGCTTTTGTCAAAGTTGTGGTTCCCATTTGGAATTGCTAGGGCGTTATCGGGTGACATGCCTGTTGAGTGACAAAACGGGGTTTAGTAAAGTTTATAAAGCTTATGAACAAGATACCCCTAAAATCCTCAAAATCCTTAAAGAGGATTTATCAGGTAACGCCAAAGCAGTAAAACTATTTCAGCAAGAAGTAACTGTACTGGAACAACTCCAACATCCCGGTATTCCCAAGGAAGATAGTTACTTCCAGTATCAAACGCGAAATGGTTTAGTGTTGCATTGCATTGCAATGGAAAAAATCGACGGGTACAACTTAGAACAGTGGCTACAGCAGCAGAATCGCCCCATTTCCGAAGAACAAGCTCTAGCTTGGTTAAAACAATTAGTAGAAATTTTGGATTTAGTGCATGGTAAAAAATACCTGCATCGAGATATTAAGCCATCTAATATCATGATTAGATCCCCCATTGGCAAGGATTGGGGGGATTTAGTACTGATTGATTTTGGCACCGCCACAAAAATTGATAGAACTGACCAAAACCAACTTAGCAACGGCGACGGGATGACAGCACTTATGTCATCTGGCTACAGCGCTCCAGAACAAATGAATGGTCAAGCAGTACCGCAATCAGATTTCTTTGCCTTGGGACGCACCTTTGTATTTTTGCTAACGGGACACCATCCTTTAGATATGTATGATGTTCAGCAAAATGTATTGCACTGGCAAAATCATGCCATCGATATCTCACCCTTACTATTAAATTTAATTGATTGGCTAACAGCACCAGATATAAAAAATTGTCCTGCTAATGCCCAAGAAATTTTACAGCGCCTAGAACAAATTGAAGAAAGCAAAAAGTTATCCTCATCTGAGGATTCAACCCCACCTAAACGGGAGCCACTTTTAGAAGTAGAGGATTTAGAGCCAAGCTCTCTGCCGTTAGAGCAAGAGCCAGAAAATAATATTCCTTCACACCCTGTTATTCAAAGTCAGCTAACAGAAACTACTCCTGAAAATATTAATTTAGTAATCAATTTAAACACGGAACAGTTGTCAACGCCAATTCCTAAACCTTTGTCATCGCCACAGAAAGAGCTAGATGAAGTACCACTACTAAAATTTTTTGCAGTCCTTTTAGTGATATTAGGATTACTTAGTATGGTGGCTTTAGCAATGCGAAACTCACAATTTATTGTGAGGTCAAATTATGGTCAATCTCCTGACAAAAGAGGTAATATGGATTATTTTTCTTATCAAGAGGGTAGAGATAGAAATGGGAAATCCGCCGAATTTAATATCGCTGTTTTATCACTAAAATATAAATGGCTTCTAGGTAGCAATTTCCAGATTAAATATAATGATGAAATTATTAGTCTAGACCTTTTAAAACTGAACTTAGAACAAGAAGGAATACAGAATATAATGCAATCTCCCACTGAGATTATATCTGTAGGTATTTCTTGTAAAGGTAATATAGCAGTTCAAGAGCGAATGGCTCTAGAACGTTCTAAACAAATTCAATTTTTAGTAAAAAGAATATTTATTAATACACCAAGTGTTGAACGTTATCGAATCTTAAATTTGGGACAATTTCAACGGAGTGATTGTCAGACAAATCAGGATTTAACTAAATATCAGAGAAGTATTATAATCATTGGTGTAAAAAAGCAATCCGCAGGTGTAATTCTTGATGAAGCACTACGGGATAGGTTAGAGAAAAAGCCTTTTGCTGATTTTAAGTTAGAAGATTATTCTTTGGGGACAGCAGAAAAGTTTAAGACAATACCAAGTAATTTATAAAATAAATCTCTAGTAAAGTACATTAGTGCATAGACTTAACCCATCGTAGATATTGCCACTTTAGCCATAAACTAAAACTATGGTCATCAACATCCCTTATGGCTAGAGCAGCATATATTAGCACCAAACGATTAATCAGCCTCGCACCCGAAAATTGGGTAAAATCAGATAAAATTTGGCAAAGAGGGATTGTAACTCATGCCATAAATCTCTCAAATTGCTGATTTAGATAAATTAAAGGCAATTCAGCAGGGAATTAAAAGTGTCAATACTTTAGATTAATTACGGCAAATCATTTGAAGTCATAGAACTTCTTTGAGTTTGGCAAATTGCGAGGTGGGATATGTCAAACTTCGAGATATCTTTCTTTTATCAAGAAAGTTTTAAATTACCTCAACTTAGCCAAAATCTGGGATGGCAAAGATCCTAATTTTGAATTAGAAATTATAAATTGTTTATGCTCCCATGCCAGAATATCGCTTCAAACCTGCACGCCACAACAAACGATTCGCACCCAAAAACATTAATAGCCAAGCGAACATTGATAAAAATCCCCGCCCTATATCTACGGGTAGCCCTACCAAAAGACTCGCAGGAAAATTAATTAAATATGGAAAAGGCGTAAACATAACTATTTGCCGCACAGATTCTGGAAAAACCTCTAAAGGTGCTATCAAACCAGATAAAAATAGATAAAACAACAACCAAAAATTTTCTAAAGCAGTAGCCCGTTCTGTCCAAAAGGCGAACATGGCAAAGGTGTACTGAATCGTAAACCGCAAAGCAAAAGCTAGCACCACAGCCAATGTAAACAGCAAAAATCTACTCAAACTTGGTACCCAAAAAGCTTGGGGATAAAGAATAAAAAATAATGCCACTAATAAAAAAGCAAACATTAGCCGAGCAAATCTTTCAGAAATATGCCCCGCAACATGATGCCAGACTGGATCGAGTGGTTGTAGCAACTTGGGCGAAAGCTTACCTTCTACTACTTCTTTTTCAAAGTCCCAAATTACCCAAACAGCTGTTAATTGTCTGACAACGAAAACCGTGATAAAGTAACGGGCAAAATCCACAGGTGATAGTCCAAATTGCCCACCTTGTGCTGCCTGTATCCAGATACCCATAAGGATAATCGGCAAAGATCCAGCCAAAACCCATAAGATTAGTTCTGCTCGGTACTCAACCATATAGGCGTAGTATACTGCCAGCAAAGTTAGAGCTTTTCTAATAAATTTTTTCATCTATGGTGTATTCTCCTCTCGGCAACTCTATTTCTGGCAGCGATCGCATCGTACTACACAACACCTGCCTGAAAAACTCGTCCAATTACTTCTTCTACGGGCGGTTCCGTGACAGTTAAATCAATTACCTCCAAATCCGTCAAAATCTTCGATACCGTGCGAGTAAGTGCCTCTCTAGATACCATAAAATGCACCGATCGCCCTTCTAAGAGTTGCACATCTCCATAGGTCATAAGTTTTTCTATCGGTAGAGGTTGAGCTAACTCGATATGAACTTCCCGATAAGGGGCAAAACGTTCTAGTAGTCCATCTAAACTACCGTCATACATCAGGTGTCCTTGATGAATCAACAGCACTCGTTGACACAAAGCTGTGATATCAGCCATGTAATGGCTCGTCAACAGCACTGTAGCCTGATAACGCTGATTGTAGTCGCGCAAAAAATCGCGTACCGCCACCTGAGCATTTACATCTAGTCCCAAAGTCGGTTCATCTAAAAACAATACATGGGGACGGTGCAAAAGTGCTGCTAGCAATTCTGCCTTCATCCGCTCACCCAAAGATAGTTTCCGTACTGGTTGGGTAAGTTTGCCTTCTAAGGAAAGCATCTCTGTTAATTCTCCTACCCGCCGTTGGAACTCTTTATCAGAGATGTCGTATACAGCAGCATTAATTCTCAAAGAATCCAGTGCTGGTAAGTCCCAAATTAGCTGTTGCTTTTGCCCCATCACCAAGGTAATTTTTTGCAAAAATGCTTCTTTCCGATGAAACGGAATTTGTCCAGCTACTGTGACTTTACCGCTAGAAGGATGAATCAGCCCCGTGAGCATTTTTAGTGTAGTGGTTTTACCAGCACCATTTGGCCCTAAAAACCCTACTACTTCGCCAGGGGAAATTTCAAAAGAAACATCCTGAACTGCTTTGATTGAGCGGTAGGTACGGCGGAAAAGGTGGGTGATTGTACCTTTAATACCCGGACTTTTAACTGCTACTGGATAAGATTTACTCAAATTTTCAGCAACAATGATTGACATATTTTTTATATTAGAACCACGGATGTATACAGATAAACACACATAATTTATGGGTGTTTAGCGCTATTTATCAAACAGAATTCAGGAGTCAGAATGGGCTAAACCTTAGCTATCCGCTAACAGAATTGAATTTTGACTCTTGAATTCTTCAACTGTGGTTCAAAATCCGAAAGCAGGGATTTTCGCCAGTGACATATCATGATTTCATCTGGTGAGCATTACGCATAACACATAGACTTTAACGTAAGCGTCCCGATCGCAATGTACTGATAATTAACCACAAACCTAATAAGCTAGCAACGGCAAAGAGGGCGGTGCTTAAAAAAGATAGCTGGCTTGTCTGCGCTCTGGTGGATATAATTGCTGCACCCATAATCAGCGAACCCACTAGTATACTAAAAGAGAGTCGGTTAGCAGCATCGTCCATAGTGCGCCGCACGCCATCTAATCCCCGTAGCGATAGATTCCACTGTAAGGTTTCTGAGGTAACTCGGTCTAATAGCAGTTCTATTTGGCGAGGAGATTGCAGAGACAAACTTTTAATATCTAAGGCTGTTCGTAATAGCGATCGCACTGGATTATCGCCCAATAATTGCCGACGAAACAAGTCTGTAATTAATGGTTTAACTTCATCGAAAAAATTAAGCTCTGGGTTGAATGTCCGCGCTACACCCTCTAAATTCGCTATGGTTTTGGCATACAAACCCATATTGCTAGGTAATCTAATTTTATTGTTACGGGCAACTTGTAAAACTTCATAAATTATCTGACTGAAGTTTATTTGCGTCAGGCTGACATTGTGATACTTTCGCAACATGCGATCGTAATCATTTTCTAACCGTGATAAAATTACCGGTTGAGCCGAATCTGATAGCTGCAAAGTTAACTGAGCGCACCTTTGAGCATCTAAATCAACGATCGCTAACAACATCTCTGTTAATATCTGCTGTGTACGGGGATCAAGTCTTCCCACCATGCCACAGTCTAAGAGGGCAACCCGCCCATCTTTGAGATAAAACAAGTTTCCTGGATGAGGATCGGCATGAAAAAAGCCATCAATATACAGTTGCTGAAAAAATACCCGAAATAACAAAGTAGTTATTTCTTTACGCTCCACGGCAGGATCTTTACCATTATTGTTATTGTTCAAATCCGCCGACAAGAATGGCACACCATCAAGCCATTCCATCACTAGTAATTTTTCTGTGGTCAATTCCCAGTTAATCTCCGCAACCACTATTTGCGTGGGATCAAACCAGCGACTTTTAGATAAGTTGCGCCGCAGTTCATCTGTAAAACCTGCTTCCCGTGTAAAATCCAACTCGGCTTCTAGGGCTTTGGTAAATTCTTCAGCGATGGATTTGATTTCGTAAGTTTGCCCAAATTCAGTCCGCGCCACTAAATCGGCAATCCCTTGAATTAAAGCAATATCTTGGCCAATAGTTAGATCGATTCCCGGACGTTGCACTTTCAAAGCAACTTCTCTACCATCTGCTAATGTAGCGCGATGTGTCTGGGCAATTGATCCCGCCGCGACTGGGATCGGGTTAACTGTCTTAAAGGTTTCTGCTAGTGGACGTTTTAATTCTTTGCGAAGAATTATTTCTATCTCTGACCAAGGTACTGCTGGTACTTCGTCTTGTAAGGTTGATAGTTCCTCAATGTAGGCGGCGTTCAGTAAATCTGGACGCGTAGACATTAGCTGACCAAGTTTGACGTAAACTGGCCCCAAGTCTACCAAGATATTTTTTAAAACCGCAGGTGTCGGTAACTGGGGTTCATCAGCTTTGCCACCAGTGAGTAACCTTCGCATATAGTCCCAACCATTGCGAAGGAATACTTCCAGAATTTCTCGTTGACGGGGAACAGTTTGGGTGAGGAACATTTTTGTAAATAACTGCAAAGACGCAGCGAGTTAAAGAGGTAAGCAGCAGGGGATGACAATACAACCGTTGGCTCTAGCTTTGGTACTGGTTAAAGTTCTTCTAGCTGCGCCACAATCTTGGAATCTTTTTAGGGATGATTGTACGGCTTCGTGGAGTTTCTGTTCACTCAGCATTCGTTTGACGTAATTAGAGCAAGAATCCCCACAGTGTAATAAGCGGTGGCAGCAACTAAATCCTTTAGAGGGAGAAATATATTTTTGATAAGCGGTAGGTAATAGACTCGATTGCCATTGTCTTGGCCAGAGGCTCAAAGCTAATAATGTCCATAACTGTCAGATTAAATAACCGACAGTCAAGTTATAATCGGAAAATAGACTTTTTCGCCTCTGCCAAGGGTTTTAACTTTTATAGCAGGTCGGTAAATCGGGGATCGCTTTGGAGAATTTTAAGGATCTGCTTAATTTCCTGGGTACGTTCTTTTTTAACAACGAGGGTGACATTGCGATCGCGCACAATCACCACGTCCTCTAAACCAATTGTAACAACTACATCCTCTGGATTTGAGGCATAAATAATCGCCCCCTGCGTATCTAGCCCTACGTGCGTAGCAAGTTCCACATTGGGATTCTCTTCTGTTTTAAGTAAGCGCTCGATCGCATTCCAATCTCCTAAATCATCCCAACCAAAATCAACTGGCAAAACGTATGCTAAAGTTGTCTTTTCCATTAGCGCATAGTCTATACTCTTCTTAGGCAACTGGGGATAGATATCAGTACCCTGTTGTTCTAGAGGTTCGATAATTTCTGGAGCATGGGTATGTAGTTCCTTAAGAACAACCCCTGCCCGAAAAACGAACATTCCACTATTCCAGCTAAAACGTCCCGTAGATAAAAAAGTCTCTGCCGTTTCACGGTTGGGCTTTTCAGTAAAGCGGTTGACGTGATAAGCTGGCAACTCATTAAAGCTACCTATCTTTTCACCTTGTTCAATGTAGCCGTAACCGGTTGATGGAAAAGTAGGTTTTATCCCCAGTGTAACGATCGCTGCTGTGTTTGCTGCTAGTTGTGTAGCCGCGCTTAATGTGTGTGCAAACGCTTCTTCATCAGCAATCCAGTGGTCAGCAGGGAAAAAGCCAATAACAGCGTCTTCTCCATAGCGCTGTTTGATTTCTAAACTTGTCCAAGCAACGGCTGCGGCTGTGTCTCTGCCTTCCGACTCAATTAGTAAGTTTTCAACTGGTAGATCGGGTAATTGTTGTCGTACCCCTTCAGCTATCTGACTAGAAGTGATCACCCACAAGGAATCCCACCCGCCCGCGAGTGGTAACAAGCGATCGGCGGTTGCTTGTAATAAACTTCTAGAGCTACCATCAAGACTTAAAAATTGTTTAGGTCGGTCTTTGCGGCTCAGGGGCCAAAAACGTTCACCTTTACCACCAGCAAGGATCACGGGGAACAATAAAGTATTCATGTTGTCATACACGCCTACCGAAGAACATTATAAGTTTACAGTGAGCCTTTCCACTGGCAATATCTGTAGCTTGGATTAACATACTTTTAGGGAGTGGTTGAGTGGGGAGATAATTGTGATAAAACAAGTCGAATGGTCAGAAAATCCGGTTACATCTCAGCAAGTAATAGAATTTGAAACTGATGTGCGATCGCACCAAATTCAACGCACGGAAAATCAGGTAACGCCAGCGCCAGTAGCCGACTCAGAGGAGGAGGATGTCGAACTAAACCCGCCAACCAATCCGAATCGTAGCGTCGTCGAATCAGTGGGGGCGATTCCCAATCAGCTTTACGAGAGACTTGGCTTAACCATGCCTCGATGGTTGTTGTGGATTATGACGATTGTCATCGGCATCATCTTATCTGGGCTGCTAGTCTCAACTTTAGCGCTGTGGACTCCTTTGTGGAGCAATCTCGATCGAACAGATGAAGATTCAGGAACTAATGCTAAAGACGAGATAAAAATCCCGTTACCAGGGGAGTTGTGGGGTAAACTTTCCCAGTACCAGCTTTCACGCCCCATGAATATCTTAATTATGGGGATTGAACCAGTTAACGGTACTGTTGATGGTTCACCAGAAAGCTTTGCTGGCAAAAGCGACTCCATGCTGATGGTACGGCTTAACCCTAGTGAAAAATCTGTACGGGTGCTTTCGATTCCCAAAGATACGATGATTGCCATCCCCGAAAAGGGAGAAAAGGGATTAACTAAGGTATCTGATGCCAATGCCAAAGGCGGCCCAGTCTTGGCGGCACGGGTAGTTAGCCGGACATTAAATAATGCTCCAATCGATCGCTACATCCGTATTTCTACTAGCGGCTTACGGCAGTTAGTCGATCAGTTAGGCGGAGTAGAGGTCTTTGTCCCCCAATCAATGGCATATAAAGACTCTAGCAGTCGACTGTCGATTAATTTAGTCAGTGGCTGGCAAACCCTCAACGGCGAACAAGCAGAACAGTTTGTGCGGTTCCGCGAACCAGGTTTGGGAGATTTGGCAAGAGTGCAGCGTCAGCAAGCACTAACAGCAGCCCTACTGCAACGCTTAAATAGTCCTACCATCTTACCCCGGTTGCCTCAATTAACTCGCTTGATGCGAAAATACTTTGATACCAACCTGAAGATGGAAGAAATGATGGCGTTGGTCAACTTCGGACTCAACCTAGATCGAGATAATTTCCAAATGACGGTGTTGCCTGGTACTTTTAGCCGCTTTAGCAAAGACCCTGATAGCTATTGGCTAGATATGACTGGACAACAGAGCTTGTTGAATGATTATGTTGGGGTAAATGTACCTGGTCTTAAACCAGATATGCGTCAGGTTCCTAACCTCAAAATTGCTATTCAAAATGCCTCTAATCAACCTCAGCTAACTGAAAAAGTTATTGCTTATCTTAAACAGAAAGGCTTTACTAAAATTTACAAAGTGCCTGATTGGCCAGATACTCAACGTCAAACTCAAATTATTGTCCAAAAAGGCAATCGGCGAGTTGGAGTTGATTTGCAAAAAGTCTTAGGCTTAGGTCAAATTGAGGTGGCGGCTATTGGTGATTTAGAATCTGACCTCACAATTCGGATTGGTAAAGACTGGAAATAGTCAAGAGTCATTAGTCATTAGTCATTAGTCATTAATCATTGGTAAATGACAAAGGACTAATGACAAAGGACAAATGACAAATAATAAAGTTATGAAAAAGATTTTACTGCGATTTTTGGGTTTGATTGGGATTTTGATACTGGCATTTTGCTGGATAATACTTAATCCGAAACCAGCTTTTGCTCAACTCAACACAATCAACTACAACAATATAAATTTAGAAAATCGTGATTTCTCTAATGCTGATTTGGCAGGTGTAACTTTTGTAGCAGCAGAAATGCGAGGGACAAATTTTCAAGGAGCGAATTTAACCAACGCAATTCTAACTAAAGGAGTTCTGTTAAAAGCAAATTTGGAAGGCGCGAATCTGACAGGTGCTTTAGTCGATCGTGTCACTATGGATAGTGCTAACCTGAAAAATGCCATTTTTACAGAAGCCACTTTGACGAGTAGCCGTTTTTACGATGCTGATATCACTGGTGCTGATTTTACCGACGCTTTGATTGACCGTTATCAAGTGTCGCTAATGTGTCAAAGGGCAGATGGGGTAAATCCGGTTACGGGTATGTCAACGCGAGACACTTTAGGTTGTAAGTAAAACTGCGGTTACTTATTCCGTAATTCGTGCGTAAATGCTATTCAAACAGAAAAGTTGTGTAAAGCAAACAGTTAATCCTCAGACATTATTGACTGTATTTGAGTGTATACCCTGATGACGTAGGATGCTCTAACGGTGAAAATTTGGTATAGGTAAATGCGTATCTTTCCTGACTCCAGATTTGTCACAAACATTTCTGGAGTTTTTTAATTAGAAAGTAGCGATCGCTCTTGAATAAATGTTAAGCGATCGCACTTTAAATCGTGACTCAATCAAAGTGCGACACACTTAATCTCAATGCTTATTTAGTTGTATACGTCACAAAAATATCCTTTTTCATTTCAACTTCGGCTGGAGCATCGGGATTATAAGTTGGCGATAATAAAAAACTAGCAAATGAGGGTAAAGGAACTCCAGTTTTAGAACTACATGAGGGATAGAATAATGTGTAAAATGGTTCGGCTACAGAAGGGGTATCAAGTTTAACGCTCATAGCAGTTGCTAAAGCCTGAGCGCGGCTTTGAGCGTCTTTCATCGCTGACTGATAAACTGAACTCTGCAAAGCCTGACAATCATTAACTGCGTACTCAACGCCCACACTCTTGACGGAAATATTTTCAAGTTGGCTCGTGGCTTTGTTCGCTGTAGCAACAATTTCCTGAACGCGATCGCGTGTGGGCTTTTCCAGTCTCACCAGTATTTTGGCGTTATTTTCACTGGAATTAGGGCTAATTTGCACTTGAATTTTATCAGTACTAATCCCTTTGGCAACTAGGCTATTAACTACAGGCTGGAGAGTTGCTTTAGTTAAGGATTTTTTGCTTGGTGAAGATTCTGCTGCTGTTTTGTAATTTAAGAGTAGAGTCCGTGAGGCAGCCCGGTTTTGTTGTTCCAGACTGCCGGTCGCCTTTGGCGTGCCGGAGGCATACCCGGAGGGTGAGGATATGCCGCGGGTTTGTGGTAGAGATGAGGGTTGGGTTTCTAACTCATCATTGCTACTTCCGCTACTGAATACCAATTCAATATCGGCTGTATCTGCCGTTACTCTCACTACCCCTTGACCAATTACCATTAATGAATGGCGATCGCTTGCCGGTGGATAAAATAGTTGGGCATTAGTGACTTTGGGTGTTAATGCTCCCAGTCCGACAGTCACAGTAATACTGACTAACATTAGAGTAGTTATTTTTCTCATATCCTGGGAATGTCCTTTGAACCTAGTAATTGTCAAAGTTTACACTTCAAAAGCAGGATACTTAAAAAATATTGAGCTAATTCCACCACTAAAAGCCGTGGAATTAGCTCAAAAATTAAAATTGCAAACTATTAACCAAACCAGCGAGAGACTTCACAAGTTGGCTGAAGTGTTTCACAAGCACGATGGTTAATCCAATCTGACTTTTCTTGAAGTTTGCTGAAAAAATTTTTGTTTCGTTTAAAAAACTTATTTGTTGCACATTGATTTAGGAAGTCAGACAAATATAGACTCGCTAGAGCGCAAAATCAGTCTAGCGACTGATCAAATGATTGGGTAAAAACGTTTAGAAAGTTCACATTATCTAAAGGTAAATGACGCAACTGATGATTAATTTCATCCGCCGCAGCTAATCCAGAAAGCATCGCACCTTCCGCAAGATTGCCGTCACACCAATCACCACAGCAAACTAAAGGTAAGGGAGTTCTGGCAGACAAAAAAGCTTCGTGCCAAGGACGGCTAGGAAAGGCATAACGCCAACGATGTACTTGCATCCATTCAGGAGTATTCAGCCAAGGAAGGGACAGAGATTCAGCTGCTCGTTGCAACATAAGCTCTCCAACGGGTTGTAAATCCTGGATTTCTAGATGACGTTGGGCGAAATCAGGGCTACTTTGGACTACAAAATGTGGTTGTTGAGGGTTAGAACGCTTGCTGCTGTCCAAACCAATCCATGCTAAATCAGCATTATCGACAAAAGTTAGGGCTTTCCACTGAGGGAATGGGTGGGATGTGGGAGGATATCCAGCGATCGCACTAATTGAGGGATAAAATTCTACAGAACGCAAGTTATCAAGAAAGGCTTTATCTAATCCACTTTCACCCAAGGGTTCTAACAGCATGACCGCTTGGGGTGCAGGAATGGCAACGACTATAGCTTTTGCAGTTAATTCTTCGTTGCTAGATTCGAGAGTCAAGCACCAACTATTTTCGGGAGTTGGGGTAATATCGATGACACGCTGATTCAGTAATATTTCTAAACCTGGGGCAAGGGATTTAGCGATCGCACTCATTCCCGCAGGTGCAACATATCGCGGACTGCGGTTTTTTGGTTCAGATAAAGGAGCGCCTGCGGTGAGTTCATAAACCTCCTCTGTCCAAACTTCCAGGATATGGCGCGATCGCAATATCTCCACAAAATGTCTAAATAATTCACCCTTTGGCTTCAGATAACAAGCCCCATGATCTGCCCAAGTTCCATGCAAGCGGCGGGTAGCTAGTCTTCCTCCCAAACCACGGGACTTATCCACCACTAGCACCGAATACCCAGCTTGACTTAATTGCTGGGCGCAGACTAAACCGGCCATTCCGGCACCAATCACTACAATATCAGTCATGAGTCCATAGATCCTTAGTCATTGGTTATTGGTCATTAGGTTATTATCAAAGGACAAAATTACTACTAATGAGTGCTGAAAGCTAATAGTAGAATAAGGTACAGAAAGCTGCATGGAAGGGAGGAAGGGAAATTGGATGAAATGAGGGCGGCGCTAGAGTTAGCGACCGAAGAAGAATTGCAAGATTTAACGGCAATTCTATTTAGTCGTAAGTTCAATCCCCTAGACTATGTACATACACCCGAACCTATCGAAGTGCAAAGCCAAGACCGCAAAGCTTGGTTAGATTCACTAGAAGGACGCTTTCGTTTTTTGGCGGCAGATGGGATAACGGTATTACGGGGACGTACAGGCCAGGTAACTTACCGACAAGCTTTAGTTCAAGTATGTAAGTATCTAAAAATTTCCTATTCTCATCAGCTGCCAACCATTGATTTAGAAGCAGAAGTATTTTTGCATCTGCTAGGACAGGTATGGAAAAAATTACCTGAACAGGAAAAACAAAAATTGACTCTTGGAGTGCAGCGTCACCTTGTGCAATCAGAACTAAAAGAACCACTACCAATTTTGTTGCAGCCTGACCCCTTGGGGTTGCTTTTCAAAGGCGGTAGTGCGATCGCGGTTACTTCACTTCTCCAGCCACTTGTACTTAAGCAAATTGCCCGTCAATTTGCTATCCACTTTGCTACTTATGAAGTAGCTAGACAAGCGGCAATTACAGGCACAGAAGCAGCTACAACGCAATTCCAAAGCTATGTAGCTATGCAAATGGCGCAACGGGGTATGACAGTTAGTGCTGCTCGTTATGGGGCAGCACGCACGATGTTTGCCGTGATTGGGCCCATGATGTGGACTTGGTTTTTTGCAGATTTAGGTTGGAGAGCGATCGCCACTAACTATGGTCGGATCATTCCTACTATTTTCGCCCTAGCTCAAATTCGCCTCACCCGTGAGGAATGTTGGGAGCCAGCTTGAACAAAGTTTCTGACTATTTTAAGTCTCGTTGGAAATCTTCTTGGAACTACTCTCTGTGGGCATTGTTAATCTTCCCATTGAGTCCATTGTTGGGGGCTGTAACTATCGGTTTTGTCTCATTAATAACTTGGCTGAAACAATCCCGCAAAATTAATCGCCGCCCCCTCAACTGGGGATTTGCCCTTTTGAGTGCATTGCTGATCGTGAGTGCTGCATTTGCCGATGAGAAGACAACAGCTTTCCTCGGCTTATTTAATTTATTACCATTCTTTTTACTTTTCGTTGCCCATAGCGCTCTGATTCAAACCTTTGTCCAATTGCGGCAAATGGCTTGGGTTTTAGCGATCGGTTCGGTGCCGGTAATAATTCTCGGCTTGGGGCAGTTATTTTTAGGCTGGAGTTTTAAATTAGAGATTTTGTGGGTTGTATTGAGTTGGACGATCACACCCGGAGGAAATCCACCAGGTCGCATAGCCTCATTCTTCTTGCACGCTAACACCTTCGCAGCTTATCTAACAATAGTTTTCATCCTTGGTTTAGGTTTGTGGTTAGAACAATGGCGATTGTTTATTGCTAATCGAAGATTAGGTATTAGGAAAAATTCACTACCCAGTCCCCAATCCCCAATTCCCAATCCCCAGTCCCCAATCCCCTTTCTCTTCTTAACCATTGCGCTGATTACAAATTTCATTGCCTTGATTTTCACTAACTCGCGCAATGGGTGGGCGATCGCTATTTTTGCCTGTTTAGCTTATGCACTCTACCAAGGCTGGCGCATTCTTGTGGGTGGTGTCGCTGCGATCGTTTCTAGTGTAATTTTGGCAGCTTTTGCTCCCTCGCCAGTCGCCCAATTTTTTCGCCAGGTAATTCCTGCCTTCTTTTGGGCAAGATTAAATGACGATATGTATCCAAATAGACCAGTCGCTTTAATGCGAAAAACTCAGTGGGGATTTGCCTGGTCTTTAGCTCAGGAACATCCTTGGACTGGCTGGGGGTTACGCAGTTTTGGTAGACTCTACAGAGCGCAGATGCACATTGGCCTGGGTCATCCCCATAACTTTTTTTTGATGTTATCTGCCGAAACTGGTTTTCCCAGTACTCTTTTATTTTGCGGCTTACTTGGTTGGATTTTGATTACAGGTATTCAATTACTACGAAAGTCAAAATATATAAATACAGAAGATAGATTGATATTTTTTAGTTATCTTCTGGCTTTTGTTGCGTGGCTTCTATTGAATACAGTAGATGTAACTCTCTTCGATTTTCGTTTGAATGTACTTTCATGGTTAGTTTTAGCTGCCATTTGTGGAGTATTACATCGTTATAACGAACAAGACAGGTTTACATCTCGTTCAAATTAGTGAGGAAATGACAAACAGCAACTTAGAATATCATCAGTTCATTTTCCGTGTATGCACTGGGGACGTTTAGAGTTTGAAGTTAATAAGATTACTATATTCACGTCTGTGAGTGTGACTAATACCTAATTAGTCACTGTTGCTGATTGTTGGGAAGGTGTAGGGACAACCCTTTGGGGTTTTCCTGCATGACGGGCATCTCTTGTAGATGCCCTTTTGTATATTTATTATTTTTATTCAGTTAATTAAGCACAATTAAAAAATATTCAATTTAATGGAATATCTGAAAAATTTTATCTTTCATCAAGGAACATAAAACATGATTGCTGAAATTAAATTAGGTCTTTGCAACCCGCCAGAACCTATTTATTTGCATGTCAAAAGCGGAGAACTAAACGGGGAATCTTACTTGTGGTATAACTACGATATCAATAACGATCAAACTATTCCTGTCCACAAAACAGGGCTAACTGGGTATATATCTGAACTGAAATTAAAATCAGGAGAATTTAAGGGAAATATAAACAATAAATTACATATTGTTGTTAGAGCGGATGAAGTTTATATTGTTAGGACTGGTATAGAAACGAACTTTGCTAAAACTTTCCTTTTAGCTATATCCCAAGTCCAAGACTTTTCCAAGCCCCTGATTATTGGTGCAATTGCTGGAAAAGAGAATGTGGTTTTTTGTAACCTCTACGATGCAGAAACTAAAACCAGGATTCGCTCTGAGTGGAACAAAGATGCTGATTGGCTAGAGATTATTGATAGTGTTCAAACTAAGCTGCAAACATCTAAAAATTCCCATCTCGTCTCTGGTGAGCCAATACTGTTTTGAACGTTAGCCAAGTCAACTCTCTGTATAACTGTTTCATCCATAAGAGTATGCGTCTACGCACCCAATATTTTGATTGGCATTAATGACTACGATAACGCTTATGGTGTAAGCTCTCGGTAAAATGGGTGTGTCGGTAACGAAAAAAAGACGCATCCATAACCAACCTTATGCTCACAACAGCTAATTTTCTTCAGTACACCCAATGGTCAGGCATCGCTACCTTGGCATTCGCTGCCTTAACAGCTTTGGCTTTTATTCTCAAATGGGGCATCCGCTTTCGGCTGGTGGGTACGACTGGCTTTATGCTGGTACTGACAGGTGGTTTATTTGGACTGTCAATAGTCCCCTTGAGCCGGACTGTGATTCCAGGAGCAACCAAGTACACTTTAGTCTATGACAATGGCTCAAACCAAGCAGTGATTGCTACATCACCCCAAATTACACCCACACAATTAGAAGCAACTTTACGTCAAGCAGCTAGTAATCTTTTTTCTTATGGTCGTTCCGGTACACGAGAAGACGAAAATTTGACAGTTCGCGCCCGCACCATTATTCACCCGGAACCAGGGGCTTCTGTACCAGTTTACTTGGGTGAGGCCAAGCGATCGCTAGTTTCTCACCAAAATTCACCAGTCACAGTGGAAATTTACACAGACAAATTCGCCCAATTGCCAAAACCTAACGTTTAAGGGAATTGGGAATGGGAAAGAAGCAGGGAGCAGGGAGCAGGGGGAGGTGAAGGAGACAAGGGGGAATTAATTATTTAACAAGTTTCTTCCCCAATACCCAATGCCCAATGCCCAATTCCCAATTCCCAATTCCCAATGCTTGTTTTCAGAATGACATAATTTATTTTGTATTTACCGATACATTAATAGTTATTATTAGATTAAGATATTTACACTTTCGTGATTTTACTGTGGAAAAAGATCAATCAGCGTGCGGATAATGGATACTGACATTTTTGACACTCCTATTCCTAAAGGCGCGTTCGCGTTAGCGTCTCGAAGAGAGGATTCTTGGTTCACCGAGACCACTTAAGACAGATACCTTGCAGCGTCTGTCTCAGGTTGTTATCCTAAATTGCAACTATTGACATTTTTACATTTTTTTGCATTAAGGGTAACCGTGTGGGAATGTACATTTCTCTGACGCACCTATCCCTAGCTGGAATGACCATTATTAGATGATTCAGTTCTCAGTCGCTTTTCTTGAGAATCTGAGAGTGGTAATGTTAACTAATTATACGGTTATTCAAAACTTTGATAGTTCGGAATTTCAGGCTAATGGACATTACAGATTCGAGCAACGTCGTTAAATGGCTTAACCAGTTGGCGCGACTATATCGGTTAAAACCTAGTTGAGTCAGATACAAGTTTGTAGCTATTTGGCAACAAGCATCTTTCAATGTAAGTCTATTAGATTAAGAAATATCAAGGTTTTGGCAAACTAGATTATATGTCTAATCAAATTTCTACTCAACCTTCTTTGTCTACTCAAACCTCTAGTTCATTCTTTACCCTCACAGTTGCCCCAGCAAAAGTTATCCGTGGTTCTGGGGTGTTGCAAGCAGCCGCAACAGAAATCGCCTGTTTGGGAAGTCGTCCCTTAGTTGTGGCAGGTGAATCGACTCTTGCCATCAGCCGAAAGAATTTGCAACCAGTTTTAGAAGCGCAACAGTTAGATCCTGTCCAAGCTTCTTATGGTGCAGACTGTTGTGAAGCTAGCCTGAAATCTTTACAGAAGAAGGCAAAAGAACATAAAGCTGATGTAATTATCGGTGTTGGTGGCGGCAAAGCTTTAGATACAGCGAAATTACTCGCGCAGCAATTACAATTGCCAGTGGTGACAATTCCGACATCAGGCGCTACCTGTGCCGCTTGGAGTGCTTTGTCGAATGTTTATTCGGAAGATGGAGCGTTTCTCTATGATGTAGGGTTGTCTCGTTGTCCCGATTTACTGATACTGGATTATGACTTGATTAAAACTGCACCACAACGGACTTTAGTCGCTGGAATTGGTGATGCGATCGCTAAATGGTATGAAGCCTCGGTTAGTAGCGGGCATTTGCAAGACACTTTAATTATTGCTGCGGTGCAACAAGCAAGAGTTTTGCGAGATATATTGTTGCAAAAGTCAGCCGCCGCATTGAAAGAACCAGGTAGTGAAGTTTGGCGTGAAGTGGTAGACGCAAGTGTTTTATTAGCTGGGGTAGTTGGAGGACTTGGAGGGGCGCAGTGTCGCACAGTGGCTGCCCATGCCGTGCATAATGGTTTAACTCATATTTCAGGACATGGCAGTATTCATGGCGAAAAAGTCGCTTTTGGAATTTTGGTGCAACTGCGTTTAGAAGAAATGCTACAAGCCAATCAACTAGCAGCATCGGCACGACAACAGCTGTTAAAGTTCTACACAGAAATTGGACTACCCCAAAAATTAAGTGATTTGGGATTGGGCAATATAACATTAGGCGAGTTGCAAACAGCCTCTGAAATTGCTCTAGTTCCTAATTCTGACATCCATCGACTACCATTTAAAGTCGCGCCAGAACAGTTGATGGCAGCAATGGTTTCTACCACTGCACCTATAGATAGTAGAGACACTACAAATCGAGTTTCGCCCAAGGGAATCAGTGACGAGGTTGAAGCATGAGTTTAGATTGGATTGTCCCAGCAGAACGTATACAAAAACTGCCACCCTATGTATTTGCCCGTTTAGATGAACTAAAAGCGAAAGCACGGGAACAAGGGTTAGATTTAATTGATTTGGGGATGGGAAACCCCGATGGTGCAACACCAGCACCGGTTGTAGAAGCGGCGATCGCTGCTTTAAAAGATCCCGCCAATCACGGTTATCCGCCCTTTGAGGGGACTGCTAGTTTTCGCCGTGCCATCACCAATTGGTATCATCGCCGTTATTGTGTGGTTCTCGATCCTGATAGTGAGGCTTTGCCATTGCTGGGTTCTAAAGAAGGATTAACCCATCTAGCACTTGCCTACGTTAACCCTGGTGATTTAGTTTTGGTTCCTTCCCCAGCTTATCCTGCCCATTTTCGTGGCCCAGCGATCGCAGGCGGGAAAATCCACAGCTTGATTCTCAAACCAGAAAATGACTGGTTAATTGATTTAGCTGCCATTCCTGATGAGGTTGCAAAACAAGCTAAGATTCTCTATTTCAACTATCCCAGTAATCCTACTGCTGCCACCGCACCCCGCGAATTTTTTGAAGAAATCGTCGCCTTTGCCCGCAAATATGAGATTTTGCTGGTGCATGATTTGTGTTATGCCGAGTTAGCTTTTGATGGTTATCAACCCACTAGCTTGTTAGAAATTCCCGGCGCAAAAGATATTGGTGTAGAATTTCACACCTTATCTAAAACCTACAATATGGCTGGTTGGCGCGTTGGTTTTGTGGTGGGGAACCGCCATGTAATTCAAGGTTTACGGACACTAAAAACTAACTTGGATTACGGCATTTTTGCCGCTTTGCAAACAGCAGCCGAAACAGCTTTGCAACTACCAGATGTCTATTTGCACGAAGTACAACAACGCTACCGTACCCGCCGTGATTTTCTTATTGATGGGTTAGGAGAGTTGGGTTGGGATATTCCCAAAACCAAGGCGACAATGTATCTTTGGGTGAAGTGTCCCGTTGGCATGGGTTCCACAGATTTTGCTTTGAATGTATTGCAGCAAACTGGTGTTGTTCTTACCCCAGGTAATGCCTTTGGGGTTGCAGGTGAGGGTTATGTACGGATAAGTTTGATTGCAGATTGCGATCGCTTGGGTGAAGTTTTACACCGCTTCAAGCAAGCAGGTATCCGCTATCAACCTGAAGCCCCACTTTCTACATCAGAAGCGATCGCCGATCTCGTTACTTGATTGGAGGAAGGAAACCCAACATTACATGACTAAAATTTTTGCTGATGATATTTGATATCATCTAAAAAAGTAGATAGAGTGAAAAATGATTGGTACTAATATTTACATCAATCAAGAAACTCAATAATCTCTAATTAAAGCTGCTGCTTTCAAAGAAATATCTGTAGAAGAACTAGCTTCTTCTATTTTGAGGGAAAGTATTCAAGAAAAGTTTGGGCAAATTAGCTATTCTTCTGAGAATCAAGGCAAATTTGCCATTAATTCTCTTGTAAAAATGCAACCATACACTTATTTGGCAGATCCAAATGAAGCCGTTATTTCTTCACCTGAAGTACAATAACGCGACTATCGGCTTTGATGACTTGGATACCATTTTCTAAAGCGATCGTCGGAATTTTCCAATAAGAATGACCACAGATAACTAATAAGTTATTAGTTAGATTGATTTTTTCTAACTCCTTGCGGATAGATTCTTGACCAACCAAATTACCTTGTGGGTAATCTGGGCCTTCGTGTAATATTAAAATATCTGGTGACTGCTTTATAAGTTCCCGAATTGCTTTAATGAATTCTTTCTCAGAACGTCTGAAGGGTTTGCTTTTTTTACCAATAATACCAGAGATTCCGGCAAGATTAAGCTCACCATTTTTTCTAATTTCACCATCAAGATAGTAAATACTCCGATTTTGTTTAAAAACCTGAATTTCTTCTTGTGTATTTCCCAAACTATCGTGATTTCCAGCAACACCAGCCACCCAACAAAATTGTTCATTAAAAGCGTGCCAAATGTCTCGGATGTCGCCCACTACTCCACTACGCCTATTGACCTCTGCATATAAATCACCTGCTAATATAATACCTGTATTTTTTAGCGAGGGTATTTTTCCGATATCTGCCAATTTTTCTAATTCTTCTATGACAAGATAACTGAGAAGTTGTTGATTTTTAGGGTCAATTCCTTGTAAATCGCTTGTAATCGTAATTGCCTCTAAAATATTCGGTAAATAATCAACTTCTCCTAATAAAACTGGTAAATATCTCACAATAACACCAATACCACCAGAAGCTGCTGTCAGATACTGGATTTGATGAATGGGTAAATTAGAGATTGATATAATTTGCATCGTAGTAAAAAATAGTCCTGTTCAAGGGCGATATCTGACGACAAGTCGCTGCGCGTCTAAGCACCTAAGCTATAGGGAGGATACCCAGATTAGTGATTATGCAGTTGCTGTGATACAAGATTTCCACTTAAGTAAAATCATGTTACTTTTCTGCGATTTTCTATTGGTCTACTAAATTACCACTGAACACTAGATCGCCAAACACTAAAGTGGAAACCTGCTGTATCTGGGTAGTCGCTAAATACGCCATCAACACCTAAGCTGAAAAATACAGCAGATTGCAACAGGCGTGAGGTACAGATCATCGTAGGGGCACAACATGTTGTGTCCCTACACGTGTACTTCATTTACCTGCAATACGCTCTAGTTCATATTCTCCTTCAGGATTTCCTTGAAAATCCAGTGGTAAAAAACAGTCTTCATTGCGGAAAGTCCAGACATGAACCAGCAAACCAGCCACATGAGCATCTGTCACTAAAGATGTAGGCGATGTCTGGCGACAAGCCGCTCCGCGTCTACGCAATTTACTCAGTTCAAAAGTATGTTCTGGACGATAGCCGCTAGCGCCTCGGTGTGCAATGATAATTGGAGATGTTGTACTAATAGCCACTGACATCAACTAATCGATATCCTTCACCAACCAGTTTGTCAAAAGTCGCTTGATACTGGGCTGAAGTCAATCCATGTCGCGCCTGCCAACCTGAACCACCAGACTTTTCCCAAATGGCAGCGTATCGGTTTTGTCCGTTGACATTATAACCACTGACATCAACCAAGCGATATCCTTCACCAACCAGTTTGTCAAAAGTCGCTTGATACTGGGCTGAAGTCAATCCGTGTCGCGCTTGCCAAGCTGGGCCGCCAGACTTCACCCAAATAGCCGCGTATCGGTCTTGTCCGTTGACATCATAACCACTGACATCAACTAATCGATATCCTTCACCAACCAGTTTATCAAAAGTCGCTTGATACTGAGATGAAGTCAATCCATGTCGTGCTTCCCAAGCTGGGCTATCAGACTTTTCCCAAATAGCGGCATATCGGTCTTGTCCATTCACGCTGTAACCACTAACGTGAACTAATCGATATCCTTCGCCAACTAGTTTGTCAAAAGTCGCTTGATACTGAGATGAAGTCAATCCATGTCGCGCTTGCCAAGCTGGGCCGCCAGACTTCACCCAAATAGCCGCGTATTGGTCTTGTCCGTTGATATCATAACCACTGACATCAACCAACCGATATCCTTCACCAACCAGTTTGTCAAAAGTCGCTTGATACTGGGCTGAGGTCAATCCATGTCGTGCTTCCCAAGCTGAACCACCAGACTTGACCCAAATAGCAGCATATCGGTTTTGTCCATTAGCTATTGCTTGTCTTGTGTCATGAGGAATTCTCTGTAACTGGACAACATTTTGAGCAATTACTTTTGTGTTTGTCTTGGTATTGCTGACACTATTAGCAAAGTTAATAGGAGCGGCAAAAGCGGAACTGATTAAAGTTGCAAGTAACGCTGCACTAGAGGCAGTAAATGTTAAAGAGCGGATAAACATATTAGGAAAATAAAACTCTAAATTTGGACTGTGCTTACTAAATAGGTTTGGATTTATTTTTTTATGCAATACCCAGTTAGCAATGCCAATACGGTTCGGTTAACGTTTTAATATGTCTGAAGATCCCCCCAACCCCCCTTAAAAAGGGGGGCTTTTAACCATCTTTTACCCCCTTTTTAAGGGTGTCGCCGCAGGCGGGGGGATCTTAACCGAACCGTATTGAGTTAGCAATGCTGGCAATTGTGTATACCCCTGATTTACAGTCGATTCCTGAATTCAGGATACTGATGTTTAATTTGTATTTTTTTAGCATAGCTTTACTATGTATTTTTAGCTTAGTTTCTGCCGATAATAGCTAATGAAAGTCGCAATACAAGACCATGAACTCAAAGAAATCTAGTACAAAACACATTTATATTGACGGTCAAAAGATATTATTCCCCAGCCAAGAAGAATGGGAAACTTTGCGATTCAACCCCTTTATTGATGATATGCCACTAGCTGTTTTAGATTTGCTTTGGCCGGCGCTTGAGTTGACTCAAAAATATCCTGAAATTCACTTAGGGCTTGGAAAGATATCAAATTTCAAGAATTGGATGCCATATATTTTTCTAGAAATAGAATCAAAGTTTCAAAGAGTCCAGTTAGAAACTTTAAGCTGTAATTTTTGCAATTGGCGAGGAAAAACAGCTAATCCTATGATTACGACTCTATATTGTGGAGATGCGATAAATCAGGATCGGTTTACTCTGATGAAAGCTGCTGAAAGATATCCGATACTTCCTTGCCCTTGTTGTGGCGATCGCCTACCAAGACATCCAATTTGGGTAGAATATAATAAAGATTAATTCCTAAAAGCCTTGATTTCACTGGTTAGTTGCGACTATCCAAACAATAGGCTTCATTATCTTTAAATTCTATTCGCTAGATATTTTGTAATTATTCTAATGACACAGATTAAGCCGGAAGTAAAGCGCACAGAAGAATTGCGCCAGTTATTACAACAAGCTAGTTATGCTTATTACGTCTTAGATGCTCCAATGATGGAGGATGCAGTCTATGACCAGCTATATCGAGAATTGCAACAACTAGAAATTCAATATCCAGAGTTGACAGCACGCGATAGTCCGACTCAGCGCGTGGGTGAGCGACCGGCAACGCAGTTTACCTCGGTGCGGCATAATATCCCCCTGTACAGTCTAGAGAATGCATTCAATATTGATGAGTTGCAAGGGTGGGATCAGCGTTGGCGGCGACAAGTGCCGAAAATAGATTCGGTGGAATATGTCACTGAACTGAAAATTGATGGTTCTGCTTTGGCTCTTACCTACCAAGATGGGATTCTAGTTAGAGGGACAACTAGGGGTGATGGGGTGATGGGTGAAGATATCACCCAAAATGTACGGACAATTCGCTCAATTCCCTTACGTTTGAATTTTGAAGGGTTAGAAATTCTCGAAAGGGTGGAAGTCCGAGGCGAGGCGTTTTTGCCTTTGGAAGTATTTAAACAAATTAATGAGGAAAGGCAAAAAGCGAGCGAGCAATTATTCGCCAATCCCCGGAATGCCGCAGCAGGTACACTCAGACAATTAGACTCGCGCATTGTCGCTAAACGGCGGTTAGATTTCTTTGGCTACACTTTGCATATTCCTGGTAGAGATGACACCAGTATTGCCAATACCCAATGGGAAGCGTTGGAGTTGTTAGAAAAGATGGGTTTTCGAGTCAACCCCAACCACAAACTTTGTCCCGCGATCGCAGAAGTGGCAAAATATTATGAATATTGGGATACGGAACGCCTGAATTTACCCTACATGACTGATGGAGTGGTAGTAAAGCTGAATTCTTTTAAACTCCAAGAACAGTTAGGTTTTACCCAGAAATTTCCTCGCTGGGCAGTTGCATTAAAGTACCCCGCCGAAGAAGCGCCTACTCGTGTAGAAAATATTGCTGTAAATGTCGGACGAACGGGGGCGTTAACGCCGTTAGCCGAGATGCGCCCTGTGCAACTGGCGGGAACAACAGTTTCTCGCGCAACTTTACATAATAGCGATCGCATTGCTCAATTAGATATTCGCATTGGTGATACTGTCATTGTCCGCAAAGCTGGAGAAATCATTCCAGAAGTGGTGAGGGTATTAAAAGAACTCCGTCCTGCTGACACCGAACCCTTCGTTATGCCCACCCATTGCCCAGTGTGCAATCAACCTGTGGTGCGAGAATCAGGTGAGGCGGTGACTCGGTGCGTTAATGCTTCCTGTGCAGCGATTCTCAAAGGTTCTATTGAACATTGGGTAAGTCGTGATGCTTTGGATATTAAAGGTTTAGGCGAAAAATGCGTGCATCAACTTGTTGATAAAGTTTTGGTGCATTCCGTTGCCGATTTATATGAGTTGACACCAGACAAATTGTGTGCGTTAGAAAGGATGGGGGAAAAGTCAGCAGAAAAATTAGTGGATGCGATCGCTCAATCAAAAAATCAACCTTGGTCAAGGGTATTGTATGGTTTAGGCATCCGTCACGTTGGCAGTGTGAATGCCCAATTGTTGACTCAGAAATATTTCACCGTAGACCAGTTAGCCACAGCAAAGCAATCAGATATTGAAGGAATTTACGGTATCGGTGCTGAAATTGCCCAATCTGTGTACCAGTGGTTTCGGATTGATGCCAACCAAACTTTGATAGAACGCTTGCAAGCAGAAGGATTGCAATTAACTGCCCCAGAAGAAACAAAAACAGTTGGTGATGGTAATCAAAAGTTTGCAGGTAAGACTTTTGTAGTTACAGGGACATTACCAACCTTAAAGCGAGATGAGGCAAAGGCTTTGATTCAAAAAGCCGGTGGAAAAGTGACTGATTCTGTGAGTAAAAAAACAGATTATTTGGTGGTAGGAGAAGATGCCGGTTCTAAATTAGAAAAAGCTCTCTCTTTAGGAATTACGCAGTTAAGCGAGGCGCAGTTCTTGGAAATCCTTAACGAATAATTCTTAAGGAGACAGGAGGAATCCCCATGAATCAATTCAAAATTCAAAATTAAGGAATAAGAATTAAATAACATACAGTTTATGTCCCTCGCTTACCTCACCTTCAATCCCTCTCGTTATAAAGGCTACGGTGTACACACATCTTTGTACAAACCCAAAATCGTTGGATATCCCCCTAAATCCCCCGATAAATTGAGGGACTTTAAGAGACTTTTGCCCCCCAATTTATCGGGGGGTTGGGGGGATCAAAAGCCTATGAGGCTACTCTCAAAGACTTGTGTGTACACCGTAGCCTTATAAAGGAGAGGGAAGCTAGAGATAGGATGAAGTTTTGTATTTTATTTAATCCGCGTTCCTAAATACAGCCAGATACCTGGGGTGGGGTTTCTACCTACCTTGGGAAACAAGGATTTTTTCGCGCCACTTGCGGGGAAGGTTTAGCAGTCTAAAATTCTATGCTCTCATACTACTGTAAATCTATCGATTAATAGTATGATGTTTTTCAATGCGATCGCTTCCTTTGGGATGTAACCATAAAGTGCAAACAACATACCAAAGGAAACAAATCAAACTATGGAGAATTCACATGAGCAACAAACACATTCAAGTCAAACAGGTAGCTGGTTTCATTGGTGCTGAAATCAGTGGTGTAGACCTTTCACGTCCTTTGCACGATGATGCAGTCAAAGAAATTCGTCAAGCACTATTGAAGTGGAAAGTCGTGTTCTTTCGTGGTCAGAACATCGATCATGCTGCACAAATTGCATTCACATCTCGTTTCGGCGAAGTGACTTACGCACATCCCCACGAAGATGAGCCGATAGATGGCTTTTCAGAAATTCTCCCAATTGACCGCAGCCGCTACGAACGGCGTAATGGTCTACGGCGTTCCAGCTACGAGAGTCGCTGGTATACCGATGTGACAGCAGTTGTCAACCCACCCGCAGCATCAATTTTGCGTGCGGTTAACGTTCCCAACTTCGGGGGTGACACACAATGGACTAATCTAGTTGCAGCCTACGAGGGTCTATCAGCACCTTTGCGGGCGCTAGCAGACGGATTGAAAGCCGAACATCGCTTCAATGCGCGTTTGAATCTGCCCAGCAATAGCAAAATTGCCCAACGGATTGCAGCCAATCCCCTAGTTTCAATCCACCCGGTAGTACGTGTTCATCCTGAGACGGGCGAACGAGCATTGTATGTGAATCCTGGCTTCACGTCGCACATTCTTGACGTGTCACGACAAGAAAGCGACCTGCTGCTTGAGTTGTTCTTCAACCAGATCGCCAAACCTGCCTACACCACCCGCTTCCGATGGAATAACGGTGATATTGCCTTCTGGGACAATCGTGCCACCTCGCATTTAGCCCCGCAGGATCTGGATCATCTGGAAGTCGAGCGCGTCCTCTATCGCACCACGATAACTGGTGACGTTCCAGTTGGGCCCGATGGTTTCCGATCGCAAGTAGTTGAAGGTGAAGCGTTCAGCAGCGAATTACCAACCATCTTGAAGAACAGAAGCGAGAAGTTGGAAGCAGAATCAGTACTTTTGTAAGTTTACCAAGACTAATAACAGGGGGCAAAATCCCCTTGTTAATTTTTTTTAGTTTGTGGAAGTGGACGATAACCAAAATTAATCTAGATTCTACTGTTATATTTCTGACGAACTTTGCCAAAATATTGATAATATTAATAGCGATGCGTTTGACTCTGGAACCCTAGTAGATCGTCTAGCTTAAAAATGCTTAAAGGGAAACTTTTAATTTTATTAAATAAAATTAATGTCTGAACAAAAGCCCATAAGTCCTTGGAGCTATAAACCTTGGTGGTGTCAGCCCTGGTCTATAGTTCTCACAGGTGTAACCCTGATTAGTGGTAGCTGGTTACTATTTAAAACTATCTGGCTAACAATTCTTGTCTCGATCCCTATAGTGACGTGGATGGGATTTTTTGTGTTATTTTGGCCACAATTAATGATTCGCAGTGGGATTTTGGAGTCGTATAAAGACTAAGAGATTTTTGAGCGAGGAAAAATAAAATCTCTGTAGGGTGTGTCAGGCGCATATCAATACGGTTCGGTTAAGATCCCCCCGCCTACGGCGACCCCCTTAAAAAGGGGGTAAAAGATGGTTATAAGCCCCCCTTTTTAAGGGGGGTTGGGGGGATCTTCGAGGAATAAACACCTTAACCGAACCGCATTGAGGCGCATATTTCGAGAATTTTGGTTACAAAAAAGATAATTGAAGCGCCTAACGCACCGCAACATAACACACCCTAACTTTTGATTTATTTGATCAATAGTCTCTAATTAAAGTTTGATATGTTACTTAAAATTACTCCAGGGAGAGAAAATTATTTCACTAGGTTGAGAGATTTAGCAGCATGTTATATCGGATCATCTCTGCATAAAAGCGCCCAGATGATCTCGACTGGGCTGTAAAATTACGCGATCGCTGATCAACAAACTAAACAAACAATAGCATCCAATCGTGTCTGCAAGAAAATATTGCTAACTTTAATCAACAGCAAAACCGTAGCTATGAACTTTCGATGAGTATGGGGATAGAGCGTTACTCACCAGGAAGTAATATGTCACTAGAACAACTAACGCTCTTTTATGACTCTCACGAGATAAAAATCAGAAACCTTTGTTGTTACTATTTTCTATAAATCTATGGGTAGGTTGAGTTGAGGAACGAAACCCAACGCCAATAATCCCTGCTTCTGTTGGGTAACACGAATGTTCAACCCAACCTACAAATATTTTATTTTTTCAAAGTAATAAAAGAGCGCTAATTGCTATATCTGACGAATTAATGTACGCTCACAAACGTCTCAAGCGGGAATCTATTCGATGAAGGGGATGGAGAAACTCGGTTTTAAAATTACTCATAACCATTAGAAAATAGATTTAGGTGTTTTTATACAAAAGCTGTTGACATAACTGCGCTCATTGTTCAACAAAGCTTGGCAGGTTTGATTGGAGGTTTCTGCCTGTACCAATGAAAAGGGTAAGGTGCGCGATCGCTCTTTTTCTGCACTCCTACCCCATGCTTCCAAAGTGCTAATTTACTACTTGGCTGCCATGACTGCGGGGATCGTCTTGATTAGCAGTTGGCGCTACTGGGGCTGAAAATTTAGAAACTTTCCCGCTAGCTTGGGCATAAGGGAGAGACGAACCAGTAACCAAAGCTTCTAAGTTACTAGCCATAATCGTCCGGGGTTGATCGCCGATTGCTTGGGCTATGGTTTCCCCTTGCTGACTCAAAAATACAAAATGGGGAATCCCATCTACCCGATATTTCAACATCTCTGGTAGCCACTTGGTATTATCCACATTCAGCATGACAAAATTCATCTTGTCAGCATACTCTGTTTCCAGTTGAGTGATATCTGGTGCCATTTTCTGACAGACAGTACACCAGTCAGCATAAAACTCTACTAAAGATGGTTTACCGTTGCTGACGGCTACTTCTAGTGGTGTGGACGATTCGCTTAATTTGGCTAGGGTTGCCGAAGTTGTTTCAGTTTGCAATCCTAAGACTAGGGCAACGCTAAGAGCGATCGCTACCATTACAATTAAGAAGTTTCTCAAACGCTTCCAGAATGGAGATTCAGGCTTATCTGGAGAATTAACAGGTGAATCAGTACTCATCACAGAATTATTAAAACTTATTAAGTAATTTCTTCTTTAGTCTAGCTGACTCTAAGCGCTCTTTAATAGGTAATTTGATCCTCAAAATGGGTATTACAAATAAAGACTTTAGATGAAAGAGGTTTTCAAAGATGATTTTAAGCTTGAGAAATATCAGTGCTGTGTGTGGCGTATTTTTATTAGTCAGCATTAGCAGCTTTCACAATTCAGCTATAGCCAATATAAACAATCAGTCCCAACTAATAGCACAGCAAAGTAAAATCCAGCCACACCCAGTTTTTAAATCTATTTTGCCAAAATTAAACCAAAAGACTCAGATTCGGATTCTCTTACCGAAGTTTATTCCTGAGTCGGATGGGGAAAATCCAATCTATGCAAATATAGAAACTGCTACGCCAAAAAACTACGAGATTTTACTGGCTTTCACTCCCGATTGTTATGGTGCTTCTGCTTGTCGTTTGGGCGCGGTTACGGCTGAAGCTGTAACCCACAAAACACCCCGTCTGACTGGGAAACGTGTATCTTTAGCTAAGGGGTTCACTGGCTATTTTGTAGATTTTACTTGTGGTGCCGGTTGCTCAGATGCTACCTTGACTTGGAGACAACAGGGTGTGCAATATGTTGTTGGGTTGAAAGCAGGCGATCGCACTTCTTTGATCAAAATGGCTAATTCTGCGATTAATTCTTAACTAACGTCAGAGTTGGATTCTACTTCCCAACGAAACAGCCGTGGCAATTGAGATACATATATGGCGTAGTTAACAATCCATAGTACCAATTCAAAAATCAATAAGCCCCCGAAATAATTAAAAATCATGAATTAAAAATTAAGGAGTAAATCTTCAATTTTTAACTCAGCACGGGCTAAACGCCCGGCTATCGCTAACAGCACTCGGAACTCAGCACTCTTCATGCTTGGCTCCAAATTCCAAAATTAACTCGTTCCCATCTCTATAAATTGCGAAAAATATTTTAACTTTTATTTGCTCTATTTTCTTGGATTATATGAATAATCGACGGCACTAAAGAAACAACTATAATTAATCCAATAATGGGTAACAAATAGTTATCTACCTGTTCAGGTGGGAGGGATTTGCCTAATACAAATCCTAAAATGGTAATACCGAATGTCCAAAGAAAGCCACCGATTAAGTTGTAAGACATAAACGTTCGGTAATGCATCGCACTAAGTCCAGCCACAATTGGCGCAAAAGTGCGAATAATCGGTGTAAATCTCGCCAAAACTATCGTTTTTTTGCCATGCTTTTCATAAAAATTCTGGGTTTTTACCAAGTGTTTTTTATGAAACAACCATGAATCTTCTTTCTGAAATAATTTTCTCCCAAATCTGTATCCTGTAGCGTAGCCAACATTATCACCAAGGACTGCACAAACAAAAGCACCAAAAATCAGAACCCAAATGTTAAACCCTGATTGCGGAAGCGATGCCAAAAATCCAGCAGTAAATAACAAACTATCTCCGGGTAGAAAAAACCCAATTAGCAAGCCAGATTCTGCGAAGATAATCGCCCACACCCCAAAATAGCCAATTTTTGCTATGTCTTGTAAATTGAAATGCATAGAATTTTTTAGCTTTCAACAATTAGATCCACAACATCTTAACGTTTAGCAATTTTCCTGAATAAAAAGTAATATTAAATTTACATAATTTTATTGTGTAATCTTGATAAATGTAGTGACAAATAGCACGTTTTGAGATAGAGGTGCAAGATGCAAAGATATTTGAAAGTACTAAGACTATTTTGGGGTGCTGCGATCGCAGCTGAGTTAGAATATCGTGTTAACTTTTTCATTGCTAGCCTCACCAGCTTGGGAAATCTTGCGGGGAGCCTTTTTGGACTATTCTTGTTTTACCGCACTGGCTATACTTTTAGTGGCTGGTCATGGGAAGCAGCTTTAGTAGTTCTCGGAATTTTTACCTTACTACAAGGATTTTCTGCCACTTTTTTAGCGTCGAACTTGAATCGCATTGTCGGCCATGTCCAGGAAGGCACTTTGGACTTTATATTATTAAAGCCTATCCGCAGTCAGTTTTGGCTTTCCACTCATACCCTTTCACTTTGGGGACTGCCGGACTTAGTTTTTGGTTGTATTATTATTGGCTATGCAGGTAAACGCCTCGGTGTAGGGATAAACGGCTATCTACTTGGGATGCTGCCGTTATTATTCAGCTTCGTAATTTTATACAGTCTGTGGTTTATGCTGGGATCGATGAGTATTTGGTTCGTAAAAATATACAACGTTACCGAAGTGTTGCGTGGTTTATTGGAAGCTGGACGATATCCCATTGCTGCATATCCCACTGCTTACCGCTTTTTCTTCACCTTTGTAATGCCAGTAGCCTTTTTAACTACAGTACCAGCCCAAGCGCTATTGGGTCAGAGTGAAATTAGCTGGTTGATAGGTGCAGCAATACTAGCAGTAGCGTTGTTTTTCGCTTCTACTTGGTTTTGGCGGTTTGCATTACGGTTTTATACTAGTGCTTCGAGTTAGAGAAATATGAAAAGTAATCAAATTCTCATCCAGAAGTACTCAAAAAAGCTAGAGAAGAACAATTGCAACTTGCAAGTCTATAACATTTTATGGAATCCCAAATAGACATACATTTGCCTAATGGAGTTTTACAACGCTTGCAAAATGTAAAAGATTTTGTAGGTGGAAGCGTTAACTCTCTAAGTAACTCAGCACAGCTAGTTGGAGAGTCTTTAAAGACAACAGCAACTACAACAACTGATACAGTTGCAACAAGTTTAGAGCAAACTTGGCAAACTGCTGAGAAATTTAAAAGTACAACATCTGGGGCAGTTAAAGATGCAATGACATCTTCTGTAAGTGATTGGCTGACACAACACCCGATATTTTTTAGGTTAGTTCAAATACTAGGTTGGGCGACTAATCACCCAATTATTAGTATAGTGATTTTGCTGTTTGCGATCGCGATCATCTGGAGCATCATCAAAGCAATTGTCCGCTTGATTGAAACAGCTAGTTGGTCAATACTCCAAGTTCCGTTAAAATTGCTTCAGGTTTTGATTAAAGTTGGTTTTTTATCTTTAACTAAAGTTGGTAGTTTTGCTGTTCAACAAATTACAGCTACTGAAACAACTGATATCTTGCCAGCTTTACCACCGGAAAATTTTCAACCAAATAAACAACAACGATTAGCAGAAATTTCTAGTCGCTTGGAAGTAATTCAAAAGGAACAGCATGAGCTTTTACAAGAAGCAGCAGACTTGATTGCTTCTGACACAATTGATATAGAAATATCCCAAATTAAACAGCTAAGAAGCGTTGAATCACATCTTGGCTGAGTTCGGCTGTGGAACCGGAGGCGACAATACCGCCTTTTTGCATAGCGTAAACGAATAAAAAGGTTTCCAAAAAGCGGAAGTTCCGTAACCCCATAAAGCCCCATGAAATCAGGCAATTCATTAGTAGGGACTTGCAGTTTCAGGTACATTGCGATCGCATATCCACCCAAACCAAAGAAAATACCATGTCCCAAACTTAATAAACCAGTATACCCCCAATCAAATCAATACCCAAAGCCACAATCGCCAGTGACAGAAATCGCCCCAACAAATTCAGGCGAAACTCCGACAGCACCATTGGCATAACAATTATAAGGAAGAGTGCGATCGCAACCACCACCCCCACCTCAATTAATAACCCTCCTCCCCTCCTCTAACTTTCCAATATTAATCTTTGTTCAGCTTGGTCTTCTGAAATTATTGTCAATGATGAATAGATAGCTGAAGAATAATTTCATCTTTCTTGCCAGAAGCAAAGTTAGCAAAGCGCTTTGCTAAAGGTGGTACAATCACCAAAGGACTGCTAAATCCCCAGAATAAATGAATGCTGTCAAATCCTGGGATAGTACCAATCAACGGCTGGCGATCGCTACTAAATGCCACCAAGCAATGATGCCAAGTTCCTGGTAAATTTCCCAATATTGGTAAAACTTGACCAACACTTTTTCGCAGCCACTTTTCACTATCTTCTGAGTTTACCTTGGCATGAGGATCTGCGATCGCACGGCTAATTTGACCAATGCGGATACTACCATCTTGAAACTGAATTGCACCCGCATCTAAAATCGGTGCTACTAACTCATTACCTAGTTCATCCCACAATTCATCAACTTGAGAAGATTCAGCTTCTAGTTGAAACCGTTGCTGATTCGCTGGCATAACTAAGGTGCGTAACTGCACATCCACAGGTGGGGTTTCAATGATTTCTGCGTGGGTAAAATACAGCTTCACGGGAATACCAGCAGATTTTAAGAGTTGGCGGCTGAGTCCACCTGCACAGATAACGACGTTCGCACTGTGGAAAGTTGCAGAGGTGGTTTTTACACCATCTTGCAGTACTTGCAATACTTCGGTAATCTGCATTTCACCGCCAGCCCGCAGAAAAGCTTGGATGTAAGCAAGTGATGTTTTTTCTGGGTGAATATGACCGTGTTTAACAGTTAAAGCACCAGATATCGCTTCTGGATTTAGCAGTGGTTCCAACTCACAAGCTTCTTCAACACTGAGTAAACGGGGTGGAATGGCAGAATCATTATATGATGCAGCCGTTGCTTCTGGGTCATTAGCGGCTGAAATAGTCAGTAATAAATCTAATTCCCGAAACTGGATATCAGCGTCTAATTCTTGAGAGAGGATATGGTAACGCGCGATCGCATCTTCGCACAATTGCCGAGTTAGTGGCGTATTCCCCGACCAATAAGCAAGCCCACCATAACTATAGCGAGTTGCATTCTGTGGTGTTTGGTATTGCTCCAATAAAAGTACAGCAAAACCTGTTTTGACTAATTCATAAGCGAGTGCAGCACCCGCAATTCCACCGCCAACTACAATCCAGTCATAGGTTTTCATATATGAATTACGAATTACTAAAGAGTCTAAGTAAGTGGATAAAATTAAATATAAAACCTCACCCTGCCTCCGGCTTCCCTCTCCTTACTAAGGCTACGGTGTACACACAAGTCTTCTAGAGTTACCTCATAGGCTTTTGATCCCCCCAACCCCCCTTAAAAAGGGGGGCAAAAGCCTCTTCAAGTCCCCCTTCTTAAGGGGGATTTAGGGGGATCTCCTGTACAGTGTATACACCGTAGCCTTACTAAGGAGAGGGATTGAGGGTGAGGTTTGATCTTATATTTTATTACGCCTACCTACTTACCGCTTGGTGTAGATCCTGATTCTCTCACCTAAATAGCTGTCAAAGTTCATTAACGAAGCTCAAAGGTTCACGAACAAAGCTCTGAGGTTCACGAACAAAGCTCTGAGGTTCACGAACAAAGCTCTGAGGTTCACGAACAAAGCTCTGAGGTTCACGAATGAAGCTCCGAGGTTCACGAATGAAGCTCCGAGGTTCACGAATGAAGCTCCGAGGTTCACGAACGAAGCTCCGAGGTTCACGAACGAAGCTCTGAGGTTCATTAACAAAGCTCTGAGGTTCACGAACGAAGCTCAAACACTCGTCGGCGAGTATCAAAGACTCATTACAGCAGTTTTCATTTACTTAAATTACACTTTTGCATTCTCCTCTGTGCCTCTGCGTGAGACAAAAATCTTTTAGTAATTACGAATTACGAATTACCCATTACCCTATCAAGGCTTGCACTCACACTTTCAGCATCCGGTGACTTCAATCGCTGCAAAATCTCTAAAGCTGGTTGCAAATAAGATATCGCTTTAGTGTATTCACCCTGCTCTTCTGCCAAATCTCCTAAACACCACAGAGTCATTGCTTTGCCTTGGACATTACCAATGCGTTCATTTATTTCCAAAGACTGATTGTAGAGTGCGATCGCTTCATCCACATCCCCTTTGTTGGCGTAGATACTTGCTATGCTATGCAACGTTAGTGCTTTCCAATAGGCATCACCAATACGTTCAAAAACTTCCAAGCACTGATTGTAGAGTGCGATCGCTTCATCCACATACCCTTTGTCGGAGTAGATAATTGCCAATTGGTGCAACGTCGTCGCTTTGCCTTGGACATTCCCAATGCGTTCATTTATTTCCAAAGACTGATTGTAGAGTGCGATCGCTTCATCCACATCCCCTTTCTTGGCGTAGATACCTGCTAATTGGTGCAACGTCGCCGCTTTGCCTTGGATATTCCCAATGCGTTCTTTTATTTCCAAAGACTGATTGTAGAGTGCGATCGCTTTATCCCATTCTCCCAAATCATGATATGTGTAACCTAGTTCGTGGAGAACGCTGGCTTTGATTCCTACTAAATTTTCATCTTCTTCAGTCAACTTCAAAGCTTTTAGCAAAAAATCCTCTGCTTTTTGTACCTCACCAATACTTCCATAAGCTACCCCTAACTCCTTCAAAATATTAATACGGCTACGTACATCTGTTGATTGTTCCATTAGCAAGCGTTCAAGTAAATCAATCCGCTCTTGCCTTTCTGGTAAATCTAAACTTCCTAATATTCTCTCAGACTGAATAGTTTTTTTTATAGCCAACTCTTGAGTAGACTTGACTGTTTGAAAATAAAATACTCCTTTTCTCCATGCCCAAAAATCTGGGGCATATTTTGCCAAACGTATTAGTGCATGATCTGGCAAAAATATCAGTACAGGGTGAGGAACGCTATCACTAAAAGCGTCTCGCACAAAGTTCAAATCTTGCAGTACAGGGGGATATTCCCCAGACAAACCAATCGATTTTTCTAAACTGATCGCAATTAAAACTAATTTTTTATCTGGTTCTAAATCAACTTCTTTTAAATCCCGAACAATCTCATCCCTTAAAAAACGCAAATTAGGATCGGCAAAATTGAGAATTTCAAACTGAATATCATCACATCGAGGATGATTTTTGAGGATTTCAATTAAAGTATTTCTATCTTCAGCAAAGTTAACAGCAACGAACCCAATCGTTAGCTGAGTATCAGCAAAGTCAATAAAGGTTAATAGTTCCGCTAATGACTGCTGATTTATTTGCACAAAAGTTTCTTTTTCTAAATTCCACTCAGGGGTTACTTGTAGCTGATTTGACTGCTTCTTGGAAAGCATGGATTTGCCTCACAACTGGATTAACATAATTCCAGCGATTTTTGCCGTTGTACTCAAAAACCCAAAGGCTGAACAGCATTAATCTGCCGATTTCATCTTTAGAAACATCCTTATTAATATATACCGCAGCCAAAGCAGAATAGTATTCTGTTGGGATACTCCGCTCAAAATTAAACTGCTCTTGCTTAATCGCATAAGTGATATCATCGGCAGTAACTTTGTTGCGATCGCGAGTTGCTGCTGTCAAAAATGCTTGTGATGCTATTTGCATCAATTGACGGATGTGGCCGCCGCTTGCTTTCGCTAAATCTACTAATAATTGACGCGATTCAAACACTGCGTCTACTTCAACTCTTTGTTCAATTAAACTCGTAATTGCTGTTATCCCCTCATGATTATAATCTAGCTCGTTTTTGTCTTGTTCAAACTCATATATATTGACCATCGGCACAATATTGGGTGTGTCGAAGGAATTACTCAAATTATTTTCAGAATAAACTATAGAAATTGGCGCTGTATAGATAATCGTACAATGTAGACTTTGCAATTGAAATGAGTAATCACAAAATAAATGTTTAGCTACATTGGGAGGAACCCTATCTAAGTTATCAAAAATAATTAGAAATCCTTTTTCATATTCCGGGTATTTGGATTTAAGCTTGACAAAAGCATCACCCAACAACAAATTTATATCAGCTTGTAACCGCCCAATATCTTTTTGCAAATTCTGGCGAACAGTCTTTCTTTGTTTGTCACCACCTTTAATTTGAGCTTGTATTTTACCCAAGAGCTTTGATATAAAAGGAATCTTTATTCCTGCTTCTGCCTCAGCAGCGAGACTTACTGACCTTTCAACTGTTTGTTCAGTTTCTTAAGTAATTTCTTTAAACCAAGATTCAAAATTATTTAAAAGGTTTGTATCAAAATTTAATTCTGATTTGTATAAAACATCAGCAACTTTTTTAATAATTACCAAATATAAATCTGTGTATTCTGCGTCTAATATATCTAGTTCAGCGTCTGCTTCTATATAAATAACTTTATATTGAGATTCCCATTCTTGCTGAATCTTCCTTAATTCTGTACTTTTACCACATCCCCGGTGTCCGGTAAATAGAAGGCTACAAAATTCTGCGGGTTCAAGAAAATCTAAGCGAGTTTTAATTTTTTTAATTGCCTCTGTCTTGCGAACTTTTTATAAATTAACATAATAACGTTCAATATCTCTACTAGTAACTAGAGGAGCTACATCACAAACACGAAAAGCAGCTTTGAGGGTATTAGCACGATTAGCGGGTAAGGAACTCATTAGATGTTATTTATATTAAGAATTTACATATATATTACAGCAGTGGAATCTTAAAGCTTCTTAGAGGATGTTTGAAAAGTTCTCTTGTCGGTATCAAAAGTTTTAGATCCCTTTAAATCCACGCCACTTACTTCACTTGGGGAGACCCCAAGACCGCAGTGGCTCCCCTTGAAAAGGGGGACTTTGACTCCGGGTTCCCCTCTTTTTAAGGGGGGCTAGGGGGGATCTAAAAGTGCCTAAAATCACAGTGAAATACTTGTTCATTCACCCTCTTAGCCTTAGAGAACTTTTAGGAATCACTGGCGCTCAACTAGGAGTATTGAAGTGGTAGTATGTTCAGGAATACCTGGCGTTAGATTACCAACAGAATTGTATAATGTCTCTTGCTCCTTGGCGAGGTGCGATCGCTCATGCACTCCATCGCAACCGCAGCCTTGTTTATGCTCGTTACCTGCAACTAGCAACGGTGCAGCCAAACGGTCGCCCCGCTAATCGTACCCTAGTCTTTCGCGGCTTCCTAGAAGATACAAACCAGCTAAGATTTATCACTGATGCCCGTAGCGCTAAAGCCGACCAGATACAGCAACAACCTTGGGCAGAAATTTGCTGGTACTTCCCCAATACACGAGAACAATTCCGCATCAATGGCGATTTGACCCTAGTTAGCAGTGATGATTCTCACCAGAAATTACAGCCAGCCAGAATCGCAATGTGGCAAGAATTGAGTGATGCTGCACGTTTACAGTTTGCTTGGCCTCATCCTGGTAAACCCAGAGTTCAAACCCCAGAAGCTTTTGCACCACCAACACCCGACTCGGTGCAGCCATTACCTAATTTTTGCCTACTGCTACTCGACCCTGCGCAGGTAGACCACTTAGAATTACGCGGCGAACCACAAAATAGAAGGTTTTATCGCCGCGATGAAAATCAGGAATGGTTTTGTGAAGAAATTAATCCTTAATTTTTTCAGTTAGGAGTTATGAGGTGCAAAGATAATTTTTATTCTTCACACTAACTCTTAACTCCTAATACCAATTCTTTATGAAGATGCACATAATAAGTCCCCCCTTCACAAGCTACGGTGTACACACAAGTCTTTGAGAGTGGCCTCATAGGCTTTTAATTCCCCCAACCCCCCTTAAAAAGGGGGGCAAAAGTCTCTTAAAGTCCCCCAATTTATCGGGGGATTTAGGGGGATCTCCAACGATTTTGGGTTTGTACAAAGATGTGTGTACACCGTAGCCTTCACAAGGGGGGACGGCGTAGCCGGGGGGTAAATGATATGCAGCTTCACAAAGAAACGGTATAACTTGATTTAAATACCCGCACCATCTAAAAACTGCTGTATTGCCTTATCTTTAAGGCTGCACACAGGAGCATGTTGTAATACATCAGCTTGGTTAGAAGCTACACAACCTGCCAATACAAGAGTTTTTTCAGAATACTTGCTGCGTTGAAGAGTTTGTATTTGTTCTTCTAGCGCCTCAATCCGGTCTACTAAAGCACGAATCACTTCAGCTTCCGAATCTGGTAAATTACTGTGTTCTAGAGGTGCAACCCTGACTCCAGAACGATATATAATCCGCCCAGGTACGCCGACTACAGTGCAGTCTGAAGGAACATCCCTTAGAACAACAGACCCAGCGCCAATACGGACATTATCGCCAACTTGGATATTACCCAGCACTTTCGCTCCCGCCCCAACCACGACATTTTCGCCCACAGTCGGATGGCGCTTGCCACATTCTTTACCAGTACCCCCAAGGGTGACACCTTGATAAATTAGCGTATAGTCTCCTACGATCGCAGTTTCACCAATTACTACACCCATCCCGTGGTCAATAAACACGCTTTGCCCAATTGCTGCACCAGGGTGGATTTCAATTCCAGTCAAAAACCGAGCCACGTGAGAAATCAGGCGGGGAAAAAAGGGAAGACCAAGAGTATACAGCCAGTGAGCCAGCCTATGGAATAGCAGGGCTTGCAAACCAGGGTAACAAAATAAAACTTCCAACCAGTTACGGGCAGCTGGGTCACGTTCAAATATGATACGAAAGTCAGCACGCAGTATAGATAGCACGAGATAGCACCCTCGGAAAGCACAACAAGCTACTCTCCCATATTATCCTCTCAGGTGTTGCACGTAAAAATTGGGAATGGGGAATTGGGCATTAGTTATTAATCACTTAATTCCTAACTCTTGTACAGACGCGATTAATCGCGTCTCTCCCCATTACTGCTGCTCTACTGTCAGAGTGTAATCGCGTTTGACCCCAGGATTAAATGTACCTACCCAAATCCGATAAGTGCCACTTTTCCAGTTGCGATCGCTAACGCTAGCATCTTTACTTTTGCCAGTATCATCACCGCAACGAATCGTAGTTTGATCTGGGCCTTGGATGGTTAAAGTGGTGTCGCTTCCCCCGCTATCTACTTGTATTGTCAACTGGGAAAAGTCCTTTTCCAAAACCATAATGTGATCTGGATTGGGATCGGCAAAGCCTATACATGCTTTTTGATCGCGATCGCGGTTACTTATAGCAGACAATGAGTAAGAACCACCTGTAAACCCCTGCACTGTTCCTTGGGCTGCATTAAAGTTTGCGGACAAGTTGAAAGTACCAAAATTCGCTGTCTCTGCTATTACAGGAGTTGCTGTGATGGCGGTAAGTATAGCCAACAACCAGCCGCCGGTAAACTGAAGTCGGGGGCAACAGTATTTCATAGTAGCCCTCCAACAGGCTGTTAAGTTAGTAATGATATATACATATTCTAATGAAAAAATTCCAGTGAAATTGCAGTTGATTGTGCCACATTAAAATGTGCCACAATCAAGGGTTTTTAAAACAAGCAGCTAATTGCTAGGCTCTCTCTTAATATAAACAGCAGCTACAATTCCCAACTGATGATTTCTACCAATTTTAGATTTTGGATCGTGGAATTCAAAAAATAGACTACAAGGCTGTTCAAAAATTTTAAAATAATACTATTTATCGCAACTTGATAGACAATTTTAGGTTAGTAGCCGGTAATTATCCAGAAATTACAAATAGTAAACACTACAGGAACTCTACATAAATATCATGATTTAAGAAAGTGCAGAAAGTTAAATAATTTTTAAGTTTCTGCACTTGAGCTTTTATGAAAATCTCAGGAATTATTAAGTTGGAAGAAAACGCCACCTTTAAGCGATCGCGTGTCAGTTCCATAACTGCTGACTGTGAGCGATCGCAAATTATCAAAAAACGGTTTCCCTAAAACTTCTGCTAGTTTGAGAATTGGTACTTGACGCTCTAACAAATCCTGGCTCTTTATCCAGTCAAGATATATGTAGCCTTGGTTGGGTAAGGGAATAGCAGCGATACTATCTTTGAAATTCGGATTGTCAATTAAGGAATTATCCTTATTTGTAAGAATCTCATCCATAGTTTCTAAGTCAGAGGTGAAAATTTCGTAATTTCCTAAAGCTGTATGCAATCCCCGCACTTTTGTTTCAATAGTGAAAGATGCTCCCTCTTTAACATCACTTTTTTTAGTCGCCGTAGTTAACTCTGTCCAAGCCGAGATTTTTTGCTTGTCTTGCTTGTCTTGCTTGTCTATAGTCAGAGTATTAATGCTCAGTCCATTGGATGATGCGATCGCATCTAATCGAGCAACGCCTTCTTCTACACTCTCAGATTTTTCCACCACAAAAACCCAATGAGGTGTTGCTTGCTCTTTCTCAGGTAACAATGCTACGGCATATTCTCCTTGTACCCAGCTAAAAATATCCTCTGGTAAGTTTATCCCCCAGCGTTTTTGAACATCTACCAAAGGTTTTGCTAACCGAGAAACAACATCTTCACCAGAACCATATACAGTAGCTGTTGCTTGTCTCCAAAGTTTAGCTAAATCACTGTTACCCAAATTACTCAAATTGGAGCCGGAAATTGCCAAACCTGCCGACGCTGGAACATACTGCAATGCTCCCACAGGTTTAGATAGTGGCGAGGATGGAGAAAGAATTTCCGATGAAGTCAAAAATGTGGTTTCTGCTAGCAATCCTTTGGGATTTAACGCCAGAGAAATAATTTCACTATTATAAAGTTGTTCTGGTAGTTCTAAGCCTTGCCATTTTGCCACAACGGGAAGATTCAAGAACGCTACAGCTAAACCCCCTTTAGGTAGTTCTTTAGTCGCTTTTTGGTATTCGGGGGAGCTAGTCAAGTTTAGATCGGGTGCTTGGACGTTATTGATTGCATCTCGCAACACTTTCGGATCGTTAGCAAACAACACAAAGCCTTCACCAACAACCGCACCTGCAAGCAAATCCCCCTTTGGTTGATTATCAGAAATCAGTTTCACGCCTTTGTATTGTTCAACAGCTAAGGTTGCGCCAGCTAACGCCCGTTTGGAAAACAACAACTCCACAAACTCGCGGCTTTTCTCTGGTTGCTTGGTTGCTAGTGCTAACAGATACCCTGGCTGCTGTCCGTTTTCTGAATCTCGATCGATATCTAAGGTGGCGATCGCTAATGTAATTTCGTTCCCTAACCAGGGTTGCACGTCTTGTTTATAATCTATGCCACTCTTGGCGAATAAACTGGTTTTAAGTTTAGATAGTTCCTCTTCACGCTCTAACGCCTGCAAACGATCGGGATTAGTCAGCAATGAAACCATTGCAGGAGATAGTTTCGACACGAATATGGCTGCACCAGGCTGAGAGGTAGAAGCAATCAAGTTAGCTGGACTTTTGGCGAAAAACCAGTAAAAGCCAGCGATCGCAATTACTAGCAGTGCGATCGTACCTGCGACGATAAAACCGATAAATGAACGTTGACTATTCACATTAAACCTTTAAAAAAGACGGTTTACAGCCATTTAAGCAGAAAGCCTAGCAGAATTTATCAGCCTTCTTGAGAATGGATACTCATGCAAAGACAGAGATTTTCTGTCACCATAAAATTAGATTAGGACTGTTTATAGGGAATTTTTTTAGTCAACCCATGAACCAGATTAGTGTAGAAGAACTGGCAAAACGTCTTTCCTCTGGTGATGGAAGTATACAGCTAGTGGATGTGCGAGAACCAGAAGAATTGGCGATCGCTAGCATTGAAGGCTTTCTCAACCTACCTTTGAGTAAATTTGCCGAATGGGGAGATGAAGTACCTACCCTCTTCAATCCCCAAGCTGAAACCCTTGTATTATGCCACCACGGCATTCGCTCTGCCCAGATGTGCCAGTGGTTAATTGCTCAAGGTTTTACAAATGTGCAAAATATTTCTGGCGGTATTGACGCTTACTCCATCTTAGTAGACCATTCAATTCCCCAGTATTAGCTTGTGTTTAGGTGCATTACTCAGATGGAATGGAAATTAACTCTTCCATCTGGCTTTTGTGATTGTGAAAACATCACTATATCAAGTTAGCAGGTTGAGAAACTTGCTACATACTTACGGAACTTTTCCACCCAAATCTTCGCTGCGATCGCCGCAAAAATACGTATCCCATAATACTTTTATCAGTGTAGAATAATGCAAAAATAAGCTGATAGAGGGTGTTATAAATCCAAATTTTCAGCTTTGGCTGCAAAAGCCTAAATTCTATTTAGAGTGCAATTTTAAAAAGTGTTGTGCGTGAACCTTAAAATTAATTATCACAATATAATTCTATAATTTGTTATCTTAATTAATTATTAATATTCTTTTTTTTCGATCAAATCCAGAAATTTTTCCAGACTTTGATTAAAATTTGCCTCTAGCAAAACATATCCTATGGAAGTCCAGTTAACAAATCGACAACAGCATATACTTTGGGCAACGGTACGTCACTACATTGCTACAGCAGAGCCTGTTGGTTCAAAGGCTTTGGTCGAAGAGTACGACTTGGGTGTAAGTTCAGCCACAATTCGCAATGTAATGGGCGTTTTAGAAAAGTCTGGATTACTCTACCAACCACATGCTTCTGCCGGACGAGTGCCTTCAGATTCAGGCTATCGCATTTATGTTGACCAGCTAATTACACCTTCTCTGCGTTCGCGCAGTGTGTCCCAAACAGATGCTACACGGACAGAAACTTTAGGACGAGAAGTAGAGACGGCATTGCAAAAGCATCTCCACTGGGAAGATCGGAGTTTAGAAAGCCTACTGCAAGGAGCCGCACAAATTTTAGCAACCTTGAGTGGTTGTATTAGCTTGATTACGATGCCGCAAACTACAACAGCGCTATTGCGACATCTGCAATTAGTGCAAATTGAAGCTGGGCGGATTATGTTAATTGTTGTTACCGAAGGTTATGAGACGCATTCCAAATTGATGGATTTGTCGCCAATATCAGAAGAAACACAACGGGATTCAGAGGTAATCGATCGCGAGTTACAGATTGTTTCTAACTTTTTGAATACCCATTTACGGGGGCGAAGTCTGTTGGAATTAGCCAGCCTCAACTGGAGCGAACTAGATCAGGAATTCCAACGCTACGGGGAATTTTTGAAAAATTCAGTTGCCGAATTGACTCGTCGTACTCATGCACCTACTGCAACCCAAATTATGGTTCGGGGTGTATCAGAAGTTTTGCGCCAGCCAGAATTTTCTCAGTTACAGCAGGTACAAACGATTATCCACCTGTTGGAAGAAGAACAAGACCAACTATGGCGATTAATATTTGAGGAACCAGAACCAGAGGATGCGGGGAAATCAAGGGTAACGGTTCGTATTGGTGCAGAAAATCCATTAGAACCGATCCGCACCTGTACCTTAATTTCTTCCACCTATCGCCGAGGTTCAATACCAGTAGGAAGCGTGGGAGTTTTGGGGCCAACGCGCCTAGATTATGAAAGTGCGATCGCAGTTGTGGCATCTGCTGCTGATTACCTCTCAGAAGCCTTCAGTTATTTCAATCCTTAAGGTAATGTTTAGGGATAACCTGCTACAAGTTTAGATAAGTGAATAATGCGATCGCAAGCAGATAACCCAATTTATAGTGGCAAAATCAATAATTAATCCTACTTAAATCTTTCATGGTTAGAAAAATTGCCTTTGGCTTCCTGTGGTTAGGATTCACTATCTATGCTTTTTTCCTCGCTCCTCCTGAGCAACCCGGTACATTCGAGTTAATTAAAAACCTTTCTACTGGCCAGTGGCAAGGTGTTAACCCGTTAGTCATAGCACTATTTAACCTGATGGGCATCTGGCCTCTCATCTACAGCGCAGTAGTGTTTATTGATGGTAGAGGGCAAAAAATACCTGCTTGGCTATTTGCTACAGCCTCTTTCGGAGTCGGAATGTTTGCCTTGTTACCCTACCTAACCCTTAGAGAACCTAATAATCAGTTTGTCGGTAAAAAGAATATCTTGCTCAAGCTGCTAGATTCTCGTGTGACTGGGATTGTGTTGACTGTAACCACAGTTCTTTTAGTTGCCTACGGTTTAAAAGGAGGAGATTGGGGCAGTTTTGTGCAACAGTGGCAAACAAACCGCTTTATCAATGTAATGAGTTTAGATTTTTCCCTACTTAGCCTTTTATTTCCCGCATTACTAGGGGATGATATGGCGCGTCGCGGTTGGAAAAATCCACAGATATTCTGGTTAATAGCGTTGATACCGTTATTCGGTCCATTGATTTATTTGTGCCTGCGTCCACCTTTAGCAGAGATGGGTGTCGAATCAATACCCACTCAGCAGCCAGCCGCAAATTAAAGCACTTTTTTACGGCTGCTGGATTCTCGTTTTTTTGGGATTGTTTTGAGTTTAAGCACTGTTGGCTTACTCGCCTATGGTTTTGTGTTAGGTGAAGAATGGCTGAATAGCTAATCGGTAATAGATTTCTTCTATTTATCACTAAGCTTCAATGCCAGGAGCAAGTATGAGAATTTTGGGGCAACGCACCTAAATGATAAAAGTGCGTAGCATAGCCGTTCGTAAATATCGAGAGCCTCCTTCTTTCGGCGATCTGGGGGTTTTGTGTTGTGGATGCGTAAATCCCAACAGAAAATTTTTCTGAAAGTACTTTACAAAACGCAATAAATTATTTAAGATGTGTAACAGGTAGTTAAACCTACCTAATTCATCCGCAAATAATCGCATTTATAAAACAATGACAGCAACCTTACAACGCCGCGAAAGCGCCAACGTATGGGATCGATTCTGTGAGTGGATCACCAGCACCAACAACCGGATTTACATCGGTTGGTTCGGCGTAGTCAT
>NZ_JBALDL010000047.1:0-65091 GCF_036917465.1 Nostoc sp.
AAATCCGGTTGTTGGTGCTGGTGATCCACTCACAGAATCGATCCCATACGTTGGCGCTTTCGCGGCGTTGGATGGTTGCTGTCATGGTTTTATAAGTGCGGTTAGTTATTTATGATTTTGAGAAGCAAATGTGCTTCTCTATGTCTATTACATTAGAAGCAAAATTGAGATTTGTAAAGAAATATTATATATGTATTGATTATGACAGTGATTTTTTTTAATGATGAATTGCGTCTAGAGACACAATTCATCGACTTTTATTAACCAGGGGGCCAGTCCAACTGCCGTCCTCCTAAAATATGCAGATGTAAGTGGTGGACTGTCTGACCACCATCATCACCAGCGTTGATGACAACTCGATAACCGTTTTTCAATCCAGCTTCTTCTGCAACACGTTTGGCGGTTAACAAAAGATGCCCTAACAAAGCATGATCTTGAGATTCAGCATCAGCTAGCGTGGGAATGGGTTTTTTGGGAATAACGAGGATATGAACGGGCGCTTGGGGGTGGATGTCTTTGAATGCTAAGACCAAATCATCCTCATAAATAATATCAGCCGGAATTTCCCGACGAATGATTTTGCTGAAAATTGTTTCTATGGTTTCACTCATGCTAATCTACCTACTCATTTGCTAGAGATTTTAAAGCTTTCGTGTAGTAAGTAGATCATCCGCATAAAAATATTCCTTCATGTGATAAAGTTTTTCCTGAATTAAATTTATTCCACCCCAAGATAGAGACAATAATTACAATCTTTTACCCAAGATAAGGTGGGTTTTTAATGGTTGGAAAGTTCCATGTTTTGTGTACCACTGCTTTTAAGTTTTTTATGAAACAGTTCAAATAACATTTTATTGTTTTTTTTATTATTATAATTAGCATCTTTTTGCGTTTCTTTTTGTTGCAAAATCAAAGTCTTTGGTTTGATGAAGGCTGGAGCCTAGAACTATCTGATCGTGCAAGCTTTCAAGAAAATCTCTTAAAAATTATAACTATAGAAGCTGGTGATAAATATCAACCACTTTATTATTTGGTCTTGTTTTATTGGCGCTCAGTTTTCGGAGATAGTGAATTTGCGATTAGATCGCTTTCATCTCTGCTAGGAGTCGGTTCAGTAATTACTATATTTTTTACTTGTTTAGGGAGCATCCCAGTTTTTTGCAAAGAGGGCGAAAATCAGTCAGGATAATTAAGACGAGTGTATTTACCGATGACACCAGAACAAAAGCAAGCCCTCCAAGAACATATTCAAGCGATCGCTAAAATATTGGACGAAGACACTTCAGCAAAAAGACTCACAAGCTTGCAGGAATTGAAGAAGCAGTGCGAAGTCAAATGCAGAAGCACGTCATGCCAAAAGTAGGGGTTTTTTTATCGAAACGGTTACAGGCACAAGTGCAGGGTAGCGCCTCTTCTATGAAGTTTTTGCTGGGGCGGCTTAATTATTTATGATGCTTAACCACCAACATGAACACCAGGACGTTTGTGCGGATCCTTTTCAGCCCGACGGAGTACTTCACGAGTTACCACAGCAATGTCGCCCTCTCCAAATAAGATAAAACGCAGTAAGTATTGTATGGGGTTGCCCTCAACCCAGCCGAAGTAGGCATGGGGGATTTTTCCTGTACGATCGCGAATGTAAAGCAATAAAGCTGCGATCGCATTAGGTACTGCTGCACTCTCAGCCCGTAAAATGCGATAATCGCCAACTTGTACCCCTTTTACTTTGATAATATCGGCAAACTCCGAAGCATCTGATACCTGAATTTCTAGAAAAAGAATTGGATCGTTGGCTGGAATATGGTTGTCTTCGCGTACCTCTTTCTCTTTTAAAAGATACTCTAGGGCATCGCCCGTATTCAACCGATTTGCAATTAGTCGGATTGCTCCCTGGCTCTCTTCGGCCAGGAATTGGCCAGCAAGTTCGTCAAATTCGATTTGCTCTGTTCGCAGTTCCGTTGAACGCCAAACACGAGAAACCAGTGAGGTAAAAATGATCGCACCGATGAAAAACCCAGCAATTCTAATGCCCTCTGGTCTTTCGATGATATTGACAATAGTGGTATATAAAAATAACAGTGTAATAATGGCAAAAACCACTCTTGCCCGCTTCTCTCTGTGACGGTGGGCTGATAAGGTTACGGCAAAGGCTGCTGAGGTGATCAATACAAGCACACCAGTTGCATAAGCTCCACCTTGGGCTTCCACATTTGCTTTGAAGATAATTGTCACAACAAAAGCGATCGCTGTGTAGACTAATACTAAAGGTCGAGTAACTCGTGCCCAATTAGGAGCCATCCCATAGCGTGGTAGGTAGCGAGGCACAATATTTAGCAGCCCTGCCATTGCAGATGCACCTGCAAACCACAAAATGGAAATAGTACTTAGATCGTAAATTGTGCCAAAGACATTGCCTAAATACAGATGTGCTAAATAAGCAAGGGCCCGTCCGTTAGCTTTGCCCCCAGATGCAAATTCTGCAACTGGAATCAATAGAGTCGTTATAAAGCTGGTGGTGAGCAAAAAGAAGCTCATAATCAAAGCAGCAGTGGTGAGCAGCTTGCGTGTATTCCGAATCCGCCCTCTCGAGTATTGGGGAGTGTCATTGCTACTACCTTTGACAAGGGGCATAACGGTTACGCCAGTCTCAAAGCCTGATAATCCTAGCGCTAGCTTGGGAAATATCAAAAGAGCTATACCAATTAGGATCAAAGGATTAGAATGGCGGGCAAAAAGTGCAGTCTGCCAATTAGCGATCGCGCTTGGGTGAGTTAAAATCTGAGACACACCAACGCCAACGACAACGAAATTTAACAGCAGATAAACTGCCACCAACACTACTGCAATCCCAATCGCTTCTCGGAAACCTCTCAAGAAAACAGCGCCTAGTAATGCAACCAATAGTAAGGTAATTGCGATCGTCTGACCGTGAAACCAATTTGGGATCAGGGGATTTTCGATGATATGGGCTGTAGCATCAGCAGCCGACAGGGTAATAGTAATAATAAAGTCGGTTGCCACAAAGCCAAGTAAGCACAGCACAAGTAATTTGCCTTGCCACCAAGGGAGCAAACGCTCTAACATTGCGATCGACCCTTCACCATGAGGGCTTTCGGCAGCAATACGTCGATAGATTGGTAATGCTCCAAAGAGCGTCAGCAAAACTAGAATCAGGGTAGCTATAGGAGAAAGAGCGCCAGCGGCCAGTGCTGCAATACCAGGTTGATAGCCAAGGGTTGAGAAATAATCTACACCAGTCAAGCACATGACCCGCCACCAAGAATGCTGACGATGTGTTTCTTCCTTGCGGCGGTACGATCCTTCCTTATCACCTCTGTTTTCTTCAAGCAACCAGCTGATAAACTGGCTGCTGAGGCGTTTTGTTGAAATAATTGATTTAGCCATCAAATACAGTGTGTTGTAAAACTTGGCTTTGTAATTTTTCTAAGCCTTTGTGGTTTATTAAAATTGTTAACTACAAAGATATAGCAATATTATTGTAGATTAAGCATCCTGTCCGATTTACAAAATATTTAGTGAGACTAAATCAGTAAGATCGACGAAAAGTCAAATACAGAAAAAACATGAATCGGCTTTATCTGCTCCGATAAGACCAATGGGAAAGGATTTAAGACTTTCAGAGTAAGGATCGGGAGTGGGCTTTTGGCTCCAAGCTAAAAATTAAGTCTGCCAGTTTATTTATTTACCGCTAGGATCATAGAATATAATTAGATACGTGTTGGACACTTAGTCGCAAATGTTTATCTATCTAAGAGCAAACTTCAATCTCACTTAAATTGTAATTGTAAATGCTTTACTGTAACTTATAAATGAGGTACTTAGAATAAGTAATATATCATACCAATCTTTGAGAGATTGGGGTTATTTACCTCAAACCAAAAAACTTGAACTATAGACCTAGTGGACGGACTTGATACCCGTTTAGGTATCAATAGTTTGCTCGGCAAAAAAATTAGACAGTTAACAAATGATAATTTTCTGGGAACATGTTTTAATTTTGTATGGAAGCTTCAATAAAACTCACAAATGTTTTTTAGGCAATTTCTCGGTTAAATCTATTAAATCTCTAATGATAATATTACTATGAACGCACATAGAGGATCTGCTGTGCTCAGTTCTGCAACTTTCAAAGTGCAACCATCCGCAACAGGACTGACCGAGAATCATCGCCTGCGGCTGTTTTCTGGCTCTGCCAATATCCAACTGTCTCAAGAAGTTGCTCGTTATCTGGGCATGGACTTGGGGCCAATGATTCGCAAAAGATTTGCGGATGGAGAACTTTACGTTCAAATCCAAGAATCGATTCGGGGTTGTGATGTCTATTTAATCCAGCCATGTTGTCAACCCGTAAACGATCATTTGATGGAATTATTGATTATGGTTGACGCTTGTCGTCGAGCTTCTGCGCGACAGGTGACGGCAGTAATTCCCTACTATGGCTATGCTCGTGCCGATCGCAAAACGGCAGGACGAGAATCAATCACTGCCAAGCTTGTTGCTAACTTGATCGTCGAAGCCGGAGCCAACCGCGTTTTAGCAATGGATTTGCACTCGGCGCAAATTCAAGGTTATTTCGATATCCCCTTTGATCATGTTTACGGTTCACCAGTATTGCTCGATTATCTAGCTAGCAAACAACTGCCCGACCTAGTAGTTGTTTCTCCCGATGTTGGTGGTGTAGCAAGAGCCAGAGCATTTGCAAAAAAACTGGGTGATGCGCCACTGGCGATTATTGACAAACGTCGTCAGGCACATAATGTTGCAGAAGTATTAAATATCATCGGTGATGTTAAAGGCAAAACAGCAGTGTTGGTGGATGACATGATTGACACTGGTGGCACGATCGCAGAAGGGGCGCGATTACTGCGTGAAGAGGGAGCGCGTCAGGTATATGCCTGTGCAACTCATGCGGTATTCTCTCCACCAGCAATGGAGCGATTATCCAGTGGTTTGTTTGAGGAAGTTATTGTCACCAATACGATCCCCATACCAGAGGCCAATCGTTTTTCCCAACTAGTGGTGCTGTCAGTGGCTAATCTTTTAGGAGAGACTATTTGGCGGATTCATGAAGATACTTCTGTTAGTAGTATGTTTCGCTAAATTGCCATTCACTTTACAGGCATCAATTACCCACGCTGTACCCTTTAATCGGTTACAGAGTGGGTTTTTAGTTATATAACTAAGTTTATTCTTCAAGATTAATAATTTCAACTGTTCTTCTGCGAGATACCCTACAGCCCCATCCCTTTTAGGCTGGGGTTATTGACGTGCAGTAGTAAAATGGATGCAGCACTGCCAAATTAGAATACTTTGATTCAGTTTGGACAATTTGCATAAAGAGGACAAAGGGATGGTTACAACTCCTAAAAAAGTGATTTCAGTTTTACCTCTGGAAAATGGCGATCGCTTATCTCGCTGCGAATTTGAGCGTCGCTATCAGGCAATGCCGCATTTAAGAAAAGCTGAACTGGTTGAAGGAGTTGTATATATCATGGCATCGCCACTGAGAATTAAAAGTCATGGGGAACCACATGGAGATTTGATCGGGTGGTTGTGGAACTATAAAACGGCAACCCTAGGCATTGTTCTGGGAATTGAACCCACAGTGCGTTTAGATTCAGATAATGAACCACAGCCTGACGCGGTACTATTCATTCCGGGCAGACAGGCGTTGATTAGTGAGGATGATTATATCCAAGGCGCACCCGAACTGGTGATAGAAGTGGCGGCAAGCAGTGCAGCCATAGATTTACATGATAAAAAACGCACGTATCGACGGAATGGAGTACAGGAGTATATTGTCTGGCGAACATTAGATAATCAGTTGGATTGGTTTAGGCTGCAAACAGACGAGTATGTTTCGCTACCAACCGATGAGCAAGTAATTATTCGCAGTCAGGTATTTCCAGGGTTGTGGTTGCCAGTACCTGCGTTACTGTCAGGAGAAATGGCAACGGTGTTATCTGTGTTACAAGTAGGTTTAGCTGCCACTGAACATCAAGAATTTGTGCAAAAGTTGAATGAGAATATGGGAAATAAGGAATAGAGATAGGACTCATATTTGATTTTTGAAATACACGTAGGGTGCGTTAGCGTAGCGTAACGCACCATCCAAAGCTTCTGGTGCGTTACGACGTTCCGTCTAACACACCGTACAAATATTTAACTTTTTTCATAAATCAAATCAGATTCCTATATGTACTGAAGATATTGGCTTTCCTCGTCCTCATAGGAAGTTAAAAATATGAAAGCTAAAAAAGTTAAAATTAAAACTAGACCTGGGATCACTGATGAGCTTATTCATGATGAACTTACACAGTTCGCTTTAATAGAAAATTATTATATTTCTGGTACACCTAAATTGAACATTGGGATAATATATTATTTATCATATAACAATTGTCTTGTGATGTTTTTAGTTGAAGATGATCAACTTAATGGAATATACATAAAGTATCTTGAAAAAAAGGGAGTTCCTGTTTTTGAGGATTCTTTAGAATGTGATCAGTATGAAAAAGCCCTCTTGGATAAGGCTAATAAAAAACATCACTCCTTAACGATACAGCCAAACTCGGAGTAGTGAAAGCAGTTGCTCAGTATCTACAGGTTTGGTGATGTAGTCAGAGGCTCCAGCTTCGATGCACTTTTCGCGATCGCCTGGCATGGCTTTGGCAGTTAAAGCAATGATTGGTAGGGAACGGAATTGTTGTTGCTGGCGGATGGCGCGGGTGGTTTCATAACCATCCATTTCTGGCATCATGATATCCATCAAGACTGTATTAATGTCAGGATTAGTTTGCAATATCTCTATACCATCTCTGCCATTTTCGGCAAACAGCACTTGCATTTGATAGCTTTCTAAAAAGCTGGTGAGGGCAAAAATATTCCGCAGATCATCGTCTACAATCAAAATTTTCCGATTAGCCAGCACCGGATCATTTTGGTGTAGTTGCTCTAGCATTTGCCGTTTTGGTGTGGGCAAATTGGCTTGCACCCGATGCAAAAATAGAGCAGTTTCGTCTAACAACCGCTCTGGCGATCGCACATTTTTAATAATAATTGTCTCTGCTAGTCCCCGCAGTTGGGTTTCTTCTTGGCGGCTGAGTTCTTTGCCGGTGTAAACGATGATCGGCAGTTTCAACAACCTGGGTTCTTGCTTGATTTGCTCAATTAGGGCAAACCCGCTCATATCGGGCAGACCAAGATCCAGTACCATACAATCAAAGTGGTGCGATCGCAAAATCGAGAGAGCTTCTGCTCCCGTACCCACTGCTGTACTGTGGACATCACCATTACCAATCAGTTCGATAATACTTTGAGCTTGTACGGGATCGTCTTCTACGATGAGGAGATTTCTGACTTGACGCTCAATAAAGCCTTTAATATCAGTCAATACCTGAGTTAGCGCCTCTGGAGAAACAGGTTTTTGTAGGTAAGTAATCGCTCCTAGTTGTAATCCCCGTTGCTGTCTTTCATCCACAGAAAGTATATGTACTGGTATATGTCTGGTATCAGGTTTATGCTTCAGACGATCCAGCACCGTCCAACCATCCATTTCTGGCATGTGGATATCGAGCATAATTGCATCGGGCTTAAACTGTTGCGCGAGTGCTAGACCTTGTTTGCTGTGTAAAGCAACAATGGTCTTAAAGCCATGCTGACGAGCCATATCTAATAAGATGCGGGCAAATTTATCGTCATCTTCGATAATTAGCAAAATGCGATCGCCCGGTTGAATTATTTCTCGATCATCTGGAATTTCGTATGCCAAGTTAGCAAGTACTTTCGTGCCTGAATCCGTATCTAAAATTACAGATTCCTTTTCCACCAGAGGTACTTCTTTTATAGTTAATGCTTTACGGATAGTGATTGGCTTAGGGGGTGTAAAAGTATTTTTACTATTTTTTTCCTGTCGCCTGGGCAAGTAAAGAGTAAAGATGCTTCCTTGCCCTGGTTCGCTGACTAGTTCAATTCTCCCTCCTAAAAGTTGAGCCAATTCGCGGCTGATGGACAAACCTAAGCCAGTCCCGCCGTACTTGCGGCTAGTTGTGCCATCTGCCTGCTGAAATGCCTCGAAAATAATCTTCTGTTTTTCAGGTGGAATGCCTATACCTGTGTCACTAACTGCAAAAGCAATCATCGAACTATCAACTTGGGATGCATCGGAAGACATCCTAATTTCTAACTTCACACTTCCCTGTTCAGTAAACTTAAAAGCGTTAGCTAGGAGATTTTTCAGTACTTGTTGCAGACGTTTGGAATCGTTATAAATTGTTGGAGGTAACTTATCATCCAGTTCAATAGTAAAACTGAGTTCTTTATTATGGGCTACTTGCCGGAAAGTCTGCTCTAAAGAGATTTCCAAATCTGCAAAAGCAATTTGCTCAATATTGAGCGACATAGTACCCGACTCAATTTTTGCCAAATCTAAAATGTCATTGATCAATTCCAGCAAATCAGTCCCAGCCGAGTAAATAGTCCGGCTGTACTCTACTTGTTTGTCGGTCAAGTTGTTAAGAGAATTATCTGCTAACAGTCTTGCTAAAATTAACAAGCTATTTAGCGGTGTCCGTAATTCATGGGACATATTCGCAAGAAATTCCGACTTATATTTTGAAGATAAAGCCAGTTGTTCAGCTTTTTCTTCAAAAGACTGCCTTGCCCGCTCAACTTCCTGGTTCTTGCGAGCAACTTCTTGATTTTGAACTTCTAACAATTCTGCTTTTTCTTCTAATTCTTCATTTAGTTGTTGCAATTCTTCGTTAGACTGCTTGACAAGAAATTGTGATTCTTCTAATTCGTGTGCCTGTTCTTCTAGGCGTTGATTGCTCTGCTGTAGTTCTTCTTGCTGAGTTTGTAGTTCTTCTGTTAAAGCAATAGACTCTTCAAGTAGTTGCTGGGTTTGTAATTGTGAAGCAATGTTATTTAAAAATACACCCAGATTTTCACTCAATTGCTCTAAAAATGTCAGATGCAGATTGCTGAAAGGGCCAAAAGAGGCAAGTTCAATGATGGCACTTACCTCTGTTTCAAATAGTACAGGCAAGACAATAATATTTAATGGTGGTGCTTCTCCCAAACCGGAATTGATGCGGATATAGTCACTAGGAACTTCTGTGAGAAGGATTCTTTGTTTTTCTAGAGCGCATTGTCCTACTAATCCCTCGCCTAAGCGAAACTGGTTTGCTAAGTTTTTTCGCTTTTTGTAAGCATAACTACTCAACAATTTCAGCACCGGCTGGTTGTCTATAGAGGTCATAGCATAAAAAACGCCCTGCGATGCTCCAACCAATGGTGCTAAATTAGACAATATTAAGCTAGTCGCATTTTCCAAATTACGCTGCCCTTGGAGCATTTGGGTAAATTCAGCTAAGTTAGATTTTAGCCAGTTTTGCTCATCATTTCTTTGAGTTGTGTTTCGCAGATTAACGATCATCTGATTGAAGGTGCGCGTCAACACGCCAATTTCATCTAGGCGATCGCTATCTGGTAAAGTAACCGATAAATCTCCATCCGCCATTTTTTCTGCCAAACCAGAAACTTGCTTCAGAGGGACTGAGATATCTCTCGTCAGGGCGAATCCAATCAAAGCTAAGACTAAAGAAAATAAAGGAATACTATAGACAATGCTAGCGATCGTTTGCTGGGCAGCCGCTTTTGCTCTCTCAGAGCGCTGTTTCAGCAGTGTATTCTCCTCAGTTTTCATCATCTGGATCACTTTCTGAATCTGATCCATCAACTGCTTACCCCGATCTGTGAGGATAGCTTTCTGAGCAGGTTCCAAACCTTGGCTTTGCCGTAGCTCAATGACATCTTTCATTACAGCCATTCTCTCGGTTAGTAGTGGCTGCAAAATATCAAGCCGATTTTGTTGGTTGGGATTATCTGATGTTAACCTTTGAAGTTCATTAACTTTTTGATTGAGTACTCCAATGGCAGCATTATAAGGTTCTAAATAGCGATCTTCTCCAGTAATAATGTAACCGCGTTGCCCAGTTTCAGCATTTGTCAGTTGCAAGTTGAGGTCTTCAAGCTGACTTAGCACCTGATAAGTATGGGTTTCTTTGCGTGAAGTTTCAATTAGATCATTGGTGCTTTGGTAGGAGATTAGACCAATGGTGGTCAGAGTTGCCAAACTCAGGGCAAAACTTACTCCAATTTTGGTTCCAATCTTCAAACGGTTCAACATTATTGCAGGTAGGTATTCAAATTATTTCTGTTCTAATTTTGTTTTAACTATCCAAAAAAAATGTAAAATATTTAGTTTTGTTGGAATATACCTAATTATTGTCATTTTCAAGATTATTACTTGAAATATTTTTACAAATGTCACGTTATTTTAAATAAATTTATAAATATTTTTTTATATCTAACATTTTGATAATTTTATCAAAGAACCTTGAGGATATTAATAGAACTTACGCAAACAATAACCAAACCCCTGATTTTATTCTTAAGGCAATTTGTAAACTACACACGGCATGTATTTTTTTGCGCATAATTTAAATAATTTTACTACCAATTAATATTTTTGTGATACATACATATTAAAGATTAACGTTAAAATGAGGCATCACAATAGAAAATTAGTGTTTTCAAAGATAGTATTAATTGTACCAATGTGTAATTGATACACCTGTCAACATGCTTTTTCTATAAAATTTCAGAAATATTCATAATTAAGTAATGTCTTAAACCTCTTGAGTTTAACTGACATTTCACTAGAAGTTTGTAGTTATTTGGCGATCGCTTCTAGCAGTGTCAAGTTCAGATTGACTATATATACTAAAATACTCGATATTGTTATTCTCTAAGATAGCTCTTGCACCTGCTATGTAGATATCAGTGCCTTTGATGACTATTAGATAATGACCTACGGATACCTGATGCTCATAATATCTGCCTGCCTCATCGGGAATCCCTAAAGTAGTGTAATTGTCTTGGCAACTCCTGATATTCAACTCAAAAATATTACTTATGCTGTTTGCATTTTTAGCTATTATAGATACTTGACCCATAGGAAAGCCAGCAGTTCTCAGTTCCATAAGCGCTTTTTCTACATCTTTGCGCGTATGAAAAAGACTAACAGCATGTTTATAGCGACTACTTGGGGTTAAGTATGGCACATGAATACTCCCTTGTTGAAGATCGCGGCGATTAAAAATCTTCTGAGCAAGCTGAATTTGTATATCGGTTAATATCAGCAAATAGTAACCTTTACAGACAAGATTGCTGTAATTCTGTGCTTGCTCTTTAGAAAATCCTAAACTTAGGAAGAAACCTCCTAAACCACCTGTTAAAGTAGCAGCGATCGCTGCTTCTTCTACTCCCGCTAGTGTGACTTTACCTATATCAGGAATTACCCAGATAACTAGACCGACTAATAAGCCACTAAAATCACCTAAAGCTTTACCATTAGAGGCTACGGCTACATTTTTTGCAGATATATTGCTAGTGCGCTCTTTAACTTCAACACCAGCAATATCACTTTGTTCTTTTACATTACGGGCAACTACAGAAACCTTATGCATTGGGAAATTAGAAGCTTTTAATTCCTGGAGTGCCAACTGTGCATCGGAACATCTAGCGAAAACCTCTATGGTTATTAGCTTTTTTTCTAATGTCATTTTATCGGTTTATTGCAGCTAGAAGTGATTCCCCAAACTGTCAGCTAATTTAAAGTAATTATACTGCTCGACGAGTCAGTAAACCCCAAAGGAAAATCAGTAGCATAGCACCCAAAACAGCAAACAAAATGCTTCCAAGAGAAAAAGCTCCGGCGGATGCGGCGGCGGCTGAACCACTTCCTAGTAAAACTTGACCCAAATAACCACCGACTACGGCTCCAAGTATTCCTAAGATAATGGTGGAGAGAATACCGCCACCTTGGGTTCCTGGATAAAATAACTTAGCTAACGCGCCTGCAATTAAACCCAAAACCAGCCAAGCAATAATGTTAGTCATTGAATTTCTCCTTTGTGAGAATCCGCTCTGTTTGCTTTTGACTATTTCATCTTAAAGTTTAGCTACAAAATTACCGATCTATCTAGAGAACTAATATCAAAAATCTTTAGATATTATTTGAATATTTGCAAACTTGGTTGTATTTAAGGATGAATAGATAAATGAGTTACACTAATATCTTTGCTATACCAATCTTACTTTTTTCATTTAACTAACTATATAGACTAATACGCACATCGTAATCAATGGCATAGGCGTAGTCAGCCGTAGGTATCACACTTGTATCTTATACTATATATGAATAAATTACTTCTGTAGATAGATGTGGTTTTGTTGTTTGTCTCGATAAATGTTCTTAATCAAATAGATTGATAAAAAACAGTTGCACATTAGAGTTTACCAAGAAGAGATGAGAGCTTTTGAGCGATATGCAAAAAAAGCAAAACGAACCAAAACAGATATCATAAAGAAGTTTCTTCGATCGCTAATGGAATAGAACCCGTCCTAGAAGTGCGTAGCTCTAGACCCATTAATTCCGGTAATATAGCTCCTCACACAAGTAGCAATGACTTCAACCCTGCAAAAATTCACTCGTCTTAATAGCCCAACCCTGCATCAGTTACCCAATGGTTTGACAATCATCGCGGAGCAAATGCCAGTTGATGCTGTAAACCTCAATTTATGGATTAAAGTTGGTTCAGCCGTAGAATCTGATGCCATTAACGGTATGGCTCACTTTTTAGAACACATGATTTTTAAGGGAACAGAACGACTAGCTAGCGGTGAGTTTGAACGGCGAATTGAAGAACGGGGTGCTGTCACCAATGCCGCAACTAGCCAAGATTATACTCATTACTATATAACCTCTGCCCCCAAAGATTTTGCCGAACTTGCTCCACTACAAATCGATGTAGTAACAAATGCTAGTATTCCTGATGATGCTTTTGAACGTGAGCGATTAGTAGTTTTAGAAGAAATTAGGCGTTCAGAGGATAATCCCCAACGGCGGACATTTAGACGGGCAATGGAAACAGCCTATAGTCAGCTACCTTATCGCCGTGCGGTATTGGGGCCAGAATCGGTGATTTCCCAACTTAAACCCAAGCAAATGCGGGATTTTCATACTAGTTGGTATCAACCCCAGTCAATTACTGCTGTTGCTGTGGGCAATCTGCCTGTGGAAGAATTAATTGCGATCGTTGCGGAAGGATTTACAAAACTCAGCACTTACCACTCCCCACTCCCCACTCCCCACTCCCCACTCCCCACGGAATCACCATTTACAGAAATTGTCCGCCGAGAATTTATAGATGAAAGTCTCCAGCAAGCAAGACTAGTGATGGTTTGGCGGGTTCCAGGAATGGTGCAGTTAGATCGCACCTATGGACTGGATGTTTTAGCAGGAGTTTTGGGACATGGACGGACATCAAGACTGGTGAGGGATTTACGAGAAGAACGGGGATTAGTTACTTCAATTTCTGTGAGCAATATGAGCAATCAGCTGCAAGGAACATTTTATATTTCAGCTAAATGTGCAGTGGAAAATTTAGCAGAAGTAGAGGATGCGATCGCTCAACATATTCGCACAATCCAAACCGAGTTAGTCACAGAGTCAGAAATTGCCCGTGTGCGGCAGCGAGTAGCGAACAAATTTATTTTTGGCAATGAAACACCAAGCGATCGCACTGGATTATATGGTTATTATCATTCCTTGGTGGGAGATTTAGAACCCGCCTTGAATTACCCAGACTATATTCAAAGTCAAAGTGCAACTGACTTAATGCAAGCAGCGAAAGAGTATCTTTCTCCAGATGCTTATGGTGTAGTTGTCGTTAAGCCGTAAATTATAAAGTTAGGAGTTAGGAGTAAAAAGCCATGATTGTGTCTCCTAATACTAATTCGCTATGAAGATGCACTTAATTATGAAACGAACCGCCAAGTACGCCAAGTACGCCAAGAGAGAAGGAGTAATAATTAAGTGCAAGCTCACGGAGAATCGGTATAACTTTTATTTAACTCCTAACTCCTAACTTTTAACTCCTAACTTTTTTAACAATGTGGACTCAAATCGATGCTCATATCAGCCAGGTAACTGGCGAAAAATTCCAGAGTCAGCAACGGCGATCGGTTGGTGGTGGGTGTATCAACCAAGGTTATGCTGTTTCCAATGGTGCGATCGCTTACTTTGTCAAGCTGAACCAAGCCTCTCAAGTTGCGATGTTTGAGGCTGAGGCATTGGGTTTAAAGGAAATGCTAGCAACAGCTAGTATTCGCGTCCCCAAACCTATTTGCTGGGGTGTCACAGAGAATTCTAGCTATATTGTGCTGGAATGGTTAGAACTTGGTAACGGTGACAGCAATTTGTGGGAAGAGATGGGGCGCAAGTTGGCGGCGATGCATCAAGCTAGCAGTAGCCAAGGTTTTGGTTGGAAAATTAACAATACCATTGGTTCAACGCCCCAAATCAATACTTGGACAGCAGACTGGACAGAATTTTATATTAAATATCGTCTGGATTATCAATTTCAGTTGGCAAGGCGACGCGGAGGGAGTTTTCCCCAACAAGAAAAATTATTAGCAGCTATCCCTGAACTATTGGTGCATCAGGTGGAACCTTCTTTAGTACATGGCGATTTATGGGGCGGAAATGCTGGGTGTACAGCGTCAGGAGAACCCGTGATTTTTGATCCAGCAACTTATTTTGGCGATCGCGAAGTTGATATTGCCATGACAGAATTGTTTGGTGGGTTCCCCGCAGCTTTTTACAAAGGTTATAACGAAGTTTTTCCTTTAGATGCAGGCTATGAGCAGAGAAAAACACTCTATAACCTGTATCACGTTTTGAATCACTTCAATTTATTTGGCGGCGGTTATGCTTCCCAAGCGAACCGGATGATTGAGCAGATTTTGCGCTAACTACAGCATTTCATTAATTTGTAGCAAATTAGATTTGGCAATATCCTGCAATAGCAATGCGTCGGCTTGTTATGTTAATGCGATGGCTTGTTATGTTAATGCGATGGCTTGTTATGTTAATGCGTCGGCTTGTTATGTTAATGCGATGGCTTGTTATGTTAATGCGTGGGCTTGTTATGTTAATGCGATAGCTTGTTATGTTAATGCGATGGCTGCGCGTCGTAAATTCTAAGCGTGACAACAAACAGGAGGGTGGTTGTTACTTATAAGACTGATGCTACCTTAAAGCCGCAATTTGACTCACCATCACCGCCAAAGCCACCATCCCTAAAATCGTCATTAATCCCGCCGGCATAAACTTGCGTGTTTTAGCCAGTCGAACTGCAAAGACTACCACTAAAATACCAGTAACTAACACTGCTAAAATCGAACCCCAGGTTTGCCCTTGAAGTTGAAAGTAAGCGGCGAGTATTAGTAATAAACCGCTAATACTACCACTTAAGAGTGAAATCTTACTTCTAGCTTGAATATAGCCAATAATGCCACCAGCGATCGCTAGTATGCCGTAGGCGAAAGCAGCAATTATACTTAAATTCATTGTTCATCTGTAGATTTTGACTTTACTGCCAAGGTCAGCAGACAATTTACCATAGCTCAATAGCTATACTACACAGTTGATTGATGGATAATTAAGCGATGCAAATAGCAAATACTTCCTCATATACAAAAGTTCAATACCTCCAGCGTCAAGCGGCCTCACTTTTACTGTACCAGTCTGTTCTCCAAGGCGAAGTGGGGATGGCATTTTTGGAACTGTTGCAAGCTATACGCTACACTGACTCTGATGCCCGGGGTTGTCTCGAAGCCTACGGCCGTTACTTCCACGCTTTGGCTGCTAAAAATCAAAACTGGGAAGACTATTTAATTACTCAACTTCTCTTCTCTAAGAATCCTTTTACAAAGCTAGCCCAACTGCGAGAATTTAAAGATTTACCTCCAGCTTTAGTCGCAGCAGTACAGCACGATTTACAAATATTGCAAAGCCTCTATGAATGTAGTAGCGCTTCTTTAAGCGAGTGGACACAAGGCGTAGCTCATACGCCGATTTCGCCAGTAGTGTGGTATAAAGAGCAAGAATTCGTAGGAGTAGATCCAAAGTTCGCTACATATTTACAAGAATTAGATAATTGGGGTGATGCTGTCGAAGAGTTGGCGGCTTATTATCGGCAATGTGGCTCTGGTTTATTTGCAGAATATCGCGCTTTACGGTGGCAAGCTGGGCAGTTTATCGGTATTCGGTATTCCGATCAGGTTAAGCTGAGTGCGCTTGTAGGTTATGAGTCTCAAAAAGATGCTTTATTGAAAAATACAGAGTTTTTATTATCAGGAGAGATGGCACTCCATGTATTACTTTACGGTAGTCGCGGTTCTGGCAAATCTTCCTTAGTGAAATCTTTGTTAAATGAATATAGTAATCGCAATCTCCGCTTGTTGGAAGTGACAAAATCTGATTTAAAAGACTTACCAGAAATCGTGGAACATTTACGAGGAGTGTCACAAAAATTTATCATCTTTGTAGACGATCTTTCCTTTGAAGAAGATGATGATGCCTTTAAAGCCCTCAAGGTAGTTTTAGAAGGTAATTTAACCGCCCGTCCGCAAAATGTAGTTGTGTATGCTACTTCCAATCGCCGCCACCTGATTCGGGAGTTTTTTGTGGATAGACCTACCCCCAAGGATAATGAGGAAATCCATGCTTGGGATACGATGCAGGAGAAGCTTTCGTTTAGCGATCGCTTTGGTTTAACCTTGACTTTTGAACCAGCCGATCAGAAAACTTATTTGAAGATTGTACAACATCTAGCGGCACAAGCTGAAATTAATATTACCCAACAAGATTTGGAATTTCAAGCATTACAATGGGCAACTCGCCACAACGGTCGTTCTGGACGCACAGCACGGCAGTTTATTGACTTCTTAAAAGCAGATTTAAGACTTTTTAATTCAGAACATAATACATCCAAGACTTCTGATTAAAATTATTTAATTATGATTGCACTTTTTTATTAGTCACATCCAATATTATGCACCAGTAACTAAAACTATATATTTCAAAAGCACTATGTCTATTCTAATTACGAATTACGAATTACCATGATAATTTCACTACCCTAAAAACCAGCAATATGCAATCAGTAACGATCAGTAATCGATTTATACTAGGGATAGTTGCCTTTAGTGTGAGTTTTGGTCTTAGTCTCGTCCCAAGCTGGGATTTTAATAAAGCCTTTCTCACAGGTGTAATTACTGCATCTATCATTTACGGAGCAGCATTATTCGTAGATAAGCGACGGAGAAACTATGAAATGTTTGTTTTAGGTTCTCTCCGCAAGCGAATTAAAGAAATGGAGGGATTGAAAGCTCGTGTTGTCAGAGAAATAAATCAAATTGAAGAACATCATAATTTATTATATGCAGAGTCACAACAACTACAAAACCAAGTCATAGAAAGCCGTAACCAAAGGGATAGTTTACATCGAGAATTAAGAACCTGTGCCGGACAAAAAAAACAGCTAGAAACTGAAATCAATACTCTGCAAACTGAAATGAATAACTTGCAGAAAAATCAAACAGAATTGAGCAATGCCTTTTCTGTCCTGACAGCAGAGAAGCGCCGTCTAGAGTCGAATTGCAATGTATCTCGTGCTGAAATTGCCCAGATGCAAAGTCAAATCTCTGAACTCCAGCAAGAGAAACAAGAAGTTGAAAGTAATGTAACTCTTTTAGGCAGACTCAAACCCCAATTAGAAGAAAAACTATACGAGCTACGAATTACAATTCAAGAATTAGAAGTTGAGACAACTCAAAAAAATCAATTACTAGTAGCGAGAAAAACCGAAATACAAAATATCCAAGCAATCCTGAATTCTTCGCAAACTCAACTAAAAGAACACAAAGCCGAATTACAGCAGTTGCAAGGGCAAGTTTCATTATTGCAAGAAGAACGAGATTCATTACAAAATCAAGTATGGGAATTACTCCAACAACTAGAAACATTTAATTCAGAACCTTTACCTGATAATTCTAAAGAAGATGATACTGAATTGTTTCCTTTTTCTGAAATAATGGAAACTACAGCAGTCGTAAATACTTCGCAAGCCGATACATCAGATAACCTACCTGAAGAATGGACTAATTTTTTAGAAAATCTCCCAGGATACGAACTACAAGTATTAAAAGCTATAGTCGAACAAGATAACCCAAAACCTGCTATTAAAAAACTTGCCGAGGCAAATATCACTATGCCAAATCTATTAATCGATTCTATAAATGAGCGGGCAAATGATACTATTGGTGAATTAATAATTAACCCAGATTCGGAAAATCCAGAAGTTTACCCTGAGCATATTAACCATGCCAAAAAAATGATTGCAATGCATGAAAGTCTCATGCCTAGACATGCGTCGTCAAATTAAATTACTATTGCGGTCATAAGATTTGTACTAAGGTGAATATCTACCTTACCTACTCTACTTACTGCGTGCTTATGCGTTTAGAATAAAGTGAAGTGTAATACATGGCAAAGCTCAAAATCTCGAAAAAAATCTCTACTGCTTTAATCAATTCCCTTGGCGCGGGTGTAGTACCAAGAGTGGGAGTTGAATATATAGCAGTAGGGCGAGAACAAGAACTAAAAAGCCTATTACAAAATCTTGATGATATTGCCGAAGGTGTCGCAGCATTTCGCTTCATAATTGGTAACTACGGTTCCGGTAAAAGTTTTTTATTACAACTAATTCGCAACCGCGCTATGGAGCAAGGTTTTGTAGTAGCTGATGCTGACTTATCCCCTGAACGGCGATTAGCTGGAAGCAACCATGAAGGTGTCGCTACCTATCGAGAATTAATGAGCCACCTAGCTACAAAAACTCGTCCTGATGGTGGTGCTTTAGTTTCTATTTTAGAAGGATGGATTAATAAAATTCAACAAGAAGTTGTTAAAGAAACTGACATGCGTCCCAATGACGATGGTTTCGATGACAAAGTTGAATCAAAAATTAGGGAAGTAGTTCAGTATATCGAAGACTTAGTTCACGGGTTTGATTTTGGTAGCGTGATTATCGCTTATTGGCGTGGCTATCGAATGGATGATGATAATTTAAAAAATGCGGCGATGCGCTGGTTACGGGGAGAATTTACTACTAAAGTTGAGGCGAAAGCAGCTTTAGGAGTACGGGTAATTATTGATGATGATAGTTGGTATGACTATATAAAATTGTTTGCTAAATTTGTCGCTGAAATTGGCTATAAAGGACTGTTAATTTTAGTTGATGAAGCTGTACATTTATATCAAATATCTACTACAGTCACGCGGGAAAAAAATTATAATCGACTCCTCGCAATGTTTAACGATACCATGCAATGTAAAGCAGAACATCTTGGTATTGTTGTTGGTGGAACAACTAAATTTTTAGAAGACCCGAAACGGGGACTTTTTGCAGACCAAGCTTGGCAAAGACGCACAAAAGAAAGTCGTTTTGTTGCACAATCTGGCGTTCAAGAACATTTAGGGCCAGTGATTCGGCTAAATCCGTTGAGTGAAGCAGAAATATTGACCCTTCTGCAACGTTTAGCTGAGATTCATGCACTCAATTTTGGCTATGAACAGACTTTGACAAATCGTGAGTTGAAGGAGTTTGTGAAAGAAATTATTAGTCGCTTGGGTGCAGAAGCATTACTTACACCAGGGGAAATTGTGCGAGATTTTATGAGTTTGCTGAATATTCTTCACCAAAATCCGGGAATTGCGTTTGGTGAATTAATTCATGGCTCTAAATTTAAACCTACTGCTATGGGTAAAGATGCAGATGTGCATGAAGATGATGCAGCAGAATTTAGTTTGTGATTTACTCTCTAGTAATTGGTAAGCCCAACCAATCGCTAAGTTCATAAGCTAACTAGTCAAGTTCTGGAGGAATGACAGGAAAAAAATACAATTCACCAGTTAAGCTTTATATCTTCGGGATAGGGATGATGTTCATAACCATAGCTTAAGTTGTGGTTATGAACATGAATTTTTGTAAGAAATCTATTGCAAAGGAGTTGCGATCGCATCAAATTGCTGCCAACAAAGGTACAATGCACGCGGTACGTGGAAACATCCTTTCCATTTGCCGCCTTTGAGGTTCAATAATACTTCTCCACGGCGATTGAGATACCCAAACCACTCACCGTATTCCGAATCAGCAAAATGTGACCAGGTGTAATCATGCATCTTTTGATACCATTCCCAACACACCTCACGCCCAGTCAGGCGATAGCCCATCGCTAATGCAACCAAAGATTCTAGATGAACCCACCACAGCTTTTGATCCCATTCTAATTGTTGTGGAGGATGACCATCTGCATCCATAAAGTAATACAATCCGCCGTACTCGCTATCCCAAGCAAAATTTAGGATGTTTAACACCACATCAACAGCTTGATTAATAGTTTTGGTATCGTTTTGACGACGGGCGATATCCATGATAAACCACATCGCTTCGATACCATGACCGGGGTTAATTAACCTTCCTTCAAAACAATCGATGTGGGAACCGTCAGGGGCAACGTTTTCATACATTAGTCCCCGTTCTTGGTCGAGAAAGTCGGTCATCACTTCGCGGACTGTCTCAGCTAGCACATTATCTAGTATTTCTTTGGGTAGCAACCATTCCATTTCTAGAGTCAGGTTGGCTAAAATCATCGGTACAGCCAATGATTTCATCGGGCGTGTGCCGGGATAGGTTTTATTATATTTACCTTTGGGGCTATCTTTGCGGCGTAACACGTTGTTATAAGCCTGCATCGCTACATCCTTTGCCCATTCTTCGCCGCCAGCGAGTGCATATTTACTAAATGCCATCGCTGCAAAGCAATCGGAAAAGATGTTGTAAGGCTCAACTAATGGTTTCCCTTCACGGGTAAGGGCAAAGTACCAGTTACCATCATTGTCTCTGCCATGTTGAGCGAGAAAATTAGCGCCATTGCTGGCAATTTTCAACCAGTTTTCGCGTTTTTCTAACTGGTTGTAAAGCATAGAAAAAGTCCACACTTGGCGGTTTTGCAGCCAAATGAATTTGTCTGTATCATAAATTTTGCCGTAGCGATCTAGGCAAGTGAAATAGCCACCTTGTTGCCAATCGAGAGAATATTTTTCCCAAAAAGGGAGGATATCGTTGAGGAGGGCGTTTTTGTAAAGTTCAGCCAACGCCTGAAAATTATACTCCATAAATTTCCTCCCCCTTGTGCTAAAGCTAACAGTTTAACAGGTATCACATTTTGGCTCGAATATGGAGCATAGGCGTAGCCCGTCGTAGACATTGCGTCAGTCTTTTACAAGATTTAGTCAGCAGCAGTTATACTTCTATGTTGTATCTTGCACCATTCTCAATAACCGTAGGGGAGCCAGTGAGGTTGTTATGAGTCAGATTGAACGAGTTGCGATCGTCGGAGGAAACCACGGTAATGAGTTAACAGGAGTACATTTAGTTAAAAGATTTCAGCAGTATCCAAATTTAATTAATAGATCGAGTTTTGAGACTCTGGCATTACTTGGTAATCTTAAAGCTATTGAAGAAGGTAAACGATACATTGACAAAGATTTAAACCGTTGCTTCACTAATCAAAGCTTACAAAATCTTCAACTTTCAAGTTATGAAGATACGCGAGCCAGAGAAATCCAACAGATACTCCAACCGCAAAATCAGCCCTTTGTGGACGTAATTGTAGATTTGCATAGCACAACTGCCAACATGGGATTAAGCCTAATTTTTTGTGATCTGCATCCTTTCTTACTTCGGTTAGGCGCTTATTTGACTTCAATAAATCCGATGGTAAAGATTTTTGTGAATCCACAATCTAAAGAAGGTGGTTTTCTCCGTTCTTTATGCGAATTGGGTTTTGTGATAGAAGTTGGTGCTGTAGCTCAAAATACTTTAAATGCTGAATTATTTCAGAAAACAGAGCAACTTATTTATGCAATCTTAGACTATTTTGAAGGGTGCAATCAAGGTAATATTCCCCAGACAAACAGCAAGCTTACACTCTATCAATATATTGAGACGGTCGATTATCCTAGAAGCGATTGCAAAAATATTCAAGCCATGATTCACCCTCAACTTCAGTTTAGGGATTATGAACCTCTCAATCCAGGCGATCCAATATTTTTGACTTTTGAAGGAAAAGAGATTTTCTATGAGGGAGCGTCTACAGTTTATCCTATTTTTATTAATGAAGCCGCTTACTACGAGAAAGGAATTGCAATGTATCTCACTCAAAAGCAACAAGAGGCAGTTTAATAGAAATTTTCCCCTTGAATGCATAGGATTACCGCCAATTTTTTTGAATAATTGAATGCGAGGTATATTCCGATGAGGGTGTGTAACTAGCTGTAAGCCCTCACTATGTGTTGCTATAATTTTTACCAATCAGTTGCTTTAGTATCATCCCAGACTTCTAACTCCAATTCTTGAAGATAGGTGAGGGCACTCTTAATTTGTGCATCTGTTCCTTTTAATTCCAGGTCAAACCAACCATCACCGACGGCATTTGCTCCCAAAATTGCTGCGGTAATATTCACAGTCAGTCCATAGTCAGACACCAGGCGAGAAATTACAGGTTCCTGGTGATAGTCCTTGGGAATTCTTAATCGAATCCTTTTATTGATAAGTGTATTGTCACTAGCCATAATTATCACCATCAAGGGGATTAGAGATTGTTGAAGGCAGAGGGAACAGGGAGAACATGGAAGAATATTCTCCCATGCCCAATGAATGCCCAAAACTTAACTATTCAACATCTTTAATGCTGGTTTTGCGTTCTAAAATCTCTTTCAGCACTAAGGTTACTACTGCTAGCAACGCTAAAAGTACAGCAGCAGAAAAAGCAGCTTCGGTTTCATACTGTTTGTAAGCATCTTCTACAAACAGTGGTAAGCTCTGGGTTTGGTCAGCAATGTTGCCAGATACCACTGAAACTGCGCCGAATTCACCCATTGCTCTGGCGTTGGTCAAAATTAAACCGTAGAGTAAGCCCCAACGGATGCTAGGTAAGGTGACACGCCAAAATATCTGCCAATCTTTTGCACCGAGAGTTCTAGCAGCTTCTTCTTGATCTTTACCAAATTCCTCTAAAACGGGAATTACTTCCCGTGCCACAAAGGGCATACTCACGAAGGCTGTAGCTAGCACCATACCTGGAAAGGCAAAGACAATTTTGATATCGTGTGCTTGGAGCCAAGGGCCAAACCAGCCATTGCGTCCGTAAAGTAGCACAATCATCAATCCTGCAACTACAGGTGAGATGGAAAAGGGTAGGTCGATAATGCTTAAAACTATGGCGCGTCCTGGAAATTTATGACGAGCGATCGCCCACGCTGCACATAGTCCAAATACTGTATTCAAAGGTAGAGAAATTACAGCCAATAATAGTGTTAACCAAGCTGCATGGAGAAAAGCCGGTCGCGTCAGGTTGGATAGAAATGGCCCAACTCCCTTGCTAAAGGCTTGGATAAAAACGTTGATTGCAGGGATGTATTGAACTAGGGCTAAATAAGCGATCGCTATCCCAATTAAAACTATTGGCACCCAACTCTTCTGTTCTTTCGGCTTCGCCGGATGTGTATCAGATGCAGATGAGTGAAAACTTGGCTTATCTAGTGTCATATCGCCTTGCCCATGCTTGTAAGAAATTAATTGCCAATAGCAGTACCAACGAAATTGATAGTAAAACTATACCAATTACTGTTGCACCAGAGTAGTCATACTGCTCTAACCGTTGGAAAATCAGCACAGGTGCGATTAAATCTTTATAGGGTGTATTGGAAGAGATAATTACAGTTGACCCATACTCTCCAACTGCACGGGAGAAACCCAAGGCAACACCAGTTAAAATTGTGGGAAATAAAGGTGGCAAAATTACTTTCCAAAAGGTCTGCCATTGAGAAGCACCCAGACACCAAGCGGCTTCTTCAATTTCATGTTCCATTTCCTGAAGCACGGGTTGCACAGTTCTCACAATAAAAGGTAGTGAGATAAATATCATTGCCACTGCTACTCCCGTGCGGGTAAAGGATACCTTAATTCCCAGTGGTGCTAGTAGGGAACCAATCCAGCCATTATCACTGTAAACTGTTGCTAAAGTTAGCCCTGCTACCGATGTTGGTAGGGCAAAGGGTAAATCTACTGTGGCATCAATCAAGCGTTTTAAGGGAAAGTCGTAGCGAACCAGAACCCAAGCAATTAGAGTTCCAAATACGCCATTGAGTAAGGCAGCAAATATTGCTGTAAAAAAAGTTACGTTGTATGTTGCTAATGCAATATCACTGGTTGCGATCGCCCAAAATCTCGCCGGAGGTTCTGTACTCGCTTTCAAGAACATGGCAGTTATGGGGATAAACAACATCACCGTCAGGTATCCAATGGTGATTCGCCAAGTCCAGGGAACCCGCCCCAATTTCTTCCAGAACGGTGTTTTGCGTTCAATTTCCACAGAAGTCCCTACAGTCGTCACGTCGCTTCGCTCCGAATTCAAAATTCAAAATAAGTTTTTTGGTATTATTCGTAATTCGTAATTATTACTCCACAACAGTTCGCGGAGTGTGCCGTAAGCAAGGAAGTTAGTCTGTCCTTCAATTACGAATTACAAATTACGAATTATTTTGACTAATTACTTTTTCTTGGCTTGAATCTGGTCAAAAATAGCTCCATCGGCGAAGAACTTCTTATTGATTCCATCCCAACCACCGAAGTCTGCAACTGTACCCAGAGTTTTCACCTTGGGAAATTTGTCTGCAACTTCCTTACTTAGAGTCAAGGTATCATCTACTGGTCGGAATCCCAATTTTGCAAACTCCTGTTGAGCCTCTGGAGTATATAGATATTTGACAAAACCTTCGGCAACTTCACGTGTGCCGTGCTTATCAACATTTTTATCTACTACTGCGATGGGATTATCGATGGATATATTGACATCTGGTATAATTGCAGTTAACTTTTCACCCTTTTGTTCTGCCAAGATAATCTCATTTTCATAGTTAATCAAGGCATCACCTTGACCCTGCTTGAAAAAGGCATCAGTAGCTTCACGGGCATCTTTAGTCAGCAAAGGCACGTTTTTGTAGACTTTGGTGACAAACTCAGTTGCTTTAGCATCATCTCCACCAGTTTTAATCACTGAATTCCAAAGAGCTAAGAAATTCCAGCGAGCAACCCCTGATGTTTTCGGATCGGCTGTAATTAGTTTTATCCCGTCTTTAGATAAATCTTGCCAGGTCTTAATGCCTTTAGGATTTCCTGGACGTGTTACCAATGCTGCTACCGATTTGGAGACAATACCATTGTTGGGAACTTCTTTCTCCCATCCTGGCTGAATCAATCCAGCTTTCTCAATCTTTGAGGTGTCTCCAGCTAGTGCCAAGTGGACAACATCTGCTTCTAAACCATCAATAACGGCGCGAGTTTGAGAACCAGATCCGCCATAGCTTTGTTTGAAGACGACAGTTTGGTTATGATCTTTTTTCCACTGTTCTACAAATTTAGGAATAATTGCTTCGTGAGCCGCTTTGGTGACAGCAAAGGAAACCAGAGTTAGTTCAACATTATCTTTGGTTGCAGCCACAGGAGTAGCACTAGGGGTTTCAGAGGAAGAATTATTCGCTGTTCCACCGGAGCAGGCGGCAAGCGCCACACTCAACACAGTCCCTACTAAAAAGAGTGATACAAAGCTTTTGAGCGAATTTAGTCTGAACCGATATGTTCTACGTTCAGCGTAGATGCGATCGCCTTTGGCGTTGCCGTAGGCTAGCAGCTTGTCGTAAGACATCGCTTGTAATCTTTTCAGTGCGCGTTGCCACAAACTCATTCTATTTCCTCCGCTAAATCTACAGTTATTTGATGGGAATACAGTTATATTATCTTTATAATACTATATGATTTGATACATCTAGTTGCAAACACTGAAAAACCTCATATTCTTTATCAAGAACATGGTGATTCTACCAGTTCTGTGAGGAATTACAAATACTTTTATTTTCAAATATCAAATTGCAATCGCAATCAACTACCGAATATAAGCTGTCGCGCATTTAATTTGCACAACTAGGGCGGGCAAGATGCCCACCCCACAAGAGATTCATTTTTTTGAAGATGCAAATTAAAAGATTTTTAGTTTATCAAGCAACTTGCTAGGTAATTGAGAATTGAGTATTAACTATTCTCTCTTTATCATTTGAAATAGTTGTGAGAGCCTTTACATATTTTTGCTCCGATTTATCCGAGTAAAAATAAAACTTTTTAGGATAAAAAATAAAACCCATTTAGAAACTATCTAAATGGGAAATTTTCTGTTAATTTTTGAATTCGCCCACAGGTTCGCATTCTTAAGTAAATGCATATTTGAGGGGTAACCCATCCTGAAAAACTAGTAATTCTCCTGATTGGATTGGTGTCCAAACTTCGTTGTCAGTAAGAGGTGTGGTAGCAATAACAGCAACGCGATCGCGTTCGGTAGTCACTTCCCGAAAATCTACAGTCATGTCTTGATCGATCAAATGGGCAGCTGCAAAGGGCGCTTGGCGGACAATGTAGCTGAGGTTGGTTGAACAATAAGCAAAAAAGTATTCACCATTTGATAACAAGTAATTAAATATACCTAGCTTTGCAATTGCATCACTAATTTGTTTTAGTACAGGGTACAGTTCCTTGATGTCAGGCTTACCATCAAGAAAGCGCGATCGCAATGTTTCTAGGATCATACAGAATGCTTTTTCGCTATCAGTGTCACCTACGGCTTGATAAAAGCCCAAATTTTCGGGATCAAAATTTGGCAAATTACCGTTGTGGGCAAATACCCAATATTGACCCCATAATTCTCTACGGAAAGGATGACAGTTGTGTAGGGCAACTTCACCCTGAGTAGCTTTGCGGATATGGGCTATGACATGGGTTGAGTGGATAGGATAACTCCGCACCAACTCCGCTACCGGAGAAGCAATAGAAGGCTGGGCATCTAAAAACATCCGACATCCCTTCCCTTCAAAGAAAGCAATGCCCCAACCATCGCTATGATCGTCCGTTTTTCCTCCCCGTGCAGAAAACCCTTCAAAAGAAAAGCAAATATCTGTTGGAACATTGCAATTCATTCCGAGCAATTGACACATGGATGTTGTAGCTCTCAATTTTTGACTAAGTTCTCAGAATCAAGATACTTCAGAATGCTGTATTGATTCTGGAGCGATCGCTTCAATCTTAGAATTTAGGGCTGAGATATTCCAAATTATCCGCAACAATAAAGAGCCTACTTCTAGTTGGCAACATGACACTATGCCAAAAGATGGTAGTAACGGATATCTGGTGCAGCACTCACTAAACCTTCGAGTTTAGCTGCTACCGCTTGGAAATGGGGTGAATCTAGATGAGTATTCAAGGCTTCATGAGAAGTCCACTCCTCTACAAAAGTAAAGTCTGTTGGTTCGTCTTGGTTTTGCAAAAGTTTATACGCGATCGCACCTGCTTCCTGACGGCTTGGCTCAATGAGTTCCAACAGTACGGCTTTTAGTTCTTCTACTTTGTTAGGCAAAGCAGTAATACGGGCAACAACGCGAATAGTTTGGTTAGTCATTTGTCATTTGTCATTTGTCATGGGGCATTGGATATGCTTATTTTCTATGTCCCCTACTGTATTATTAAGATTTATTAACACATTACGAATTATCTAAAACATCTGCTTTAAATATTGCTCGTAGCCTAGTTGTTCTAGTTTTGCTTGCTTGGCAATTACTGATTTGCATAAAGTTTGGCGATATTGTTGCACTTTTTCTAGCAATTCTGGTTGCTGAGTTGCGAGGATTTGTACTGCTAAAAGTCCGGCATTTTTGGCATTACCGATCGCCACTGTTGCTACGGGAATACCTGCGGGCATTTGTAAAATAGAATATAAAGAATCCACGCCTTGTAAATTCCGGGTGGCTATAGGAACACCTATAACAGGAAGTGGTGTTAAAGACGCTACCATTCCCGGCAGATGGGCAGCACCACCGGCACCGGCAATAATTACCTTAATACCACGTTGGTGTGCAAGTTGAGCATATTGCACCATGCGTTCTGGGGTACGATGAGCAGAAACGATCGCTACTTCACTCTCAACGCCAAATTCCTCACAAATTGCGATCGCGTCTTTCATGGTGGGCAAATCAGAATCGCTGCCCATGATAATACCAACTAGGAGAGTCATAATAATTCAAAATTTAAAATTCAAGATTCAAAATTATTTGAGTTAGCTTATGGAAGCTAGGTTATGCCGATTTATCATCTCATTGATTGATGTTGGTTGCATCTAAAATCAGATTTATCTTTCTTCTAGTTCAGTGTGATGACCCAAGTAATACAAAATCCTGTAGATATTATCAATGCTAGAGTGCCTGGTTACAAAGATTTGCAGATGCTCTTGGTTAATGAAGAAGGCATAATTGAGCAAATCTTGCCGATGGGTACAGTAGAAGCACGCAGCCGTGCATCCATCATAAATGTTGCAGGCGACTGGATTTCATTGGGTGGCGTTGATTTGCAAATTAACGGTGCTTTGGGTTTGGCATTTCCTGATTTGACGGCTGAAAATGCTCATAAACTCCAGAAAATCTCACAATTTTTGTGGGATGTCGGGGTAGATGGATTTTTACCAACACTTGTGACAACTTCAGTAGAAAACATTCAGCGATCGCTTGCTATTATTGCTGAAGTTCTTCCCAATCAATCAGCAGGTGCAAAGATTCTGGGAGTACATCTAGAAGGGCCATTTTTGAATTTTCAAAAGCGCGGCGCACATCCAGCAGAGTATCTCTTACCCCTGACAATGGATTGGGTAAAGCAGGTTTTGGGTGATTATGCCCATGTTGTGAAAGTCATCACCTTAGCACCGGAGTTAGATTTCACTGGCGAAGTAATTCCATATTTGTGTTCTCTGGGAATCATTGTCAGTTTAGGGCATTCTCAGGCAACATCTGCCCAAGGGCAGCGTGCCTTTAAACAAGGTGCAACGATGGTAACTCATGCTTTCAACGCTATGCCAGCATTACATCACCGAGAACCAGGATTATTAGGGGCAGCAATTACCCATCCTGATGTAATGTGTGGTTTTATTGCTGATGGTGAACACGTTTCGCCCATGATGCTGCAAATTTTACTTCGCGCTAGCTATCAAGAAAAAGGGCTGTTCCTTGTCAGCGATGCCCTTTCTCCTTTGGGGCTACCCGATGGCGTGTATCCTTGGGATAGTCGAGAAATTGAAGTTAAAAACGGTACGGCACGACTAGCAGATGGCACTTTGTCGGGGACGACTTTACCCTTGTTGGTGGGAGTGCAGAATTTGGTGAAGTGGGGAATTTGTGATGTAGAAAGTGCGATCGCTTTAGCTACTAATGCACCTAGAAAAGCGATTGGTTTACCAGGAATTGTTAAGAATCAATCCGCTAACTTATTACGCTGGCATTGGGATGAGACTACAAAAGCATTAACTTGGGAACGTGCGATCGCAGCAGATTTGGTATATTTTAAGTAATCCATATCAGATTAACTTTGTCTCCCTTCATCCCCACACGTACTATAAATTCATGTCCATCATCAGCAAAACTCAACTTCCACAAATAGGTTTGAGTTTCTCCTTGTTTGAGATGACCGAAATAAGTAGTTGTATAACCCTCAGACATGCGTGGAATTAGCGGGGAGCTAACTTGGTCAAATATTTCTTTGGTAATATCTCTTCTGTACTCTAAATCACCTACCGTAAGAAAAAGTTCGTAATTTACCGCAGCAGTAGCATCCAAAATAGTCTGCAAACAATTAATCACGTTTTCAGGGGGATTTGTCGAATTCATATATCATCCTCGTATGTCTAATGTGACTGAGAGTTCAGGCGTTGACTAACAATATAAAAACACGATACTTGATTTATTTAAATTATCGAACTTTAGAGATAGCACCATCGTTTATTAACGGGGTAATCTTGTTTAAAATCCTTTAAGCTACTGGCTTTCACATCTGTTACTCTTGTTTAGTGTAGAACAAGAATCTCCCACCACAGTGTAGCTTGGTGGGAGAATGTCAATAAACTATGCAGGGTTAGGTTGAGTTCGGCTTTGCAGTAGTTGGATAATTGCAGTTTTTTCTAAGATTCCAACTAGAACGCCATTCTTACGAATTACGGGAAGCACAGATAGCTTTTGTTGTTCTAGTAACTGCATAACTTCTAGCAGGGGTTGATCTGATTGGACTGTGGTAGATTCGGTAATTGGTCGCATGACTTCTTTTATTTGAGTTTCTGACCACATTGCTGTTGGAACAGTTCGTAAATTATCAACTGCAATCGCACCTACTAATTGTCCATCATCATCAGTCACTAAGAACCGATGCCAGTTTTGCCCGCTTATGACTCGCTCATCGGCAAACTCTCTCAGGCTAAGATTAGCAGATACAATCGGGCTATCAATAGTTACAGCATCCTCGGCTGTCAAACCTGTAAGTTTTTCTTGCACTCTGGCAAATTGAGCCGCATTCCCAGCATTTTGCAACAAGAAGAAGCCAATCAACAAGTTCCAGAAGTTACCGAAGCTGCCAAAGAATAGTAAGGGAACTATACCTGAAAGGATTGCTACCCAACCAAAGATTTGCCCGACTCGACTCGCAAAGGTTACACCTTTATAAGGATTTCCTGTGACTTTCCAAACAATAGCTTTCAGTATATTTCCGCCATCTAAGGGTAAGCCAGGAATCAGGTTAAATAGGGCTAATGCTAAGTTAACAGAAGCGAGAACACCAAGAATTGCTGCTAACGGGCCTGATGCAGTAGTTGTAACGCCAATAGCTGTAACGATACCACATAGTAGTAAGCTTACCATTGGGCCAGCGATCGCTACCCAGAAAGCCTCACCTGGGGTTTTTGACTCTTTTTCTAAGCTAGCTAAACCGCCAAATATAAACAGTGTGATGGATTTGACATTAATACCCTGACGAATCGCAACGAAACTATGGCCTAATTCATGGGCGACGACAGAGGCAAATAACATCAGCGCTGTCATCAATCCTAGTAGCAAAGCTAACCCCGCAGACAATTGGGGAAATTGCGTCGCCAGTCCACTGCTATAGCTCCAAGTTACTAAACCCAGAACTAAAAACCATGACGGATGGATATAGAAGGGAATTCCCCAGAGATTACCAACGCGAATTGTGCCATTCATGTCGTTCACCTTTGATTTCAGCTTCGAGAGGTTTGTTTTTGTCCTGCTCGATGTTTTTATTGTAACGAAAGGTTAAGAGATTTTCATTTTGGTGATGGTAGTAGTGTCCGTCTGTAAAGGTGTGGTTATTAGTATTATTTTGACATTAGGGACTATTCCCTCTGACCTTTGCACCCTGCCTTTCAAGACCATAAACTTAGCTGATTGGGGGGATGCTCAAGATTATTCCAAGGTAAGGGTGGAACTGGTGTACCACTGTGTTCTAATAGCTGTTGGAAGTGACGCGCTATGTTAGGCGATCGCGCTTCTATTGGACAATGAACAAAGAAATAAATTCGCACTCCCGTCTGCAACCATTGCTGAATCTGCCTTACCCACTCTTCCATAAACGGCTGATTCACTGATAAATTTGGATGAGAAATAAATCGAATCACAGTAAAAGGTGCTGTCACACTCAATTGTAACGGTAATTTGGGTTTACGCCGTTCTGATTCCAACTGTGGGTCATCATCTCCAGTGTAGATGGGGCGCGAGTCTAAAAGTACCCGTCCTACACCTAGCTTTTCTAAAAGCGCCGTCAAATTACTAGCATGAGGTTCACTGAACCAGTCAGGATGACGAACTTCCAGCGCTAGGGGTGCGTCTGTGCGCGGCCAAGCTTTCAAAAAGCTGGTCAAATCGTCAAGTAATGCAGGTGTATAACTGGGTGGTAACTGAGCAAATATTGGGCCAAGACGTTTACCTAAAGGGCGCATCCCTTGCAGAAATTTTAAAGCCGATGGAATATAAGGTTGTAGCAACCCTTGATGAGTAATATCTCGCGGTAATTTTAGACAAAATTCAAAATTTGCTGGGGTTTCGGCAGCCCAACGGGTTACAGTTTCCTGGTTAGGCACGGCATAAAAGGTGGTGTTACCTTCTACAGTGGTGAAGCGATGACTGTAAAGATGGAGGAAATTGGCAGTGCGAGTACCTTGGGGATAAAGTTCGCCCACCCAACCTTTATATGCCCAAACAGCACAACCGATAAAAAAGTTCACAGTGCCTAAAAGCCTTGATGTATCATATTCAATTTTACAGGCTAGTTGTAAGAATGGATGAGGCTAGTACCGCTTTGCGTTATTCGTAATTAAGATTGCATAAGGTTTTTAGACATTCTAAATGGGTGGTTTATTTCCGCCGTGCTGTACTAGATCGGTCAGATTCCCGAATTCAAAACATTTTATAGTAACAGATTTGAAAGATTTCATACTACAAAAATCGTGAGTGTATAAGCTTCAATAGATTTTATATTGTGTTCCCGTAAAACTGACTAGGCGATCGCAATTTATGATTTAACGGCAAAGCAACGACACAGCATTACTTATGCGTGTCAACTTCGGTACTTCTACTAAAAAGGAGGCGATCGCAATTGATTATTTAACCGCAAAGCAACAGCACAGTATTACTTATGCGTGTCAACTTCGGTACTTCTACTAAAAAATCGTGTAGCACACCTGTGCTACCTTACTCTGCGTCATAGCGCAACCTCGACTATTGATAAATTGCCCCATCAGGCATAATTGCCCCAGCGAGGTTAGTACCAACTAATTTAACTAAAAGGCGCTCACCAGAACGAATCCGCGCTCCTGTCAAGTCGGCTCCTCGCAAGTCGGCTCCACTGAGATCCGCTCCAATCAAATTAGCAGCGCGTAAATTCGCCTCCCGGAGATCCGCTAAAAGGAGGTTTGCTCGAAATAAATTTGCTTCAGATAAATTCGCCCCTCTGAGGTTGACTTTGTGCATAAAAGTGTCGCTGAGATTAGCACCGCTTAAGTTTGCATAACTTAGATTTCTGCCAGATAAATCTTTGTTGCTCAAATTTGCCCGACTGTAGTCTTTACCACTCAAATCTGAGTTTTGGTTTGGTGGTGGCTGGGTTGGTTGAGATGGTGTTTGGTATTGAGGTGATGGTGAAGGTGAATTAGATGTGGTTTGATGTTTGGTTTTTAGAGAGCGCAACTTTTCACGAGCTTCATTTATGGCTTTCAGCTTGTCTTGTGCTTTCTGCTGTAAACGGAGATTTTCTTTGGGAATGCGATCGGGATGCCAAACAAAAACTAAATCTTTGTAAGCCTGGTTCACTTCCTCAAGTGTTGCTCCAGGCTCTAATTCCAAAATTCTATAGTACCGCTCCAGATCGCTCATACGATATTTTGGTGGACAATCAACTTAATTATCAGTGATGAAGCCATGTATTCGCTGCATCTTTTGTCATTTTTCATTTGTCATTTTTCATAGTTTTTCCCACTCCGTCATCTTTCCATCTCTCGATTTCTCCAGCGAGCGATCGCTCTTAAATATGCTGCAACTGGAATCTGATAAATTTCAATAACGATCCAAACAATAATTGATAAATGTGATAAGAAAGTTAATATCGTCCAAATATATGGCATCCAGGTAATCGGTTCCTTAAGATCGGCAGGAAAATAGTAAGCTACTATGCCAATTAGAGTAGTGGGAAGAATTACAAAAACTGCTGCTGCTATTCCATAACCCCAACCTAACTCTACACCTTCCAACTGGCCTTCAGTCCAACTCAACCCACTCCAACGCCAAGTTAAGGGTGGTTGCCTAGAAGGCATCTTGATTTGCTGTAGTTCTAAATTGACTGTAAAAATTTCTTGGCAAAAGTCACAAGCCATCGCTTCCATCAATGGCATGTGAGAAATCTTACCTATCCGACAGACTGGGCAGGGGTAAACTCCATAATAGTCGAAAGATTGGGCTAAGATTTTGGAACTGGGCATAATGAAACTGATAATCCTAAAAAGTTGATTTGGTCAATGAGAACTTGAGTAACAATAATCTAGGACTTACGCACTGTACAAATTAGTCATAGTATGCTTTCACCGAAATAGCTTGTTTCAGACTTTGACTAATTATATATTTACCGATAACTTAACCGTGGAGTAGAGGTTTAGCAATGCTAAACCCCTACGAGAAATATGGTTTTTCCGGGATATATATTTATTGTTTTCTGTCAATGCGTAAGTCCTATAATCTATGGCGATTCTCAATTGTCTGCAATAAGCTTTCGCAAGGTGAGATGACAAGTCAGGAGAATTACAGCAGTTTTTTTGCATAAGGATTTTGGCAAGGGTGCGATCGCTTGCGGTGCAGACGGATTAATTATTGAATGTCACCCAGAACCAGAAAAATCTGTTTCTGATGCCCGTCAAGCCCTCTCTTTGGAAGATATGGTGCATTTAGTTGATAGTTTAAAACCTGTAGCAAAAGCCGTTGGGCGTAGTATATCAGATGTCGGGGCGAGTGTATCACCTGCCCCGATTTTTCTGCTGCTTAAATTTCGATTGAGGGCGTAGTTTACCGTCGTAGGCATTGCTTCTGTTAAATGTGTGAGTCCAAATATTTATTTTGGCTGAACGGCAAACTGCGATCGCTTTTGTAAAATAAAGTCACAAAGCCCTAGTACAGACGATCCGCTCATTACAATCAGCCAAATTCACCCGATTTACGTCAACTTTTCCATTCCCCAGCGACTGCTGCCAGATATCAAAAAATACAGTGCTAATAACGGCAAGTTAGAAGTCGATGCTTTACTTCCTAAATATCTAGTGCAAATTAAATGCGGAACACCTTACACGTCGTCCCCTTGGTTTAGCAGTAGTTGGCGGATTAGTATTCTCGCAGTTTCTCACACTTTATTTAACGCCTGTTTTCTACACCTATATGGAATCTTGGCAAACCAAGTTGCAAAAACGTAACTGGCGTAAACAGCCAATATAATTTGTAATACTCGCATTCTATAGGATTACTATTTGATTGTTGAACAAAAGTCTTTTCTACTAATTGTTACTTCTTCCAATAAATTTAGTTTCTATAAAATTATTAGATAAATGTTAGCTAAACATCTACACAGCTATAAAATTATTAGATTCGCTAAAGTACTCTCTCTATATTCAATACTGTTCGGTTAGGGAAAGAGACGCGAGGAATCGCCCTACAATAATCAGTCTTTCGTCTTGACGGCGATTTATCGCATCTTTAGAATCTATAATTTCCATCAAAAAGCCTTAACCGAAGCATATTGACTCTATATTCCCGTGTCTACACTGTGATTTTTGGTTATCAATTTGGGAAAGATAAGTTTGTAACAATTGATGAACTTTGAAATTATAGAGACGGGTATTCATGGTGTTACCAGAAATATTATCTCAGCAATCAACACATGAGAGCATGCTTACTATTGGTGGTACAACAAATGCTGATGAGTTAAACTTGCGATTAGAGTCAACTTTGCAAGAATTAGTCTCTTGGCAAGTTGAGATTGAAATAGAGTGTCCAGGGAATGATTTAGCTACGCTCTTTAAGCAAGAGCCTTTATTACCAGGAATTATCCTTAATAATAATCAAGAATATATAGGAATGATTTCGCGGCGGAAATTTTTTGAGTATATGAGCTATCCCTACAGTTTGGCACTATTTTCTATAAAACCGATTAAAATTCTTTACAAGTTTTTCGAGACAGAGATATTAGCTATTTCTGAAGATATGTCTATTGTCAAAGCTACGGAGTTAAATTTGCAAAGGCCAGCTCAAATTACTTATGAGCCGATTTTAGTTAAAACTACATCTGGAAAATATAAGCTGATTGATTTCCATCAATTACTTTTAGCCTACTCCCAAATTCATGTATTAACACTCGTTCAATTACAGCAGGTAGAAGAACAATCTAGAATTGCTAAAGCAGGCTTTCACGATCTTCAGCAAAACTATACGCGATTAATTCAAAATGAAAAAATGGCTGCATTAGGACAACTTGTTGCTGGTATTGCACACGAAATCAACAACCCTGTCAACTTTATTGCTGGAAACCTTGTTCACGCCATCGAATACAGTCAAAATCTACTCAATCTTATTAGATTGTACCAACAATGTTATCCTGAACCAGAAGCGGAAATTAAAACTGCGATCGCAGAAATTGAACTGGATTTTTTAACTACTGATCTCCCCCATCTTCTCACCTCTATGCAGGTTGGTACCCAGCGAATCGAGCAAATCGTTCTTTCGTTGCGAAATTTTTCTCGTCTCGATGAGTCTGAGAAAAAATTAGTTGATATCCATGAAGGTATTGATAGCACTCTGGTAATTTTACAAAGTCGTCTCAAAAATCACAAATTTGGTGAAAGTATAAACATAATTAAAGAATACGGCGATCTTACTGAAATTGAGTGCTACGCTGGGTTACTCAATCAGGTATTTATGAATATTTTGGCGAATGCTATTGATGCTATTGAAGAGTCATTTGTCATTAATCATCCGTCATTAGTAAGGAAAGAAGGAAAAATTTGCATTCGGACTCAACTCACTAATGATAGTCAAGTAATTATTCGCATTTCTGATAATGGACTAGGAATTCCAGAGAGTTTGCAGAAGCGATTGTTTGATCCCTTTTTCACTACTAAACCTGTTGGGAAGGGAACTGGATTAGGTTTATCTATCAGCTATCAAATTATTGTAGAAAAACACGGTGGTCATTTGCAATGCATATCAGATTTAGGCAAAGGAACTGAGTTTACGATCAAAATTCCGGTTCACCTCAATTCTGAACTTGTTGAGAAAAAAAACCGTAAAAATTTAGGTTAAAAATTTAATTCTAACTATAAGTTCCTGCTGTTTCATTCTTGACCGTAACAGGTTCTGACACGATATCATTTATCTTATTAAACTCTCCAGCCCGCCAGCTATCTGTTATATCTTTGATAAAACTGGCAATAGGTATTGCAATTAATAAACCCAGCACTCCTCCTAACTTTGCGCCCAATAGCAAAGAAATCACCACCCACACGGGATTTAAACCAGTCAAATTACCCAGAATTCGAGGTGCAACAACATTAGAATTAACTTGGTCGATTGCAACAGCTACACCTAAGACTTCAACTCCTAACCAAAAGTTTTGCAACGCCACCAAAAGGCTGACTATGGCAATGCCAACTCCTGTACCAAAGGGGAACAGAGAAAACAAACCAATCCCGATGCCAAAGAGTAAAGCTAAGGGAACTTGTAACGCCAAAAATGCCAGTGTAATTGTCACCCCTAACACGGCTCCCAATGTTGCTTGACCGATAAAGTAATTGTGAAAATCCTCTCGCAGCAATTCCCGCAATCTTAACCCAATGTTATTCGGAAACCATTGAAATACTCCGTCCCAAAGAGGCTCACCGTTTAATATTAGATAGATAGTCAAGACTACCGCCAGCAAAACGTTGAGAACAATACCAATGGTATCGACAGCAAAACCAAGAATTCTACCAGTGAAGGACTGAAGTTGGTTAGATAATCGTTCCAGAACTTGGGTAAATAAACCACTTAAATTAATGGGAAGCTGCTGTTGACTTAGCGCCCAATCCTGGAAAGTTTGCAACTGCTGAGTTCCAGAATCAATCCAACTGGGCAAAATATTGGCTAACTCAACAAGCTGTTGGATAATTAGGGGAACCAAGGTAATGCCTAAACCTACTAAAATCACTAGAGTGAAAAGCAAGACTCCTGCGATCGCTAGGTTACGTTTTACGCCTTGTTCTTGCAAAAACTGGATTGGATAGTTCAACACAAAAGCGAGTAGGATGGCAGCAGCAATAATGCTGATCAAGGGTTGGAAATACTGCACAACTTGGAGCAATAGCCAACCGTTGAGAATAATAATCGGAAACGCCAGTCCTATAGTTAACCATCGCGGTAGTTTATTTGCTGATTGCATTAGTGATGACTTCATAAGAGTTATAACTTTATTTTGGCTTCTAAGGACTGGGATTGGGGACTGGGGATGAGGGAGATTAATTACTGACTACTAACTAATAACTATTGATCAATGCCCAATGCCCAATTCCCATTAAGATTAACTTCTCTCCATAAAATCCAACATAATTCGCTGATGCATATTTCCCAGAGGTCTTACTTCGCCAGCGTTTTGCGAATAACAATTACCTTCGTGGATATCATCTGGGGTCAATAATCCCATATCCCAGCCTTCATTTAAAACCAGTTGATTTAATTCCACCAAGAGGGGTGCATGAAAAACATGACGGACTACTCTTTCGTCAGGATAACAGCCAAATTCTACAAAGGGTGGTAAATCGTAGCCAATTTCTTCTAAAATTTCTCGTTTTACTGCGATATCTGGCGTTTCACCAGGTTCGATATGACCGCCAAATAGCCCCCAGTAGCCAGGGTAGAGAATACCGGGAATGTTGTCGCGTAGTTGCATGAGAAACTGGTTTTTTTGATAGAGAATTGCGATCGCTACATGCACCGGTTGATTGTTCATATATTAATTTTTAATTGCTGATTATTCTTCTTCTAGATAAACTTCCCCCAATTCTTTACCAGCTAAGGGGATACTTCGGTAGCGAATTTTACCTTTAATCACCACTTGCGCTCCCTTAGCCAGATTCTTTTGATTAGTGACAACCCAAATTTTGCCAGTCGAGTCATTAATTTGATAAGCCCATTGCTTCATTAAAGGTGCTTGGTTTTCCACCTGACCTTGGATGTAAACTGTAGCCTGATTGTCTTGTCTTGGCTTAATTTCTCGAATTGGGGTGACATTAGCACCAATTTTAAAATTAGTCCCATTCAAGCCAGACGAGGTTAAACTACCACAACTACAAAGTCCCAGCACCAATAAAAAAATCAACCCCAGCCGGTAGGGAACAATACTGTGCGCGTAGAAGAACGAAAGGGGCAAATTTCTTGTTTGTTCCATGAAAGCCACCGATTGAGCAAATTTTTGCTTCACTGCTTGCTTTGTCGCCAGTTTCATCAGGTCAGTTCCCATCTATGATATTCTCTGCGGTTTTAAAAACAGGCTCTCAACTCTTTATTCTTCAGATAAAGCCGTTGATCTGAGAAAATAAGCATTATGGTTTTACTCTGAGAGAAACGCGACGACATCAACATATACACAATAATAGTGAAAAGTCAATAATCAATATTTCTATTCCAGATTTTGGACAAAAAACGAATTAATTATATTTAGGAATTTTCATGGAAACAAAAACTGCCAAACTCCTTGATGGTAAAGCAATAGCAGCAAAAATTCAGCAAGAACTTTCTGTTGCTATTACACAATTACAACCAAAAATCGGACGACCCCCTGGTTTAGCCGTGTTGATGGTTGGAGATAATCCAGCATCAGCCGCTTATGTCCGAAATAAAGAAAAAGCTTGCGCTAAAGTTGGCATAGCCTCTTTTGGTAAGCATTTTCCTGCCGAAACTACCCTTAGAGAGTTAGAAGAGGTAATTGCTGCACTAAACCACGATGAACGGGTTGATGGCATTCTGGTGCAGTTGCCCTTACCTAACCACTTGGATGCAGTGAATTTGCTACATCAAATTGATCCCGATAAAGATGCTGATGGACTGCACCCAGTTAACTTGGGACGACTAGTACGGGGGGAAACTGGTTTACGTAGCTGCACTCCTGATGGTGTGATGCGGCTTTTGCAAGCTTATGAGATTCCTTTACAGGGAAAACAGGCAGTAGTAGTGGGACGCAGTATTTTGGTGGGTAAACCTATGGCGCTGATGCTACTAGAAGCTGATGCCACAGTCACGATCGCTCACTCGCGATCGCACGACCTCAAAACCATCACCCAAAATGCTGATATTCTAATTGCAGCAGCAGGTCGTCCCGGACTAATCTCTGCTGATATGGTAAAAGCAGGTGCTGTTGTGGTAGATGTGGGAATGAATCGCGTCACCGATACTAGTGGCAAAAGCCGCTTAATTGGCGATGTTGACTTTGAATCTACTGCTGCTGTAGCAGGATTTATTACCCCCGTTCCTGGTGGTGTTGGCCCTATGACTGTCGCCATATTATTACAAAATACATTCACCAGCTATTCCAGAGCAGTAAAAAAATGAAAGAGCGTGAGGAATTATGAGTGAGAAGTGAGAAGTTAAGAATTATTAAACTCAACTCCTCTACAGACGCGATGAATCGCGTCTCTACTCCCACCTTTTGTACAGATGCGATTCATCGCGTCTCTTAACTCATAATTTCCAACTCTTCATTTTTTCAGCCCCACAGCACCTTAAAATTGTGACGTATAAGACAAAAATCCCAAAGTGTCAGGAATTGAAGAATGGTAGCAACTGATAACGTTCAAAAGACACCACCAGAGGAAGCCACATTTAACTTAGCAGCCTATCTCAAAGAGCGACAAAAGCTTTGTGATACTGCTTTAGATCAGGCTATCCCCATCATTTATCCAGAAAAGATTTATGAGGCGATGCGCTACTCGTTATTAGCTGGCGGCAAACGTGTACGTCCCATTCTTTGCCTTGCTACCTGTGAAATGATGGGTGGCACTATCGAAATGGCTATGCCAACTGCTTGTGCTGTGGAAATGATCCACACAATGTCTTTGATTCATGACGACCTTCCAGCGATGGATAATGACGATTACCGTCGTGGAAAACTGACAAATCATAAAGTCTATGGCGAAGATGTGGCGATTTTGGCTGGGGACGGCTTGTTGGCACTTGCTTTTGAGTTGGTTGCCCTTAAAACCCCCCAAAGCGTTAACAGAGAGCTTACCTTGCAGGTAATTGTTCGTCTTGGTCGGGCGCTGGGGGCAGCTGGTTTGGTCGGTGGTCAAGTTGTCGATTTAGAGTGTGAAGGGAAATCAGATATTTCTCTAGAAACGCTAAATTTCATTCATAGACACAAAACATCCGCCCTTTTGGAAGCTTGCGTAGTTTCTGGCGGAATCATCGCTGGAGCATCAACCGAAGATGTGCAGCGACTAACCCGTTATGCTGAAAATATTGGGCTAGCATTCCAAATCATTGATGATATTTTGGATATCACTTCTACAAAAGAGCAATTAGGTAAAACAGCTGGTAAAGACCAACAAGCCAAGAAAGTTACCTATCCTAGCCTTTGGGGACTTGAAGAATCGCGCTTAAAAGCCCAAGAGCTAGTTAAAGTAGCTTGTGTAGAATTAGAACCATTTGGAGACAGAGCCAAGCCACTCCAAGCGATCGCTCATTTTATTACTAGCCGCAATAACTAGCAACGCTTTTGGTAATTCGTAATTTCCATACGCAAGGGTTTCATTGATTGGGAGTGGGTGGTTTATTTACATCATGCTGTACTGCTACCGCCCAGCAGAATTCAAAATTCTTATTTGATTAGCTTTTAAACAATTTTGAATAATTGATCTGCTTCCCCCATGATGTAATAGGTTAATTTTGGATTTTGGGTTGAATCTAAATGTTTTCTCAACCAAAAACTGCTGCTAATATTTACTAACCTAACCAAAATACCATGCGGGACATAGGCAACATTTTAGACAACCGGGTGCTGCTGGTTGCTCTGGTAGCTTGTTTTATTGCTCAAGCATTAAAGCTCGTAGTCGAGATCATCAAAAATCGTAAACTAAATATCCGTGTTTTAGTGACAACCGGAGGTATGCCCAGCGCCCATTCAGCTTTAGTTACAGCTTTAGCGGCTGGTGTAGGACAAACACTTGGTTGGGCATCTCCTGACTTTGCCGTTGCGATTGTTTTTGCCATCATCGTCATGTATGATGCAGCCGGAGTTCGCCAAGCAGCTGGTAAGCAAGCTCGTATCCTCAATCAAATGATTGATGAATTATTTCATGAAAAACCAGATTTTAGCCAAGACCGTCTGAAAGAATTACTGGGACATACACCCGTTCAGGTAATAGCTGGGTCGGCTTTGGGTATAACTATCTGTTGGTTAGCTAGCTTTGCTTATTTAAACTAGGGCAATGAATCCTTGTTTGAGCAACTATTTTTAATTGAAAACTGGTAATTTGTCAACTGACAAATTACCAAATTGGTAGATCGCATCAGTATTCTAGAAAACTTAATATCACTACAACCGCACAGTTGAGCGTAGCAGAATCACCTTGCGACTATCTACTATACTGGCAACAAAACCGCCATTGTTCAGCTTCTGCAATGTGTTGTATGCTTCACTTTGGTTTGTGGTGTAAACCGCCAGCAAGTAAGGGCGTTGTCCATAAGAAACAAAACCTACGTTACCTCCTACTGCTTGCTGTACGTTATTTACTAGTTCAGGACGGTTGTAATAATCTACCAACACTGCATAGCCCTCTCCTAATGCTTGAGGATTATAGTTAACTGTTTGCTGTGGTGGCTGTTGCAGTCGTTGTGCCTGCTGTGGTGCCTGTTGCGGTGGCTGCACATCTGCCGTTGCCGGTCTAGTGGTGATGATGGCAGACAAGCCAACAATATTACTTACATACCTTGCCCATCGATTAGCATCATCAATTTTTTTAAAGCCCCCTATCCGCGTTACAGTTTCATTGAGATATTTGCAGTTAATGGTCTTTAGTTCAGGCGGTAAGGCACTACGCAACTGCTTTTGATTATCTGCTGTGGGACTGACTACTAATAAAAGATACTCACCCGAAGTCGGCGGTTGACAAAGAGGAATGGCTTGTTGAGCAAAAACAGAACTCATGCCAACAATCAACCCTGCGTAAGCGAAGCTCATCGTAGATATCGCTAATCCTAAAACACTTGGTAAAGTCTGAAATCTATGCACAAAAGTTAGATTATGTAAATCAAGGTGTCCTAGAAGATTTTATAAGAAAAAAGCTGAAAACCTAGCTACTTCAGTATAGGAATAGAAGGAATGTTACAAAATATATTTTGTTCTTACCAAAGAATATTGGGAATTGGGAATTGGATATTGATGATTAACCAATGCCCCATCCCCCATGACCATTAAGATACATTAGCCAGCGATCGCAAAGCATCTGGTATTGTCTCAGAAGGAGCCTGAAATTCTCCAGTGATGACGTACTCTAAACGCAGTTTTAACCAAGTAATAAATTGAGGATTTGTAGAAATAATTGCTACTGCTGGTTGGGGACACTTTGCTTTTAGCTGTGCAAATTCGGGTGCTTCCAAGAAAGCTGGTTGCTCAACCAACCAAAAATCTATTTGTTTTTCTTGTTCGTGGTAGTGACGAGTGCGTTCTTTGATAACTTCCTGTATGGGTTCTTCTTGGAGAAGAAAGCGAAGACTAGCCAAAACGTAATAGTATGTTTGCATTTTCATCCTTTGGTTGCTGTGTGAATCATGTAAGGGCACAGTACTACATTCTGTACCCTTATGAACTAACTCTTACGGGATTTCTTGAACCAAGAACTGAAGGGACAAGCACTTGCCGACTTTTGGGTATCTATCTGTTTGCCACCAGATGTTAGCTTTTCCAAGAACAGATTATTGTCGAAGTAGTGTTCTAAGGAAATAACCTTCAAGTCATCGGTAACTTTTGCAATGCTCATGCCGATAATTTCTACTGTCTCTCCAGTCGGTGCATGGCCTTTGTATTCTCCGTTGAAATGTCCCCAATGCCGCCATTTGAATGTGACATTTGGTGGCCCTGAGAAAACTTCCAGCACTTCCCAAGGAAATCCTTGGGGAAATGTTGTGTGGAAGACTTTTGCGGATGATTCAAAGGTTTCTTCTGAAGCTTTGTAATGCTCTGAATCAGGCATAAATAGATTGTAAGTACCTTGGGCTGATACATCTGCTGCGGTATACTCTACTCCGCCGTTGGTACTGACGCGAAACTGTTCATTAACAATAGATAACCACTGTTGGGGGTTAGCTTTGAAAGATACCTCCATCTCGAAGGTTCTTACCAAGTTTTGCACGATCGCTTCCAGTGTACCTTCAAGGTGATTGTGGATACTTTCTTTAGCAAGATTCTCATTTGAACGGGAATAATCAGGTGGTGTCTGATAGCGCCACTCGACATCAGTGCTTTCTGCTATCACCTTATCTCTATCTTGTACCCAAAGTGGCAGGTTGTTAGACTCTGTTGCGCTCATAGAAGTTTTTGCTGAAGATTTGATTCCAATTTCTAGATTTCGCAGTGACAACCCTCTGTGGGGGATTGGGGATTGGGGGCTGGGGATTGGGGACTGCGGAAGATGAGGGGGATGAGGAAGCAGGGAAAGAAGAATTAATAACCAATGCCCTATGCCCCATGCCCTGTTATAGCTTGCTTCATCTCGCGGACTGCCCTTTCTATACCTACTAATGCTGCCCGGCTGATGATGGTATGACCAATGTTCAGTTCTTCCATGCCTGGAAGCGCAGCCACTGGATAGACGTTCCAGTAGGTGAGTCCGTGACCGGCGTTGACTCGCAATCCAGCTTGAATGGCTTGTTGACAACCTTTAGCTAATATGGCTAATTCTCGGTGGCGATTTGTTTCATCTTTAGCCTCAGCATATTGTCCGGTGTGCAATTCGATAAACTGCGCTTGCACCTTGACAGATGCTTCAATTTGTGCTGGTTCGGCATCGATAAATAAACTAACTGGAATGCTAGCGCTTTGCAATTTATCGACTATTTCACCTATTCTAGCAATTTGCCCGATAATATCTAGTCCGCCTTCTGTTGTGACTTCTTCGCGTTTTTCAGGGACTAAAGTCACATAATCTGGTTTGATATCGAGAGCGATCGCTAGCATTTCATCTGTAGCGGCCATTTCTAAATTAAGATGCGATCGCACTGTTTGCCGCAATATCCGCACATCCCGATCTTGGATATGCCGCCGATCTTCGCGCAGATGCACCGTAATTCCATCAGCACCGGCTAATTCTGCCAGCACCGCCGCCGCTACGGGGTCTGGTTCTACCGTCCGCCGCGCTTGCCGGATGGTGGCGATGTGGTCAATGTTAACACCAAGTGTAGGCACCCCAAATTTCCCCCAAATCCACAGTCATCAGAATTCAATTTTACCGGAAATTGGGGGAGTTTTGCTTGAGAAGCTCAAGACAAATTGAAAACGAGGCTTAACTATTTTCAACTGGTAGGGCGTACAATGCGAATCAACGATTCGTCTTGATTAATTGCTTCATTAATTCGAGTTGCCATTCCAGACCTATCAGTATTATTTGTACAAACAATAATATTTAAATGTTTAGGTGAGCTTCTATGCAGTTTGATAACATCTTGACGATTTAGTGTTATTACAGTTCGATTATCGGCGATTGCAAAGGCTAACACTTTGTCATCTGGAATACCTAAATTTGCGTTACCAGCTTCTTGTACAGTTAAAACATCATGTCCCATTATTCTTAACAGTTCACTAACTTTCGGTGGGAACATCTCATCAGCATATAAACGCGCCATGATTTAAGCAACCTCATTAGCACGAATCGCAGCTTCAATTTCTTCAGGATAAGCATCTGCATATATCCAAGCATTAACTAAATCAGCCACGCCAATATGAGGATAATCTTGCAAAAGTTGGACTTCAGTAATTCCCAGGCGACGTGTTTCAACTAATAGCCAAATTGCAATCCGAGTTCCAGCAATACAAGCTTCTCCACCACAAATACCGGGTATTTTAGTAATACCTTTTGCCCCAATATGAATGGTTTAAGTTAGGCTTTGGATAATTGCCGTTTTTTCTGTTGGAAGTAGTGCCAAGATTTGATTTTCTAGTTCTTGGAGAGTCATAGGGTATCTTAGCTCAATTTTATTGTACTTATTAACAAAGTTTAGGGGTTAAATCTCCGTTACAAAACGTAATTGCGTTAGCAAAAGCTGGTTTTTGGGCAAACTACTTTAACTAAATAGCTGATTTAACAAGAGTTTAAGAAGTATGAATACAGCAGTTAAGCCGATGGACAAGCTTTTTAACTATCGAATTAGCGAACAACTTTATGCAGGCTCTAGAACCTTAGTTTACCGTGCAATTCGAGAGTCCGATCGACTTCCGGTTGTAATCAAACTGCTTCAGCAGGAGTATCCCAGCTTCAACGATCTGCTGCTGTTTCGTAATCAGTATACGATCGCTAAAAATATTAACCTACCTGGTACTGTTCGTCCCTATAGCCTGGAACCCTACCGCAACAGCTATGCCTTGGTGATGGAGGATTTTGGCGGTATTTCCCTCAGAGATTGGATGAACGAAAGAATGGGGGATAAGCAATATAGTTTGACAGAGTTTTTGGAAATTGCGATCGCTCTGAGCAATATTCTTGACGGACTCTATCGCCATCGGGTTATCCATAAAGATATTAAACCTGCCAACATCCTGATTAACCCAGAAACTCAGCAAGTCAAGTTGATTGATTTTAGCATTGCCTCTCTTTTACCCAGAGAAACCCAAGAAGTTCACAGTCCTAATGTCTTAGAAGGGACTCTTGCCTACCTTTCCCCGGAACAAACCGGGCGGATGAATCGCGGAATTGACTATCGCAGTGATTACTATTCTCTCGGTGTTACCTTTTATGAATTGCTGGCTGGACACTTACCCTTTCAGTCTAACGATCCGATGGAATTGGTTCACTGTCATATTGCAAAGCTTCCAGAAGAATTAGGAGGTAGCTGGGGCGAAGAAGAGATTCCTGAAGTTCTTTGTGACATTGTGATGAAATTGATGGCGAAAAATGCTGAAGATCGCTATCAGAGTGCATTAGGGCTGAAATTTGATTTAGAAAAATGTTTGTTTCAGTTGCAGGAAACTGGAGAGATTAAATCCTTTAAATTAGGTGAGCGGGATATTTGCGATCGCTTCATCATCCCAGAAAAGCTTTACGGTCGCCAAGGTGAAGTTGAAAGTTTATTGGATGCCTTTGAGAGAATTGCTAACCCCCCTGAATCCCCCCTTACCAAGGGGGGACTAAACCCCCCTGAATCCCCCCTTACTAAGGGGGGACTAAACCCTCCTGAATCCCCCCTTACTAAGGGGGGACTAAGGGGGGTAGAAATTATATTGGTAGCTGGCTTCTCTGGTATTGGCAAAACTGCTGTGATTAACGAAGTCCACAAGCCAATTGTCCGACAACGGGGTTACTTCATTAAAGGTAAATTTGACCAATTTGGGCGCAATATCCCATTCTCTGCCTTTGTGCAAGCCTTTCGAGACTTAATCAGGCAACTGTTGAGTGAAACTGACGCTGAATTCGAGCAATGGAAGTGCAAAATTCTCTCGGCTTTGGGTGAGAACGGACAAGTGATGATTGAGGTGATTCCAGAACTAGAAAGGATGATTGGGAAACAGCCTCCAGTGCCAGAACTCTCTGGGAGTGCGGCACAAAATCGCTTCAAATCGCTGTTTTTGAAATTTACTCAAGTCTTTACAGCCAAAGAGCATCCATTGGCGATCTTTATTGACGATCTGCAATGGGCAGATTCTGCTTCTTTAAACTTAATGCACTTGTTAATGAGCGAAGCTGACATCGGCTATCTACTATTAATTGGTGCTTATCGAGATAATGAAGTTAATCCAGTGCATCCCTTGATGCTGACTTTGGCAGAGATTCAGAAGTTAGGCGCTACAGTCAATACAATTACCTTAGCTCCTCTGGATCAAACATCCGTTAATTATTTGGTTGCAGATACATTGAGTTGCACACTAGCGTTAGCCGCCCCGTTAACAGAGTTGGTATTGAGCAAAACCAAAGGTAATCCTTTTTTTAGTACTCAGTTTCTGAAAGCGCTACATCAAGATCGACTAATTACATTTAATTTTGACGGTGGTTATTGGGAATGTGATGTTGCTCAAGTGCGTAGACTTGCCCTTACTGATGATGTAGTAGAGTTTATGACAATTCAACTAGAAAAGTTGTCAATAGAAACTCAAAAAGTTTTGAAATTAGCGGCTTGTATCGGAAACCAATTTGACTTAGCGACACTGGCGATTGTCCATGAAAAATCCCAGGTGGAAACAGCCGCAGACTTTTGGCAAGCTGTCCAAGATGGTTTGATTATTCCTACGAATGAAGTCTATAAGTTTTATCAGGATTCGTCATTAGTCATTAGTGATTTGCAAAGGACGAATGACAAAAGACAAATAACAGTTTACAAATTTCTTCACGATCGCATTCAGCAAGCTGCCTATTCACTAATTCCTGACAATCAAAAGCAAGTTACTCACTTGCGCATTGGGCGTTTGCTGCAACAAGCCACGACTGGAAATGAACGAGATGAGAAAATTTTTGCGATCGTCAATCATCTCAATCAAGGGGTGGCTTTGATTAGCGATGAACAGGAGCAACAAGAACTTGTAGAGTTAAACCTAGCGGCGGGACGTAAAGCCAAGAATGCAACGGCTTACGCAGCAGCTTTAGAATATTTCAACATAGGTATTAGTATACTTACGCCTAATTGTTGGCAAAATCAATACAATCTTGCTCTAATCTTGTATGAAGGAGCAACTGAATCAGCTTACCTCTGCACCAATTTTGAACAGATGGAACTGTTAGCCGAGATTGTGCTGAATCATGCCCAATCGTGGCTAGATCGGGCAAATATCTACAACATTAAAATTCAAGCTTGCATTGCCCAAAATCAGCAACTAGAAGCCTTGCGACTAGCACGGGAAGTCTTAAAGCATCTGGAAGTGGATCTGCCAGTTCAACCTACCCCAGCAGACATCGAACAGGCACTGAGGCACACCCAAATCTTACTCAAGGATAGGTCAATCGAATCTTTGCTGGAATTACCCCAAATGACCGCACCAGAGAAAAAAGCGGCAATGGTTATTTTGTCCACAATTATTTCTGCTGCCTTTCAAGCTGCCCCAGACTTATTACCTTTGATCGTTCTTGCTCACGTCGATTTATCTGTGCAATATGGAAATGCACCAGAATCGACTCATGGCTATGTGATGTACGGGTTAACATTGCTTGTTGTGTTGGGAGATATTGAGGCGGGCTATAGGTTTGGCCAACTGGGGATGAACCTGCTGCAACATATCCATGCGCCTGAGTTAGCCGCTAAAACCATTTTTGCCTTCAACAACTTCCTCAGACATTGGCAAGAACCTGCGAAAGATAGTCTAGAAGGGTATCTAAGAGCCTATTCTAGTGGATTAGAAATCGGTGATATTCAATATGTTGCACTAAGTCTTCTTGGCTATAGCCTCACTGCCTATTTAACCAGTCAAGAGTTATCTTCTCTCAGACAAACGATGGAAGCTCATCGCCAGGTAATGCAGCAACTGCGGCAGGATACTTATCTCCAGAAGCAAAGTATTTACTATCAAGCTGTACTCAATCTGCTAGAGACTACGCCCGAACCCGATCGCTTGTATAGCGAACATTATAATGAGGATGAAATGATTCAGCTTCACCTCAAAACCAATGATGTAGTAGCACTATATCAGATTTATGTCAACAAAATGCTTCTTTCCTACCTATTTCAACGCTATGAACGGGCATTAGAAAACGTCAACTTAACGGAACAGTATTTAAGTGCAGGGAAAGGACTCATGCACGTTCCAATTTTCTATTTCTACGATGCATTGGTTCGATTAGCGATTTACCCAACTGCCAGTGAGACAGAGCAAATCAGCATTATAGAACGGGTAACAAATCATCAAGAAAAACTCAGAAAGTGGGCAGATTATGCACCGAGCAATCAGGCTCACCGCTATGCTTTAGTTATCGCCGAAAAATGTCGAGTTTTGGGGGCAAAAGCCGAGGCAATTGAGTATTACGATCGCGCCATTGCTCAAGCCAAAGAAAACGAATACCTGAACGAAGAAGGTCTTGCCAACGAACTCGCAGCTAAGTTTTATTTAGAATGGGACAAAGAACGCATTGCCCAAGAGTATTTGATTAACGCTTACTATTGTTACACTCGCTGGGGCGCTAAAGCCAAAGTTGACGATTTAGAACAACGTTATCCACGGCTTCTAGCTCCCACTTTACAACAGACGCGCTCGGCGATCGCCAATATTGACAGCATTACTACCTTCCACTCCAGCAATAATAAATCAACGTCTAGCAGCAGTGGATCAGTAATGCTAGATTTGGCAACAGTTTTAAAAGCCTCTCAGACTCTCTCTAGTGAAATTGAACTGGATAAATTACTTACGAAGCTGTTGCAAGTAGTAATTGAAAATGCTGGAGCAGATAAGTGTGCGTTGCTACTGCTCAAAGAAGGTAGATTGGTAGTTGAGGCGACTGCGGAAGTTGGGCAGCAATCAACCGTGTTACAGTCCATTTTTGTGGAAGATAGTGCAGAGGTTCCCCATAGCCTAATTTACGCCATTAAACGCAGCCTGCAACCTACCGTCATCGTTGATGTAACAGTCCATCCGATGTTGATAGCCGATCCCTACATCATTCGTCAACAACCCAAAAGCTTGCTGTGTACGCCGATTCTCTATCAAGCTAAACTATTAGGGATTTTGTATTTAGAAAACAATCTGATGACTGGGGCATTTAGCAGCGATCGCGTCGAAATTCTCAATCTATTATGTACTCAAGCTGCAATCTCTTTGGAAAACGCCCGACTTTATCAGCAAGCACAAAATACTCTCGAAAACTTAGGAAAGACGGAACAATTCTTGCGGTTAATTATCGACAATATCCCTCAGTCTGTTTTCTGGAAAGACCGCAATAGTGTTTATTTAGGCTGTAACCATAACTTTACTCAAATTTGGGGTCTAGGAGTGCCAGAAAATGTTATTGGTAAAAGAGACTACGATCTTCACTGGACTAGCGAACAATCAGATTTTTTTGTAGCACGCGATCGCCGTATCATCGAATCTGGGGAAGCAGAACTCAATATTATCGAAACCGTACAACAACTAGACGGCACACAAATCTGGTCTAATACAAATGAAATTCCCTTAAAAGATAGAGAAGGAAAGGTTTTTGGTATCCTTGGCACATCTGAAGACATCACCGAACGCCAGCAAGCACAACAATTGCTGCAACATCAAAAGCAACAATTAGAAGAAGCATTGCAAGAACTCCAAACTATGCAATTGCAATTGGTTCAAGGTGAAAAAATGTCTGCTCTTGGTAATTTAGTGGCAGGTGTTGCCCATGAAATTAACAATCCGATCTGCTTCATTGCAGGCAACATTGAACCAGCCAAAGATTATGTTAAAGATTTGTTTGTACTAATTAATCTTTATCAACAAAAGTTTCCCAAACCTGGCTCAGAGATTCAAGACGAAATTGATGCCATCGACCTGAATTATTTACGCGAAGATTTACCGAAATTGCTGGATTCGATGAAATTGGGTGTTAATCGTATCCGTGGTATCAGTAACAGTTTGCGAAGCTTTTCTAGAGCAGATAAAGATTATAAAGTTCCTTTTGATATTCACGAAGGCATTGATAGTACTATTCTGATTCTCAGACACCGTTTAAAAGCTAACGAAAACCGTCCAGCAATTGAAGTAGTCAAGAATTATGGCAAACTTCCTCTAGTGGAATGCTTTGCTGGACAACTTAATCAGGTATTTATGAACTTGTTGGCAAATGCCATTGATGCACTTGAACAATACAATACAGAGCGGAGTTTGGAAGCGATTCTACATAACCCCAATCGCATTACTATTCAAACTCGTGTAGCAGAATCAGGTCAGCACATTTTGATTAAGATTGCCGATAACGGTGTGGGGATGTCACCGGAGGTCAAGCAACGAGTATTTGACCATTTATTCACCACCAAGCCTGTAGGAAAAGGCACTGGATTAGGATTAGCGATCGCTCGGCAAATTATAGTAGAAGCGCATGGTGGTTCCCTCTGCTGCACTTCAGAACTTGGACAAGGCACAGAGTTTGTCATTCAAATTTCTACTCAACAAGAATAATGAGTGCTGTTAGCGCTAGCGGGGCGTTTAGCCCGTGCTGAGTACTTTTACTTGAGTCAGCACTCTTCGTTTTAGCTTTTTAAATTTTAAATTGGATTAAAACGACGATAATGCTTAAATTACGCAAAGGTTGGTTGAAAATCAATCTCCAACGGTATGCCTCAACGGACAAAAATCGCTACTTATTGAAATGGCGATCGCGCAATTTTGTGTTGCTATCAATTGTGGTAATTCTATCCATTAGTATTAGCACCACGGCGATCGCCAGTTACAAAATTGTTAAGGGGTTATTACTCGATAGTCTGAAACAGCAAGCATTATTAAAAACCTACCAAGGTCAGAATGATATTGATAACTGGTTAGCTATTCGGAAGACAGAAATTAAGACTTTGGCAAATTCTCCAGTGGTGCGATCGCTAGATTGGCCTGTGATGGAACCTTATTTGCAATCAGAGGTAAGGCGGCTGCAAACGTTTTTGCTCATCGCGTTCGCCACACCAGATGGTGCATTGATTAATACTCAGGGAGGTCGGACAAATGTTAAAGATAGAGAATTTTTTCACAAAAGTATAGCGGGTGAAACGGTAGCCGCCGATCCGATTATTGGGCGCACAAGCAATCAGTTGCAGATTCAGATTAGTTCACCAATTGCGGGTAAAACAGGCATAAAACCATCAGGTGTTTTGATGGGAGGGATTGAGATTAATCGGGTAGTTGAGGTGATTGGCGATTTACATCAAGGTAAGGGTAGCTATGCCTTTGCACTGAATTCTCAAGGAGTTCCCATTGCTCATCCCGACACGCGACTAATCGGCACACCCGAAAAAGCCGCCGAGAGTTTCCTCAATTCACCCAATAGTAGGTTAGTTGAAATTACTCAAAAGATGGTAGCTAAACGCACAAATATTGAACTTGCTCAATTGGATGAAAAATGGAACTATATTGCTTATACTCCCCTAAAAGAAGCAAATTGGTCGGTAGCTTTAGTTGTACCCCAAGAAAATATTGAATCGCCATTACAGGCGTTGAACTTGTTGGCTACGGTTTTGGGAGGATTGCTAGTAGTTGGGTTGATCGGTGCATGGCGACAGGTGCAACTATATGAACAGATTCGCGATCGCGCCTTGATTTCCAGCCAGCAAGCGCAGCAACTCAGCAAAACCTTGAAAGAATTGCAAAATACCCAAGCTCAACTCATCCACACCGAAAAAATGTCTAGCCTGGGACAAATGGTTGCTGGGGTGGCACACGAAATCAATAATCCTGCTAATTTTATCCATGCAAATCTCAATCATGCCAGCGAGTACAGCGAAGGCATCCTCGATTTGCTTAAGCTTTATCAAGCAACCTACCCAAATGCTACACCAGAAATTAGCGATCGCACCCAAGACCTTGATATTGAGTTTCTGGCAGAAGATTTACCCAAACTAATGGCATCGATGCAAGTGGGAACCAAGCGCATTCGTCAAATTGTGCTATCGCTGCGAAATTTCTCGCGCCTCGATGAAGCAGACATGAAATTTGTAGATATTAATGAAGGATTAGACAACACTCTGATGATTCTAAATCATCGCCTCACAGCTACGCCTAATCAACCAGAAATTCAGATCCTTAAGAAGTACGGTGATTTACCTCTAGTAGAATGCTATGCAGGGCAACTAAATCAAGTGTTTATGAATGTTTTAGCGAATTCAATCGATGCTATAGAAGAGTCATTAGTAAAGAATCAAGGACAAATTTGCATTCGGACTGAACTTGCTAATGAGAAACAAGTGATGATTCAGATTTATGACAATGGAATTGGTATGTCAGAAGAGGTTAAGCAACGAGTATTTGACTATATGTTCACTACAAAACCTGTGGGCAAAGGAATTGGATTAGGAATGGCGATCGCTTATCAAATTGTTGTAGAAAAACACGCAGGAAGTATTGAAGTTGATTCTACTCCAGGACATGGCACAGAGTTTACTATCCGTATTCCTTTAACAAGTAAAAATTGCGCTAAACATTGAAACAACTAAAGATTATATTAATAATTTTTTGCTAATTTCTACACTTATGCTGAGAGGCGATATACTTTAAGAAAGTTAATTTGTCAATTCAATTGGTAGTTAGATGCCCAACTTCTTTGAGAAGTCGGTGATCTGGACAACGTGAATTTTCACAGAGTACATCAACTCTCTGAGGTAATATGCTTTTAAAACTGCAACAAATTATCGTCAAGCCTGGTCAACAAATGTTACTCCAAGATATTAGCTGGCAGCAGTTAGAAAATATTTTAGATGAAATGGGAGAAAGGCGTGCCGCACGGATTTCTTATAGTAATGGGTGGTTAGAAATTATGGTTCCTCTACCAGAACACGAAAAAGATAAAGAACTTATTGGAGATTTAGTCAAAATTTTATTAGAAATACTCCAAATCGATTTTGAACCTTTTGGTTCCACAACACTTAAAAATGAGCGATCGCGGCAAGCAGTAGAACCAGACACCTATTTTTATATTCAAAATCAAGCTGCTGTAATTGGAAAAAATCGCCTTGATTTAAATATAGATCCACCACCAGATTTAGCAATCGAAGTTGATATTACTTCTCGGACTCGATTTGATAATTATGAAATATTGGGAGTTCCTGAACTTTGGCGACATACACAACAAGGGTTAGAAATTTCTGTGCTAAGAGAAGGGAAATACATAAAATCTGAATCTAGTCCTAATTTTCCTAATATTCCAATTATTGAATTAGTGAATGAATATGTTCAGCAGTGTTTAACAATTGGGAGAAGTCAAGCTATGCGTAACTTTCGAGATTGGGTGAAGAATAATTTATCATAGAAAATCTAAGGCCTTCTGAGAAAGGCGATCGCTATTAATTAAAGCTGTAAAACTAAGGTTGAATCGGCACAAAGTGATATTTATCAGTGCCAGGTATTCGTTGAACTTTGACCGAGAAGGCGGGGTTATTGATGCGATCGCCTGATTGGGAAAACTGAATCTTTCCCGTTGCGCCATCGAATGAAAAAGTTGGACTGTGTAGTATCTTTTTTAGTTCTTTACGGGTGTTACTTTGTTGTAAACCTTTGACGATTGCCAGAGTTGCATCATAAGATGTTGCCGTTCGCCAATTCACAGTTTCACCCCAAAGATTCTCAGCATTTTTCCCAAATAGAGAACTGCGAAATGCTTGGGGATGCCAAGGTACAGAGATAATCATGTTGTTGATATTTTGTCCTTCCTCTAAGGTTTCTTCCGTATCCTGTGCCGGAGTACTAAATAAAGCCAACCGACCTTGATTAGCTCTTACTAACGCACGACCTTGCCCGGTTTTATCCCTTGATTTATCAAGGTAGAAAGCTAACAATAAGGCATTAGCACCTTTATTTCTAGCTTGAAAAAGGACTGTTTCTGGTTTAAATTGAGAGTCCGAAATATTACAATCGATGGGATTGATAGTACCGCCAGCCTCTCTTATTGCTTTGACAAAATAATTTTTACCAGACTCATTATCTGGATTTTCATCGAAACAGATAAGAAAGTTACTTTTTCTATTGTCATTTATGGCGGAACTCGAAACTTTACTTACTATGGAAACAATACTAGGAGCAGTACGAAAAATATAGCTATTCTCACCTTTACCAAAAGGGGTGATATCTTGAAAATAGCTAGTAGGAGATATCATTACCAGCTTATATTGATACACTAAAGCTGCGGCGAGAGAAGCACGACTAGCATTATGTCCCACTACAGCTAAAATGCTGGGATCTTGGACAAACTTAGTGGCGATGTTTGAGACAATCTCTGGTTTGTTGTCATCATTAGCGATCGCTACTTCCAACGCTTTACCATTGATACCAACACCACTATTCACTTCATTTTGAGCTTGAGCCACACCGCGTAACATCTCTTGTGCTATGTTTGGACTTTCACCAATAGGTACACTCACAGCAATTTTGAGTCGATTTCCTTGTTGACGAGCTTTAGCATTGTTCAAGTAAATCAATGCTTCTGGATCACTAGGATTTGTTTTCCGATATGCTTGAAATTTACTAATAGCAGTCAGACAATCACCTTGAGCTAATGCTCTAACTCCAGCTTCTTTGTCTGAGTTTGTATCCTGCTTCAATAAGATTTTTTCACCAAAACTGATTCTGTCGCTCGAAATATAATTTTCCATAGCACAAGAGCTAGATGTATCTCTGTGAAAAAGAGCGTATATTACAGTGCCGCCAATAACTATGCCGATGATGCACGCTCCTATATATTGGAGAAAATTGTTTTTTCGAGGAGGTGGAGGAGTTGAGCTAGATGAGTTTTCGGCAATTATTGGAGCTTCGATTAGCGCTATATCTTCATCTCTAAGTCCTAACGCTTGCTGAAGACGTTTCAAATCAGCATGAGTATTGTCACTAACAGATAATTTACCTTTAGTTGCTTCGATGAACGCCTTTTGATATTCCTGTAAATTTTCTTTGTAGTCTTGATAAGGTTTTAAAACTTCAGCCTCGATACCAGAAGCTTCATCAGGTTTAAGTCCTAATTCTTTTTGTCGCTTAATTAAAGGAATACGACCCATATTAATAATCTCACCGTCTCTTACCCAATAATCAACTTCTCGACGATATATGAGCTTGGGATCATCAATAGGTGCTTTAGCAAGGTTTATTTTATAGCCTTCTTTGATAGCATATATCTCCGGTTTCATTGCCGGAGTAGCTTCTTGTACTGCCTTGGTAGCATATTCATGCAATTCATCAACAGAAATCCAACCATCTTCATTCTTATCTGCTGCACCAGTCTTCAGCCCCTCAACTATGTAGGTGGTGTAAGTTGAGGTATCTGCTCCTTGCTGTTCAAAAGCAAATTGAGTTGAAGTCGAAGATGTAAGAACAGCCCGCCCTTCTCCACCCAATTGGTTCTTTACATCCACAAAACCATCATTTTTAGCCGCCATACCCTCGGCAAATGCACCACTAAAGCAACAATCGAGAATTACTACTTCGCGTTTGCAACGGCTATTGCTCATAACCGAATGTACAGAGCTAGCTGGTACTGTTGTGGCCTTAACTAGTTCTCCTTTATCACTTTTTTTAGTATTGCAAGCAGCAAAGTAAAGGTTGCCCTTCTCATCTTTAATTCCATGACCAGAGAAAAATAGCAGCAGGAGGTCATCTCTTTGACGATCGCTAAATAGTCTCTCTATCGCCTCATCCATTGTTTGTCGTTGAGGATTTATCAGTAGTGTTACGTCATCAAAACCCCCTATCTGCGGGTTTAGCAAAACTTGCTGCATCGCCTCGACATCTTTTGTTGCTGCTGGCAATGGAGTAAGTCCAGGTTCATACTCACTGACTCCGATTAGCAGTGCTACTTTTGCCATCTCGCTACTCTTCCTTGCTAATGGAATTTATCAGTTACCTGCGACAAACTTTTGCGCTTGTTCAATGGCAGCATTTAACTCTTCCCGACTGCTAGCTTTCACCTTGAGTTTCTTACCGTTAGCCTCGACTTCCAATTCAATGGTTTTGTTGCCCAAGCGATCGCCCAAAAATCCCAACAATTTCTTAAAATTGGCTAGGCTCACCTCTGCCTGCAACACCCCTACTAGAAAACCGCCAACAGACTTGGCTCCTTCGGGTATTTCTGTAACTGCTACCAGTTCAGCACTTTCTACATCTAAGTCTTTGATCTCTCGCAGCAGATTCCGCGTTTCCTGTTCTTGCTCCTCTGCATCTAAGTCTGGATTAGAAAGAGCGATCGTCAGTTTGACGTTAGATTCAGAACTCATTTGTTACCCTTTTAAGTTTTTTAGCAGTTGGCACTCAACTCTATTTCCGTGATATCTCTATTGACATAATATCTGTTACGTGAGTCTTCCGAAAAATTTTTAAGATTTTTACAGAAATTTATCAAGTCTAAGTAAAAATATGTATATTTAAGAGGATGTTTTAAAAGTCCTATTGTTGGTATAAAAAGTTTTAGATCCCCCTTAGAAAGGGGAACTTTGATTCCGGTTCCCCCCTTCTTAAGGGGGGTTAGGGGGGATCAACAAGCGCCAAAAACTTTTCAAACATCCTCTAAGCAAGATACGATAAATTGCCGTCAAGACGAAAGACTCATTATTGTAGAGACGGTAATTCATCGCGTCTCTTGTCTTAACCATAATGATTTTTATTACTTAGGATAGTTTCGAGTTAAATAAAGTTGTATTTAAAATTACAGGTAATAAAAAACTAGATTGCCGGAAATTAATTTTCCCTGCTATGAAGGAGTAATAATGGTTTTAAGTCAATATCAACGTGCCGTAGGCGTATTTACTCATCGTCGAGATGCAGAACAGGCGCTACATGAGTTGAGAGATTCTGGCTTGGCGATGGAAAAAGTATCTGTAATTGTCCAGAATGCAGACCGCAAGTATCCGATTGGCGATGAGGAAATTAAAGAGCGCACTGGTGATAAAGCCGACGAAGGTGCAACAGTAGGAGGGCTTTCAGGGGGCGCTGTTGGTGGGTTGACTGGTTTATTAGTAGGTCTTGGTACTTTAGCAATCCCTGGAGTTGGGCCAATAATGCTGGCTGGCGCTGCTGCAACGGCTTTGGTTACAACCCTTGTTGGTGCAAGTATTGGTGCTGCTACTGGCACTTTTGCTGGTGCGCTAGTTGGTTGGGGAATATCAGAAGAGAAAGCTAGAGCATATAACGAGCGAGTAGAGCATGGACACTATTTTATAATCGTAGATTGTACATCTTTTGAAATTGCTAAAGTAGAAGCAATTCTACACCGTTGGGGTATTGAAGAGTTTGGCATTTACGAGCCTCTTAATAGTGAGCAATTACCTACAAATTATCTGGCCACAACAAATGCTCCGACTGCCATGCCTACTAGAAATGGGATTTTAACGAAACATGCTATTAGTCGCTTTGATAATATAAATAATGTTCAAGCTGCAATTAACGATATGTCTGCCGCAGTTTTTACATCAAACCAGATTTCCTTAATTTGCAAAGATTTTTCTCAATTTTTAGGCTTAACTGGTGTTAATTTGAGTGAGCGCTTTGACGCTATGAGGCTAGGAATACCAGATGATTGGACACGCTTTTATAACGAGGAAGTTGAGCAAGGAAATTATATACTCATTATTAGCGGTACAGACAATGAGCTTGAACAAGCTAACTTGATTGTAAGTAATTATGGAGTTCAAGAATTTCAAATTTATGACCCAATGTTAATCCGTTCTTGAAAACTTGTACCGGAAAATTTCACAATTTTTTCAGAGCAAAGAAATATACAGAAATACTTTCAAAATCTTCCGCTCTGTAGCTGTTGCAGCTTATAAGTCAAGCATAAAATGGAATATTTCAAGGTTGTCAGAAGAGAAAATACTTTTTATGAATATTGCGCCCGGAAACCGGGCGAATATGTAACAAAGCAATTGTGCCGACTAAATTACTTCATCTAAATTTCTGAAGAGATTTAGATGAAGTAATTAATAGCCTTCTATTGTAAAACCAGCAGATTGAATTATCTGTTTAATAGACTCTTCAGAAGCCGCAGCGTCTACAGTTACAGTTTTAGTATCAACGTTCACATCTACTTTGGCATCAGATTTATTGGATGGGCTGATACCTTCGGTTCTAGGTAGATGCCCTTGTAATACTGTTCGGTTAAGGCAAGAGACGCGATGAATCGCCGTCTCTACAATAGTCAGTGATTTATCGCGTCTTTACGATCTAGAATTTCCATCAAAAAACCTTAACTGAACCGTATTGGATGCCCTTGTCTACTTAGTTGTGTTGATAAAATAACTCCCGCAATTTAGTTGAAAATAGTATAGGATATCGAGCTACCTATTTTTTTTCAGTTCGTGCATACTTCTCACAACCTTTGTTACTAAATTTCTGGGTGTAAATCTAACGCTTTCGGTCAATAACTTATTTCTCATCCCAGGAACAACAACAGTTTTGTTTTTCATTAAGCCCCGATAACCAATATTAGCAACGGTTTCCGTATCCATCATTCTGTTAACGCTAGCAATCTTGGAATTTTCCATTGCAGCAGTTTGTTGAAATTCCGTTGCTGTTGGCCCTGGACAAAGAACAGTCACGCTGACACCAGTGCCTTCTAATTCATTAGCGATCGCTTCTGAAAATGATAATACATAGGCTTTAGTAGCAAAATAAACTGCCATTAGAGGCCCTGGTTGAAAAGCTGCTGCTGAGGCGACATTTAAGATTTTTCCATAGTCTTGCTCAAGCATATCCTTGAGAAATAACTTTGTTAAATGAGTCAAAGTCACCATATTTACCTGGAGCATTTGCAGTTCAAGGCTGAGGTCTGTTTCGGTAAATGTTCCATAAGTACCAAAGCCAGCATTGTTAACCAGCACATCAACTTTAATGGATTCTTGCTGGAGTTCAGTAAAAATTTCTTCTGGAGATGTTGGGATAGATAAATCCTTAACCAATATTTTCACAAAAACCCCAAACTTTTGCGGAAATTCATTTATAATTTCAGTAAGTTTTTGTTCATTCTTATCGACTAACACCAGATTATAACCATGCCGAGCAAAAATCTGCGTTAATTGATAGCCTATCCCACTAGCAGCTCCTGTAATTAGAGCAGTTTTTTTTTGCCGACTTTCAGATGTTTTATTCATGCTAGAAAAATGGCGAAGGTGAGTTAATTAATTTAAGTTTTATAAAAATAGCTATAGCAATATATAGTGTTTGCTATAGCTATTTTTATGCAGACAATAAATGATGCTATCCACCTGAAACGAGTATGCTTTAATCAAGCATAAGAGGCGTAAATAGAAAAATCTGTATCTATATAAACAAGAGCAAAAATATTTACTATTGTCATTAAGTAGGTAGATGTAATTAAATATAAGATCAAACCTCACCCTCAATCCCTCTCCAAAGTATCGAAGAGGGAAGCCGGAGGCAGGGTGAAGTTTTATATTTAATTTGATCCACTTACTTAATGCCACAACATAATTCCGTTACTATAAATGATGTGCAAGCAGCACAAGAGCGAATTTTGGGAATTGCCCACCGCACCCCGGTACTAACTTCTAGAATCGTTAACGATCGCACCAATAGCCAAGTATTCTTTAAATGCGAGAACTTTCAACGCACGGGGGCATTTAAATTTAGAGGCGCGTACAATGCCCTAACGCAACTATCGGTAGCCCAAAAACAAACAGGCGTTATCACCTTTTCATCAGGAAATCATGCCCAAGCGATCGCTCTCGCTGGAAAACTCCTCAATATTCCCACCACGATTGTCATGCCTGATGATGCACCCATTGTCAAACAAACTGCGACTCGTGGTTATGGTGCAGAGATAATTTTATACAATCGCCAAGAAACAAACCGAGAACAATTAGCCCAAAGTTTAGCAGATAATCGTTCTCTGACTCTGATTCCCCCTTACGATCATCCCCATGTAGTCGCTGGGCAGGGAACAACTACCTTAGAACTGATTCAAGAAGTTGGTCAATTGGACTTACTATTAGTTTGTTGTGGCGGTGGCGGATTACTTTCAGGATGTGCGATCGCAGCCAAAGCACTTTTACCCAATTGTAAAGTAATTGGAGTAGAACCAGCACTTGCCGATGATGCTACCCGCTCTTTTCAAACCAAAACCCTGCAAACTGTCAAAAATCCTGATACCATCGCCGATGGTGCGCGGACTCCTAGCCTTGGTAACATTACTTTCCCTTTAGTGCTGCATTACGTCGATGATATGGTAACGGTATCTGAAGAAGCGATTCTTCGCACCATGTTTTTCTTGTGGGAACGTCTAAAAATTGTCGTTGAACCCACCGGAGTCCTCGCCGCAGCAGCCTTACTCGAAGGTGTAGTTACAGCACCAGAGTCGAAGATTGGTGTCATCATCAGTGGTGGAAATGTAGACTTGGCGCAAGTTGGTAAATTATTTTCTGGGAGATTGAAAAGTTAAATTTTCAATTGACATTCTTGCTCAAGGCTGGACAAATGACGAAATTCTCCGCAACTACCCTAATATTATCCTTGAAGATATTCAAGCTTCTTTAGGCTATGCTAGTGCCAGTCTTAAAGCTGAAAAAGTTTTCCAGCGTATCCGAATGCGAATCCTCTGAAAAGATTGTTGATGATAATATTTCTAACTTTTGGCAATATTTAATATATATGGTTCCCATAAAGACTGTTCTCAAAAATTCAGAGCAAGTCACTCGGTTGTTTTCTCATCTCGAATTTGATGGAAAAAAGCTCAATCATCAACCGGGTAGCGTTTTGGGAAGTACTGCATTGATTGCGGGAACCACTGTTGGGGCAGGGATTCTCGCTCTACCATCCGTCACCATGCCATCTGGGATTGTGCCATCCACATCTGGTTTGATTGCTGTTTGGCTCTACGCTTTAGTTTCCGGGTTATTGGTTGCAGATGTTATTTTAAACACGATGCGAACAGAAGGGCGCGTGAGTATCGGTTTTTTGAGAATTGTTGAGAAAATTCTTGGTAAACTGGGAGCGCGAATGGCAGGCGGCGCATATTTATTCATGCATTATGCTCTTTTGGTGGCATACATTACCGAAGGTGGAGATATTTTAGCTTATGCGGCAGCAAAAATCGGAGGTGTACATATATCTACGTGGATGGGTACAACAACTTTCACGTTTTTATTTGGTGGCATTATGTATCTTGGGCGAGAAAAGTTTATTGAAAAATTAAACAGCGCCTTTGTCGGAATTGTCATCGTTTCTTTCTTGGGATTATTATTTTTGGCGAGTAGGCACATTCAGAGTACCCAACTCTTATTTCAGAACTGGAGTGCCCTTGGTAGTTCGATTTCAGTAATGTCTGTGGCGCTATTTTTCCAAAACGTTGTGCCTCTGGTTGTAACCCAACTCGAAGGGGATGCCCGCAAAATTCGTCAGTCTATCTTTATTGGTTCTGTGATTCCTCTAATTATGTTCTTGGCATGGAATGCCGTAATTTTAGGAAGCGTCACTCCCGATATGCTACATGGTGCATCTGGCGATAAAACTGTTTTTAATCCACTGCAAATTTTAACAGCAGATGGGGGGGGAGAATGGTTAGGAGTGCTAGTATCCATTTTTTCAGAGTTTGCGATCGCTACATCATTCATTGGATTTGTCTACGGTTTGCTCGATTTGTTCCAAGATATTTTCTCCACCGCACAAAGTAAACTTTCTAGTCGCCTCCCCTTATATTCCCTGGTTCTTTTCCCTCCAATGACTCTCGGAACGCTCAATCCCAGCATCTTTTTTACTGCTCTAGATTACACTGGAACGTTCAGTATCTCAGTTCTGGGTGGAATTATTCCAGCGTTAATGAGTTGGAAGCAACGTCAAGAACAAGAAAATTCAAATAGCATAAATCAATCACTCGTGCCTGGTGGAAAGCTGACGCTAATTGTAATGATTGGAGTGGCATTAGCGATGATGGGAAGACAAATTTTGTCAATTTACTAAAAATATTAATGTAATGCTTTTGATATACATTTGTAGTATATCCTCTGCCAAGCACAATCTTATGAGTGATACTCGCCTCGTCAAAATCAGCAAATATCTCAGCAAATATCTGCGACACACACCGGATGCAATTGGAATTAAACTTGCTCTTAATGGCTGGATTGCTGTTGATGAACTACTTACCGCTTGTGCTAAAAACAAATTTCCGATTACCCGTCAAGAATTAGAGGCGGTAGTTGAATCCAGCGATAAACAACGCTTTTCTTTTGATTCTACAGGTACTTTGATTCGTGCTAACCAAGGACATAGTATAAAAGTCGATTTACAGTTAGAACCTGTTACTCCCCCAGATCAGCTTTATCACGGTACGGGAGGCAAATCCGTAGAGTCAATTTTGCAAACGGGACTTTGCAAAATGTCACGGCATCATGTCCATTTATCGAAGGATATTGCAACAGCGCAAACTGTTGGTGCAAGACATGGAAAAGCAGTGGTTTTTGCTGTAAATACTGCGGCAATGTATCAGGCGGGTTATATTTTTTATTGTTCTGCTAATGGTGTTTGGTTAGTAGATCAAGTACCACCTGAGTATCTACAAAGAATTTGAGTTTTCATAAATAGTTAAGATTTATTTAGAAATCTGTAAATACGAACTATCCCATTGTTTTAAGTATTTGATAGCATTGCGTCTCCCCGCAACTTCTGACAGCAGTTGTACTTGGCGCGATCGCTCTGGGCTAATATACCAAAAGGCAGAAGGCAGGAGGCAGTGTTTCAACTACGCTCAACAACCAGGCAGGATAGATAGCGCAGCGTAAAGCCTACGGCATGGCAACTCTTGGAGACGCTACGCGAACGCTTAGAGCGAGTCTGCGAGCGTTGTCAGGAGGTAGAAACTCTTTATATCTGATTCTTAGTCCTGTATCGTACCTCATTTACTTGCAAACTGCTAAGTAAGTAGGCGAGAATAAATCAAACTAGATTAAGTAATGTAAAAAATCTTGAGATTAGTTTGTAGTAAGGGCTTCAGCCCTCATTTTAGGACTAAAGTCCTCTTTACGAGACGCTGTTCGCGTTCACTACAAACCTTTAATTATTTACGCTGCTCTACTTAATATATCGTTAGTTTATTAAACTGACGCTAATAATTACTTAAATTACTAATTAACTAGTGCATCACCTAATCAAGGAAATTATGGTAACTAAACTCGAAGCATTTAAATCACCTCGATTTATCGGGAAACCAATTTTAGCAGATGTAGATTTTTTTGACTCCTTGGAAAAGATTGACCAATTTGCTGCTGATGCAGGCATACAAATTTTTGTAACAAGTTCAACTCGGATACAAGGAGGTAGCGTCTCTGGAGCAATTGTACGCCCTGCAAGTCGGTCGAATCACTTGGTAGGTCATGGTATCGACATGAATATTATGTTAGGACAACGACTATTTAATAGTGAAGCTTTGGATAAGAACAACTTAAACAACCTTCCACAAGTAATTCAGAATTTTATTAAAAGTATCCGTCAAGATCCTATTCTGCGATGGGGTGGAGATTTCAATCCTGAAGATCCGGTTCATATTGATGATAGTTTAAATTTAAGAGAACCTACCATTTGGGATGCAAAATATCCAATTATCCAGTCTGAAATGATTGCTTTATCACAACCTAATACCGTTTCAGGACAGCCAAGACTTCTATTTCTCGTATCCGCTCGGTAAATCGGGGTAGAACTAAAAAATCAGAATGTAAAATGGTACACAGTGCGTTATAAAATATGACACATGACGCAAATATCA
>NZ_JBALDL010000048.1:0-96586 GCF_036917465.1 Nostoc sp.
AGGAAATTATTTGTTTACTTGGTCTATCACCTGATATTTATGGTCATTTGGTCGATAATTCCTCTTAGTCAAATCCTATTACGCGAACGGTGAGATAGTATGTCGTCTTTACCAAAAAACTCCTCTTTTCTCTGTGTTCTCTGCGCCTCTGTAGTTCAATAAATAACTTTTAAACCGCAGAGACACAGAGAACGCAGAGAGGAAAGCAGACACCTAAAAATTGGCACTTAAACCCAAACGAAAAGTAAATCCAGGGCTATAAATGCGATTAACTCGCTCATATTGCTCACCGAGTAGATTTTCTAAGTAAAATGTCAATCCTAAATTGCTAGTTAAAGGTACACGTCCGCTCAAATCTAAATTTACAAAAGACGGTGCAAAATCTGTAGCCTTGTCAGTAGAGTTAGCAAAGATGGATCTACGAGCGCCACTATTGTAGGTAACATACAAGTTAGCCTGCCATCCTGCTTTTTCATAACCTAAGCCAGTTTGAAGTACAGAGTAGGGAATCAAGCCTAACTGTAAACCGCTCTCTGAGCCTGTTTTTATTTGAGCATCTGTATAAGTGTAGTTAAGGAAAGTTGACCAGCCACCCGCAATTCTTAATTGCAACGCTGCTTCTAAACCATTGGTATCTACTAATCCAATGTTTTCCCATCTGCCGGCGATGACTCCCAAGCGATCGCCTATACTACTACCAAAGTAAGTAAACTGTCCAATTAGATTTTGAGAAAAATTAACATCTACTCCCGCACTCCAAGTAGAACCAGTTTCTGGTCTTAAATCAGAGTTTGGTTCCCAACCATGAACTGTATCATAAACATACAACTGATCTAACCCAGGATTGCGTTGTGCGCCTGCCCAACTTCCACGTACTGCTACTACTGGTGTGACGGCATAACGTAATCCAACACTAGGGTTGAGATAATTTCCAAACTGGCTGTCAAAAGTTTGCCTTAACCCTAAATCTATCAGAAAGTTATCGCTAATATTCCAAGTATCGACAGCAAATAAAGCTGTATTGAACAAACTCCTATCTTCAGTTCCGTTATTGACAATCCTACTAGGATTTGTACTCAAAACATCACCTGTTAAATCGGTGTTTTTCAAATCTAATCCCCAGCGTAATTTATTATTGGAAGTAATTTTCCACTCATGATCTACTCTGGCTGTAAGTTGTTGCGTATCTAAAGTTCCTGTGCGGTAAAATGCTCCTGTAGGGCCATAAGTGTTGAAATAGTCTTGGTTATAACCAATTGAGGTTGTCAAATTAGAACTTTCGCCATTACCTAGTCGAGTTTTCCAAGATAAGCCAACATTTAAACCATCGTGATCTAATCTATCTTTTTGGAGAGGGAAACCGAAATAAATTAAGCCGCGACGACTGCTGAGTGCAGTAACATCTAAACTCAAGGAATTTTTTTTATCTAAATCTAGCCCAATGCTACCAAAGTAGGTACTTGTAGCTGTATCTGCATTTGATAAAAACCCTTGACTATCACGATTTGCTGCACCTACAGGAACGCGGTAACGGTTATCTGTAAAGAATCTTTCAAAGCTAAAGTTATATTTGACATTATTGGATGAACCACCATAAGTTAGCTGTTGATTATTTAAACTCAATGAGCCAAATTCTGCACTAGCATTCAATTTAGGTTTGCCATAACCTTCCTTGGTGATGATATTCACAACTCCCCCAAAGGCTGAGGAACCAAACAAAGCGGAGGCTGTCCCGCTATATAATTCCACTCGTTCAATAGCCTCTACAGGAATGCTATTTAAGTCAGTTCCACCATGATAAGTATTGACATTATTGTTAATTGGTCTGCCATTAATCAAAAATACAGATTGATTAATTGAGGCTCCCCGGTAGTATGTACCTGTGTGAGTATCTGCACCGTGACCGACATCGTTGATGGCAAAACCAGGCATTCTTTTCAAAATATCGGCTAAACTGGTAGCGCCCTGCTTTTGAATTTCTTCTTTATCAATTACGTAAGTTGGTGTAGATTGGGGTAAGTTATCTGGTTCTGCGATCGTTTCTATGTAAATATCTGCATCATCGTTCGGAGTTTGCTCTGTTTCTGGATTAACTTTACTCGGTGCAGATTGTTGAGTTAATAATTCGGCATTAGTAGCAGGTAGCTCGATTTCACTCAAACTCGGAATATCTGAAATGATTTCGGTTGATTTATGAGTATTTCTATCCTTAATTTCACTCTCAGCAGCAAAGCTAGGAAACGCTATCAGTAAACTTGGTAAAGCAACTGTTAGCAACAAAAAATTCTTTTTCACGTTCTCTTTCACACCAAGTAAAAACAGTTACCACGTAATATTCTTGCTGTAATAGTAAAATCGTGTCAAAAGACATGCGGTCATATTTCTACAGTTTGATAATTTGTTAGTTAATTCACTGACTATGCGTTCAAATTTATAGCTACCACATTTAAATAGAACTTACGCATTGACAGGAAATACTAAATATGAACTGCTTGAAAAACGCCAACAGCCACCTAAATCGCCGTCTAATAAAGAAAGATTTTAAGGGAGCATCCCAATTTTGCAAGTTTACCAAGATGATAAATAGACTGTCATTGTGAGTGAAGCGGAGCGGAATGTTCGCGGAGCGTCTCGTAGAGAAGCGATCGCTTGGCTCCATTTCATTAGGATCGCAATGACAGGTTATCATTTTAAAGTCTTACTCTCTCTGTTCGCTTTACTGAAGCAGAGAGCAGTTTTCTTTCTGCTTGTTGCCGTCTGCCTCAATTTTTCAGACTTAAGGAATAGAGATTTATATTACTACTGATAGAGTAAATAATATTATTTATCAGTTAGGCTTGAATGTTGGTGCTTTAGAATGAATTATTAGTAACTCTAAACTTTAACTAATTATTCAAAATAATCAACCTTGATTAATTACCAAAAACCTAACTATTTAAAATTGACTTATGTATGTAGCAGTATGGCCAGGGAATGTATATCCTTTAGGTGCAACTTGGGATGGCAAAGGGACGAATTTCGCTTTATTTTCGGAAAATGCAACTGGGGTAGAGCTTTGTTTATTTGATAACGATGACGAAGAGGTTCGCGTACCTTTAACAGAAAAAAACAATTTTGTTTGGCATGGTTACTTACCAGGAGTCAGCCCAGGTCAAAAGTATGGGTTTAGAGTGCATGGGATGTGGGCACCAGAAGCAGGTCATCGATTTAATCCAAATAAACTATTAATTGACCCCTACGCTAAAGCAATTGATGGTGAGTTTAGTAATGATCCATCTGTCTTTGGTTATTCTGTAGATGCTGAGGAAAAAGACTTAGTTTTTTCTGAACTAGATGATGGCAAAATAATGCCTAAGTGTGTTGTAGTTGATGAATCTTTTGATTGGGAAGATGATAAACCGCTTGGTACACCTTGGCATACAACTATTATTTATGAAACCCATGTCAAAGGTTTTACAAAGCTACATCCAGCTATTCCAGAAGAGTTGCGTGGTACTTATGCAGGGTTAGCACATCCAGCGGCAATTCAACATTTACTGCAATTAGGAATTACAGCAGTTGAATTGATGCCAGTACATCACTTTCTATCTCATCCAGGACATTTAGAAGGAAAAGGATTAAGCAATTACTGGGGCTACGATTCCATCAATTATTTTGCCCCTTATTCTAGTTACAGTGCTAGTGGGACTGCGGGTCAACAAGTCACCGAATTCAAGCAAATGGTCAAGGCACTACATTTTGCAGGAATTGAAGTGATTTTAGATGTCGTCTACAACCATACTGGTGAAGGAAATCATTTCGGGCCAACGCTATCTTTGCGAGGTATTGATAATTCTGTCTATTACCGTTTGGTAAAGGACGATCCTCGCTATTACGTGGACTTTACAGGCTGTGGTAACTCTCTGAATGTGCGTCATGCTCAAGTTCTGAAGTTAATTATGGATAGCCTGCGCTATTGGGTAATAGAAATGCATGTAGATGGCTTCCGTTTTGATTTAGCTTCAGCATTAGCACGGGAATTATATGAGGTAGATAACCTATCAGCTTTCTTTGACATTATTCATCAAGACCCAATATTAGCAGACGTGAAGCTAATTGCTGAACCTTGGGACTTAGGAGAAGGCGGCTATCAAGTCGGGAACTTTCCACTGCGTTGGTCTGAGTGGAATGGTAGATATAGGGATACAGTAAGAGATTTTTGGCGTAGTGTAGATGATAGTTTAGGACAATTTGCTTACTGTTTTACAGGTAGCCCTGACCTATATCAAACAAACGGGCGCAACCCAAATGCAAGTATTAATTTCATAACTGCTCATGATGGTTTCACGTTAAATGATTTGGTCAGCTACAACGAAAAGCATAACCACGCAAACGGGGAAGATAATAGAGATGGTGAAAGCCATAATAGATCCTGGAATTGTGGTGTAGAAGGCGAAACCGACGATCCAGAAGTAATGCGTTTGCGCGAACGGCAACGACGAAATTTTTTAGCAACTCTAATGCTATCTCAAGGTGTACCAATGCTATTAGAGGGAGATGAAATTGGCTGTAGTCAAAAGGGAAATAATAATGTCTACTGTCAAGATAATGAGATTTCCTGGCGGCATTGGGATTTGCACAAAGCAAACGCAGATTTACTAGACTTTACACGTGAACTAATTGCTTTTCGCCATCAACATCCAGTATTCCGCCGACGTAAGTGGTTTCATGGTCGTCCCATCCACGGTTTAGGCATTAATGATATTGCTTGGTTTAATGCTGATGGTAGTGAAATGACTGAGAAGCAATGGCTAGTTAGTTATGCCAAAGTAATGGAGATTTTTTTGAATGGGCAGGGAATTCTTACTCCAGGAGATCGTGGTGAGCGGATTATTGATGAAAGTTTTCTGCTATTTTTTAACGCTCACTACGAGTTAATTGAGTTTGCTTTACCCAATGACTTTAAAGATCAGGTATGGGAGATAGTGATTGACACTAATGAACCTCGCTTTTTAGATCGAGGAAAACTAGTTTCAGGTTCTCAAAGTGTACCAGTTACAGATCGCTCTCTGATGCTGTTACGCCTTATTAGTTAGAGGATATTTGAAAAGTCATGATTGATGTATCAAATATTTTTTACCCCACCCTAACCCTCTCCTTGTAAAGGGGAGGGAACCCGGATTTTTCTTGTTTCCCCTCTTGTAAAGGGGGGTAATAAGTTTCAAGGTAGCGATGCCTGCGGCGGTAAACTACGCATTATCTCACCAAATTTTCCCGAATTAAATTTAACCGCCGAACAGGTTTTTCAAGCTGGTGGACACCCTGTATAGCTTTTAGAGTCTTATAAAAGAGCGATTTCAGTTACAGACGAAATTTGTTGTCGTAAATTCTTCAGCAAATCGAGAGTTTTTTCGTAGGCTACTCTCTTTCCTTGATTGTCAAAGTACTTAGATGCTTTTTGTAAATCAGACATTGCATCTAAATGATATCCTAAACGATAACGAGCTATTCCCCGATTAACGTAAGCCTGGGCATTACTTGGGTTGAGTTTGAGAACTTGAGAAAAATCACGCACTGCACCAAAGTCATCTCTATTTCGCCCGCAAGCGCAACCCCGGTTAAAATAAGCTCGATAATCGTTAGCGTTGAGACGAATTGCTAGATTAAAGTCGAGCATTGCTGCTTGGGTATCTTGCAAGAGAAAATGCGCCAAACCTCGGTCATTGTAGATATCTGCAAGCAGTAAGCTAGTGATTTGGGGAATTTGAGTTAAAGCTAAATTAAAGTCAAAAATTGCCTCCGAGTCTTTCCCATCTCCAGCACGGGCTAATGCTCGGTTGTAGTAAGCTCGAAAATCGGATGGTTTAAGTACAACGGCTCGATTATAATCAACAATGGCATTGAGATAATCCCCTTCTCTGTAAAGTGCCAAACCCCGGTTCAGATAAGCCTCAAAGTTATCCGGTGCAAAATTGATTGCTTGGGTACAATCTGCGATCGCTTGATGGTAATCTTGTAATTGGAGATGAGCAAGACAGCGATCGCTATAAGCTACAGCAAAATCTTTCTCAACTTCAATTGCCTGATTGAAATTCTCTATTGCTTCTTGGTAATTACCACCCCGCATTTTATCTACACCCAATTCCAAGAAATCACTCGCTGTAATTTGAGTAATAGAAAGGGGCGCTGAATGTGCGGATAGAGTCAAAAAAGTCAGATAAAAAACAATAATTACACTGACAAATAATCGCCATAAATTACCCATAGTACCAAATTAGGATAGGTAGTATTTTTTGATATTCTTGGAACAGTTTTTTTGTCAAGACTCTTAATCCCAAACTGCTATAAGCATCCTATTTGACAATTTCGGCAACTCTAAAATTTGCGGGACAAAAAGCCCCGCAAATTGTTAATTTTTGAAGTTAGATTTTAATCTACTACTTCCAGCCCTTATCTGCTTGTTCAAGCACATAAGCAGTTACATTTTCAATCTGTTCAGCTTTCAAACGTTTGCCGAAGGCAGGCATAGCAGCTTTACCTTTTGTAACCTGAGCAATAATCGCCTCTGCTGAGTACATATCATACTTTTCCAAATCTGCCTTCTTCAGGCTTTTGGCAGCATTAACTAGATTCTTACCTCCCGCGTGACAAGAAGCACAATTAGCACTAAATACTTTAGCTCCACTAACAGCATCTCCTGCCAAAGCTGGACTGCTGAAGGCAAAGGTGAAGATTGCTATGCCTAACAGCATGACTGTAATCAATTTTTTCATTTCGTGTTCTCTCTGCAATAACAGCTTATTCGGTGCAATATCCTTCATAATTGTCAGTTGACCTGCTGCTATAGTCAAACGACAAGCTGTCAAACTTCCCTTGAAAGTTTTTGAATTTTTTTGTTTTTAGATACAGAGTCATATCTAGCGACAAACTGCTTTTGATTTACGCTGATAATGAAAATGCAAATTTATATAAATATTTATATAAATTTAATATTTTATAGCCGGAAAATGATAAGCGTTTAGGGATTAAATATTCAAAATATTCATCTTTTATACTTCATCCTTTGTTTTTTATTTAACAGTTCCTAACTGAGTAAGCGTGTCTTCTGTAAGACGACAAATTCGCCAATCATCTAATATAGATGCTCCCATACTACGGTAGAATGCTTTAGCTGGTTCGTTCCAATCCAACACGCTCCACTCTAACCGCCCACAGTCACGTTCTACAGCTATCTGGGCTACTTTAGTAATTAGAGCCTTACCAATACCTTGCCTACGATATTCTGGTAAGACAAATAAGTCTTCCAAGTAAATTCCTGGCTTAGTCAAAAATGTTGAATAATTATGAAAAAATAGGGCAAAACCCACAGCTTTACCAGCAGATTCTGCTAAAATCGCTTCTATATATTTGTGCGAACCAAATAAATGCTCCTTAAGTGCCAAAGCATCGCCAGTGACAGCATGAGATAATTTCTCATACTCAGCAAGCCCCTGAATTAATTTAAACAGTGCGCTGTTATCAGTTGGTTCAGCAAAACGCACAATCAAATTGCTACACGAAACCATTAGTCTATAGTCCATAGTTTATAGTCTATAGTTTATAGGCAACTGGGCAATTTTTTTGAGTCCTTAAGCCTAAAAAAGGTACATAATGCCCGTTTTATCTAGATGTTGATAGATGAAGCTCAAGGAATATACAGATACAATCTCTCTAAATTAGTTAGGAATGTGGATTTAATAAAGAGCAAGTTTTGCACTTTATTTGATCCATATTCGTTAGTGGAACTAGTTAAGTTTGGTATTGCATCTCTATCTTCGTAAATATAACTAAATTAACCAGCCTTTTAAGCGTTTGGCTATGTGAGGACGGCGTAATTTCCGCATCGCTTTGCTTTGAATTTGACGCACTCGCTCACGCGAAAGATTGAACATATTGCCAACTTCTTCTAAGGTACAGGGTTCGCTGGTTGTCAAACCATAGCGCAGAGAAATCACATCTTTCTCGCGTGGAGTTAACACATCCCCTAAAACTTCCCAAATCTCCTGACGCATCATGTTTTCATTCATTTTTGCTTCTGGAGACAGGTTATCTTCATCTTCTAGCAAATCCATCAATTCCGTGTCTTCTTCTTTACCGACACGGTGATTGAGAGAAAGTGCTTGACGGCGTAGTTGTTGTAGCTGGCGTAGTTGTTGGACGCTAATTTCTAAAGATTCTGCCATTTCACCTTCGGTAGGATTACGACAGAGTTTTTGTTTGAGTTCTCGTTGAGCTTTTTTCAGCTTGTTAAGTTTTTCAACAATATGAATAGGTAGCCGAATTGTCCGCGCATCGTTAGCTATAGCCCTGGTAATCGCTTGTCTAATCCACCAATAGGCGTAAGTAGAAAACTTGTATCCCTTATCAGGATCAAACTTTTCTGTAGCGCGATTTAAACCCATTGCTCCTTCCTGAATTAAATCCAGAAAAGGCACTCCCCGATTTAGATATCTTTTGGCAATAGAAACTACTAATCTCAAGTTAGAGCGAATCATTTTGCGTTTCGCTACTCTACCTTGATACAACCGACTTTCTAGTTGCTTTTCGGTCATTTCTAGCTCGGAAGCTACTTCTAGTTTGGTAGGTTCATGTCCCAGTTTTAAGTTTAAAGTCGCTTGTAATTCCCTGATTTCTTCTAGAAATCTAACTCGCCGCGCTAACTCCACCTCTTCATCAGCTTTTAGAAGTGGATAACGCGCCATTTCTTTAAAAAATGCGCCAACTGCATCATCATGCTCAGTTTTATTGTATCCCGAAGGACGGGCCGCAGCCATATCATCCCCGTCGCGTTCATCTGATTCCAGATTTTCTACTACAATTGGAGGTTCTTGATCTGCCACTGCATCTAAAATATCGAATGATGGTTCTTCAATATCAGCAGCATTGTCCAGTATTTCCATTGTTCCCAACTCAACAATATTCATAGTTTCCTTTAGGGATTGTTGTTTTGTTTGGTACATAATTTAGTTTCAGCTACTCGTTTGAGGCTTGGTAGTTTTCCCTAATGGACGAATGCACCCGTTTATATAGCTAAATAGAAACTTCTGCTAATTTCTATTCAAGAATAAAAATCTGTATTTACTTACAACCTACAGGTTACAGTTAGATACGACCGATAACGAAACTCACCTCAGCACCCAACAAAACTTTCTTCTCAGGCTTCCAACAGATTATATTCTTCATTTTTTTCTTAATTAGCGAATATGTCAAACCCCCCTCAAACTTTCTCAACCTGAACAAGCATAAAAACCTCAGCTAACCATCCAATTTTCTTAAACTTTTATATATTTTTCTAAGTATATATATTTTTTGTTTAGGTATTGGAACTCACTGGATAAATTCACAACCTGTGATGTAGTTATGAATTACCATTTTCAAGTTACCCAAATGATACAAATTACAATAATTGCAGCTTAATTTCGCTATGATCTTACTTGTATAAAAGCATCTCATATACAGAAAGGGTTGAATATCTATCGATAGGCGGAAAAAGGCTACTCCCTATTTAGTAGATAGAGCAACTGTTTTAGCAAGTGCCGACATGCTTTTATTTGTATAGTGGGTACCAAATATTTATTGCATGTATAGTTGATACGAATTTGTCTAGTAGATTACATAAGAGGAAACTTATCAAGTATTATGAATGATAACAGTATTGAAAAATACTATTTAAATTTAAGAAAGCAAAAAATTAGAGTTTGTTTAGGTAGGTTGATTTTGGCCCGCTAGATGAGGAAACAATTTAACTATCAAGTCAGCAACTATGTATATTAACGGCATAAATTTATCTCCTTTAGTGGTGGCTCAAGCTAGTGAATCATACCAATCAAGTACAACTCTTAATAGGTGGGTTGAAGTACTGGTAGACTGTCCAGGAAGTACAGGATTATTTACTTATCGATTGCCAGCACAGTTAGAAATTAAACCAGGGGATATTTTGAGCGTGCCATTTGGCGCACAACAATTAGGAGCGATCGCAATTCGGTTACTGGCACAACCAAATATCGATTTAGCACCAGAAAAAATCCGAGAAGTAGAAGATATAGTCAGCGTTGGATTTTTCCCAAGTGCTTATTGGGAATTACTCAATCGAGTTGCTGCATATTACTATACACCTTTGATTCAAGTAATCCGGGTTGCTCTCCCACCAGGGTTACTGGGGCGATCGCAACGACGTATCCGCCTGGTTAGAGGAGGAGGGGCAGGGGGGAGTAGTTATTTACTGGGATCTTCTAATCCTTCAGCTTTTTTGACTCCAACCGCGCGGCAAGTTTGGGAACTTTTGCAAGGGCAGCCTGCGGGGGATTACAGTTTCGCTTACCTCCAACAAAAAGTCAAATCTGCCTATCGGGGAATTCGAGAGTTGCTGCGATTCGGTTTAGTAGAAAGCTACTTGGAACCGCCACGTCTGACTCGACCAAAGCTGCAAAAAGCAGTCACGCTCACAGGTACAATTGATAGCGAATTAACTACTCGCCAAAGAGAGATTTTGGAAGTGCTGCGGCGGTATAATGGCGAGTTGTGGCAAAATGAATTACTGCAAATTTGTAATGCTAGTTCCTCTATCCTCAAAACCTTGGGACAAAAGGGTTACATCGTCATTGAAGAACGGGAAGTATTGCGAACCGAACAGGGGCCAGTATTAGCTCAAGATCAACCAAAGTCTTTAACTTCTGCCCAAGCTAGCGCCTTAGCGACAATCCAGACACTAGATGGATTTGCTGAAGTTTTATTGCATGGGGTGACAGGTTCAGGAAAAACCGAAGTATATTTGCAAGCGATCGCACCTCTGATCAATCAAGGCAAATCCGCCCTCGTTTTAGTCCCAGAAATTGGACTTACACCCCAGTTAACCGATCGTTTTCGCGCCCGTTTTGGCAATAAAGTCAGCGTTTATCACAGCGCCCTCTCCGACGGCGAACGTTACGACACTTGGCGGCAAATGCTTACAGGAGAACCCCAAGTTGTCATTGGTACGCGCAGCGCCGTTTTCGCCCCTTTGCCCAACTTGGGTTTAATTATTCTAGATGAAGAACACGACAGCAGCTTTAAGCAAGACTCACCCATACCCACCTACCACGCCCGCACCGTTGCCCAATGGCGGGCAGAATTAGAAAATTGCCCCTTAGTGTTAGGTTCAGCTACCCCTTCATTGGAGAGTTGGGTAAGCGTCGGAACCTCACCCCCTAGCCCCCTCTCCGCAAGCAGAGAGGGGGGACAAGAAAGAAATCTTAATTCATCACTCCTAAATCAGAAGTCAGGAGGCAGAAGTTATTACTTAAGTTTGCCCGAACGTGTCAACTCACGCCCTTTACCGCCCGTGGAAATCGTCGATATGCGGCAAGAGTTGCAGCAGGGAAATCGTTCTATATTTAGTAGATCGCTGCAAGAAGCTTTGCAACAGTTGCAAGAGAGAAAACAACAGGGAATTTTATTTATTCATCGCCGGGGACACAGTACCTTTGTATCTTGCCGCAGTTGTGGATATGTGTTGGAATGTCCATACTGTGATGTTTCACTGGCGTATCACCATACCGAAGAGAAAGCGCCGGAATTATTGCGCTGTCATTATTGTAATTATGCGCGATCGCATCCCAAATTCTGCCCCGATTGTAGTTCCCCTTACCTGAAATTTTTCGGTAGCGGGACTCAGCGAGTCACGCAAGAATTAGCCCGACAGTTCCCAGAGTTGCGCTTGATTCGTTTTGATAGCGATACCACTCGTAACAAAGGCTCACACCGGACTCTACTAACCCAATTTGCTAATGGCGAAGCGGATTTATTAGTGGGTACGCAAATGCTCACCAAAGGTTTGGATTTACCACAGGTGACACTTGTGGGCGTTGTCGCTGCCGATGGATTGCTAAATTTATCAGATTATCGCGCCAGTGAACGGGCATTTCAAACCTTGACTCAAGTCGCCGGACGTGCTGGTAGAGGCGACGATCCGGGGAGGGTGATTGTACAAACTTACACTACAGAACATCAGGTAATTGCAGCAGTGCGATCGCACGATTATCACACTTTCTCCCAAGCAGAGTTAGAACAACGCCAAGCCCTCAATTATCCCCCTTATGGGCGGTTAATTTTGTTGCGCTTAAGTAGTCTCGATCCCATTCAAGTGCAAAATACCGCGCAAATCATCGCCACAGCCTTGAGTAGAGAAGAAGAATTCGAGATACTAGGCCCAGCACCAGCGAGTATTTTACGAGTAGCTAATCGTTATCGCTGGCAGATATTGATTAAATTTGCCCCCGATGCATTGCCACAATTACCAGATTGGGAAGAAGTGCGATCGCTTTGTCCTTCCTCTGTTAGCTTGACAATCGATGTAGACCCACTAAATATTATGTAAAAATTAGGCAAGTTTGAATCGTTCACTCTAGTTAATCAACAATTCTGGTGCTACCAATCCTTTTTGGATAGCTAAGACTGCGGCTTGAGTGCGATCGCGGACTTCTAGTTTCTGTAAAATAGCATGGACGTGAACCCGCACTGTACCAGGGGCAATGTAAAGAATTTCAGCAATTTCTTGATTGCTTTTGCCAGTTGCTACAAGTGCCAAAATTTCCTGCTCCCGCTTCGTTAAGGGATTTTCTATGGTTCCCTCAGTTTTTGCAGATAGCGCAATATTAGAACTACCCTCAAAAGCTGCTCTAATCTCTGTTGTTGCCGTTTGATCCCACCAAGAAGCCCCGGCTGCAACCGATCGCACTGCCAATATTAGAGACTCAGCAGGAATACCTTTCAGACAGTAACCTTGCGCCCCAGCACCAATTAACCGTGAAATCAGAGGTTTTTCAGAACGAGACGTTAAAACGAGAACTGGTAAATTTGGGTGCTTCTGCTTGATTTGGCGACAAGCTTCAATCCCACCAATACCGGGTAAACCTATATCCATCAAGACCAAATCTAAGGGATAGCGATTTGCTAATTCTACAGCTTGTTCTCCATCTTCTGCTTCTGCGACAATCTCCAAAGTAGTTTCTTGCTGCAACCGCATCCGCAGACCAAGCCGAAACAATTCATCGTCTTCAACCAGTAGGATTTTTGTCATTTTTATTGGTCATTGGGCATTGGGTATTGGGCATTGGGCAAGAAGGAATTCTCCCCCTGCTCCCTGCCCCCCACTCTCATCTCCCCGGTGGTGGACAAGCTGGGAGGCGAAAACCAAACAGTGCGCCTCGTGGTGAGCGATTCTCTGCCCAAATTGTACCCCCATGAGCAGCGATAATTTGCCTGGTTAAATAAAGTCCTAGTCCAGATCCTGAGACGTGGCGATCGCTATGTCCTTGATAAAACCTTTCAAATAAGTGGGGTAACTCTTCTTCGGTAAAGCCGGAACCAGTATCGAGTATTTTTACCACTTGATCGCTAGAATAACCTTCAAGTACTACTTCTACTTTACCCCCACGGGGGGTATGGTTAATACCATTACTCAGGAGATTGGTGAAGACTCGCCCCAGTTGCAAAGGATCGCCATCTACCCAGAGAAAGCTCCGAAAATCTGATTCGCCATAGTGCAGAGAAATATAAACTTGTCGTGTTCTTGCTAGTTCAGTCAGGGTAGCTATTACTTCCTCCGCTACAGTTGCCAAGTTAACCGGTGATATCTGTAATTTCAACCCTTCGGCATCATTGCGGTATACATCTAACAGGGTTTGGACTAATTGCAGTGTACTCCGATGACTACGAGCCATTGTTTGGAGGACTTTTGCTTGCATTGGCGTGATTTCACCAAATTGCTCGTTTTGAAAATATTTCAGCGTTTCAATTGCTCCTAATAGAGGTGTTTTCAAATCATGCGTTAGGGTAGATACAAAATCTTCACGCATGATAGCTAGTTGTTCTTGGGAGCGTAATTGTGCTTGAGTATAAGCGATCGCTTCTTCATTGCGGTGGTTGCGATCGCTTAACCAACCCGTTACCATCAAAGCCAATACTGCAATCAACCTATTTGCCACCGTTGGGGTATTAATCATTTCTCCCCCTGGGATAAACAAATTTAACAATGTTAATCCTGTGGCTACCAGAGTGATCCCCAATACTGCTTGCCGATTCAATCGAGAATCTGCTACCAAAATCGTCCCTGTGTAGAGGTAACCAAATACGTACTCAGGTGGTGTCAAATATTCTAAGCCTATGACGATTGCAAAGGCGATCGCTATTAGTCCATAAGTTTCCCGACGCTCATTTATAGCTTTTTTAATAGCCACTAATCGGCTTAATACCATACCAAAAAATCGTTATCCTACTATCTTTACAACTATTTAATTCAGCGATTATGATTTATCTGCAATCTATATCTGCAAATATTAACTTGAGCATTAACCCGAAATTATAATTGTTGAGATGTAAAAACGGAGACTCACTACTGAGAATTGGTAACTTAGTAGTTGTCCATAAGGGGCAGAGTATCTAACACAACCTTCCTATACTGTAATCCCTTTAATAAAATCCTCTTAAATATTTATATTCTTTGAACGTAGCAAACTTCGAGAATGTATTGTATAAACAAATAGTACTAAATAGCGAGATAGATGAATTAAAAGTAAAGATTAAATATTTTTAACAAAAAGTTTAATAAGTATCTGGAAAATAGTAATTACTGAAAATAGTAAATCCAGATTAACAAATGGCGGTGACATAGGAATACTATTTGATTGTTGCGAAGTTAGGTACAACTTGAAGAGTCTTCTTTGCTGTTGCCTATTGCCTCTTACCTGCCTATAGCACTTTGTGCATTAAGCAAATAAATTCAACAATCAAAGCTGACTGCTATATATATAACTAAATCCCTCCAAATCAAATACCTCAACAGTTAATCTGTTATTTATAATAATTGGCTTACTAGCATTTAAATTTTATCGAGCGCGAAATATATGGGACAAGGTTTTTTGCAAATTGGCTTAACGCTGTGTATTGTCATAGCAATCACTCCGTTACTCGGTAGATATATAGCTCGTGTCTTCTTGGGAGAAAGAACACTGCTTGATTTTTTAATGAACCCCATCGAGCGAAGTATGTTCGTCCTAGCGGGTATTCGTAGAAAAGATGATATGACGGGTTTGCAGTATATCCGGGCTGTAATTGGCAGCAACTTGCTCATGGGAATTTCAGTGTATTTGCTGATATATTTTCAGAGAATCTTACCCTGGAATCCTAACGGCTTTGGTGCGCCCAGTTGGGATGTATTACTGCACACAACCATTTCCTTTGTAACGAATACCGATCAGCAGCACTATGCTGGTGAGACAACCTTAAGCTATTTTAGCCAGGTAGCGGCTTTAGGCTTTTTAATGTTCACCTCCGCAGCCACCGGGTTAGCCGTGGGAATTGCCTTTATTCGCGGGTTGACGGGTAGAAGACTGGGAAACTTTTATGTCGATCTCGTGCGTGGAATTACGCGCATATTGCTACCGATTTCGATTATCGGAGCGATCGCTTTGCTTATAACAGGTGTTCCACAAACATTAGCGAAGACGATGGATATAAGAACCTTAGAAGGTGGGACGCAATATCTTGCCAGAGGGCCAGTAGCATCCTTTGAAATGATCAAACTTTTGGGTGAAAACGGCGGTGGCTTTTTTGGCGTAAACTCAGCCCATCCTTTTGAAAATCCTAATGGCGCTTCTAACTTGATAGAAATGATTGCCATGATTTCTATACCAGCAGCCTTGATTTACACTTACGGTATATTTGCCAACAACATCAAACAAGCTTGGCTACTTTTTTGGATGGTGTTTGTGATTTTTGTGGTTATGGTGGGAGTGACAGCCGTGGGAGAACTGCAAGGTAATCCCCTGGTTAATAATGCCTTTGGATTAGAACAGCCCAATTTGGAGGGAAAAGAAGTTCGATTTGGCTGGGCACAAACGGCATTTTGGGCAGTTATGACTACTGCTACTATGTCTGGTGCTGTGAATGGGATGCACGATTCTTTGATGCCTCAAGGAATATTTTCGACTCTTTTCAACTTGTTTATCCGGGTTATCTGGGGTGGACAAGGCACTGGAACAGCCTACTTATTCATTTACTTAATTCTTACAGTGTTCCTAACTGGACTAATGGCAGGACGTACCCCAGAGTTTTTAGGACGCAAAATCGAAAAGCGGGAAATCGTCCTCGCCAGCGTGGTGTTATTGATTCACCCAATTCTAGTTTTGATTCCCAGTGCGATCGCTTTGGCTTATCCCATTTCCCTTTCTGGAATTAGCAACTTTGGCTATCACGGTATTTCTCAAGTAGTTTATGAATACGCCTCAGCTGCTGCAAATAATGGTTCCGGCTTAGAAGGGTTGAAGGATAACACCCTGTGGTGGAACTTGAGTACTTTAGTTAGCTCAATAGGAGGACGCTACATTCCGATAATTGCCATCCTGCTGTTAGCTGATGGCATGGCTCACAAACAACAAGTACAAGAAACTCCTGGCACCCTAAGAACTGATTCTCTAGTATTTACAGGTATCACTGCTGGAGTGACACTGGTTTTAGGAGTGTTGACTTTCTTTCCCGTTCTAGCTTTAGGCCCCATAGCTGAGGGTTTGAAACTAGCATCTGGCAATTAGAAAATCTATGAGTTATAAGTCTGGAATTAAGAGAATACCAAAAAATAAATAACTTATCCGGTTTTATAGGGAAACCAGTGCTGTAGAACCCGCAAGAAGGTTCCCAACGCTCAATCTCAGAAACGCTACGCGATCGCTTTCCATTCTAGAAACTTGCTTGTATTAGCGATCGCGTAACGTGCCCTACAGGTTGGATATTATTTTTATTGGAAACTCCCACCTTTGTACAGACGCGATGAATCGCGTCTCTCCTAACTTTATTTAATTTATAAATCAAGTGGCAACTAACTTCAAAGCTAGACGGCCAAATCCTCGTTCTGGCGATCGCCGCCAAGGACGTAAGAAGGCGAGGAAAATTACTAAGTGGCTGTACTTAAGAGCAATTAAAGATGCTTTTGTCAAGCTCAACCCTAAGTATGCAATCAAAAATCCCGTGATATTTATGGTTTGGGTGGGGACAATCATCATCCTATTGCTAACAATCGATCCCAACCTATTTGGCCTAGCCCTGCAAAAGAACCCGCAAATTTTCAACGCCTTGCTGTCGGGGATTTTATTCTTTACAGTTTGGGTTGCAAATTTTGCCGAAGCAGTGGCAGAAGGGCGGGGTAAAGCTCAAGCTGATGCCTTGCGATTAACGAAATCAGAGGCGATCGCCAAAAAACTCGCTCCTGACGGTGCAATTAGTGAAGTTTCATCCACCAGCCTGAGACAGGGCGATAACATCTACGTCATTGCTGGCGATATCATTCCCGCCGATGGCGAGGTAATTATGGGTGTCGCCTCAGTAGATGAATCGGCAATTACTGGAGAATCCGCACCAATATTAAAAGAATCAGGCTCCGACGTTTCCAGTTCCGTCATTGGTGGGACACGGATTATCTCAGATGAATTAATTATCCGCATTAATACCGATCCAGGCAAAGGCTTTATTGACCGGATGATTGCCTTAGTAGAAGGGGCAGAACGTAGCAAAACACCCAATGAAATAGCCCTGACAGTATTGTTGGCAGTTCTCAGCTTAGTATTTTTGTTAGTTGTAGTAACCTTGCCTGCACTTGCTTACTATGTCAACAGTCCAGTCAGCGTGCCAACTTTAATTGCCCTATTAGTGGCATTAATTCCTACAACCATTGGCGGCTTACTAAGTACCATCGGTATTGCTGGTATGGATCGAGTTGCCCAATTTAACGTCATTGCCACTTCAGGACGAGCAGTTGAAGCCTGTGGTCATGTCAACACTTTAGTTCTTGATAAGACAGGTACAATTACCCTTGGCAACCGTTTGGCGGAAGAGTTTATCCCGATCGACGGTCATTCAATGTCAGAAATTGCTAACGTTGCGTGGGCGGCTAGTGTTTTTGACAATACATCAGAAGGTAAATCTATTGTCCGACTGGCAGAAAAGTTAGGCGCACGGTTTGATTTCGACTCCAACCAGTCAGAAGGTATTGATTTTTCAGCCAAAACCCGCATGAGTGGAACTAACTTACCTGGTGGCTATGAGGCCAGGAAGGGAGCCGTAGAAGCCATTAAAGGATTTGTCCGTTCTCGCAACGGACGCGATACGCCAGAATTAGATGCTGTCTACGAACGAGTTTCTCGTCTGGGAGGTACACCTTTAGCAGTTAGCCTAGATAACGAAATTTATGGGGTTGTTTATCTCAAAGATATAGTTAAACCTGGTATCCGCGATCGCTTTGAACAACTACGACGGATGGGAGTGCGTACCATCATGCTTACTGGAGACAACCAAATTACAGCTTCTGTCATTGCTAAAGAAGCAGGCGTTGATGACTTCATTGCCGAAGCCACACCAGAAGACAAAATCAACGTTATTAAAAAGGAACAAGCCGCAGGTAAACTAGTTGCCATGACGGGAGATGGAACTAACGATGCTCCCGCATTAGCCCAAGCTAACGTCGGTGTTGCCATGAATACAGGAACACAAGCTGCAAAAGAAGCTGCCAACATGGTCGATTTAGACTCCGATCCCACAAAGCTGATCGATATCATTAGCATTGGCAAACAACTGTTGATTACTCGCGGGGCTTTGATGACATTTTCCATCGCAAATGATATTGCTAAATACTTTGCAATTATCCCAGTCATATTTGTCGCTGCTAATTTGCAAAGTCTAAATATTATGAATTTGACTAGCCCTAATTCTGCTGTTCTATCAGCACTGATTTATAATGCTTTGATTATTCCGGCTTTGATTCCCTTGGCATTGAAGGGTGTGCGGTTTAGGCCACTAACACCTAATCAGCTACTCCAACGCAATATCTTAATTTATGGCTTAGGTGGGATAATCGCGCCGTTTATCGCCATTAAGTTGATAGACCTACTGATTACACTTGTGGGTTTGGCTTAAGGAAAGCAAAAGTACAGACACTGTGAAATAAGTGCATCTTCACCAAACTAAAATCAGAAACATTTTTACTTTTACCTGTTGAGAGAAAGAACCAAAAAAATATGAATAAACAGCTCGATGTTTGGGAGAAGTTTCTGCCGATAGATATGATACAAGCGATGTCTTTGTTTGGTCGCAATGGCGTGAACATCACGTAACACTCGCTATTTTTATCCTGCTGTGCTTGAATGTGGTAATTGCCCCAGCTATTTATACTGTTAGCAACAGCATCTTTAAATTTCGTTCTGATTGGGTAAAAGAATTAAAATTAAAAATTAAATTTTAGTAGTAATTGGAAAACTTTTTATGGCTATTATTCGAGAAACTATCAGAGCAATTTTTATAACTTTAATGCTTTGGTTGTTGACTGCAATCATCTATCCTCTGATCATCCTGGTAGTGGGTCAAGTTTTTTTGCCCTATCAAGCCAATGGCAGCATTGTGCTGAATCTAAATAATGAACCAATTGGTTCGGCTTTGATTGGTCAAGTATTCACATCTGAGCGATATTTCCATCCTCGTCCTAGTACCGTTAGATATAGTCAAGGTAAAAAAGCCAAGCCAACTGGCATCTCTGGAGCTAGTAATCTCGCTGCTAGTAATCCAGAGCTACTTAAGCGGATTCTAGAAGAGGCAAATCAATTGCGAGACGAAAATCTCCAACCGCTCGCTGATATAATTTATACGTCTGCATCTGGTTTAGATCCGCATATTTCCTTCAAAGCAGCACGGCAGCAATTGACGCGGGTTGCTGGTGCGCGGCGAGTAAAAGAAGATGAGGTACTACGTTTAATTAATAAGTATACTGATGGCAGATTTTTATGGATTTTTGGTGAGCCGGGAGTCAATGTTCTCCGATTGAATTATGCTCTTGACTTACAAGATTTTAATCGTCAGCAAAATCAATAAATGGGAATTGGGCATTGGGAATTGGGCAAAACAATTCCAAGTTCTGAGCAAAGAAGTCAGATTCACTACTCAGCACTCATAACGGGTATGGGTAAAACGTCGTTTTCCGATGTAATAAAATTGCCATATAGATACCAAGAGTAAAATGTCAGATAATAATACTGGTTCGACTGGCACTGCACCTTTAAATTCTGGAATTTACTCGCTTTATCCCCCGCGACGGCGGGGTAAGCATAAAATATTTATTGGCATGGCTCCTGGAGTAGGCAAAACCTACCGGATGTTAGAAGAGGGACACGCACTTAAACACGAAGGAATTCATGTCATCGTTGGGCTTTTGGAAACCCACGGACGCAAGGACACAACAGAGAAGGCAGAGGGACTGGAGATTTTACCGCGTAAGCAATATCCTGGCGGTGAGTTGACGCTAACGGATATGGATACAGATGCTATTTTAAAGCGATCGCCCCAATTAGCCTTAATTGATGAACTTGCCCATACTAACGTCCCTGGTTCCCCACGCGAAAAACGCTACGAAGATGTAGAAGTAGTTTTGGCAGCAGGTATTGATGTCTACTCCACAATGAATGTGCAACATTTGGAAAGTCTCAATGACTTAGTAGCTAGAATTACCGGGGTGATAGTCCGTGAGCGAGTTCCTGACAGGATTTTGGATGAAGCAGATGAAATAGTGGTAGTGGATGTCACACCCGAAACCCTGCAAGAACGCTTATTAGAAGGGAAGATTTATGCGCCGCAAAAAATCCAACAATCCCTCGATAATTTTTTCCAACGCCGTAACCTGATTGCTTTGCGGGAGTTGGCTTTGCGAGAAGTTGCAGACAACGTGGAAGGAAATGCGATCGCTACTACCCCCAATGGGCAATCCTGTAATATTCATGAGCGGGTTTTAGTATGTGTATCCACCTATCCCAACTCAGTCCAGCTGTTACGCCGGGGTGCGAGGATAGCTAACTATATGAATGCCCCACTTTATACCTTGTTCGTTGCCAATCCAGAACGCTTCCTCACCAAGGAGGAAAGCCTACACATCCACACTTGTGAAAAACTCTGTAACGAATTTGAAGGTACTTTTCTTCGTATTACCAACAGTAATGTAGCTAATGCGATCGCTGAAGTTGCCGAAAAATATCGGATCACTCAAATTGTAATTGGAGAGAGTCAGCGATCGCGCTGGCAAATGTTCCTCAAAGGATCTTTGACGCAAAAATTGGTGCGCTTGCTCAAAAATATCGATTTGCATATCATTGCCAGCGAAAAAATGGTTTCACCCAAATAGAGGATCAAATTTTCACAAAAACCTCAGAACTAAAGCTCCCATGCAGACCATAGGGGATATGATGCTTGAGATGTAGCCCTGCGATCGCTCCAAATACCCACTTGTGTGGACAAAGCGGTTGCGAAAATGGGCATGACCATTAGTAAAGGTAATTCTGCTAATCATCCCATCACCATCAAACGGGTGATGAAGATATTGACCATTCACATCCAGCAAACCGGGGCCATTTCTAAACAGCGTACCTTGTAACTCTGTAGGAATTTGTCCTTCTATATCATCAATCCAATAATCAAATTCTTGAGTGAGAGGTGTAGGATTTTTCTGTAACTAGGCTTTCTTGACTTCTAAAACTCTGCATATACCTTGCTTTTTATTGTTACCTTGTAAGAAAATATGTAGCCGCTAAAAAGAATTTTTTTGCAACTTTGCTGCAATGGGAAGGCAGCGTACTGACTCGACTTTGAATTGATTGCGCTATTCCACTATTTTCGACTCTGGTTCTCTCACTACCAACTCAGACATCAAATTTGGCAAAAACTCTTGTTCCCCATCTTTGGATGTCTCAGTTTGTTCCTCAGCAGCAGGTAGCCAGTTGATAAATGGTAGAGGTAACAGCGTACTGAGGTTAGTAATTAGCACCAATAACCAAAGTGACTCAAAGTTCGTTGCAGTAATCCCCAGCCAATAGGTGAGTAATGCCCCCAAAGCTTGAGAAACTGTTCCTGCTGAATTAAATACCGACATCAACAAGGCAAATAAAGTTGCTTCTACACCAGAGGGACAAAGCCTTGCCGCTAGTACCATCACTGGCATAAAGGTAATTTTACCCATCACAGTGAGAATAAGACTATCACCCAAACTAAACCAGTGGTCATCTATACCCAACAGCCTGTTTGTATGAGTCACTAACAACAGCGTCGTCATCCCTAAAAGTGACGAAAGGACAGTACTCCAAGCAAAAATTACGCGAAAAGGGATGCTTTTGAGGAAACGTTGAAAAATCCAAACACCTGCTAAAGAAGCGAAACTTGTCACCAAGTTTACCCACCCCAAAAATTCTGGTTCAAAGTGTAATTCGTTGGTAGAGAAGTAGAAAAAGGCTGATTCAGCATTTGGGGTAGCTTGCCAAATGAAGACAAAGGCCGTTGGTAGCCAAATTGTTTTTTGGGTAATGGCTTGGCGTAGCTGCTTAAGTTGATGTTTGATTGGTAAAGGGTTGGTGTGATTACCATCTTCAGCATCTTTATCTTTGCTAACGGGCGATTCTGCAATTAACCAAGCTACTCCTGAGACGATGAGAGGGAATAAGGCGGTAATTCCAAAGACAGTACGGGTAGTAAAGTATTGCAGCAGCAAACCACTAAAGTATGCTGTTATTAAACCTCCGATCGCAGAAGCACTCCAACATAGAGATTGTAGTGAACCTGCTTTTGCTTGTGATTCGCCTCTAGCACGTTCCACAACCAGCGAGTCAACTATCACATCACTCATAGCGACGGAGAGAGAACCAAGAGCGATCGCTAATGTAGCTGCCCAGCTAGTATTAACTATTGTGGACAGACTCGCCCAAGAAGCAGTTCCCAGTATCCCGGATAAAATCAAGTAAGGACGGCGACGATAGCCAAAGATAGGCAAGCCATCAGAGATAAAGCCAAACACCGGCTTGATCATCCAAGGTAGGAAGACAATTCCCAATAGCGTCGATACCTCGACTGGACTCAACAGCAGCTCATCTTTGAGGAAAAAGCTCACAGCCAGACGCGATAGCCCTAAAATTCCTTGGACAAAGTAAACAGTGAGAATTGCAATTAATTCCGCATTGGGTTCATTGCCCAAAAAGATTTTTTGTGTAAATGAGTCTTTGATCTTGGACAAGCCAGATGATTGAAGCACCATTCGATAAATATTGTTTAAATTTTATCTACTTTTCTATCATATCGATTCTTAAAATCTGAGCTTTAGGATCAGTACCCACAAGGTATTGCTTTATATTACAAATTTAGTCTTTTCTGTCAATGCGTAAGCTTTAATAACAAAATAATTAGGGCGAGTTTACCTAAGTAAGCTCGCCCTAACTTGTATTGAGTGTTAACTTTTCACTGGAACTTCTGAAATCCTGCCTACAGCAAGCTACGCAAAATGGAGCCTGGGAGTAAGGCATAGAGAAAATCAGGCAAATTTGATTGAGATTGAATTAGTATCTTTAATAGCACTGCTATTAAAGTGGCGATCGCTGGAGAGTCACATTTCCTTAATGATTATCAGAAGTGCGGCTTTTAATCTGAGCCAGAAATCGGCTTGTTTACAAGCCATTACACTTATGACAATTGCAAAACTGACTTCTTATTAACTCGACGAGTCATAACTGAAGCAGCACCCACAAAACCAATCACAAAAACTCCTAATAGAGAAGAAGACTCAGGAACTGCTCTGGTAACTACATTACCGGTGATATCTTTGTAGCTAGTGGCGACTGTGTGATTATCTGATTCAAAACCAGTTCCGCCAACATTGGTGAATTGAACTTGATCAAAAGTTCCACTAACATCGTAGAAGTTGATGAACGCAAAGGGTTCTCCAGAATCCTGACCTTTGAATTGTGAGTTAGGATTACTGTAGTAGCTGGCTTTATTTGATAATCCTGCGATATAGTTTACCACATCAGCAGTAGTCATAGAAAAGGCAACCTTACCTTGTGAAAGAAATGTCAGTACGTTGTTAGCATCTCCCGCAGACCACCAAAGTCCAAAGTAACTTTGTGGGGTTGTTAAATTCAGGGTGGAAACAGATTGTTTACTACCGATATTCGTGTCTACATCAAAATATTTACCCGATCCACCAGCACCACCATATTGGTTTGCATTGTTGATTAGACCGTTATTATAAGAACCAATAGTTGTTGCTCCATCCTTCCATTGAAAGCCTGTTGCACTGTAACCTGTTGTTTCTCCATCAAAAGTATCTACATGAGTATTAACAAGATTTGAGGAATTTGCAGTTTGTACACCTGCGTTTTCTATTGATATGGCAAAAGACGCAGCCATTGCCGGACGGGTAACAGTAGCTAAGGACAAAACAACACCTGAAGCGATCGCGGACTTAATTAAAAGACTTTTCATTTGAGAACCCCTTTTGTTTTTTAATCTTTCGTGTTCATAGCCTCATTGTGCGATGTGCTTCTAGATTTAAACATCAGAGGGATTACTACTTTTTTGATTAGACTATACGCAGATAAAAATGTAATTTGTTGGACTTTATTTAGAGGATATTTACTGAGTTATGTTCCGTGATATCTATCGCTTTATGTAGAAAGTGCGAAGTTATCAGTGCTAAATTGTAAACAAGCTTTATTTCTAAAAAATGCCATTTGATGATTCGCAGGCAGTTTATATTTCTAGGGATCTAGGTTAAGAAGGTATGAGGCATTGTGCTATGCCATACCCTCGAAAACCTTTGCTTATCTCTTGGCTGAATAGTTTTTAAAACTCATCTTCAAGATTACCTTGGTTCTTATTTAAATGAATTGAATAACCTGCATTTTGCTGTATGATTAACTTCACAATCTCTTGATGACAAACGATGAAATTAACTTTCAAAATACATCCAGATAGTTTTAATACATTTCATAACTCTGGAATTGCTGTAATTTCAAAATTATTTTTTCTAATTCAAGGGAAAACTAAGTTCTTTGACAGGTAGCTCTCGGCTGCCTCTCACCCCTTCCCTAGCAATTCGTCTTTATCGAGTCAACTATGCCACCTTAGTTTTTTTGACATCGCTAGTAGCATGAATTAAACTACCTCTTGCAATCAACAAAAGAATCTTGAGCAATGCATCCGATTGAAGAAGTTGCTGTCCCGACTCGCGTTATCGGTTTAATTAGTGGTACATCCGTAGATGGCATAGACGCTGCCTTGGTAGAGATTTCCGGTACAGAATTGGATCTTAAAGTTGAGTTGCTAGCTGGGGAAACATATCCTTATCCATCTGAACTCAGAGAAAAAATACTAGCAGTTGGTGCAGGCGTTGCGATCTCAATGGCAGAATTAGCAGAAATAGATGATGCGATCGCTATTGTCTTTGCCCAAGCTGCCCAAAATATTCAACTTGGTCATCAGCCAGCCACTCTTATTGGCTCCCACGGTCAGACGGTTTATCATCGACCACCTGTGCTAAGAGGGGAGCAGAATAGGAGAGAAATCTTAATTTCTGACTCCTCACGGGCTAAAGAGCCTGCTACCGCTAACAGCACTCCCTTGGGTTACAGTTTCCAACTAGGGCGCGGTGCATTAATTGCCCATCTTACGGGCATTACAACTGTGAGTAACTTCCGCGTTGCTGATATTGCTATTGGCGGTCATGGTGCGCCTCTCGTCCCCAGAGTAGATGCCTATTTGCTCAGTCATCCTGAAGAACGGCGTTGTATTCAAAATATTGGTGGCATCGGTAACGTAGCTTATATTCCGCCTCGTCATGGCGACTGGCTTTCAAAAATTCGCGCTTGGGATACTGGCCCAGGAAATAGTCTGTTGGATCTCGCAGTGGAGCATTTAAGCGCTGGTGCTAAAACTTATGATGAAGATGGTAATTGGGCTGCAAGTGGTACTCCCTGTCATCCTTTGGTAGAACAATGGCTCAACCAAGACTATTTTCATCTACCCCCGCCCAAATCTACTGGTCGAGAGTTATTTGGTGTGACTTACCTGCATCAGTGTTTAAAAGATGCCGAAGTATACCAACTCAATGCTGCTGACATACTGGCAACTCTGACGGAACTGACAGTTGCTTCAATTATTCATAGTTACCGCACTTTTTTGTCAAAAATGCCACAACGGTTACTATTATGTGGCGGTGGTAGTCGCAATCTCTATTTGAAACGTCGATTAGAGTTGTTGTTGCCATCAATCCCAGTTTTGACTACAGATGAAGTTGGTTTGAGTGCAGATTTTAAAGAAGCGATCGCTTTTGCAGTTTTAGCCTACTGGCGGCATTTGGGTATTCCTGGCAATCTACCTACTGCTACTGGCGCACCTCAAGAAGTGCTTTTGGGAGAAATTCACCAAAGTTACTCCTGAGTCTTCAGACAAAAACGATAAAAAATTTCTTCATTCTTCACTCAGCACGGGCTAAACGCCCCGCTATCCATGTACAGCACTGCTATAACTGTAGTCTTGGTAGCACTCCATCGAGACAGGGAATATATAAGGTGGCTCATACTTTTTTATTGGAACCAGGACGCTGGGCAATGCAAGGAAATTGGCTGGAACGTAATGGTATGCCAATCAGCATCAAGGGGATGACCTTGGTAGCTTGGAATCGAGATAACTGGTTCACTATGGCAACTAAGCTGATATTTCCTGGTAGCGATCGCTCAGAAATCTCTTTACAATACAAGGGACGACTACATGAGGGAGAGCGTCAGTATACTTTTTTGTTACAACATAATATTTTGGGGCAAGTTGAAGGCGAAGGCTGGATTGGTTTAGATACTATTGTGCAGCGTTACTGGGTAATAGGCGATCGTCAGCGTCGTAGTGGCTTTGAAACCCTACACAGGATTTCAGAAGATAAATATTATCTCAGTAGTGGTATCTTGGCTGGTCATTTTTTAACTAACACAATGGAAGTTAGCCTAGAGCGTCAGTCAACCTAAAAGCAGTGTTGCCTCATTGCTGTGAGTCTAGGTTGGAAATCTTCCGTTCAAATAACTTTCTTTTAACGCACTAGTTTCTCAGCCTTCAATCAATGCCTCATACCTGAGCTTAAGGAGTATCTTTTATTTTCATCGACCTCCTGAGTTATAGTTTTATAGTATAAAAAGAAGTTTTCAAATCATCGTCAGGATCTTAGCATTTTTGGGCAACCATGTAATCTAGAATTCAGTTTTATGAATCCTAAAGTCTCTGTGATTATCCCTGCTTACAATACTGAAGCCTATATTGCGAAAGCACTAGAGTCAGCCTTAGAGCAAACGCTCAATGATATTGAAGTTATCATGGTCGATGATGGTTCAAACGAGCAAACTGTAGAAGTCGCTAAAAGTTTTACAGATAAACGTCTAAAAATAATAGTTAATCAAAAAAATATCGGGGTTTCTGCTGCGCGTAATCGTGCCCTCATAGCAGCCCAAGGAGAATGGATTGCTATTCTTGATTCAGATGACTGGTATGATCCCAAAAGATTAGAAAAGCTTGTGTTTCTAGCAGAAAAAAAACAATGCAAACATGATTGCTGACGTTCTTTTTTTAATCAAAGATGGTGAAACATCTCCTTGGAGTACATTGATTCAAGAAAGTGGAAAAGATATAGATAAAATTAACCAAATTGATCTTATTTATTTTGTAGAAACTGATGTTTATGGACAAGCAGGATTGCATCTTGAGTTTAAGCAAGCCTATATTCAAACGAGAATTTATAGTTAAGCACAGCATTATGTACGATGAAACCATAAACATAGCTGAGGACTATTGGCTTGACATGAAATGCTTAATTAATGGCGCTCGTTACAGCTCTCTGAAAAAAATAAATATATCTTTACCTATGACAAGGAGCCTGAACTGTAAAAATCTGGTCAGATAATAATTCATGATTTGTAACTATCCCTACCTACAAAACAAGTTATCATACTAATTCTATGTGAGGCTATGCTTTTAGCATTTTTACGGAACTATATAGCCTAAAGTTCAGCTTAATGAATCCTAAAGTCTCTGTTATTATCCCTGCTTACAATACCGAAGCGTATATTGCAAAATCAATAAAGTCTGCCTTAGAGCAAACACTCAAAAATATTGAAGTTATCATCGTTGATGATGGTTCAAGCGATCAAACTTTAGAAGTCGCTAAAAGTTTTACCGACCAACGTGTCAAAGTAATAGTTCATCAAGAAAACCTGGGGGCTTCTGTTGCGCGTAATCACGCCCTTAGAGTAGCCCAAGGAGAATGGGTTGCTGTTCTTGATTCAGATGACTGGTATGCTCCTGAAAGACTAGAAAAGCTTGTGTTGCTGGCAGAAAAAACAAATGCAGACATGATTGCCGACGATCTTTATTTAATCAAAGATGGTGCAATGTCTCCTTGGAGTACATTGATTCAAGAAAGTGGAGAACGTATAGATGAAATTATCCAAATTGATATCGTTTATTTTGTACAAACTGATGTTTATGGGCAACCAGGGTTGCATTTTGGTTTAAGTAAGCCTCTATTTAAACGAGAATTTTTGCTTAACCACAGCATCAAATACGATGAAGACATCACGATGGGTCAAGATTTTTGGATCGACATGAAATGCTTAATCAAAGGAGCCCGCTTTTTTATTGAGCCAAAACCCTATTATTTCTATCGCTCACGCCCTGGTTCTCTTGTTTATCAAAGCCCATTGCCACGTCTAAATCAATATTGCAAAGCTGCTAATTCTTTCATGCAACAAGAGGTTGTGAAAAAAAATCCAGCTTTAATGCAGGCTCTGTATAATAATCTTGCAGCGTATAATAAAAATCTCGCTTACTTTCAAGTTGTTATCCCTATAAAGCAAAGAAAATGGTTAGCAGCATTAACAGAAATCAGGAAAAATCCGCACTTTTTCTTTGTTTTTATCTCTCGATTTAACAACATTATTAAACGTCGAATTCAATACTATATAATTGGCAATAAATCAGTTTTTGATATTTCTTATAATCTACATAAAAAACGAAAAACTCCCAATTAGTAGTGCAACAGTTTGAGCAAACAATATAGCTATTTTCCTTTACGTGAGGTAAACCCGTAAGGACACGCCAATATCCACGAGTGTCAACTTAACACGAAATAAGCGGTTATGAAACCACGTCTACACTAAACTTTATCCCCGGAGTTGGGTTAAAAAGCCTTAATTTTTAGTTAGTCTGCGGAGGCGGACTTCGTTTGTATAGCTGCGTTGTACAGCCCTTTGGGCATCCTCCGGCAGGCTGCCGGAGGAATCATTCCATTCGCTTCGGCTTAAGTAGACACCAATGGACACTGCCGTGTCCCTACACCTTGTAGTTTGGCATTGTACTATCATGTCCATCTTCAAAGGGCTGTACCTAGCATTTACCATACCCTCTCCACTTATACTGCTTGCGATCGCATAGCTAGCTTTATTATCCGGTTATTTGTCACCTTAACAGGGCTACTCTTATCCCTAATGAAGGTTTTTGGCAGATCCTAGAGTTATCTATTTACTCAAAATTGGGCAAACTAAAACTACACCACAATTAAAGTGCAAGATTATATGAAGCCTCATTATCTACTCTTTCTGCTTGTTTGCTTTAGAATATTGCACCAGATGTAATAACCGAGCATGGCTTCAATCCTTTAAAAGAGGGCTAAAAAAAGCTAGTATAGACTGCGTAAATGCACTTACTCTCTCAATTAACAAGACTTGGGGCAAAATCTTCTTGTTAAAGGTAGGTAAGCTTCTGCCTTTAGTAGCACAGCGCCATGTAGATAAAGCAACCATTGGAAATCCTCTAAAAGCCTAGTCTATAAGACTTTTGTCTTTTGAATTCCATTTTTGCCTTGTGGTACAAGTCTAGAAATTCATTTCTAGGCGCAATAATGCCATATATTTCAGTTTGAATGCACTTTTCTCCTAAACACTTACAACTTTTCTTCTAAACACTTATAACCTGCTTTTGGATTCAAATTCTCTATGTCAGACCCCAACATTGGTCGCTTACTCAGCAAACGCTACCAACTCCAGGAGTTAATCGGTACTGGAGCAATGGGTAGGGTTTATCGCGCTAAAGATACTTTGTTGGGAGGTGTACCTGTTGCGGTTAAGTTTCTTGCTCTATCAATCCAAAATGAAAAGATGCGATTGCAAGACCGCTTTGAGCGAGAAGCAAAAACTTGTGCTTTGCTAGGACAAAAAAGTATCCACATTGTCAGAGTTATGGACTATGGCGTAGATGACAACAACACCCCATTCTACGTTATGGAATATCTACAAGGACAAAGCCTAAATAATATTATTCGTCAGCAACGGCTTCCCTTACCAAGATTTCTGAGTATGGCGCGTCAACTCAGCCTGGGATTACAGTGCGCTCATGATGGTATCCCAGTTGATGGCGCAATTTGTCCAATTATCCATCGAGATGTCAAGCCAAGCAATATGCTGGTGATTCAAGATCCCAGTTTCGGAGAATTGGTCAAGGTTCTAGATTTTGGAATTGCTAAGTTATTGCAGTCAGATGGCGACCATACAAAATTCTATTTGGGGACATTGGCTTATTCTTCTCCCGAACAGATGGAGGGTAAAGAATTAGACAACCGTGCTGATATTTATAGTTTGGGTGTGATGATGTTTGAGATGCTCACAGGCAAAATGCCACTGGTAGCACCAACTCATTCTTTTGGAGCATGGTATAAAACACATCACTATCAAAAACCACGTTCTTTTGCTGAAGTTGCACCTGGGTTAGAACTACCAAAAGAAATCGAAAATTTGGTGATGAGCTGTCTAGCTAAGGTAGCACGCGATCGCCCCCAAAGTATCACTGAAATCCTCAGAGTTCTAGCATCTCTAGAAAAGCCTGAGCATACACGCAAAATTAAGCAAGATAGCTATGCCCTAATTCCTACTGCTACGGCTAGTCCTGAGCTTGAACAGAAAACTAAAGCCGATTTGCGGGCATCCTTGTCTAACGATGAAATCGTTCGTGCCATTTCCTGGCCCCAAAATAAACCAATTGCCGATATTGTCTTTCCTCAGTCCATTCACATTAATGGGGAGATTTTACCAGCGCTATGGGTGATGCTACCGCAAGAAGAAATTCAGAAGCGCTTACTCTGTACCCGCTATAACCAATTTCTTTTCATCTCTATTCCCCATCCCATGTTGCTATGGATTACTGTCATCTACAACCGTAAACATGGTGCTAAATGGTTGCCTTACTACCTCGATCTCAAAACCAGTCTTGGTCAAGAAATTACCCGGTTACTACAGCACACAGGTTACTACCGTCTGTTGTTCTTTGCACGAGAAACACCAAATCGCTGTACCCATATCTTGCCTTCAAGCGTCGCTTCTGCCCAGCGCCAACGACTGCAAGAGTGGGTCGCAATGAGCAACACATTGATGTCTTCTGCCGATCCGCAAATGAGTAAAAGTTTACTCAAAAGCGAGTACGAAAAAATTAAGCCTCAAATTCTGGCAAAGCTCGAAAGCATTGATACGGATTCTCCATACGATCTTTCCAGTTAGGAATAATTTCTTTATGCTACATGTCTTATATGTAACGAAGGGGTGCAAACTCAAAGAATGTAAACTTTTATAAACAAAATATATATAAAGATGTAAGTTCTAGTTATATGTATAAAGAGTGAAATCACGAGCTAGTTAAATCAAGGCTATCTAATTTCTCTCGGAATATTTTTGTGTGGATATTTCAGTCAGTTGTAAATTTACGCAGGTGTAATTCTTACACTAAACAAAAGAAACAATAAAAAGTGTGGTAAGCCGAACAGCAATTTTAGCCCGGAAAGTTAAAGTCATGTATAGACTCCAGGAGATGTGCTGTCGAAAAGTTTAGTAGTTGTGAGTTGAGTGCTTGTGTAGCTCTTGTGAAATTGGTTATCGAAGTTGACGCCCCGACATCCCCAGCTCTTTTCCTCCTTGGAACCAAGCAAGAGAAGGAGGTCGCCCACTGCGACAGTAGAACGACTCTATGCCATAGTGGAACCGGAATCTAAGCCCCACTGATGTTTGAGAAGCTCCTGATAAGTTGCCTCACGCACTACCATTTGCTCATAGAGTTTTACCAAAAAGTCTTTGGCTTGATCGTGGCTCATATTTTGTACTTGAGTGGCAAATGAGCAGATGCTGAATTGCTGTTCCAAGGATAGTTTCATTGGTTGGTTCATAGTTAACTCCGAAAAAACAACGTGTAAAGGTGATATCGCTTACAGAAGTCCAAATGGGATAAAAATTGGACTTATGCCTATCCAACATTTGTTCCTCCGTATTAAGAAAGATAACAATTGTTTGACAGAACGCCCACATCCTAAATGTAGGTTTTTTTTGATATGATATCTTCCACCTAATCCTACTGATATACTACCCAAGTCAGCCGAGCCGTATTCCAGAAAATAGGCTCTGTTGGAACTAAGGTAGATATAACTACCTCTCACTCCTTTCTGCTTTGTACAACTCTCTTTTGAGGAGATGAGCAGATTTGCTACTGAATCCTATAGTTCCCTGTTTGAGAGAAACGAAGATCGTGTTTCCCCAAATATGAAGGAAACTTCGGAAGTTAGGACTTTAAGGAGGTTGGGGAATGAATGGTAATAAGCGTGAATTATAATCGCTCTACCTTATTCTGTGCAAGATGTCAATTAATCAATTTTATGCAAATTCAGCCTCATTAGGTCTTTTTAGAGGCTAAAAACATTTGTATCAAATTGTAAAAGTGAAAAATGCTCACACTGAACAAATTACTGAGTATATCTACCAGATTTGTCATTTGTCATTTGTCATTTGTTTAGGTTACTAAGCATCGACCAATGACCAATGACCATTTATTCCAGTGAAACGATGACAACTGTGATGTTATCGTGTCCTCCCTGCTCCTTAGCAGCCTCAATTAGAGAGATGGCGGCTTTATCAAGCCAAGGAGCGTCTTGGAGGCAGCTAGCAATCTTCTGTTCAACAAGTTCTTCTGTAAGACCATCACTACATAACAGTAAGCGATCGCCAACTTTTACATCTAGTGGTTGGACATCAACCTGATGCAAGTCTTCACGCCCTAAACAGCGCGATAATACATGACGAAAAGGATGCGATCGCGCTTCATCAAAGGTAATGTCACCAATTTTGATTGCTCGTGCAACCCAAGTGTGGTCTTCTGTTACCTGTTCTAATTGGGACTCTCGGAAGCGATACAGCCTGGAATCGCCAACATGAGCGCACCAGGGCGGCTCTGGAGAGCGAAAAATTACTGCTACAACTGTTGTACCCATGTCGGCGCGTTCGGGATGATTTTGCTGATCTTGCAAAATCGCTTCATTAGCACCCCACAAAGCTTGCTCTAGCAATTCTTGGGAAGATTTAGAAGATTCCCAATTTGCCAGCAAATAGCCCTGAATTTCTTCAGTGGCTATGCGACTTGCTTCTTCACCTCCGGCATGACCACCCATTCCATCAGCGACAACGAAAAACCGCCCTTCTGGGTCGACATAGTAAGCATCTTGATTATTAGAACGAATAAGTCCCGGATCGCTAAAACCCGTGAAATTAAGTTTCATAAATTTTTTTTTGCAACAATTAATGCATACGATCGTAACGGTCAAGGCGTAAAAGTAGTCTGATCAGGATCGCTGAAATGCCTAGTGCAATTAACCCAGGCAGCAGTGCCCACCATACATGATTGCCAACCACTAAGATCGTAGCTGAAAGTGTGAAACCACTAATTAACAGAGCATAGCTCATTGAGAGCTGAATACTGCTTTGCCGCCGCAATAGCTTTTCAGTTTCTATAGACCGAACGCGAAGACGTATATCTCCCCGTTCTAGCTTCTCTAGCGTATCCTCTAACCTACGTGGTAGCCCAAAGGCAGTACTACTTACCTGAGCTGCTTGACGACTTAATTCATTAATAAAAGTATTCCCCTCAGAACCATTCATATCGGTCATAAGCTGCATTGCATAAGGTTTGGCAACTTCCATAAAGTTAAACTCTGGATCTAAACCTTTGCCTACTCCTTCTAGAGTAGAAAAGGCTCGCATCACAAAGGTGAAGGTTGCTGGAAATCTAAATGGCTGATTATAAGCTATTTCATAAAGGTCGTCACTGATTGCCGCCACCGACTGATTTTCAAAGGGCTTATCCATGAAATGATCCAGCATGTACTGGACGGAACGCCGGATTGGGCTGATGTCATCTGTTGGGGCGATCGCGCCTAAATCGATCAGAGATTGCACAACGCGATCGCCATCTTTTTGAGCGATACCAAACAGTGTTTGCATCAGTCCTTCGCGCACGTTAGATTTAATCCGCCCCATCATGCCGAAATCGTAGAATATTAGAGCGCCACTTGCACTAATAGCAATATTGCCTGGGTGAGGATCGGCGTGGAAAAAGCCACTATTGAGTAATTGTAGTAAGTAGGCTTGAGCGCCTTGACGGGCGATCAGCTTTCGATCCAAACCGGCTGCTTCTAAAGCTTCGTATTGGCTAATTTTAATTCCAGGGAGATATTCTAAAGTCAGCACTCTGGAACTGGCGTAACGCCAGTATACTCTTGGGACATTCACCCAATCGTAGCCGCGAAAGTTCCGGCGAAAAGTATCGGCGTTACGACCTTCGTTAAGATAATCAATTTCTTCCCAAAGAATGCGACAACATTCTTCATAAATACCTAACCAATCTCTTCCCCGTCCCCATTTGGGATGGTTTTGAAAGTAGCGGGTAATTCCCTTGAGAATTTGTAAATCTATTTCAAATAACTTTTTTAATCCAGGACGTTGCACTTTAACGACAACCGATTCCCCAGTATGCAGCACAGCTTTATGTACTTGTCCTAAGCTAGCAGCAGCTAAAGGAATCGATTCAAAATTATGGAATAGTTGAGGAATTTTTTTGCCTAATTCTTTTTCAATGGTCGCTTCTACTTGTTCATAGCTAAATGCCGGTACTTTGTCTTGTAATTTGGCTAGTTCTTCTACATATTCACCAGGGAAGATATCAGCACGGGTAGAAAATAGTTGCCCAACTTTAATGAAGGTTGGGCCTAAATCCAGCAGGGTGTTGCGAATCCAGACTGCTTGGGTTTTGCGTCTTGCAGCTTGCTTTACCTCAGTCACGCCACCCGGATAACTCCAAGATTTGTTGTATAGCCAAAGTTTGAACAATAAGGTCAAGACAAAAGACCAAATGTCCACAAAACGCCGTCTGCTAGAGTATTTTTCCCGATTCCAACGGTATGCCTTCTCTGAATAACCTTGTTCCATATCCTTTGTGTACCGTTGGTTTGCAACCGAATCACTTGAAAGAAAAGACACTCTGATTCCTAAACTGTTTTTTCTTAAGTGTCATTTGTCATTTGTCATTTGTAAATAATTTTTGACCAATGACCAATGACTAATAACTAAATTTATGCAGAAGTTCGGCGATAATGTTGCAATTCTGTTCGTAAGAGCGCAATTTCTGCTCGTAATTCATCAATATCTGCTTGCAAGTCACCTGAATCAGAACTGGTTTGTCCACTACCTGTAGTAGCTTGACCAGAATTAGCTGTTTCTGCTGACCGATTTGCCCGCTCTAGGACTTCTTCTGTAAACTGGCGTAACTGCTCTCTAGCTTCTGCATCAAATTTGCCCAGATCGCTCAAAGCATCGGTCAAGGCGACCTCTAAACGCTCATTAACTACTTCGGCTACTGCTCTGCCTACGAAAAAAGCTTGTACTAGTGGGTTACTCATAAATTTTTGTTACGTTGATCCGCAAGAGAATTATAACTTGCCTGTATGCTTTACGGCTTCTGCTGAGGAGTTAGAGATTTAGAGTTACCGATATGCCAATTCAATAATTCCCGGAGTTTACAGGCATACAAAAGAGAGTTACACCGATCTGGAATAAGATTTATTGTGACATTCCAGCAATTCTCGATAATATTTCTCTGGTGTACTGGGTAAATAGGTTGTGATTTGCAAGGCTTGCTCTCTCAAGTTGAAACTTTGAGTAATGTTAATCAGGCTGAGGAAATCTAGATCGTGGGAAATTACCCAAATAGCGCCTTGATAGTCATTTATACTTACTACCATTTGTTCAACGGTTTCAATATCTAGGTTATTCGTTGGCTCATCGAGGATGAGAAGATCGATTTCTGAGATACTGATTATTGCGATGCCTGCGGCGGGCTACGCCTACGCTAATCTTGCCAACTCACCCCCACTCAACACAGAGGCGCTTTTGTGAACTTCATCATATTTAAAGAGAAAGTGTCCCAACTGTTGACGCAAAAGCTGATAGCTGAGATTAGGATTGGCAGCTTGCATATTTTCCGAAATTGTGCATTGACGATTTACCAATTCGTAGGTTTGATCGAGATATACAGCTTTCATGGCTGGTGCAAGCAAAACCTCACCTGATTCTAAAACTGCTGTTTGGTTTTCCATTCCCAAAATTGCTTTTACCAGACTCGATTTACCAGAACCGTTTGCGCCGATAATAGAGATGCGATCGCCAGAGGAGACATGCAGTTGAATATTTTGAATCAACAGACGTTCTGATATCCTAAGATTTGCACCCTGGATATTAATTAGATTTCGGCGCTTTTGATTTTTTTCTTCTAGCTGAATACTTGTGACTTTTGTAGTTTTGACTTTCGTCTCTGCAACCTTTTGATTAGCCTTTGCTACTGCTGCTTCATGTTTCTTTTTTGCAGTTCCGCTAGATATCTCAGCTTTGGTTTTAATCAGTCCTGCTGCCATTCTATCAATACTACCATTCAGAAACTTGGCGCGACCGTTGCGGCTAGATTGGGCTGCACGTTGCTGTTCTTGGATAGCCGTGGCTTGGGTACGTTTGAGTTCCTTTCTGGCGACTTCGTGCGATCGCAATGCTACCTCTAACTCGATTTCTTTCTGTTCTCGATATTGAGAAAAGTTGCCTCCATATACTTTCAAAGCATCAGGTGTGAGTTCCCAAGTAACATCTGTAACTTGGTCTAAGAAAAAAGGTTTATGTGAGACAATCACAAATGCACCAGTGAAATTTTGAAGAAATTGCCTTAAGCTTTCTAACGCTTGCAAATCCATGTGGTTGGTTGGCTCATCTAGCAACAACAAGTTTGGTTGTTGAGATAAACCGATTGCCAGAAATAGCTTTGTAAGTTCTCCACCACTCAAGTTAGTAATTGGTAAAGATAAGTCAAGTGTTGTGTGGAATTGTGTTTGTAAAATTTCCTCAATATTCCACCATTCATCAGAGACGGAAATTAAAAATTCAAGTACTGTTTCTGCTGTAATTTCTTGTCTGATAGTGCTGATTTGTGGCAAATAGTAGACAATACCATTACGCCAAACAGAACCGATGCTGGGGCTGATTTGACTTGCAAGTATCTTTAAGAGAGTTGATTTTCCTACCCCGTTGCGACCAACTAAAGCAATGCGATCGCCCGCCTCGATACTCACTTGGATTTTTTGAAATAAAGTTCTATCTAAGCTGAGTTCGTAGGCTAAATTCTCAGCTAATAATATTGATTTCTTCTGCATTTTTCTCAAACCTCAATTCGCAAATTTCTACCCGCGTGTTCACAACATTTACGGGTTTAGATACAAAAGATTTAGCCGCAGATCCTTGTCAAGCGGTTAAATGTAGATACGAATGATGACAATATTCTTAATACATGACTATTGTGAAGTAACCGTGTCAAAACACTTGTGTTTATTCTTTGTTGACATTTGTTGCTTTGGTGCAACAGGTGTTTGGTACTACTTCATTTCAGCTATCTCGTTGAAGTTGTGATGAGGTTTGATATTGACTAGAGTGTAGCATGAAGGTATTTCAGAAGGGTAGCGATCGCTCGTTCTCAGTCGGAAATAAAGATTTTTAACCGCAGAGGCGCAGAGAACGCAGAGGTAAGATATTCAGGATAGATTTTTTTATGAAATTTGTTTTGAGATGATAAAGCCTGAATTGGACGATTTACCTATACTCTAAAAATAGGCGATTAGCTACGCGCGATCGCTAACTACAAGACTGTTAAAATAAATCCATAACTACTTGATGCCGTATCCATTCTATGACCATAGCTCAAGAATTAGATTCTCAAAAAGGCATCTCCCAAGATGTTATATTTCCCCCTAGCGATCTATATAGTGATGAGCCTCCCTTGGAAAGCGAACTGCATCTACGGCAAATAATTCTACTATTGACATGTCTGGAATGGCTGTGGCGAGACAGAAATGATTTTTATGCGGCTGGAAACCTGACTATCTACTACAGTCCACGCCAACGCAAATCAGAACACTTCCGAGGGCCAGACTTTTTTGTAGTGCTGGGAACTGAACGCAAAACCCGTAAAAGTTGGGTAGTTTGGGAAGAAGATGGTAAATATCCAAATGTAATTGTAGAAATTCTGTCTGACTCAACAGCTAATACTGACAAAGATTTAAAGAAAAGAATTTATCAAGATACTTTCCGCACACTTGATTATTTTTGGTTCGACCCTTACACGCTAGAATTTGCAGGATTTCATTTAGTAGATGGAGGATATCAAGCTCTACAAGCAAATGAGCAAGGACATTTATGGAGTCATCAGCTAGATTTATATCTGGGAATTTATCAGGGGCTATTGCGGTTTTTTACACGAGATGGGCAACTAGTACCAACACCTGAAGAAACGGCAGAACAAGCACAACAAAAAGCAGAACGTTTAGCAGCAAAACTACGAGAGTTAAATATCGATCCAGATACAATTTAGACCAGGAATATTTTAATTAGGATAGTGTTGTGCTAAAAATTCCTCAGCTTCAGTCCTATCTTTAATCACTCTATCCAAGGTAGCAGCAACTACATCATCTAATATTTGCCGATACTGTGGGCCTGGTTTGTAACCAAGTTTCTTTAAATCATTGCCATTTAATAGTGGCTGCACATTCGCCAAAACAGTTAAATATTCCCAAATCTGATGTCTAATTTCTCGCCGACTTTGCAAAGCAATTAAAATCAGCATTGCTAAGTCGTACTGTCGCAACAACTGCACTACTTGACTGGGGCGTTGAAAAGTAGGTAGATATTCTATCACTTTATTATAGCTTTGGGTTAAGTTTTTCAACCTAACAATACTATCCTCTTGTAATTGCAAATTTTGTACTACTTTCACCCGATATTCAGTTGCTAGATGGGCGATTAATGCTTCTAGACGCATTTGCCAGTGAATGAGGGTTTGTTCAGCATCAAATCGCCGCAAACAACGTTCTAACAAACGTAATTGTCGCAGGAGTGACTCATCTAATTTGAGGGTAGGATGGATACATTGCAATGCCCCTAAGTTATCGAGTAACTGCAAAGCTGATTTCCAGTAGGGGGCTTCTAGAATGTGCTTTAATTCTGTTTTCAGTCGAGTTTGTAGGGCTGGAGTTTTGGTATTCTCTTGAGAAGTGCGATCATAAACGCCACTGTTGATGGCATAGCGGATAAACTCTTCAGTTTGCGGTTCAATTTCAAATCCGAAGCGCACGGCAAAACGCACGCCACGATAAATGCGGGTGGGATCTTCGATAAAGCTGTTGGCGTGTAAAACCCGAATTTGTTTAGCTTGTAAATCGAGTAAACCGCCAAAGAAATCGAGTAATTCACCAGAGCGGGGAGAGGTGAGCCGCAAAGCGATCGCATTAATGGTAAAATCTCGACGATACAAGTCTTGACGAATCGAACTCGCCTCAACTTCTGGATTCGCTGCTGGGTAAGGATAAAACTCTGTCCTAGCGGTGGCAATATCTACCCATAGAGAATCTAATTCTGGGTCTTTGTGCCACAATAAAGCAGCAGTTTGAAAGGCCCCGTGGATTTCTAAACGAGCCGCAGGGTAAAGTTGTTGGAGTGCTTTTGCTAGTTCCACACCCGCACCGACATCTGCTGATTTGTGAAAGCCATCAACTACTAGGTCAATATCTTTAATCATCAAGCTACCTGCTGCCTCAGATAACAGCAAATCCCGCACCGCACCCCCGACAAGATAAAGATGCCAACCCCGTTTTTCGGCTTCTTGCGATGCGATAGTGAGCAATTTCCATAACTGAGGAGCAAGTTTATTTTGCAATTGCGGGAGATTAATATTACTTTTCCGTCTCTCCTCTGTTCCTTCTTCCTCTTCATGCCTTTCCTGATGTAATTCCCGCAAGACATCAGTACGAGTGACGATACCAACTAACTGCCCATTTTCTAATACTGGCAAGCGGCCGATATCATAAGTCACCATTAGCGACTCAATTTGTGGCAATGTTGTATCTGGTGTAATCGTTTTCAGATTTGTGGTCATGTAGCCCTTGACTGGCGCATGACTAAATCCATGATGCAAGGCGATATCAATATCCCGGCGCGAAATAATACCTACTAGTTGCCCTTGAGTATCGACTACAGATAAACCAGAGTTTCCATAGCGCAACAAAATTCGCTGTGCTTCGGCAATTGTGGTTTCAGGCAGAATCGTGCGGACAGGAGAAGACATCAAATCCCTAGCAGTGGGGGGATAGGGAATTTGTGCTTTTACCCCGTCAACGAGTTGTTTTAATATTGCTTGTGAATCAACTCCCCTTAGATTTAGCGACGCGGCTTGCGAATGACCGCCACCGCCCAAGAGTTGAAATAATAGGTTAAGATTCGTTTTGGGAATTTGCGATCGCCCAATTAGTGTTAAGCGTGAATCACTTTCACTTAAAGGATACTCATTAGCCAACAGTATCGCATCAATTTCGGTTAATTCCACAAGTTCTGAAGCCAAACTCGATAGCCCTGGCACAAAAGCATCTGTTTTTAAAGTCACCCAAGCTATCGTATATCCACGCAAGCAAAGATAGTCTAAACTTTCCAACGCCTCAGTTAATAGTTGCTGCAATTGCAAAGACAAACCAGGATCTCGGTAGGTAGAAATTACTGATAAACTAGCACCTTGTTGCATCAACCAAGCCAAAGCTAAGGCATCCCGCGCCGTGGACTGGTCAAAGGTCAAGGAGCCAGTGTCAACGTGGATACCCAAAGCCATCACTGTAGCTTCGGCAGGAGTCAAGGAAATTTCCTGTTGTTGCAATTGCTCCACAATTAAAGTTGTGGTGGCTCCAACTGAAGAAATATGCGATCGCGTGGCGGTAATATCTGATTCTTGTCCTAAGTGATGGTCATAAACTATAATCTCTTTTAAATTGGGTAAATCTAACCACTCAGCAGCTTTACCCAAGCGATCGCGCTGTTGCGTATCCACCACAGTCAGAGAGCGAATTGTTTCAGGATTCACCGAACGGCGTTCAATTAGCGGATATTCATCCCGATGCAACGCTAAAAAATCCCGTACAGGAGGGTGAGAACCGCCAGTCAGCACAATCTTGCTTCCCGGTAGTAGGCGCGTTAACCCTACTGCTGCTCCTAATGCGTCAAAATCTGCTGTCGTGTGGCAAAGAATTAAATCCATAGTTAAGTAGTCATTAGTCATCGGTACTTAAACAAAGGACAAATGACTAAAATGTTGTAATTTCTGTTAGCTTAAAAACAAGAAAAAAGTGTCAGTGTCGCCCTTTAGCTAAAATGGGCAGAAGCCTCACCCTTAAGCCCTCAGAGTCAGCACTTTAATTGTCAAATATTCTGAATATAGATGATCGGGGCGTTGTATGATTTAATTGGTTACTCGCCGCCACGGTCGTTGATACACCTCTAGACAGCCCTCTGGGAAACCTACGTGAAACGTTGGACAACAGGAAACGAGTAGGCATCCTTTCAAAGAATGCAAATTTACCATTGGTTGACACATCAGTGCAAAAGTCATAAGCAATTCATCCTGTGTCGTAAAATTTGTGGGGTACGAAAGGAAGAAAAAATCAAATTGTCTCCGTTGGGGTATCACGGGGACATAAAACTAAAGCTCAGGAAATGTCCTATGCGATCGCAGGAGTCACTGAGAAGCCTACACTGTACAGCTTACTGTTAATGTAGGACATATCACTATTTCGCTGTATTGGGAGAATCAAAAATGACCATAATATTCCAATTTGCCTTGATAGGTCTAGTCCTATTATCCTTTGTCCTGGTTGTGGGCGTTCCGGTTGCTTACGCCACTCCCCAAAATTGGGGCGAATCCAAAAAACTGCTCTGGGTTGGTTCCGGCGTTTGGATTGCTTTGGTATTTTTAGTTGGTTTGTTAAACTTTTTTGTCGTGTAGGCGACGGCTTCACTCTGGCGCAGGCACATAATATAAGAACTAGAGGGGCAGAAAAGCCAATGGTCTTTGAGCAAAGGAGAAAAGAAGAAATTTTTTCCGATTTCCTTTTTTATGACCGTGCTTTCCTGCTCCTCTACATTTAAATAAGAAATGTATATTGGCCAGAACTATAGTTGATTAAGAGGCAGTCATGGCAGTTTTCGAGGGAACTTTTACCCAAACGGAGCCTTTGCGGTTTGCAGTGGTGATTGGTCGATTCAACGATCTTGTTACCGGAAAGCTGCTAGAGGGATGTCAAGATTGCTTGAAACGTCATGGTGTAGATCCTAACCCCCAAGGTAGTCAGGTAGACTATGTTTGGGTTCCGGGAAGTTTTGAGGTACCTTTAGTAGCTCGCCAACTAGCACTTTCCCATCGTTATGATGCTGTAATTTGTCTAGGCGCAGTTATTCGCGGGCAAACACCCCATTTTGATTATGTATCCGCCGAAGTTTCTAAAGGCATTGCTGCCGCTAGCTTTCAAACTGGAGTGCCAGTAATTTTTGGCATTTTGACAGTAGACACTATGCAGCAAGCCTTAGAACGAGCCGGCATCAAAGGTAATCATGGTTGGGATTATGCCCTGAATGCCCTAGAAATGGCAAGCCTCATGCGGCAATTGCGTTCTAACCTAGCAGAACCATATTCTCGTAACAGCCAGTCTTTGCCAGCCTCGTTTCAAAGTGCCACCATCGGCAATTTAACCGCCGAGTCAGAAGAACTCGGCTAAATGAGTGCTGAGTTATGAGTGCTGAGTTATGAGTTAAAAAACTCGGCACTCAAAACTAAATAAAGGGGTTGACAAAGAGGGATAAATCTGAGATATTTATATATGGCAATTGATTGCGGGTGTGGCTCAGTGGTAGAGCGTCACCTTGCCAAGGTGAATGTCGCGCGTTCGAATCGCGTCACCCGCTTCCAACTAAAACCTCTTGATAGTTTTAACTTCAAGAGGTTTAGTGCTTTTAGGGTGTGTTGAAGTCTTTAGCGATTCGCGCTGTACTCCTGTGAATCGTTTCCGATTTTTATGAATTTCATAGATAGGTAGAATATAAAGTAATTTAGATATGGTGGAACTGTCGTATTCGTCGATAGATTTTACTCATCTAGTAAAACTCGTTCAAATTATGGGGGAATTCAAGGGTCTTAGTCTCTAAAAGCGGGTATATATCAAAAATCTCAGCACACTGAGCGTAGCCGAAGTGTTAAATACATCTAAAAAAATATCGAAACTTATGCACAGATAGCTAAATCGTGTCTAGAGGTTAAGGGATAACTGCTCCCATGCTCCCACTGAAATGTTAATTAGTGTCTAAATTTTATGTAGAAGGAAATTTTAAATAAGATTGTCAGATCCGGGGAAAGACTAGAAATAGAAAACTCCCTACTGATATGAAATTAGAATACTTAGAGTCTACTGCATCTACTGTTTGCAATCATGGCGAGGTTTGCATAGCCAATTCATGTATATAAAGAGAGCAATCTATAGTAGCAGAAGCTTCTATTGCATTTACCAAAAGATTATATTCTCGTAGTTCGTGTAAAACACGCTCAAGTTACTAGAACGCTTGTGCAATCTCAAAAACCTGAAAAAATAGATTTCAATACTGAATACCCCTGTCCCTGTCGTCGTCGGGGTCAGTTAGTTCCGATTACGTTGACAGAAGCATTTGGTTGCGATCGCTGTCAGCAAATCTTTGTCGTAGAAGATAATGGTCATGTCCTAGAACAGCTTTCCACCACCTATCCCTACAAACGGGCTTGGCGTTGGATGGGAAATAGTTGGCATGTTGTCCATCCCCGCTTGGGAGAAAGGTATCTGCCTATAGCACTTGGCATTATTTTCGTGCTAGTGATTATATGGCTGCCATTAGCACTGAAATTAGCAAATGGTTCCAGCATTATTGTTTGGGCAATGGTGGCGGTACTATTGGCTATTCTGCCAGCACTAATGGTCTGGCTTACCTACAGACGTTAACTCAATGACTGTTGAAGTTTTAGATGACCACCCCGAACCGATTACTAGCGCCCAACGAGCCTATCAAGCTTCCCTAAAGCTGGGGATCACAAAGGGAGCAGATCGGAGTCGTGCAGTATTGGCGATGGCACAAGCCCTTGAGCGCTCATTTGACGACATTCTAGAAGCCAACACCTTGGATTTAGAAGCCAGTCGAGAAATGGCAGTGCCAGAGTTGATATTGGACTGGCTGAAGCTGACTCCCACAAGGCTAAAGATGACAGTAGAGGTTTTACAACGGTTAGGGGAATTATCAGATCCGTTGCGGCGCGTTAGAACTGCTGATTATCAACTGGGAGATTCCCAGAGTTACACCCAGTTAATGCCCTTGGGAGTGATTGGATTTATTTATGAAGCGTTCCCGGATTTAGGGGCGATCGCAGCGGGTTTTTGTATCAAAACTGGCAATAGTATAATTCTCAAAGGTAGTACTGAAGCTAGCCATTCCAACGCCGCCATCGCGGAGGCACTGCAAAATGCAATCGCAGAAGTTGGACTACCTCCGGGCTGTGTAGAACTGATCGCAGCCGAACATGGTGCTTCAATTCGGGATTTAGTTACCCAAGACCAGTACGTGAATCTAGTTATTCCATACGGACGTTCTAGCTTGGTACAGCAGGTAGTACGCCAGTCAACTTGCCCAGTTTTAAAGTCAGCGATGGGTAACTGTTACCTCTACTGGTCACTAAATTCCAGCTTAGAAATGGTGCGCTGGATGATTCTTGATAGCCATCAAAGCGAACCGGATCAAGTTAATGCGATTGAAAAGGTACTCATTCATCGTCAAGCCTTGCCATCATCTCTAGCAGTTCTGTGGAACAGCTTGATGGAAAAAGGCTTTGAAATTAAAGGGGATGCGGAACTAGTACAAGCATTTCCTCAGTTGCAGCTGGTGAAAGAGCGCGAATGGGGAAACCCTTATTTAACTAAGACAGTGGCTTTTAAACTAGTGGATAGCTTAGAAGGTGCGATCGCTTGGATTAATGAACACAGCAGTGGTCATGCCGATTCCATCCTTACTGAATCTTACCAAGAAAGCCGGCAGTTTGCTTTAGGAGTTAACAGCGCCTCTACCTACATCAATACTTCCCCGCGTTTTTCCCGCAACCCCTCGCGGGGAGATTCAGTATTTCTTGGTATGTCTAACCAAAAAGGTCATCGGCGAGGATTTATCAGCCTAGAAACTTTGACCACCGTTAAGCACATTGTTCAGGGAAATGGCAGGTTTTAAATTGAATGGGGCATGGGGAGATGAGGGAGCAGGGGAAGCAGGGGGAGAAAGAATAAATAACTAATACCCAATGCCCAATTCCCAATGCCCAATTCCCAATGCCCAATGCCCAATTCCTAATGCCCAATTCCTAATGCCCAATACCCAATGCCCAATGCCCAATCTTAAACTTAATAAAATCTTAATTTCTGCTTGATCCTAGATTGCTAGGTTCCTAGTATTTACATCTGGGTAGAGATGAATATGGAACTTATAGATGGCAAGCGCCTCCTAGCAAATCGGTGCAGACGGCGGAGTTTTTTGTTGGGTGCAGGATTCTTAACGGGGTTAACAATCGCTAGCCAATGGCATCCAGTATTAGCTAACTCAAGGTTTTCTGATTATCCGTTCAGTCTTGGTGTTGCCTCTGGCGATCCTTTGCCGGATGGTGTTGTTATCTGGACACGACTGGCTCCAAATCCATTCTCTGGAGATGAAATGCCATTGGTAAATGTGCCAGTGCGGTGGCAAGTTGCCCTTGATGAAAACATGAGACAGGTTGTGCGTCGAGGAACAGTGCTAGCAACACCAGAGTTAGCGCACTCAGTCCACGTTGATGTGCGTGGACTAGATCCTGATCGTTGGTACTGGTATCAATTTCAAGCGGGTAGGGAAGCTAGCCCTATTGGGCGGACTCGCACAGCACCGGCATTTTATAGCTATACCCAACAACTAAAATTTGCTTTTGTCTCCTGTCAAGACTGGCAAAATGGCTACTATACGGCTTATCGGCATTTGGCTGAAGAAAACCTTGACCTTGTGGTTCATCTAGGCGATTACATTTACGAATATGGGCCACAATCTGGTGGGCCACGCCAGCATAACAGTCCAGAAATCATCACTCTTGCAGATTACCGCGATCGCTACGCCCTGTACAGAACAGACCAGAGTCTCCAAGCTGCTCATGCTGCTTTTCCCTGGATTGTCACTTGGGACGATCATGAAGTTGACAATAACTATGCCAATTTAACCCCCGAAGATAACCAAACCCAAGAGGCTTTTAGGAAACGCCGAGCTAATGCGTACCAGGCTTACTACGAACACATGCCTCTACGTGAATCTTCGCTGCCGAAAGGCCCAGATATGCTGCTTTATCGGCGGTTCACCTTTGGTAATTTAGCTGAGTTCAATGTGCTAGACACAAGGCAGTACCGTACTAACCAACCTTGTAATGATGGGCTTAAGCCTCTCTGCCCAGAAGTTTTTGATCCAAATGCTACCATGACCGGCTCAGAACAAGAGCAGTGGCTACGAAAAGGTTTAGACCGGTCGCGATCGCGCTGGAATGTGATTGCTCAACAGGTGATGTTCGGCCAGTACAATTTTAATAGTACTCCAGGCTCCGGCGGGGTGTTCAATATGGATCAGTGGGATGGCTACGTGCCTGCACGGAATCGGCTCTTGAGTTTTCTCAACCAACGTAAACCTTCTAATCCTGTGGTGATTAGCGGAGATATCCATTCTAGTTGGGTACACGATTTGAAGCTTGATTTTAATAACCCCAACTCAACAACGGTAGGCACTGAGTTCGTCGGAACCTCAATTACCTCTGACTTTCCCACATCATCTATTGCTCCAGTTCAAGCTGCTCTACCCAACAATCCCCATACTAAGTTCTTTGATGGTGCTTACCGAGGATACCTCCGTTGCAACCTTACTCCACAACGCTGGCAAACTGACTACCGCGTTGTATCAAGCATTGTTGACTTAAATGCCTCTGTCAAAACCCTAGCTTCGTTTGTAGTCCAAAACGGACAACCAGGAGCGCAACTAAGTTAACGTCAGTTCTATCAATCTCTCCCTGACTTCGACTAAATTTCAAGTTTCTCCCTCTCCGACTCGGAGAGGGAAGGTTTTACTTAATAAAACCAGGGAGAGGTCTTTATTAGTATGAAATATTACTTTATAATATTCGACCCGGAAGCGATCGATTATTCTAAAGAGTCATTGGAGAATTTCTTTGCAATACTTAACTAACTTCTAATTAAAAAACGTGAACATAGATTAACAATAATAACTAACATCATATTTTATTAAGTTAATCAGGCTAATTTGAGAGTATGCTTAATAATTGGAGTCTAGTTAAGAAGTTAAGTAACTAGGTGCAAATAAACTTAAACTTTTGTTGAGATTTTTTTACTTTGCTATTTGCTTGAGTATGAAATACTAAGAAACAAAGTTTTTTTGTGCGAACTTACTAACTACTTTATCGAGTAAAGCGGTAAAAATCCGACTTAGAGGTTGAATGAACAAGTATTTCGCTGTGATTTTAGGCACTTAGCGATCCCCCCTAACCCCCCTTAAAAAGGGGGGAAACGGAATCAAAGTCCCCCTTCTTAAGGGGAGCCACTGCGGTCTTGGGGTCTCCCCAAGTGGAGCATGTGGCGTGGATTTAGGGGGATCTAGGACTTTTTGATACCGACAATAGGACTTTTCAAACAACCTCTTAAGCCAAGTACTAAAAGCGAAAACAAAAGTAAACTTAAAAACAATTACGTAATATGATAAACAAAATTTTGCTAACTGTATCGGGATTGGGACACGCAGAAGAAATGCTCAAAACCCTAAGAGAAATCCCTTCAATAGAATCTGCGAAAGTTACAATTTTGCATGTTGTTCAGGCACAAAATACTGCTGCTACCATGACAACTAAATGGGAAAATGGTGGTAAAATTCTGGCTAATGCCATTCAAACTTTAAACTTAGATCCTAGTCAGGTTTCTTCAATTTTGCGCGAAGGCGATCCCAAAGATGTAGTTTGTCAAGTAGCTGATGAAATTGATGCTGACTTGATTGTTATGGGTTCACGCGGACTTAAGCGACTGCAATCGATTTTATCGAACTCAGTCAGTCAGTATGTTTTCCAGCTATCTTCTCGCCCCATGTTGCTGGTAAAAGATGACATTTATGTTAAAAGAATTAAGCGCATTATGGTGGGAATAGACAACTCTGATTCTGCAAAAAACTGCTTGAAATTGGCACTATTTTTACTGCGAGATATTCAGGGAGGCCAGTTAATTTTGGCAAATATTAGTACAGATTTAGGCGGTAAAAAATCGGAAGTAACCGAGGTTAACTCAGATAAAAATCCACTTTTAGCAGCCGCAGTTGCAGAAGCTCAAAAACAGGGCATCCAATCTCGTTGTTATATCAGCAGTGGCAAACCTGGTGAAGAAATTTGTCGGTTCGCAGAAGAGTTGAATATAGACTTATTATTACTCGGTTCTCCAGATCGTCGTCCATCGATCGCTAAGAGTTTTGTTGATATAGACCGACTCATCGGATCTTCGTTATCTGACTATGTTAGAGTCAATGCCACTTGTCCGGTACTGTTGGCGCGGACGATCGCTTAAACTAAGCAGTACTGAGTATAAGAATTGTTGTAATAGGACAGTAGAGAAGACTGTAGGGGCAATTCATGAATTGCCCCTACAGGAATGTTATCAGTTACCTGTTGATAAATAAAAACCCCTACACTACATAGTGCAGGGGTTAATTATTTTATACACAAATTCTTAACTATCTTTTCCACCTTGGCGGCTAGCAGTTTGGATGTACAGAATTAGTAAAAACACAGTGGGAACTAATACGAACAAAATGCTCGCTACGAACCCCAGGTCATTAACTTGCATGGCAAGAAAGCCTCTCTTAGTTTTCCAGTCAACAACATTAGGATACCATTATCAATGACAGAGTTATACCAATTCAAAATTCAAAATTCAAAATTCAAAATGAATAAACTCAATTTTGGTAAGTATTTTGACTACTGACTGGATACAAATTCAGGCAATGGCAGATTTGAGAACTTAAGGCTTCGTAACTACGCTGACTGAGCCATTCACTAAAGTTTGACAGGCAAGGCGGTAATTTTCTGGCTTTTTCTTAAATTTACGGTTTTCTACGTCTGTGCGGGGAGAAAGATTTTCTAGTCCTTCGACTATCTCGACAATACAAGTACCACATTGACCATTACCACCGCAATTCGTCATCTTGCCAATAAATGTATATATATCAATGTCATTTTGCATCGCTTTGAGCCGGAGATTTGCACCATCGGCAGCTACTACTTCTTTATTCTCTTTAACGAATTTGATATTACCCATAACTTGATTCCCTCCTTGACTCTAAGCTTGGCTTTCAAGGCTTTATATTGACATGGCTTGATTCATATCTTCATTTATTATATTAATTAATTACAGAATATTAATAAATGTTAATTTTATAAAACATAGTGCCACAAAAATAGGACAGGTATAGTACCTGTCCTACTCAATTGAAAAATAGATTAACTTATCTAAATCCCACGGCTGCTTGCCAGACGAAAGCAAGCAACAAGAAGAATACAGGAATGACTGGGAGAACGTCTACCAAAGGATCGAAGATTTGGTAAGCTTCAGGCAGTTTTGCTAATAAAAGTGCTGCTTCCATGTTTATTTAAATTCACCTATCCAACACAGCTTTCATACTTGAGAAGTATCCTAACATGGATTGGTCATTGGGTATTGGGCATTGGGCATTGGGCATTGGGCATTAATTATTCTTCCTTACTCGCCTACTTCGCACTCTTGATCTTGCGTTTCTTTGTTGAGCCAGTGGCCAAATTCTGTAGTGAAGCGATCGCTTAATATTGCTTCTCTGATCTTTTGGGTAAAGCGAATTAGCTCGGTAATGTTGTGAATGCTCAACAAGGTATAAGCTAAAATTTCTTGCGATCGCACTAAATGAGATACATAAGCACGGCTAAAATTTTGACAGGTGTAGCAAGGACAAGTTTCATCTAATGGCGTAAAATCTTCACGAAACTTAGCATTTTTTAAATTCCAGCGTCCGCCTTGAACTATTGCGGTACCATGTCTTGCCCAGCGAGTGGGAATTACGCAATCAAATAAATCTATACCAGATGCGATCGCGATCGCCATTTCCCGATAAGTACCCACACCCATCAAATAACGTGGCTTCTCAGGCGGTAAAAGCGGTGCTGTCACTTTTACAATCTCAGCCATCAATTCTGGTGGTTCTCCCACACTCACACCACCAATGGCATATCCGGGCAAATCTAACTTAGCCAAAGCTTCAGCCGCACGGCAACGCAAATCTAAATACACGCCTCCCTGCACAATCCCAAACAAAGCCTGTTCACTGCGTTGATGAGCTGTTATGCAGCGTTCTAACCAACGATAAGTGCGCTCAGTTGCAGTTTCAACCTCTTGACGAGTCGCTGGGTAGGGCGGACACTCATCAAAGGCCATGATCACATCTGCCCCTAAAGTATTTTGAATTTCAATGGAGCGCTCTGGTGTCAAGTTAATAATTCGTCCATCGTGAGGTGAGCGGAAAGTTACACCTTCTTCAGTAATTTTTCGCATCTCGCTTAAGCTGAACACCTGAAACCCACCGGAATCTGTGAGCATTGGGCCATTCCAACCCATAAACTTGTGTAACCCACCACCCCCAGCCACGATCGCTTCCCCTGGTTGGAGGTGAAGATGATAAGTATTAGATAAGACCATTTGCGCCCCAGTATCTCGTAGCTGGGCTGGGGTAATAGTTTTGACATTTGCCAGCGTTCCCACTGGCATAAATCTGGGGGTTTCTACAACCCCGTGAGGAGTAGAAAACACTCCGGCTCTAGCTTTTGTCTGACTACAGCAAGCAAGACATTCAAAGGAAAAATTCGCACTCATGCCATTTTAGATTTTTGAAGATGCGCCTATTACGACTTACGTAAAACTATAAGATGTAGGGGCAATTCATGAATTGCCCCTACATCAAATTGCTATAGTAGTCGTTATTTTAGAAAGAATCAGAACAGTCATCGTCAATTTCTGCATCCCATCTGGCTGAGAGGACTTGCTCCATCATCGCTTCTATGGCGCTGACATTGAAGGTTCGCTCTCGTCGTTCTTGTATGGGGGTTGAACGGGGAATCAACCGCAGACACACTCCTTCTTGCATTAAATCGAAGTAAGTTTCTTGTTGCGATGACTGTTTGAGTTCCAAATAATCAAAACTACAAACATTCAAATATAGCGCATGGTTAGCCACTAAGGTAGACCTTTGTGGATTAGCAAAAACTTCCATCACATCCCCTTCACCCTCGCTCAGTACCTTATCTTCTTGGGTGTAGATGTAGTGGACTCGACCTAAATCTGCCAGCAATCGCCGGATGTCGAGCTTATTCACAATGATGCCCGTGTTAATAATGCACGGAGATGGTATCCTGGTGTCGGGTAGATGGTGACTCATAGGAAAATAGCGATTGAGCTAAGGAGAGCAACAACATAGCTAAACTGTCAAAATTGGATAGCTTGTTTACTCCCTCTATTTAAAAAAATATCAATTTTATGGGGCAATCGTTTAACAATTTCGAGTAAGTTTTTAGTTAACAAATACAAAACCCAAATTTTGATTCCTGATGGAACTTTAATTTCCTGAGTCATTTGTTTTTTGTATAAAAGACTGCCCAAAAGAATTTACATACTACTTAGGCTAGCATAACAAAATTTTCAGTGATAATCTTTAACAGAAGTAAATCTTATCTAAAGCTTTAAAGTGTACTGATGTTCAATTGTAGTCAGATTACGATTATTATCCAGCAATTAACCAAATGTTAATGTAACTGCGATGACGAAACAGCAACAGTGGTGGAAAAAGCTGTTGTTAAAACTGGCAGCTAGTATCATATTTTACACAAGTATTCCGTTGCCGTATTTGAAAGGATTAGATTTTCAGGGAGTAGCACATCTTGCTTCGCTTGTAGGGTTGATCATTGGGGGAATTTTAGGGTTATTAGATACGGGAATGGATTATATTGGTATGTCCGTGTTAACTCGTAGTGCTTTGGTAGTAAGTATTTGGATTGCTATAACTGGAGGGCTGCACTTAGATGGGGCGATGGATACTGCCGATGGTTTGGCAGTGGGCGACCCAAATCGGCGGCTGGAGGTGATGGCAGATAGTGCTACAGGTGCTTTTGGGGCAATGGCAGCGATCGCATTAGTGTTACTAAAAATGACAGCCTTAACAGATATGCCAGAAAACCGTTGTTTGTTACTGATGGCTGCTTGTGGCTGGGGACGTTGGGGACAACAGGTAGCGATCGCGCGGTATCCTTATCTCAAACCAACTGGCAAAGGTGCATTTCATAAACAAGCCATTCGTTCTTACAAAGATTTATTACCAGGCTTCTTATTGCTCTTGAGTTTGAGTGGTTTGCTTGTCCTGATAAATAACCAGGGGCTATTTCTCGCACTAGCAATGATAATTGCAGGAAGTGCGATCGCTACTTTAACCGGTGCATGGTTCAACCACAAATTAGGCGGACACACCGGAGACACCTACGGCGCAGTCGTCGAGTGGACTGAAGCCTTATTTCTCTGCGTAATGACCGTTTTTTAATAAATGGGGGAGTGGGGAGGATGAGGGGGAATAACCAATGCCCAATGCCCACTTTATTTAATCGGTTGCAGCTTTGTCACCTTGAGTTTAAAAGCTCCTACTCCAGTTTCTCCAAAAGACCGGACACGAATCACGTAATTCCCTGTCTCTACGATGCGGGTAAATAGTAGAGAATTGCTAGTACCATCAGGACCATCATCATTTTCTGCCAGAGTTGAACCATCAGGTGCTAGCAGTGTGATAATACTGTCAAAGTTTTCCGATGACAGGTCAACTGCTAAATTATCTCCCTTTTGCAACTTCACCGTGTAATCACGGGCAAACCCACCTTGACCTGTAGGAATGTCTTTGTCTGAGAGGGTATCATTTATTTCAGTGCTGTTAGATAAAGGGATTGGACTATACAATTTATTTTGAGCAAAGGCTGCACTTGTACTTATGCCTATTGCCAGCAATGTGGCAGGAACGATCGTGAGTTGTCTTAAACCCACCGCAAAAACTTTATTCATACATTTCAAGCAATTTTTTCCACAAAAATAGGGTAATTCGGCCAATTTACGCGCTTATATGTTCAATTTAGCCCATTAATTCTGGATTTATCCGTCTTTGACGGCAGTGGCTACTGCTACTAATCCTAAGACCACTATTCCATACTGACGAAGTGTTTGCACAGCAGACCTGGCAGTAGCACCAGTAGTATAAATGTCGTCCACTAATAGCACAGGAACATTTGGGGGACGATCGCGAAATTCTTGTCCGACAGCAAAAGCTTGAGCCAAGTTTTTTTCTCGTTTAGATACCGATAAACCAAATTGGGCTTCAGTTTCTCGCACTCTGGCTAAACCGTTTAGTTTCAATTTTAATCCAGTTATTTCGCAGAAGCTTTGTGCTATTAATGCGGCTTGATTGTATTTACGTTGCTTTTGCTTGCTAGGGTGCATTGGAATGGGAACTACCACAGGCTGGCTATCTCCCCTTGGTGAATTTAACAACCATGCTTCTCCTAACCATTGACCCAGAGGACGAGCTATTTGGGGTTGATTTTCGTATTTCATCGCCGCGATCGCTCGTTTGACTGGGCCACCGTACTCCCCCCAGCCAAACACTGGTATTGGCTCTTTCCATAGATAAATTGGGTCTTTATGTTGACATTTTTGCAGTTGTCTGGTGCAGTTCTGACAAAATTCTTGAGAAGTTGCGCGTTGACATAGGGGGCAATGGGATTGGAGAAAAAGGTTGAGTAAGCCTGTGAGATTTTTAATCCAAGGGTGCATTTTAGAATTGTCCTTTGTCATTAGTCACTTGTCATTTGTCAGTTGTCAGTTGTCCTTAGCTAATGACCAATAACTAATGACCAATGACTAATGACTAATGACTAATGACTTAAAATACACGCGATCGCAGCGTGTTGTTTCTACTCCTGTTGCTGGAGTGTAGCCGTTGCTTTCATACAGCTTGACTGCTTCCACCAGAGCGCTGGCGGTTTCAATCCAAATCTCCTGAAAACCACGCTTTGCGATCGCTGCTTCTAGCTGTTGTAACAAATATTTCCCTAATCCTAAACCCCTGATGCTGGGTAAGAGATACATTTTGCGGATTTCTACTGCTTTTTCACCTCGGTGTATGGGGTAGTATGCCCCAGTTCCTACTAACTGGCTTTGGTGTTCAATTACCCAAAACTCTCCCCCAGTAGCTAAATAACATTCCTCGACTCGTAGCACATCCCGGTCAGCACCCTTTGGTTCCCAACCTAGACCGTATTCTGATAATACATAACTGATGACTTCGGCGGCTCTTGTGCGATCGCTTGCAACCCAATCACGAATTATAAAATCTTGATAATAGTTTTTCATTACCATTTGCTGGTCAAGTTTACACAGAAAATTTTCTGGTTCTATATCCCAATTTACCTAGCAAATAGCAATTCTTGCAGAGTCTGTTTCAGCCAGTACTCTCAAGGTATCAATAAAGGGACAAGGGAAGGGGAAAATAATTCCCCTTCCCTTGTCTGCTTAAGAACGATAATTAAGCGATATAGTAGCGTGCGGCGGGCTACTATATCGCTTAATTGATATTACAACTAGGATCAGCCTCTATTACTATTCCAAGGGCCCCAAATAGCTAAAGTAATACCAGGGGTTTGAATGTTGACGAATAAAGTCTGACCATCAGGTGAGAAGCAAGCACCTGCGAACTCGCTATCATTGAAAGCGTTACGTGCAAAATTATAAAGTTCGCCGTTAGGAGTCACACCTCTTAAGAAATTTTCACCATCCCCATCTTCACAGAGAATCAGATCGCCAAAAGGTGCCACAACTATGTTGTCAGGCATATCGAGTTCATTTTTAGATTGAGACTCGACAAATAATTCAATTGTCTCTTTACCCGGAATGTAGCGCCAGACCTGACCACCACCTACAGGGCCACCACTTGTCGCAGTGAAGTAAAATTCGCCTTTGCTTTTTTTGTCATACCAGATGCCTTCGCCTCGGCTAAACCGGGCTGCACCTAAAGTCCGACCTTGCACTCTAACATTATCTAAAGTAGTGGGGTTTGGGTCAGGAATAGTTACCCAATCTACATCCCATTTCTCTCCAACTACGAAACCGGTAATGGTGTTAACCTCTGGTCTATTCTTAATCCTCAAAGCTTGGAGAGTGCCTCCTGCTTTTAAATTGCCATACTGTTTTGGGATAAAACGATAGAAGAGGCTACTCCCATTATCTTCAGTCTGATAAACAATCCCAGTTTTAGGATCTACAGCTACAGCCTCATGATTAAATCGTCCCATTTCAACTAGAGGTACTGGCTGAACAGGAGAAGTGGCACTAGCTGGAACCTCAAAGTTATAACCATGTGGCTTAGTAACTCCATTTGTTGCAGTTGGTATAGTTACATCTTCTTCACAGCTAATCCACGAACCCCAAGGAGTTAAACCACCAGCGCAGTTACGAATGGTTCCACCGAGAGAAGCGAACTGTTTTATCAGCTGGCGATTAGGGCCAACAACCAAGGTTGTAGTGCCACCTTTGCAAATAGGATCGTAGGGATTTAGCACTTGTACTTTTGTACCAGAACTAATGCTAAGTTCGTGATTGCGAACCAAAATTGTTGTGTTTTTAGGACCGGGGAAGGCTGCCATACCATCATGAGCGCCAGGCTCTAAACTGCCATCGCTCATAAAGGTTCCTGTGCGAGATATAACTTGATACTGAAATCCTTTTGGTACTTCTAAAATCCCATCAGCACCTGGAAAAAGTGGCCCATATCCTTTACCAAGTTTTTGACCAAAAGCTTTTCTAGCAAGAAGGCCTTCCAAAGGAGACACCATCAAAGTGCCGACAGCAGTCGTACCTGCTATTGCAAAGAATTTACGTCTTGAGAATGTCATGAGGATGATTTGGTTACTTAAGATAATGCTGAAGAGAAAATATTTGATTTTGATTAAGTTTGGGTAATGCTTTATTTAATTTAGGGTTAGTTAACAAAAGATAAATTTATATAAAAATTTCCCAACAAAACCCAGCAATATTTATGAACATAAGCTTTATCCAAACCCACTACCCAAAGTCTGGAGCTATATCAACAAAGTCTACGGTGGTAGGTTCTTTTAACCGCACTCTTTAAAAGGTAAAAGCTAAGGAAATAGAGGAGTTAATTTAAATTAAAAAATGGTTATATGCCGACAATAAAACAGTATTTGTTTAAGAATAGTTAAAGATTAGTTTAATTAAAATAAATATAGCCCTCTGAAAATAAATTATGCTTTTTAGAATTTCTATGGAAAAAAGTAATCAAAAATTATAATGATTAATTTGAATCTAAGTGATACAATTTCCCTGAAGGTTTTTCGGACATTAATTAGGTAACAGAAGTCATTGTTTATTGTGATTTCCAGAGCCTAAAGCCTCTAATTATAAGAGGACTTAAGCTAATTAGCATAAATTGTGTTGACTTTGAGAGTGCCTAATGAGGTACATGAATTAAGTTTGTAAAGCTCACATCTCGGAGTAATAATCAGTATTGCAATCAATAGTAATTATTACTTTGCAGTTAACTACGACATCAAATACCAAGAAAATGAAAAGCATTCGTAACCAAATCAAAGCTACTGTAGCTGTTGTTGCTTTTAGCTCTATGGCTAATTTAATTCATGCTCCCAGTGCTGATGCTGCTTCTTTTGAGCTTGATTGGCGAGGAGATAAAGGTTATTCAGCTAAGGGGCAATTCAGCTATGATGATAATTTCCTGGGAAGCATTGTTAGCAAGGATGAACTGACTGATTTTGCCATTTCTTTCTTTAACCCACAGGGAACTTTGCTGCAAACTTTTAACTACGATTTTCCCCAATCTGATAGTAGTTTTAATTTCAACTTTGATCCAGCCACAAAGACTGTTCTACAAACTGGTAACTTTGATACACCTAATGGTTTTGATTTAGGAATTGACTTTGTAACTGATGTGACAGGTTTAGATTTTTATACTTATCTAAATGCCGAACAAGGATTACCAACGGCTAAAATATTCTTGAAGGATGACCTTTCACCAGAAGTATGCAATACATACCCAGACTGTAGGTTGGATCTTGGGGGTAAGTTGACTGCAACTGCTATTCCTGAACCTGGTGCAATTTTTGGTTTGCTCGTTCTTGGTTTTGTGAATAGAGTCCTGAAGAAAAAGCCAGCATCTACATAGATAGTAAACCTGAATAGTTAAAGCTAGCCTGATTAGAACTGTAATTAAACATTATTCTAGCTTTAATGACCAAAAAATTTAGAAGGTTATAAATGCCTAAAATTTCTAGGGGAACGTATTGCAAATATGTCCCCTATTTATAGTAAGTAGGTAATAATAAATCAAACTAACAGTGAACTTTTAACTAACAATTCCTAGATTGTTGTAGATTTCGATGAGATTGCCATCAGGATCGCGAAAATGAGCCGTGCGAATTCCCCAGTCTGAACGATCTTGTGGTTCAGTCACAACGATCGCACTCTGACTCTTTACTTGCTGATAAACCTCATCCACGTTATCGACTGCGAAAATCAAGGCAATTTTATCTCGATTGACAATGTATGAAGGCTGTTCTATTCTTGGCACTACTTCAGCCATTAATTCTTTTTTGAACAAACCCAGCTTGAGATATCCGGTATTAAACTCAGCATATCCGCTATCTTCATCGCCCCAATCGACATCAAACTTTAGCAGATCCCGGTAGAACAGAAAAGAATCTTTGTAGTTGGATACAAGCAGTCTCAGGTGTGTTAACTGAAGCTTCATGTCTGTTACCTTAATCTACTAACTGTGAATTCTAGGTTCTGAGTGCAAAGTTGCCAGCAACTCGCTTTCGACAATTGCTAATTCATCAAGCCGTTGCATGACAATTTCTTTGTCGAAATAAGTAGCAGCTAAAACCCAATATATACCGTAGTGACGCGCTTCGGATGCCATTAACCCCCGATAAAATTTTGCTAGCTCTGGTTCTGGACAGTGAGCAGCTAATAGTCCCAGGCGTTCGTGAGAGCGAGCTTCGATTAAACCTGTGACTAGTAAGGAATCCAGAAATCGCTCAGGTTCTTTAGGGCGGACTTGAGCCTTTAAACCTGCGCCGTAAGGAGGTGGTGGTAAGGGAGCTAAGGGAATGTTCCGGCGTTCTAACCATTGGTTGACTAGCTCAAAGTGTTCTAGTTCTTCGCGGGCGATCGCAGTTAATTCCCGAACCATTTTAGTATTGGAAGGGTAGCGAAACATCATGTTTAAAGCCACACCTGCTGCTTTGCGTTCACAGTGGGAGTGATCGAGTAAGATGATGTCTAAGTTTGCGATCGCTTGTTCAACCCAAGCAGAGCTAGTGGGCTGTTTTAGGACGTTAATAGTTGGTAACTGAGTAAGCACAGAGTCACAAAACTCCAGAATGTTAATTTAGCTGAGTACCTTAGCAAATTGATTTTAATCGTGGATGGGGCAATTTGTTGCTTTTATAGCCCAAGCGAATAGAAATCACGCCTACATAGGCTTAGTCCACCTCCACGGACTAAGAAAAACTGAGGGTTCAATGTAAGATTAAACTGGTAGCACAACACGAGATTTCATGGCCATAAGGTTTATTCTGAGCGATTATGTTGACCGAGCGATCGCTCAGGCAATTTATGACAAGCTCAAAGATGGTACGTTTGCAGGTAGGATTCCTGTTTGCAAAGGAGTGATAGCCTTTGCATCAACTTTGCGCGAGTGTGAGGATGAATTACGCTCAATACTAGAAGACTGGATTTTGCTTGGGTTAAAGCTGGGACATTCTCTACCAGTAATTGATAATATTGACCTCAACAAGGAGCCGACTCTTGAGCCGATGGATACCCTGTAAGCGTCGTGATTTTGTAAAGAAATTACGATGGCTTGGCTTTGATGGGGCTTTTTCTGGAACAAGACATCAGTTTATGGTTTATGGGGAATGTCGCCTAACTATTCCCTCTAATGATGAGTATTCTGTACCGCAATTGCGGATGATGATTGGGGAAGTTGAGGTTATTCTAGAGCGCGAAATCACGCTAGAAGAATGGAATAGCCTTTAAAATATGGCGAGAAGCGATGTCTGATGACAACAGCGATCGCTTGTCGATTTACACTTTGGAGTTAAAAATTAGGTAATAAATCTGCTTGTTTACATATTTCATTAGCAGTAATCCGATCAATGGTACGATGCCGTTTTACAGGAAGAGTTTTTATATTATTAGTATAAATTGAATGATTTCCTCCTTCTATTAATAAATATAAGCCATTTTTTTCTAAGTATTTAATTGGCTCTTTTCGTTTGACTGACACACTCAAACCTCTATAAGAATTTGTTCGAGCAAAGAATCATCTATGGGAATTTCTTTATTTTCTTGGCGATAGGCAAGAATCATTTCTTTGGTTGCGTCTTGTAACATCGCCCTGCATTCTTCTAGGCTTTCTCCTTCCGTAATGACTTCTTGCCATTCAATGAGTTGTCCCATATATCTGCTATTAGTTTTTGTATATTTTGCAGTGTATGTAATTAACATTTCTGTGTTGGTGAAGATAATTATATGATTTATCGTAGCTGATTTTTTGTTGTGAGGGTGTAGGCGTAGCCTGTCGAAGGCAATTCACAACCACATAAGAGGTTGTTTGAAAAGTTGTATTGTATGTTGTGTTTTAATCAAATTATTACCCCCCTTAATCCCCCCTTATAAAGGGGGGAAACAAGAAAATCCGGTTCCCTCCCCTTTATAAGGGGAGGGGTAGGGTGGGGTAATAAAATATTTGATATATCAATCATGACTTTTCAAACATAGTCTAAGAGCGATCGCCTCTGCATTTCCACTTCTTTTCTAGAGCCTAGACGCTGCATTGGCGAGTCAAGAGACATCGCTTTTATTATCATTATCTTGATATTCTTTGATTTTGGCATATAAGCTAGCGACTGTTTCTTTAGCAAACAGTTTTTCTTTAAGTTGCAAATAGTCGCTTTCACTTAGTTTACAAGTTGCCCAAAATTTCATTACCTTCGATGGTTCTAGGTGAGTGAGTAAAACCTGTATCACTTCTTGTAAATTTTCTTGTTCGTTAATAACTTTAATGTCCATTTTATATCTCCAAGATAAAATTAGTCGGGTTGATTACCAAGAGTGATAAATCTTGACAACGGTTGATTAATCTGCGATCGCAAGTGATAAAATAATTACTTTGGGAAGCTTCTGCACACGCTACATGAAGTGCATCTTTCTCTCAAGAAAAGCGATCGCCTCTAGCAGTGCGCTCTATGCGTAGGCGTAGCTCGACGTAGACATCGCTTGTCTATTTACACTTCTTTTCTAGAGCATCGCCAGCTTTTGGCTCAATGATATACCAAAACAAATGCGTGAATTACTTAAATAAGTAAGCAAACTGGGGTTTGAGAAAGCAAAAGCTTCTTTTACTTGCGGAAAACACCAAAATGAGTAAGCAAACTGGAGTTTGAGAAAGCAAAAGCTTCTTTTGAGTAAGCAGAAGTTGATTTTGCTTGCGGAAAACACCAAAATGAGTAAGCAAACTGGGGTTTGAGAAAGCAAAAGCTTCTTTTGAGTAAGTCAAACGCCATTTTGAGTAAGTAATCAGGGATTTTTACTTAGCTTGATATAAATTTTAGTCTACGCGATCGCAAATCTAACTTTTAACATGGTACGCTTTGCACAAAACTTGCCTATTCTTGATTTGGAGAGAGGCGATCGCGCAAATATGCCAAATTTTCACGCACAGTAATAGTATTTGGATGATTTGCGCCTAACCGTTGCTCAAAAATATCTAATGCTTGCAGATACAATGGTTCGGATTTTGCATAATTTCCTTGTAAGTAGTAGAGTTTTGCTAAGTTGTTGAGACTAATTGCGACATGTGGATGTTCTTCACCCAGCAGTTTGCGCCTAAGTGCCAAAGTTTGGATGTCAAGGGGTTCGGCTTCGCTGTACCTGCCTTGGGAACGGTAGAGTTGCGCTAGGTTGTTGAGACTATCTGCGACAGATGGATGTTCTTCTCCCAGTAAGCGTCGCCTTAGTTCCAATGCTTGCAGGTTTAAAGGTTCGGCTTCGCTGTATCTTCCTTGAGATTCATAGAGTGCTGCCAGGGTGTTGAGGCTATAGGCAAAATCTGGATGTTCTTCTCCCAGCAAGCATCGCTTTAATTCCAAAGCTTGCAGATTGAGGGATTCGGCTTCGCTATATCTCCTTTGTAAGTAGTACAGGAACGCTAGGTTGTGGAGACTATGGGCAAAATCTGGATGTTCTTCTCCCAGCAAGCATCGCTTTAATTCCAAAGCTTGCAGGTACAGAGGTTCGGCTTCGCTGTATCTTCCTTGGTAATTGTAGAGTCCCGCCAGGTTATTGAGACTATGGGCAACAGATATATGTGACTCTCCCAGCAAATGTCGCCTGAGTTCCAATGCTTGCAAGAACAGGGGTTCGGCTTCGCTATATCTTCCTTGGGAGTTGTAGAGTTGTGCCAAGTTACTGAGGCTAAGTGCAACATCTAGATGTTCCTTTCCCAGCAAATGTCGCCTGAGTTCCAATGCTTGCAAGAACAGGGGTTCAGCTTCGCTATATCTTCCTTGTAAGTAGTATAGTTCTGCCAGATTGTTCAGACTTTGGGCAACAGATACATCTGACTCTCCCAAGCGCTTTTTAGTGACTGTTAGAGACTGTTCATACCAAGATACTGCTTGATTATACAATCCCTGATCTTGATACAATTGAGCGTTACCGATGAAAGCCCAAATTAAATCTTCATCCTTGACGTATTGAATGAGATTCTTTGCTACTTCTGCTAAATGAGGTATGGCGGGAGTAACATTGTAGATTTGTTTAAGAGTAGGGTATTCAGGAATCTCTTTGCCAACTGCTACCATTACCTTGCAAAAACTTCGCTTAAATTCCTCCGCCCGTTTTAAACCTGTACACTTGTATTGAAAAAACTCCCGCAACAGTGGATGTAGTTGATAGACTCCTTCATCTTTGCGCTGGAGTAAATGCAAAATCAGCAAGCTATCGTCTCTAATTTCTTCTAACTCTTCTGTATGTTCTTCCGGTAAACACTGTTCCACCAACTTCCAAGGTATGGGTGCAGCAGCAAATAAACTCAATAAACAGCCCAATTGTTTATCGCTGTCCTCTAATTCCTGCCAACTCAACTCAAAGGCTGCTAACACACCTCGTCGTGCTGTCATGTCCGCTTCCGACTTAGATTTAGAGAGGGAACGCTCATCTAACCGCTTGTTCTCCAACCGCCGCAACATCTCTGTTAAAGATAAATCCTGTTTCCGCGCCAGATAGCGCCCCACTAATTCCACACCCAAAGGTAAATATCCCAGCCACTCACACAACTGATTTGCTAAAGCTAATTCTCGCTCAATTCGCTCTGGTGTTTCTTTGAGTAAAGACCTTAATAACTCCAGCGCTGCTTCTGGTTGCAGCACATCCAAAGATAACTGTGCGATGCGTCCCAACTTTTGGCGCGTAGTAATCAACACTTTAAATCGAGAAGGTAGCGACGGTAAATAAGGCTTAACTTCCTCGTAATCGCTGACATCATCCAACACTAGCAGCACATCACCCTCACGCCAATGCCGCCAACAATATTGCACTTGGGCGAGTATGTCAAAATCTTCTGGCGGCTTTAAATCAAGCTGCATTCTCGCAAACTGCACAACTTGAATCCCTATATCCCCAGTTTTTGGTAGCAACCAGCAAAGCCCACCGTTGTATGTTTCGCGGTGCTTGATTGCATATTGCAAGGCGAGTTCTGTTTTACCAACTCCACCCATGCCAGCGATCGCAGCAATGGCTACTTGTTTATTATCCTGCAAAAGTTGGTGCAGATTTTGCAATTCTTCTTCACGCCCAACAAATTCCACCACCCCACTCAGGGGCAAATTTTGTGGTGTTCCAGTCGGGGGATTTAACTTTACCCGTTCCCCTTCAGGCGACTTTAGTCAGAAGTTAAAGGTGTTACCAGAAATGGTATTAGTTCCACCTTTAATATTTATCCCTTGCCAATTTTCAATAATAGTGTTTGTAAGTTGAGGTTGTGCCTCATTAGCTACAGCTTCCACAGCTTGAGCAATTTCAGGATCTTTCTTCGCCACTTCCTCTACTTGCTGCCCAACAAGATAAGCCTGATTGTAATCTAAAGGTTGTGTTTTAGCCTGTTCGAGAAGCTTCGCCGTGCTAGGTTCCTTACGTTTCAGTAGAACTAATAACTTTTCGCCTTCGTTCCAAGCCTTTTCGCCGATGATTTCACCAGTTTTTTCAAATGCTTTAGTGATTACCAAGGTTGCGATCGCAGCTGCTGTAAGTGATACTGGCTCCATAAGTTTGCCAAAATATACGAGATTTTACTTATGGTTCTCAGTTTAACAGCCTCTAAACAGGTAACGGAAAGCAAATAGCAGAATAAATTATAGAGAATACAGCCTGATAATTCAGGTCATGTAGAAAAAAGTTATCCGGTGTGATTTTTACCCCCCTTATAAAGGGTACGGTGTACACACAAGTCTTTGAGAGTGGCCTCATAGGCTTTTGATCCCCCCAACCCCCCTTAAAAAGGGGGGCAAAAAACTCTCAAAGTCCCCCAATTTATCGGGGGATTTAGGGGGATCTCCAACGATTTTGCGTTTGTACAAAGATGTGTGTACACCGTAGCTTATATAGGGGGGAAACAAGAAGATCAAGTTCCCTCCTCTTTATAAGAGGAGGGTTAGGGTGGGGTAAAAATATTTGATACATCATCTTGTAGAGAGCGTCATTACGAATTATTTTAAACTCCCTGTTCTAAATCTAATTTCATAAATTCCTAGCAAACCCGATGCTACTAACAAAGGTAAAAAATAATAGACTCCCCGATAAGCCAGCATTGAACCCAAAATTGCCGCCGCCGAAACTTTAGATGAGAGAATCAGCAAAATTATAGTTTCAAATACTCCCAAACCACCGGGGACATTACTAACAACACCTGCAAACATCGCTAGCAAGTAAATACCCAAAAAGTCTAGATAAGACAAAGATATATTACTGGGTAGCAAAGGATAAAGAACTGCTGCTGCTAAAATCCAATCAAGACCAGAAATTGCTATTTGGATAAGGGATATCTTAAAAGAAGGAAATCGAAATTCTTGTCCCCGAATTATTAACGGTTGTTTAATAAAAATACTTCCTAGCAAATAACCAGCGACTAATAGCAGAAAAATCACGCCGATGGGACGCACAGTAGCAAAAGGTAAATGTAGTTGAGTGGGAATTTTGAGGGGATTGATGAGGAATAAGCAACCTGCAACGGCAAACATCCCCAACCAAAAAGTAAAATTGGCGAAAGCAATTACTTGTGCGATCGCAACTGCTGACACTCCCCAACTAGCATAAAATCGATAACGGATAGCACTACCAGTCAGTAAGGCAAAACCAATAGTATTACTAAAAGCAGAGCTAATAAAGCTGGTTAAAGCAATTTTGTTCCAGTTTAGGGAACGATTAATGTAACTAAAACCCAAAATATCGTACCCAATCATCACTAGATAGCCCAAGGCTGTCAGCCAAATTGCCCAGCTTAAGCGGCTTTTGGGAATAGCAGCTAGAGAGTTGAGGATATCACGATAATTATACTCATGCAGTTCGTTAGCGATCGCCACCACGGAAATCACCAGCAGCGACAAGCCGAATAGTGTGCTGAAATTAAGTTGCAGTTTTTTAAGCATCCTAAAGAAACTTATCCTAACTCTTAACTTTTAACTTATAGTAAGTCGCAAAATTTCCATCCTGTTGACACAACATTGACAAATTATTTGCGTAAACTTAGTGGTTGCCAGCACAGATTGTCCAATGCGATTAAAGATGAACTATAAACAATCAAAAATTCTCTTGCTAGTTTCAGTCTTAACCCTAGTTGCCTGTAATTTATCCCCAAATGTCGTAGCAAAACCACCGCAACAGCAAGATTTACCTACAACGCCTTCCATTCTTCCAAATCGGTCTAATACTGGCGATTCAGCAACTTTATTAACTTATAAAATTGAAACCTACGATAGTCAATTAATGGGTGCAAATCGCACTTACGGCGTTTCTTTACCCCCTGGCTATGAACAAAACCCAAAACAAAAGTATCCTGTAATCTTTCTCCTTCACGGCGGACATGGTTATCCCAATGATTGGTTTATTCAAAAAAAGGGGCAAGCTCTCAAAACAGTGGAACAACTTTATGCTACAGGTAAGTTACCACCCAGCATCATTATTACACCAGATGGCTACGACAAACGCGGCTCTAGTCGCTACCGAGATCCCGAATATATTGATGGCCCTAACGGTAAAGTCTCCACAGCCGTAGGTGATGAGTTAGTAAAAGTTGTGCAAAATCGTTATCGGACAATAAATAATCCAGATTTTTGGGCAATAGGTGGTTTATCTTCTGGTGGTTGGGGTGCAATGAATGTGGGGTTACACAACCTGAACCACTTCTCAGTTTTATTTAGTCATAGTGGTTATTTTGAAGATAAAAGCGGCCCTACAAATAGCCCAATAATTTATATCAAAAGCATTCCCGCATCAGCTACAAAAAGATTGCGAATTTACCTAGATTCAGGGACAGCAGATATTGAAGAAATCAACGAAGCCAAAAACTTTTCTAACGTACTAAACGAACTAAAAGTTTATAATTTGCTTCGTCAGTTTCCTGGTAGTCACACTTGGCAATACTGGCGGGAACATTTAGCCGATTCTTTGACATTTGTGGGCGAACAATTTAAATCTGCTCAAATAGCAAATATGACTGGTAATTTAGGTGTTAATCAAAAGAAAAGGACTCAAAATAATTAGCAACTTGCTAGATAAATAATTTTATTTGAGAAAAATGTTGATATTTAAACATCAATTTAGAAAACTATGCTGCCATTTGTCAGCAGATTAACTATATTAAGTTCTAATGGAGGTGTTTTTTTTTCAATGTTAAATAAATATGAAGATTTCTAAATTATTAATTAGTTTGCTAGGAGCGATCGCACTCCTCACTACTGTTGGTTATTATTATGTATTTATTTTAGGTGCGCCACAACTAGACCCACCCCAAGAAAAGGCAAATACCGGGCTAAAGCTTCAATTAGCAACCTTCAACTCTGAAGCGATGGGTGCAGTTCGCAACTACGGCGTGATTTTGCCCCCTAATTATAACAAAAATCAGCAAAAGCGCTACCCCGTGATATTCTTACTACATGGTGGTCATGATGATGCCCGTGCTTATGCTGATAAGTATGCAATTTTAGATATACTCCATGAACTTTATCAAAATGGAAAATTACCGCCATCAATTGTGATTACACCTGATGGCAATGATAATCGCGGTTCCAATCCTTTATACGACCCCGATTATTATGATGGCCCGAATGGCAAAATAGGAACTTTAATTGGTTCAGAATTAGTGCAGGTTGTCAAGTCACGCTACCGCACCTTAGAAGAACCCCAGTCTTGGGCGTTGGGAGGTTTGTCTTCTGGGGGATGGGGAGCTTTTAATATAGGGTTACGCCACCTCAACACTTTCCATATTCTGTTTAGCCATAGTGGTTATTTTACTGATAATAGCGGTTTACAAAATAGTCCCCAACAAATTGTGCAACAGCTACCAATTGAAGATAGAAAGCAATTGCGTGTTTACTTAGATGCAGGTTTGAACGATACTAATTTGTTAGCTTCTACCAAAGCCTTCAGCGTAACCTTAAATCAATTAGGCATTGCTCACGTATTTTATGCATTTCCAGGAGGTCATGGTTTGTCTGGTGCTAATATAGGCTGGAATTACTTCCACAAGCATCTTAAAGATTCGCTCTCGTATGTAGGTGAACAATTTAAAAAAGTTAGGAGTTAGGTATTAATAGTTAGGAGTTAGGAGTTAATAGTTTTAACACTAAAATAAATGACAAATGACAAATGACAAATAATTTAAAAACTAAGATTGGACTTTGGAGTGCGGCCTTCCTTACAGGCTTAGTGGGAGTAGTAAATTTGTTGTCAGCAGTGACCCCTAATCTGTATGGGCGGAATCACTGGTTGAAAGAATTTTTACCATTTGATATTCGTGCCACTGGTCATATATTTGCAGCACTGACGGGGTTTATTCTACTCACACTTGCTACTAACTTATTACGCCGAAAAAGAATAGCTTGGTTACTGACCATTGCTTTACTAGTAATTTCTATTTTTAGCCATTTGCTCAAGGGATTGGACTATGAAGAAAGTCTCCTCTCTGGAGTTTTGCTGATGCAATTGATTTTGATGCGCCATTCTTTCACGGCGCAATCAGACCGTCCTTCGATCGCACGGGGAGTTAGAGTGCTGGTCAGTGCTTTGCTATTTACCCTAGCATACGGGACTATTGGATTTTACTTATTAGACAACAAATTTTCAGAAAATTTTAATTTGCGTGAATCTGTACTTCAGACTTTAGCAATGTTCTTCACTGAAGATAATTGGGGACTACAACCAAAGAGCCGATTTGGAGAATTTTTTGCTAATTCTATCTATATTATTGCCGCAGTTACTATTACGTATGCAATAGTAATGTTATTGCAACCTGTGTTTTGGCGTAATCTAGCAACACCAAATGAGCGAAAAAGAGCTAAAGATATTGTCGAGCAATATGGACGTTCTTCTTTAGCAGCCTTCACACTTTTAAATGATAAAAGTTATTATTTTAGTCCTACTGGTAATAGTGTAATAGCTTATGTTCCCAAAGGAAGAGGTGCGATCGCATTAGGAGATCCCATTGGCCCCATTGAAGAACGCAAAGAGACAATTATTGCTTTCCAACACTTTTGTCAGTGCAATGACTGGTATCCAGGGTTTTACCAAACTTTGCCCGATGATGTTGAGCTTTACAAATCATTGGGATTTAAGGTACTCAAAATTGGAGAAGAAGCGATCGTTGACCTGAAAAGTTTTACATTACAAGGTAAGGCAGGTAAAAACTTTAGACCATCAATCAATCGTTTAACTAAACTAGGATACCAAATCGAGTTTTATCAACCACCCATTACTGATGCTTTGTTGCACCTCCTCAAACCTGTGAGTGATGAATGGCTGAAGATGGTGCAAGGTTCGGAAAAACAATTTTCTTTGGGTTGGTTTGACGAAGCTTACTTGCGAGAGTGCGAGATTGCTGTAGTGCATAATCCTGAAGGTAATATCAGCGCCTTTGCCAACATTGTCCGGGAGTACCAACTCAACGAAGCGACTATTGACATGATGCGACATCGCTCATCTCTTGAGAATGGGACGATGGACTTTCTATTTATTTCCATGCTCCAGCATTTTAAAGAGTGTGGTTATGACAGCTTTAATTTCGGTCTTTCCGCCCTGGCTGGAGTTGGAGACAACCCAGAATCACGCCGCTTAGAGAGAGTATTGCACTATCTTTACGAGCATTTGAATCGCTTCTACAACTTCAAAGGACTACACGCCTACAAAGACAAGTTCCGTCCCGGCTGGGAACCGCGTTATTTAGTTTACCCCAGTTTAGCTGCCTTACCAGATGTAGTTGTAGCATTGATTCGCGCAGATTCAGGCGATCGCCTTTTTGATTATTTCAAACCTGGCGCATAAATAACGAGTTTATCCAAAGTCACTCAGAGGCGCAAAATTTAAAAAGAGTCAGCAGTATGGTAGAAATGCGCGATCGCAGCATAACACCTGATTGCAGAGCAATATCTACGATGGACTATGCCTACACAACTGAATTTTTTATAGTATAATTGTACTATATAGATATGCAACGCTAAGTTTGGCAGGCAATGCTCAAAGTTTACCTACCTTCAACAAGGAGATTTTTCCCCTTGTTTAGCATATATTTGGCATGATTTTATTGTGTGTTTGTCCTTTAAATTTTTCCCTTGGCAGAACTGATTATCAAATGTGGTTTTAACAGATTATTTACCTTTAAATGGAAGGTGACAATATGACAAATAATCAAATTTGTCTGCTAGAACTCATCGAAATTTTTGCAGAATATCGTAACAATATTATCGTCAACATCAAACATCTGCAAGAACATTATCAAAGGACAGGTATCAAACGGGTTAAGGGTGTGAGAAACGAAAGTGGAGAACTCTTACAACCTTGGCTGCAAACAGAATATATAGATAATGCTGAGTATGTTGGTATGGGCGAGTTTCAGTTTAACCGCAATACTGCTACTATCAATATGCTTATCAAACGGAAAGTCAGACTTGCCAAATCTGAAGATCAAACACCCACTCTTGAAGTAGCAGGTTTACTAGTAAATAACCTCAATAGTTTTAATAACTACACAATTGTAAGTGATGGCAAAATCAACATAAAGTCCTTACAACTCAAAATTAGTAGTAAAAAAGCTTTTGATTTACTCAAAGAAAAAGGTGTTTTAGATGCAGAAAAATTTGACTTCCATGCTGAATATTCCATCCATCTAGATAACTTGCCGCTTGTAGCTTCTGATAGTCGTTACAGTAGTATTGATGGACTATTCAATCAACTTGCAGAAATTAAAGTGCTTACTAGTATTATTTCTGCTCACTTAAAAAAGGAGTCAGATGTATTTATAGCACCACAGTTAGATGAGTTTCAAAAGCACTATCTATCCAAAAATACTTACATCAACTTTCCGACAACTAACGAATATATAGACATTCAGGAAGCTCTTTTTAATGGTACTCTTGACTCAAGATTGAGCTATAAGATTGACATTGGCAGTCAAAATATTCTAAACCTAAGTAAGTTACATTCTGCCAACAAGTTTCTGAATAAAATGTATCGTCTTTATGACAAGGAAACTGGAGAGATTATCATTAAACCAAGTTTTGAGATGGCATTTAATGAGAATCTCGCTGTTAGAGAGAGGTTACTTTCATCACGTACCAAGATTACGAAAGTTGACGAGTTAATGAAACCAATTTTTGATGATTTTCTTGGGTTTGAGCAAAATGGTATAGTCGTAGGTATTCTTAAGAAAGTTGGTGCTGATAGTTTGGCGCAGTTATTTCAGGATAAACAAACTGGTAAGCAAATCAGCAAAGAAGAAACGATCGCAGCTTTGACGACAGCGAATAACAAGCTAGAGAAATATGTAGAAAATATCTACCAAGATAAAATTTCTCCTTTGGTATTTTACATTGGTTGTACTGGACTATTGCCAGAGAAAATAGAAGCAAAACCTATGACTGCTGAAGAAGCTGCTGCTAAATACCCAAATTTGCAATTTTCTAAAAATGAGCAAGAGGGCAGTTTTTTTGCAGTTGGTGATAGTATCATCAGCATCTATGCCAAAACTGAATATTACAGTAAAAATATGCCTATCCTAAATATTTCATAAACAACAAGAACCCCGATGTCCTAAAAAATCGGGGTTTTGTCGGTTTAAATTATCCCAAAAAAATAAGATTATTTATTCATCTAATAATCTATTTTTACTTAAGAAACTGCTGATTCTCCCCCAAGCACCGACTGGATAACTAAATCAGTCATATCACTAAGTCCCGTCCCAAATTCTGGAATTATAAATAGAAGCATCATTGCAAAAATTCCGAATTGGCTATATTGCAGTGGCTTTAGCTGAGGAAAAATTTCACTGAAAACATGAAATCCATCTAGTGGTGGAATTGGCAGCAGATTAAACAGAAATAAGGTCAAATTTATCCGAGCCGCTAAGTAAATAAATTCCTCGCTGAAAAGCCCTGTAAGACTCTGATTAGAGATAAATTTCAGCACTAAAATAAATAGAATGCCTAAAGCCAGATTTGATAATGGCCCAGCTGCGGATACCAAAATATTACCTACCTTGGGAGAGCGAAAATTAGAGGGGTTTACCGGCATTTGTCCCCAAGCTATACCCATGAAGCACAGAAAAATAATCGATTCTTTGCCCATGTGAACTAGAGGATTAAGCGTAAGATGACCAGTTTTTTGTGGAGTATTATCTCCTTGGCTCATAGCAGCCCAGCCGTGAGCAAGTTCATGCAAAGTGATGGAAAATATAACAATTAAAACGATTCTGAAAAAAAGAATCGGCTCTGTGATGAGTGTTTTGATAAACATACTTTACTAAATTTTGGTAATGCCCTATTTGTCCAATAACAAGCTCTTGATATAAATGTTATTAGAATATTTACTTAATCTGCTACTGTGATTTCTGGTATATTTTAGAAATCAAAGTTTACTACTTTTATTAATCTCAGTTGATTTAATAGCTTAAAAAAATATTTCATAACATTCAAAGGATTTTAAAACCTGGTGGCAACTACGTATCTATTGTATTTTTTAGTATATAAAGATTATAAACTTGGGCTTTTAACAACCATATTAGTATAATAAAACACATAGTTGGCAATCATGAATTACAGATAGATCGGCTTTATTTGTGTCTAACTGCATCTATAGTTTTATGTGTCTCTCCCTCAAAACAGAGCCGCTATTGTCTTGTTATTTTGTTACATCACTTTGAAAGGTTAATTTTATTACCTGAAATAACAATAGATTTACTAATAATCTTTAAGAAAATTGTGCATAAATCAACTTCAATGAGACAATCTGACCTAATCTTCTCAACCTAAAGGAAGACATGAACGATCGCACAAAGGCTCTCCAGGCTCTCGCGGCTGAACGTTGGCGCGTATCCCTGATTCTCAGTGGAGCCATGATGTTTATTTACTTTGGCTTTATCTTGCTAATCGCATTCAATAAGCCCCTATTGGGATCATTAGTAGTTCCTGGCCTCAGCCTGGGAATTTTACTAGGGGCGCTGGTAATTGTCTCAGCATGGGTATTAATTTTTATCTACGTGCGCTGGGCAAATAGCAGTTATGACGACCAAATCGCTAGGCTGACACGCAAATAAATTAGCTATTAGCAATTTCTAGTCCAAAATCTAAAATACTAAACCAAAAAAGCATGAATAGTGTGTGGTTGGATCTGCCACTAGCGGCGGATATTACGAGTCTTGGTCATTTTAACCCGTTAGCGATCGCTTTCTTTCTTCTGTTTGTTGTCAGTTCTCTAGGTATTACCTTTTGGGCGGCAAAGCTTACCAAAAATACTGCCCACTTCTATACAGCTGGCGGTAATATCAGTGGTTTCCAAAATGGGCTAGCCCTAGCAGGAGACTTTATGAGTGCAGCTAGCTTTTTAGGTATCACTGGGCTGGTGGCACTCAACGGCTTTGACGGCTTAATTTATTCTATTGGCTTCCTGGTGGGCTGGCCGATTGTGATGTTTTTGATTGCGGAACCATTACGTAACTTAGGCAAATACACCTTTGCCGATGTAGTGGCTTATCGTTTACAACAAAAACCAGTCCGCATCGCATCTGCCATTGGAACGCTGGCAGTGATTAGCTTTTACTTAATTGCCCAGATGGTAGGGGCTGGGGAGCTAATTAAACTACTGTTTGGCTTTGATTATGAATTAGCCGTGGTCATCGTCGGTTGTGTGATGATGGCCTATGTAATTTTTGGTGGGATGATTGCCACCACTTGGGTACAAATTATTAAAGCAGTTCTGTTGCTCGGCGGAACTATCTTGCTAGCTATCCTAGTACTGGCAAGATTTGGTTTTAACCCACTCGCTCTTTTCGCCGCCGCAGCAGACAAGTATCCGGGTGTATTAGCTCCAGGCAAACAGGTTTCCGATCCCTTTGATGCCATCTCCTTGGGGATGTCGTTGATGTTCGGCACTGCCGGATTACCCCACATCTTGATGCGTTTCTACACAGTACCGGACGCTAAAGCAGCACGCGTCTCTGTTACTTACGCCACAGCTATTATTGGCGTTTTTTATCTCCTTACCTTCATCCTGGGCTTTGGAGCGATGGCGCTAGTAGGGCAAGATGCCATCAAGCAAATTGGGACTGGTGGTAACATGGCTGCACCGATGTTGGCAGAATTTCTCGGTGGTGATGCTTTCTTAGGCTTTATTTCTGCTGTTTCCTTTGCGACAATTTTGGCAGTTGTAGCAGGGTTAACCCTCTCAGGGGCGGCTGCACTTTCTCATGATTTGTGGGTGAACGTGGTGCGATCTGGTCATGCTGACGAGTCAGAACAACTAAAGGTAGCTCGCGGTGCGACAATGGCTTTGGGGTTAGTGGCGATATTTCTGGGTATTTTGTTTAAAGGACAAAACGTCGCTTATATGGTAGGTTTAGCATTTGCGATCGCAGCTAGTGCTAACTTCCCAGCGTTGCTGCTATCAATGCTTTGGCGACGCTTCACTACTAGCGGGGCGGTTGCGAGTATGTTAGTCGGTACTTTCTCCTCGTTACTGCTGATTTATTTATCACCGACTATTCAGGTGACAATTCTCAAGCACGCTTCTGCACCTTTCCCACTGAAAAATCCGGGATTAGTTACTATTCCCCTAGCGTTTATTGTGGCGATTGTCGTTTCATTATTGACTACTGAACAGCAAGCACAGGAAAAATTTGCGGAAGTTGAAGATCGCATCCACATTGGTTCTGGGATGTGATTTTGTCATTTGTCATTGCCTTACTGCCCTGCTTGCCTACTCTGTCCAAGCTCTTTGATGTTTTTCATCACTTGTTGATATAAGTCGTTGCTACCTTGACTTTGAAAGATGCTTGCTGCTTGTTGTAAATCCTTAAGCGCTCCCTGTTTGTCTCCATTGGTGGCGCGGGCGTTTCCTCGATTATTGTAGGCAGGGGCAAAGTTAGGGTTGAGGCGAATGGCTTGATTGTAATCTGCGATTGCACCCTTTGGATCTCCATTGGCAGCACGAGCATTTCCTCGGTTATTATAAGCGATCGCATATTTGGGGTTGAGGAGAATTGCTTGATCGAGATCGTCTATTGCCCCTTTTTTGTCTCCATTGGCGGCGCGGGCATTTCCTCGGTTGTTGTAGGCTTCGGCATAGTTGGGATTAAGGCGAATCGCTTCACTATAATCTTTCACTGCTTCTCTGTTACCTTCTAGTGAAGCGCGGGCATTTCCCAGGTTATTGTAAGCTTCAGCGTCGTTAGGATTGATGCGGAGGGCTTGATTGTAATCTGCGATCGCTTTTTCCTTGTCTCCCAAATCAAAGTAGGCTAATCCCCGGCCGTTGTAGGCAGCGCCATATTGAGAGTTTTGACTAATTGCTTTACTATAGGAAGCGATCGCAGCTTGTAAATCGCCGTTTAAATGCTGATTCTTTCCCTGAAGATAAAATTCTCCACCTCTGGAAGCTGTAGCTGAACTACGGCTAGGTGTAGTAACTCCTATTTCTGTCACCAAAACATTGTCATTCTTGCTACAAGAAACACTGCTAATTGCTGTCAATGTAGTAAAAATAGCTATGGTAAATATTTGATTTACCCTTGTTCGCTTTTGCCTAAATAAACGCCGTCTCATAATTTAATATAAACTGCCATAACACCGGAACACACTTAGTACCAAAATCTAGATTTTAATTCTTTAACTCAATTGTCATTCTAACTTTTGATAGACGTTTAAAGTCAATTAACAAATTTACCTGATATTCAATATATTTCTTTCATAGTTATATTAAATAAAAAAGCTAAATTATAAAGTATAAAAATTGTCAATCCTATTTTTTGTTATTGTCATCTCTCTACTTCTTGACAATATATTTCTGAACAGAAAATACTGTTACTCATGTTTTTTATGATACTTTCTGAAAAAATATATTTGAAATATTAAGATTTGTTTGAAATAATTACTCCATAAATTCTGAAATTTGTAGCCTTATAGACAATTTACTCATCTTCTGTTTCACTCTCTTGAGTTTTAGAAGTTAGTCGCCAAGAGGTAGTTTTTTCAATATCTACAGACAGTTGTTCCAGATTTGTCCCTAAATCTTTTTGGAGTTTCTGAGTTAGTGTGACAGAAAAATCTAAATCAATATCTTGGCTTTGGGCTAGCCTTGCCAATTCTGAAAAAGTAGCTTTGACTGTAGTGCGATCGTAACTAGTCAGCTTATGATAAGAAGTTTCAGATATATTCTGAGCTTGCATGGCTTTTTTCATGCGTTCTTGCAAATGCTCAAATTCTGAATTCAACAACTTGTATTGTTGCTCAATTTGTGAATATCTAGTACTTAGTGAGATTAAATCTTCTGTAGCGGGTTCGGGGCTGGCTGGGGCTTGTAAACCTAACAAATTTAAGTGAATTTGAGCAAGATAAATACAGTCTAGGTAAGCATACTCTATCTGTTCTTCAGTTAGGGGGCGTTTTGCCCAATCGCTTGTTTGTTCTTGTTTGTCGATATTGTTAAAGCTACAAAGTGCCGTAGCTATGGTTTTGAGTTGGTAATTAGGTAATGGCAAAAGATAGTAGGGAATTTTTTTTGCCATTTCCAAAGTGCAAGTAATATTTTTAGCTTTCTTATTACCGAGAAGTTTTAGATCGTAACTAGCGTTGTGAAAAACTTTTTCAATGGCAGAATTTATCATAATTTTTTCAATAAATTCTGCTATAATATTAGGCTTGTCTAACACATCTAAAAGGTAGACGCGATCGCCACTCATATCTTGAGGATTATCTAACACCTGAATCAGTGATAGTCTAGGATTACGACTTTTATAGTCGGCTACTTCTGTATCTATCCACAGCGTTTTAGCTTTGGTATATTTAGCAACAATGGCACTAATTTCGCGGGCGGAAGTAAGGTACGGCATTGGCTAATCTTTCCTGATATTTAGGGCATTGTAAGTAGGTCATAGTTTTCTAAAGTAACATTTTGTTGGTAATTTTGTTGGTACAGCATTGCAAAAATGCTGAATTTTTGAGTTGCATAGGCGTAGACATCGCCAAACTGACTCAAATCTGATAACATCTAGTCACTACTTACTGTAAGGCGGCATAGTTTATCATTCAAAGAGCGCATCTACATTAAATTCATAGAAACCTATAGACCGCATACGGAACCATATTGGCTAACAACCGTCAGGAAAATTCAATTGGCATTTCTCAAAACAGAGCGCAAAATCTTAGCTCCAATAAATTGTCCAAGTTTCAATTTTCATTAACCTGAGTGCTTGCTTGGGTAATTTCACTGCTTTAGATTTAATTGCTTTTTAACATCTGCTCCTCACCATGACACACACTTCAATTAATCGCTTCAAGTATTCAATTCGGAGATAGATAATGAAAAAGCTAATTACATTACTAGTTACTGGCGTTTTGGTAGTTGGTACTTTTGGCTGCCAAGAGGCTCCTAAAACTGGTTCGGAAACTCCTAGTACTACTAATGAAGCTGCTCAAGTACCAGCAAAACCAGCTTCTGTGACAAATGAAACTGCTAAAGTTCCAGCAATAGAAGCGACTCCTTTAGCAGCTACCACAGATACTAAAGTTAAAACTGGTTCGGAAAAAACGGCCGCAACAAAAGTTAAAAGCGATTTAAAAACTGAAGTTAGCGCAAAGTTGAACAAAGGTTTACCAGGCAATAAATTACAAGTTGAAAACAAAGAGGGTGAAATTATCCTCAAAGGCACAGCAAGTTCTGCTGAAGAACTCAAGAAAGCTGAAACTTTGGCTAAAGAAGTTCAAGGTGTGAAGACGGTGAAGGTGGAAGCAAAAGTTGGAACTGCGAAAAAGTAATAAAAGAATAACTGAAGCTTTCAGTTAGTATCGGCATAAAAGCCAAATAGAGACTTACATCTGTGTAAGTCTCTGTTTTTTACTTGCTTAAATAAAATGTAAGCAGTAGGGAGTTGATACCGCTTGAATGACTTTCTAAACCTATAGTTAATAGTTAAAGTCTTATAAAAAAGACTGAAACCATTTTTCCGTTCGCTTGAGTAAACTTTAGTTTAGCTATGACTTATTTTGAGAAATAGCTGAAAATCTCCAAGATGTAATTAGAGCGAAATTTGATTAGTCTAAAGTTTTTTCATGCAGTGCTTACCGCCAGCTTATCTCCTAAGCAGTCTAAGTCTAATCCTGCCAAATCGTTTTCAGTTATGGTGATATATGGAGTTATAATTCTATAATCTCATCTTTCAACTTCCATTATTATTTGAACCTCGATAAATTCGCTCCATCTGCTCTGGAGAAAGGCGTTTCATTGGAAACCACTCAAATGCAGAAACAGACACTTTTTCATAAGGTTCAACATCATTTTGCTGGTTTTCAGGGGAATGCACTGCTACATTAGTATTTGCATACTGATTTCTGAACGACTCATCTATTTCTGATTCTGGAAGCTCAGTTTGAGGTAAAACATAAGCGTGCTTCTGGGGATCGTATGCGAAAACTTCTCCTGTTTCAATGTGATAAATCCAAGCATAAATGCTGAGTTCTCCCTGATAAAGCTTAGAGTGAATCACTGGATAAGTCCGCAAATTCTCAATTTGAGTAAGAACATTTTCGGCTATCATAATCTCTAGCAGTTCTTCTCCGTCATAGTCACTGTAGTGGTCTATAACTAACCTTCGAGTTGCCTCTGCATATTTAAGCCAATCATGTACAAGTGGCATTTCATCGCTGAGACTGTGTAACTTCATTAATCCTTTCATTGCACCGCAATGAGAGTGACCACAAATAATAATTTGGCGAATATCTAAAGCTTGAACAGCATATTCAATTGTCGCACCTTCACCGCCATTACTTGCCCCATACGGTGGAATGATGTTACCTGCATTGCGAATGACAAATAATTCACCGACTTGGGCTTGTGTAATTAGATTTGGATCGAGACGCGAATCAGAACAGGTAATAAACAATACCCTGGGCTTTTGACCATGTGAAAGTTGCTCAAACAATTGTCGATGTGTCGAAAAATAGCTAGATTTAAATTCGCGCAGACCTTTAATTAATCTCTTCATTACTAAGTTCTACAAATATTTGCGGGTTATGAGCCAAATTACACAGAGCAGATTGAAGTAGTAAAGAGGGCTTTCTTTCTACGTTTTGAGAATTGTAAAGATTACTATATTATAAATTCATTTGGTGCTTTTAATATCCTCTACCAAATGGTAGAGTTACTTTTTTCCCTTCCTCCTCTCTGTTCCTTCGCAAGTCACGTTCCTGTGTGAGAATGCCTTGAGCCTGTTTCAAACTTAGTTATATCCTGAGATAAAAATGCGATCGCTTTGTTGCCTCGATCAACGGAGAACGACATATACAGAATAAATGATTTAAACTATACCAACTAGCTCATCTTTGCACTTAAACTTTCCTTAGATCGTTTCCAATTGAACACTTGTAATTATGACTGACGCGAAGACACCCAAACACAGAGATTTTGGAATTACAAATAATTAGGCGGACATGATATTATCTGCTCTGGGAAAATTTGGATGGTCAGTTTGCAACATCCGAATTTTCGCTGTACACAGAGCGATCGCTTGCGTTCAGCCTTTTGGGTGACGCTGCTAGGCTCACCCCAACGCGTCTACAATAATCCCCAATTACTTCCCCTTACCCTCTTGCGAATTTTTAATTAGTTGATACACTTGTTCTTCATTAGCCCAGTTAACCAGCGCCTATGGTTCATATCAAGCGCGTAAATTGCTAGAATGCCTATAGATTAGTTATTTAAAAACTGACTACCCTCTCTTGAGCATCAACTGAGCATTATGGTAAACAGCAGTAAAACACCGACTGGTAAGGCTAAAAAGGGACAGATTGCAATCCGTCTCGATTCAAAAGTAATCAAAGCTTGCTTTCCCAGAGAACCCTTCCCTGGAGAAAAAAATCAAGTGAAGAGAGCAACAGGCATCTCTGACATAGCTGGATGGGAAGCTAAAGCAGAGAAATTACGACAGAGATTACAAATCGAGATGGAAGACTGGAAGCTCACAAATCCAGACGGGACATTCAACGAAAACAAGTACCGCGAAATTCTTGTTGACCAAAAACTCAGACCAAACCTAAAGTTGGTAGAGAGTGCTGCAACGTCAGGCGGTCAGTTACCACCCAAACCTGAGTTATCTATCCTTGAAATCTGGGATATGTACTGTGAGTATAGGAAACATGATTTGGCGATAACAACATATCACCAAGAATTTAGGGGCATTTATTATAGGGCAATTAAGCAAGCCGTGGATTCAGTAGGGGAAAACAACTCGATAGACATCCACAATTGGCTGCTTAAAAATAGGAATTCTAAAACGGTAAAAGAGGTTTTATCGCAATTATCCAAAGCTTATCGACTAGCAATGAAGCAAAAGCTAGTTTCATTTGACCCATACGAAGGCATGTCAGAAGATATACAAGTTAAGCGAAAGCCCAAGGTAATTAATCAACTAGATGACGTTAATAATGATTCAGATGCGTTGGATAGAACAAAAGCATATACCTGGGATGAGGTTGAATTAATCTTACAATATGTAGCTAATTCTCCTAGAATTAGTTGTTGGTATTCTTATTTAAAATTCAAGTTTTTAACTGGATGTAGACCAGGAGAAGCAGCCGGCTTGTGGTGGGTAGATGTGAAGTGGGAAAACGAATGTATTGTATTTGATAGAAGCTATGATTATCGATTAGGTATTCACAAGCCGACAAAGAATGAGAGCGCTAGGATATTCCCAATGCCTAAAGATGGTGGCTTGTGGAATCTTTTAAAATCAATTCCACAAGGTGAACCGAATGATACAGTTTTTAAAAGTAAATCAGGTAAAAAAATCTCATCCCATGTTTTTCAAACCACATGGTTGGGTAGAGAAAAATCACAGAAAGGTATTATTACTGAATTAATAAGACAAGGTAAATTGTCTAAATATTTGCCTCCATACAATACACGACACACATTCATTAACCATCAAATTAATGATGTAGGGATTGCCCCACACATTGTTAATGATTGGTGCGAACACAGCGAAAGGGTAAGCAAGCAATGCTATAGACAAACTGATACCAGGGTTGTCCCAGGTTACGGGAAGTCAGTTGCTAGCAATCAACAAGTACAGCAACAGTCAGAATTAGACCTACTTAAGGAACAGTTGAGACAACAACAAGAGATGATTGAAAAACTACTACAGGATAGGGATAACTTGAAATCGTAACGAAATCAAGACGTATTAGACCCCATCCTACCCATAGTTTTTTGTACCAATACTTCAATACTTTATGCCTAGCATTTTATCGCTAGGCTTTTTTGTTATACCGGGTATACCCTTGTATTTTAAAGTGTCATTTTTCGTGTCATTTTTTATGTCAAAAAATCTGTCACTTTTTTTGTCACTTTTTCAGAAGGGTATACCCGCTCCTATTAAATGGGTGCGTAACGCCCTATGTTCAACATAGCCCTCTCGTCATCGTCAATGCTTTTCATACCGTGGTGAGTTTTCATCACAACGGATAAAAACTTTTTCCTTCCAACAGGGAAAACCAACAGGGTCTGCACAATACACATACCCTTGATTGAAACTAGGATTAACTGTACTCAGTGACACCTAGGATGAGCAGGAAGGCATGGGAAGACAACTTCCCTTTAAACAACCGCAAGATTTTAAAATTAGGCTGAGTTCAAGGCGAATTACAAGGCACGCTTTAAAATCACTCTAGAAGATAATGTTTTTCTGACTGGTTAACCTGTAGGAATATTTCTTTCTGCTGCCTTGCCCTTACCAAGCTACTAAAAAAGCCCAGCAGGGATATGCTAGGCATGAGTATTAATCAAATTTGTATCCCTTTTGCTATCGCACTCACCAAGGGGATATTCTATTAAGCGTCGGTGAATGCCCTTTTCACCTTTTTTTCTTTATGTGAATCCTTTAGCGCTCTATGAATACGTTCATTTACGTCTCCCTTGCGGTATCGTGAGAAATGTTTTTTCACGTTCGCTACTAGCTGTAATTCGTCAGAGTCTTCGATATAATTCAATCCCACATCTTTATTACCCTGTATTATCTCTAGCTCCTTCAGTTCTTTTGCAGTTTTATGAACTGCTGCTAATGTCAGCTTATTGTGAGTAAATGCACAACTAAAACCGTAAGTCTTACAAGCGAATTCAAAGTTAGTGTGCTGTTCCCTGAGATACTTTCGTCGTGCCTCCCATTGTTCTCTGCTTACGGTAGTTTGTTGCTCGTACTGGTGTTCTGTCTTGGCAGTTCCAAAGGCAGTGTCACAACGACGTTGTAACGCTTCTTGCATACAAGCTGATACTAAAGCGACGGCTTTGTTGTTTCCCTTAGATACTTGAGATAGCCAAAAATCTGATGCAATGTTGGCAGGGATAGCTTTTATCTGTCTACCTGTACCGGATATTGAAAATTTGTCGAAGCTCAAATCCTCTTCTGGTGATACTTCTGATGATTTTTCACTCAAAAAGCGTCGAAACCTAATCTCCGACAATCCAATAGCTCTAGATGCCTGACTTTGGCTCATAACGTATGTGCCATTGGGTAACTGAAATACCTCTATTTCAATCCCAGCGATTTGAATTAATGCACGTTTAGCTTTATCCAACATAATTTATACCTATGTACTGTTTTGCGAGAATATTCGGCTTTGTCGAGTGTGACGATGTATTGAAGTGATGTTAAAACCTGTTATTACTAAGGGTCACAATTTGCCTATGACCCCTCACTGCACAAATGTCTAGTAAGGGTCTACCCTATCATCGTTAGTCAAGTCATTTTCCTGAATATCAAAGGCAAATTCACCAACGTATAAATCAACTATTATTCCGTGCCTTTTAGCGACAGTGATAGCCATTGTGTATCCCCAGCTACCACCTTTCCAGTTATTACGATAACTTTGTTGAACTACGACTCCTTCAAAACTGTCGCATGCGTGTGAGGTGGAAGTTTCACAGTTCCAAGTAACCAACTGTCCTAAATTGAAGAGTGGAGCGGGAATTGAGACAGTAGATGGATGGACGGAATTCAGATTAGCGGTCATAATAATTTAGAACCTTTCGTATTGATGGTACGTGAGTAGAAGTCGTCATCGTCTGAGTTGCAACCTCATTCGGTGACGCATTTTATTGTCATTGAAACTGATGAACTGCCCCTATTGACTGACTTTTGATTCATCCTCCTGTTTGTTGTTTTCGCCGTCTTGTGCATAAATACTACTAGCATCAATCCCCAATCTATTCAGAAGTAATCTAAGCGTTGAAACTAGTTTTCGTGCTTGCTCATAACGTGGTGATGTACTTTTCTCTTCACAGATTTTTTCCCATGCAGTAACTTCTTTCTCTAGGTCAATTAAGAGTTGATAGATGTCATCCAACTTATTAGCAAGTGAAAGTGGTATCCACTTCTGTACTAACTCACTGTTGTATTTTTTCTTTCTACCGCCTCCTGACTTGCGTGTACCTTCCTTTGGCATACCTCTAGGTGTCATAGTCTCCTTTTTTGTGTGTACTGAGCATTAACAGCGCTGTGGAATCGATGAATCTCTGAGTCCCTTGCTGCTTCTGCTGTCTCTTATTTCTATCACAGTAACTATTAAAACGTCAATATTTTTGTGATATAAATAATAGAATAGGCTGGAATGTATACTGTGACTAGGAAAATCTATTTTTGCAAGTATCTTGGTGATATCGGCTATACCTCTTAAAATAAAGTGTCAAAATAAGTGACATAAAAAGTGACATAAAAAATGACAGTTCTGCAAACAGGTATACCAATGGCAATAAAACCTAAAAACATCTTTAAATGAGTAAGGTCTTTGATATCTCCGACACTTCGCAAGCTGTAGCTAGACTTGATGAGGACGAAAAGCTGATGCGTGCATTACACGTATCAGGTCAAAACCGAGATGTACTATGCGTTAACGAGTCAGGGATATAATCTCTAGTGCTTACTCGTTCTTACAAGTCGTAAGAGTTCTTGAAGCATTAGTCCAACAACTTTCATATATAAGATAAAGTTAAATTCTTCCCTAGAAGCTTGAGCATTAGTTGAGCATGATTGCTGAGTATGGATTTATACTATTTATTTATGTTCAAGTGCTGAAAGTAGGGTAAGTGAGCATCCTATGAGCATTTTTAAGGGATTAAAGCCTAGAAGTATTGCTATTACGTGATTAGCTGCATGGTTCATATCAAGCGCGTGGAACTTACCAACTTCAAATCCTTCGGCGGTACTACCTCAGTCCCTTTGCTGCCGGGGTGTACTGTCATCTCTGGGCCAAATGGTTCCGGTAAATCTAATATTCTAGATGCACTACTATTTTGCCTCGGACTCTCCAGTTCTAAGGGAATGCGAGCCGATCGCTTGCCAGATTTGGTAAATAACACCCAAACGTCTAAAGGACGCGCTTCTATTGAAGCTAGCGTCACTGTAACGTTTGATTTGTCAGATGAAATCTCACACAAAGACACAAAGGCGCAAAGGGAGGAAGTAGAGGAAGCAGAGGAAGTAGAGGAAGTAGAGGAAGAAAATCCAAAATCCAAAAGCCAAAAGCCAAAATCGGCAGAGTGGAGTGTTACTAGAAGGCTGCGAGTCACTCACCAAGGAAGTTACACGTCGAATTACTATATCAATGGTGAAGCTTGCACGTTGACACAATTGCATGCGGAATTAAGTAACCTACGGGTTTATCCCGAAGGCTACAATGTGGTGCTGCAAGGAGATGTCACCAGCATTATCTCGATGAATACGCGGGAACGGCGGGAAATTATTGATGAGTTGGCTGGGGTGGCGGCGTTCGATCGCAAAATCATCCAAGCCAAATCAACTTTAGATGAGGTTAAAGAAAAAGAAGATAGCTGTCGGATTATTGAGACAGAATTAACTGCACAACGCGATCGCCTTTCCCAAGATCGGGCTAAAGCTGAGAGATATCAAAAACTCCGCACAGAATTTCTGGCGAAACAATCCTGGGAAACTGTTTTATCATGGCGATCGCTACAAGCACAACAAGAAAAGTTAGTTCACGAAATTCAAACAGGCGATCGCAATTCTAGTGAACTCTCAACCCAACTCACAAACCTAAATTCCGAAATCGTCCAAAAAACTGCTGAACTCGAACAACTCAATGCCCATGTTAAAGCCTTGGGAGAAGACGAACTTTTAGCAGTACAATCTACCCTCGCCACCCAAGAAGCAGAACGAAAACAACTCCAGCGTCAGCTAACAGAATTAGAAACAGCTTCCCAAGAAACGGCTAAACGTCTCGCTCAAACTCAGCAAGAGATTCAAAAACACCGTCATTCCCTAGAAGAAATTGCCAAAACACAAATTGTAGAGACGCGATTCATCGCATCTTCACAACAACAAAGAAACGAAGCGCACCAAGCCTTAGAAACCTCCCGCGAAGCCGCCGCCGAAATCGCCTCGGCTTCGGAAGCGTGGGTGCAGCAACAAACGGCATTCAACCGTCAAATTGAAACTCTGCTGCAAACTCTAGAACCGCAACGCACAGAAAAAGCACAACTCACTGAACGCAATAATCAGTTACAGCAACTAATTTCCGAGCAAACCCAGTTAATTGAACGCGACGAACCCCTGTTAGCCCAAAAACAAACTGAGTGTAGTCAAATTGAAACAGAATTTAACGCCTCTAGCGAACCCATCCAAAATTTAGCCCAAAATCTCTCAGCCACAGAACAAGAATTGCAAATCCAGCAGGAAACCCAAAAGCGGTTACTTTTTGAACAACGCGAAAAACAACGCCAGTTGGATAAAATCGAGGCGCAAACGCAAGCACAGCAAGAAGTCCAAGGAACCCAGGCGAGTAAAGTTATTTTACAATCGGGAATGCCTGGACTTTGTGGCTTAGTTGTGCAGTTAGCAAAGGTGGAACCTCGGCATCAACTAGCTTTAGAAATGGCTGCCGGTGGACGTTTGGGACATATTGTGGTGGAAGATGATGGTGTAGCCGCAGCCGGGATTGAATTGCTCAAACAGAAACGTGCAGGGAGAGCAACTTTTTTACCACTTAATAAAATTCATGCTCCTAAATTCACTCAAGATGCAACGCTGCGTTTTGCTAGCGGTTTCGTTAACTATGCTGTGAATTTAGTCGATTGCGATCGCCGTTACAAAGATGTATTTAGCTATGTTTTCGGTAACACAGTAGTATTTGCCAGCCTTGAAGCGGCGCGGAAAAATTTAGGCTTATATCGCATCGTCACCTTAGACGGTGAACTTCTGGAAACTAGCGGTGCAATGACTGGTGGTAGTAACAGCAATCGTTCAGCCTTGCGGTTTGGGAATGCGGAAGCGGCGGAATCTGATGAAGCGATCGCTTTAAGAAGTCGTTTGGTGGATATTGAGCGAGTTTTAGAGCGTTGTACTGAAGCGATCGCAACTTTATCAGCTAGAGCCAAAAAACTGACGCAAGAACTCGCCGAAGCGCGACAGGCGCGGCGCGAACAGCAGTTGCAATTGGAGCAGTTGCAGAAAGATATTAAGAATTTAACAACGCAATTAGAGGGGACGCGATCGCAACTCGCCCAAAACAGCGAAAAGTTAGCCACTGCTCAATCAAGATTAGAAATTTTAGATCGGGAATTACCGGGACAAGAAACTCAGTTGCAACAATTGCGACACGCTTTAGCAGAGTTAGAAGCATCCCAAACCCCCAGTGAATGGCAACAAATCCAGGCGAGAATTAAAATTCAAGAGCAACAATTGCAACAACGCGAGACAGCATTACGCGAAGCTGAACAAAGATTAAAAAATTTGGAAAATCAGCAACAGCGATCGCAAGAAAAAATCCAAGAAGCAGAGACACGCATCGCAGAATACGAAACCCAAAAAATCACTTGTAGAGACGCGATTCATCGCGTCTCCACACAAATCACAACCATAGTCGAGCAAATCGGCGAAACCCGCGTGACGTTCACTCAAATGGAACAAAATTTGGGAGAAGAAAAACAAAAACGCGACGCTACAGAACAGGAAGTGCGATCGCACCTTTTGCGCCAACAACAATTGCAATGGGAAATCGAAAAACTCAAAGAAACCCAAGAGAAACGGCGGGAGGAACTAATTGTACTGCAAAGCCAGTTGCGGGATATGGGAGCAGAATTACCAAATCCTTTACCAGAGGTTCCAGATCAGGTAGATTTGGAAGAATTGCAGAAAGAATTGCGATCGCTTACCAAACGCTTACAGGCGATGGAACCTGTTAATATGCTGGCGTTGGAAGAATATGAGCGCACTCAAAACCGTCTCCAAGAACTGACGCAAAAATTAGAAACACTAGAAGGGGAACGCACCGAATTACTTTTGCGGATTGAAAATTTTACCACATTGCGGCAACTTGCCTTTAAAGAAGCGTTCGATGCTGTCAACGAAAACTTTCAATCGATTTTTGCGATTCTTTCAGACGGCGACGGCTATTTGCAACTCGAAAATCCTGAAGATCCCTTTAGCAGTGGACTAAATTTAGTCGCACACCCCAAAGGTAAACCCGTACAGCGCCTAGCTTCCATGTCTGGGGGAGAAAAATCACTTACAGCCTTGAGCTTTATCTTTGCTCTCCAACGCTATCGTCCATCACCCTTTTACGCCTTTGACGAAGTGGATATGTTCTTAGATGGGGCAAACGTAGAACGATTAGCTAGAATGATTAAGCAACAATCACAACAAGCGCAATTTATAGTTGTGAGTTTGCGCCGTCCGATGATAGAATCAGCCGAACGCACAATCGGCGTTACTCAAGCACGAGGAGCTTACACTCAAGTTTTGGGGATTAAGTTACAATCATCCAACACATCGGCTTGATTTTTTGCTAATAATAGTGTATGGATAAACCGGATTCGAGATCAGGACTCGGTATAGAATGACCTCCGAACAGATAATTAGACGTTCCGATATATTAAACACCCAGGTGATTACCCGCGACAACGGCAAGCGGCTAGGCATCATCAGTCAAGTCTGGGTAGATATAGATCAACGAGAGGTTGTGGCTCTTGGTTTGCGAGACAGCCTGATCTCTATTTCGGGCATACCGCGCTATATGTACCTCAACAACATCAGCCAGATTGGTGATGTCATCTTAGTTGATAACGAAGATGCAATAGAAGATATTGAAGTTGAATCTCTTAGCAATCTGATCAACTGGGAAGTAATTACAGAAACAGGTGAAGTACTAGGCAAAGTTCGGGGCTTCAAATTCAACGGCGAAACCGGGAAGCTTAACTCTATAGTCATCGCTTCTTTAGGAATCCCCCAAATTCCCGACCAATTTTTGAGTACTTACGAGTTCTCAGTGGATGAAATCGTCAGCACTGGCCCCAATAGATTGATTGTGTTTGAGGGAGCCGAAGAACGGGTAAATCAGTTGACAACTGGTTTACTAGAGCGTTTGGGTATCGGCAAAGCGCCGTGGGAGAGGGATGCAGAAGAAGAATACGGCTATACTGCACCACGCCAAGTTGCACCAGGCAATCAACTGCCTCCGGGAGTACCATTGCAGCCATCCAAGCAGAGAGTTCGCGCCCCCGAACCCGTAGCGCGGGAAGAGGAATGGACAGAAGACTATGTGGAAGAAGAAAGGCCACGGCGTGAGGTAATGAAGGCGCGGCAGTATGAGTCTATTCAATATGAAGAAGACGAGGAAGAAGATAACTGGAGTGAGGCGACAGGTAGCGACAGGTATCAACAACCGCAGCCACTAAAGTATGAAGCCAAGCCTTACAGCAAGCCTTATGTTGATGAATACGATGATTATGACGACGTAGACGGCGATGCTTGGGAAGATGAGCCGAAGCCTGTGAATATTCCTAAGAAAGTCAAAGAAAGACAGCCAGAATACGAAGAAGAAGGCGGATATTAATTCGTAATAGAGCCTCCGGCACGCTCCGCGAACGTAATTAAATTTGAAGATTAGTTTAGCTCTTTCCTGATAAATAAGGAGAGGGCTAATTTTTACTCTGGATAAGGGTTTCATGCCTAAATTGTGTGTAATTAATTTTGTTTAAGTACTTATAGCGAAGACACTCTAGGCGATAGCTCTAATATTTTTTTTATTTGTCAACTTTCATTTTTATAAACCTTGCTACGATGCCCGACATCTATAACATTTACCAATAAAACATCATCCAAAATATCATATATAATTCGATATGTGTTTTCTTCGCCCTGTAACTTTTTAACTCCATTGGGACGTGGTTCTATAGCCAACTCATCTATTTTGGGTTGTATGCAATCTTGTAATTCTTGAGATAATTTTTTAAACATTTTCCTAGCACCTTTGGTAAATTTAATTTCGTAAGTCACGCTACATCCTTTTTTCTTTCATTAGCGATTTCCTTTTTCATGTCGTCCCATGCGATAAGACTATTATTTTGTACATCACTTTTAGCAGCATGATAGGCTTTTAAATCCTTTTCGTCCTCTTCATCTTCGATTTTTTGAAGTAGTGCATAAATTTCATCTAGGGTACTGTCGTACGCTTGGTTTAGCAGTACGTTGATAGCTTTGATTAATTGTTCGCGTTCGTGTTCAGTTTTCATAATTAAGCCTCTTTAAGATTGTTAAGTTTGATTAATTCATCAATTCTATTTTTTAGAATGAATGATTCAGTTTGATAAGGATCAATGCTCTGGACAAAATTAGGCAGCAATAACACTCGTAAGATTGTAGGTTTTAGTAGTTAGGATGGAATGGCAATAATATGTAGGACTCAAATGTTCATCCAACAGATACCGGATTGCCATTAGCTTTCCTGCAACTGTTTTCCAGCGTTTTCTTTCTGCATCTGCCAAAACCTCATCCTGGCAGGAGATGGATTTCGCTGTTGTTCTTCGCGCATAGTCCCTTGAAAATTCCAACCAATCTGCCAGATACGCATCAACCTCTGAACGATGATGCAAGTAATACAAAATCGTGGCGTAAACCTGTTCCAACGTCACCAGAAGAAATTGTTCGGCAATTTCTTCTGGTGTTTTACAGCGATAGATATACTCGTAAAGAATGCTCTCAATCCCAATGCGGGTTCCTTTGAGTCGGATGTCATCTGGTGCAAGCGCGTTGAAATACTCTTCCAGTTTCATAAAGCAAGACCCCTCGAATGAACAATTCCACTTCAATCATAAAAGAACACCGGCAAACTCTACGATGAAGGCTAAAAGAGTTTGTAACTAATTAGTGAACTGTTCAGAAACTCCCCAAAAGCTGCTAGCGTCAAACAAAGGATAAAATATCGTTGTGGACTTTCGAGCTTGAAAACCCGTTCTAATTACTGGCAACTACTGCCTTATATCCGCCTCCAGTGGAGAACCATCGTCAAGGGACTTATTGGAATCTTGGGATACGTGCTGGCGACATTAGTGTTGATAAATCTTGCCGGTAAATTGGCAATTCCCTTTGCACAAGGTAATGTAGTAGCGATCGCTGAAATAACTGGTAGCTGTGCCTTAGTCTTTCTTGTCAGAGGCTTGTTTCAGTCTATACAAGATATGTACATGGCAAAAGCTTCTTTGCGAGTTGCTTTTTATCTCCGCCAGCAAGTCTACGCCCATCTGCAAAAGCTAAATCTCAGCTATTTTGAAACCGCAAAAGCAGGTGATTTATCTTACCGCCTCACGGAAGATGTTGACCGCGTTGGCGAAGTGGTAAATAAGGGATTTCACGACTTTATCCCCTGCATTTTGCAGTTGTTGGCAATTCCGATTTACATGATTTACCTGAATTGGCAACTGACACTAGCAACAATCATAGTTGCGCCCCTGATGGGTATTTTAGTTGGCTGGTTTGGTGAACGGTTACGCAAGTATTCCTTAACAAGTCAAAACCGCGTGTCGGGTTTATCAGCCATCCTCGCGGAAGTTTTCAACGGTATCCGGTTGGTACAGGCTTTTGCTGCCGAAAATTACGAAATCGCCCGCTTTGGACATGAAGCAGAACGCAGTCTCAAAGCTAAATACTCAGCTGAACGCCTGAAAGCGATTCAGATTCCTATTGTGGGGTTTCTGGAAGCCTTAAGTGCTTTATCGTTATTGATTGTGGGAGCGTGGCAAATTTCCCAAGGTAACTTGACAGTGGCGAGTTTTTTCAGTTATTTGGCGGCGGCGGCGCTGTTAATCGATCCCATTGGTCATACTACTAATAATTACAACGAATTTAAGCAGGGTGAAGCATCTGTTGACCGCGTTTTTGAATTGATGGCAATTCAGCCGACGGTGATCGAAAAGATAAATGCGATCGCTCTGCCTCCAGTCAATGGCAAAGTAGAATATCGTCATATTTCCTTTGCCTATAAGCCAGGTGAACCCATATTAAAAGATATCAGTTTATTGGTATTGCCAGGTGAAGCGATCGCTGTTGTGGGTGCTTCTGGTGCTGGTAAAACCACCTTTGTCAACCTTCTCCCCCGTTTTTACGACCCCGAAGTTGGTCAAATATTTATTGACGATGTTGATATTCGGGATGTGAAGTTGCATAGTCTGCGGCGACAAATTGGGATTGTTCCTCAAGAAACCATCATGTTTTCAGGGACAATTGCCCAAAATATCGCCTTTGGACAAAAAGCTTTTGACATGGAAGCAGTGAAAGAGGCGGCGAAAATTGCTAATGCTCATCAGTTTATTAGCCAACTGCCAGAAGGTTATCAGACCTGGGTGGGCGAACGTGGCGTAAACTTATCAGGAGGACAAAGACAAAGAATTGCGATCGCTCGTGCTGTTCTGCTCAATCCCCAAATCTTGATTCTTGATGAGGCGACATCAGCATTAGATTCTGAATCGGAAGCACTGGTACAGGAAGCGCTGGAAAGATTGATGCAAAAACGCACAGTGTTTATTATTGCCCATCGTTTGTCAACCGTGAGACGGTGCGATCGGATTTTAGTTCTCGAACAGGGACAAATTGTCGAATCGGGAACCCATGAAGAATTATTAGCCCTACAACATCGCTACGCGCGGTTTTATGCCCAGCAATTTAGTTAGGAGTAGAAAAGACACAGAGGGTTAAGGAAAAGTTTAGTTTGGTATGCATCGCTTGGTAGGTAACAGCAAAACCACCACCACCCAAGTATTTTTCTATTTTGTATTTGTCGTTAAACCTCATCTATGTTGAGAACCGTAGTTTTTGCCCTCACCCTAAATCCCTCTCCCAATTTTGGGAGAGGGACTTTGAAATTCTGGCTCCCCTTCTCCCAGACTTGGGAGAAGGGGTTGGGGGATGAGGGCAAATCCTTTTTATTAGGGATGAACTACAGGTTTCAAGATAGATGTGGTTTATATATTAGCTGTCCGTCTCGCCAGAACATACGCCCAGATTTATTAATAACTAATGTTGATTGTGACACGCTTTTTGTGAGTTATCTGGTTGGTGTTGCTAAATAAGCTCACGCAGAGACGCAGAGAGGAAGGTTGAGGTCTTCTGGCTACTGCTGAACTAACTATTGGAGTCGTAAAAGCTACTAATGCGACTTGAAAACCAACTATTGGAGTTGCAAAACCGACTAATGCAACTTGAAAACTAACTATTGGAGTTGCAAAAGCTACTAATGCGACTTGAAAACCAACTATTGGAGTTGCAAAAGCTACTAATGCGACTTGAAAACTAACTATTGGAGTCGCAAAAGCTACTAATGCGACTCTAAAACTAACTTTTGCATAAGTCTAGGCTATTACCTATTTTGTGGTTTAGCGGAAGATGATGGCGTTTGTTGTGTTGGGCGATTGGTAGGGACTGCCGCGATACGTTCAAAAAATACAATATGACGCGATCGCAGAAGTTGTGTTATAAAAACGGGCAAAGTCTTACAAAATAACAAAATCTTCACTATGAAGCTTTTTCGTTAAATGCGTAATTTCTCCACGAATGGAATCAAATGCTACTGTAAGCAATTAAGCTTTAGCGTTTAATCTTAAAAAATAGAAAAAATAATGTTAAGTATCCCTATTAACCTAAATTTACCTCGTACACCCCGCTTAATAACCTCCTTACCTGGGCCTCGCGCTCAAGCAATTGTACAACGCGATCGCGCCGTCACTTCCCCTTCTTATACCCGCGATTACCCGTTAGTTGTATCTCGCGGTCAGGGCTGTATGGTAGAAGATGTAGATGGTAATGTATTTCTGGATATGACCGCAGGTATAGCCGTTACCGCCACCGGACACGCCCACCCGGAAGTACTCAAAGCAATTCAAGAACAGTCGGCGCGTCTGCTGCACATGTCAGGGACGGATTTTTATTATGAACCAATGGTGGAATTAGCCGAACAATTAGCGATTCGCGCCCCTTTTCCTCAACCACACAGTAACAGTGCATTTCCGGCAAAAATATTTTTCACCAATTCCGGGGCAGAATCTAACGAAGGAGCGATTAAACTAGCTCGATATTACACCAAGCGATCGCTAATTGTGGCCTTCTTAGGTGCATTTCACGGACGCACTTATGGAGCAATGTCTCTCACCGGTTCCAAAGCAGTGCAGCGAGAGAATTTTGGCCCTTTAGTTCCTGGGGTAACTCATATACCCTACGGCACTCACGCCAGCTTAGATTACTTAGAACAACAGTTATTTGGGACAATTTTACCACCACAAGAAGTAGCTGCGATCGTAGTTGAGCCGATTCAGGGAGAGGGTGGATATATCGTACCAGAGGATGGTTTCTTAAAACGGATTCGGGAGATTTGCGATCGCCACGGTATTCTGATGGTAGTGGATGAAGTGCAAGCGGGGATGGGGCGGACTGGTCGCTTATTTGCGATCGAGCATTGGGGTGTGATGCCTGATATTATTACTACTGCTAAAGGTATCGCCAGTGGTCTACCATTAGGAGCGATACTTGCCAGACCAGAGTTAATGACTTGGCCTCCAGGTTCTCATGCTACTACATTTGGCGGTAATCCCGTTGCTTGTGCTGCTGGTATTGCCACACTGCGACTGCTAGAAAGTGGTGAGGCAGCGCTGCGGGAGGGTTTCCCTCCACAGGCGACTGCGAACCCGAAGGGTTTGATGGCTAATGCTACCCAGATGGGAGAATTATTACAAGCTAGTCTTACCCAGTTGCATCAAAAATTTCCTAGAGTATCGTTGCCACGAGGTAAAGGTTTGATGGTTGCGGTGGATTTATTGGATGAACAAGGTAATCTAGATCGTGAATTACGCGATCGCATTATCCAAGAAGCATTTTTACGCGGTTTATTATTGCTAGGTTGCGGTAAAGCAGCAATTCGTTTCTGTCCCCCTCTAGTTATCGACAGCGACCAAATTCAAATAGCCCTTCAAATTATCAGCAAGATTTTAAATTTTTAAAAGATTAGGACTTACGCATTGACAGAAAACAATAAATATATATCGCGGAAAAACCATATTTATCGTAGGGGTTTAGCATTGCTAAACCCCTACCCCACGGTTAATTCATCGGTAAAAATATAATTAGTCAAAGTCTCAAACAAGCTATTTCGGTGAAAGTATACCATGACTAATTTGTACAGTGCGTAAGTCCTAAAGATAAAGGCGACAAGGGGAAAAACCATACCCAATTCCCAATGCCCAATGCCCAATGCCCAATTCCTAACACTTTATGAAACCCGACATAGCCCTTAATTTATGGAAATTACTTTGGCAAGATTACATCACCAGAGTAAATTATGCTCGTACCTACCAGCAAATGATTACTGCTGTGGGTGGAACAGTTGCAAACGACCACATCGCCTTTCGGTCTTTGCGTTTATTAGTAGATAGTCCGCAGGGTGAAGTTAACTTAGGAATTGACTATCTCGCACAACTCGCAGAAGCTTTAGGTTATGTGGCGGCTGGAGAGTATAATTTTTCTCAAACTCATCTCTATGCTCGTCATTATCATCATCCGCAGCAAGAGGAATTTAACTTACCCAAACTCTTTATCAGCGAATTGATTGTTGATGAATTGCCTACTAATATTGCCCAACTCATCTCTAAAACAGTATCTGCAATCCCAGACAAACTAACCTTACCTCTTCCTCTTCTACAAAAAGACGGAAACATTGAAACCATCGCCAAACAACTCCAGCAAGTCTTTAATCGTCCTTGGCAACTTCCCAAGCGTTCTGTTCTCGAAGAAGTGAATCAGGTTACTCAGTATGGGGCTTGGGTGTTACTGCATGGATATGCTGTTAACCACTTTACAGGCTACGTCAACAGACAGAACAGCCCAGAATATCCAGATATTGATACTACCGCTAATGGTTTGACTAATCTGGGTGTACCAATGAAAGCAGAGATAGAAGGAAATGTTGCTTGTGGTTTGCGGCAAACTGCAACTCAAGCAGTAACAGAAATGGTGACAGTATTAGATGATAACAGTGGCGCAGAGATTCAGATCCCTTGGACTTACGCTTATTATGAAATTGCCCAGCGTTATCTAGTAGAAGTGGAATCTGGAAAGCAGGTACTTTTCGATGCTTTTTTAGGAAGCAATGCCCAGCAATTGTTTGAAATGACTCGTCTATCTAAATAGCCCAGAGTCAGCTTCACACTTCGGTTAGCACAGGAGACTCAACCAATCGCCGTCTCTACTCAAGCATGTGTTGCAATCATTACCCCATGCCCCATGCCCCATGCCCAATGTCCGTGTATCAACGCAAATGCTCCCGGAAATACTCAGCGTAAAGTTGACAACGCGGTAACACCATACGCCCTTCCCGACGCACTAAACCTGCACCCCGGAGGCGAAAGAAAATTCGCTCATCTTCGCAGATATTCTGGCGAATTATTTGAAACATTGCTTGAACCAACTCCTGTTTGTTATGCAACCGAAAGAGATGATTACGCAGATGATTGCCAAAGGGGCCATTATCAGTAGTGGCCTTGGCAAATAGTTCGGTAGCAGAGAGGCGCTGGCTAGCAACTGAGTAGAGTGCAAGGCGGATTAAGTAAGGATGTCCCCCTAGTAAAGCGATTAATTGCTGTTCTTGGCTGGAGTTGAGAGGGGAATGGTGACGGCGGTTGAGGTCAGCCACCTGTGCGGCTGTAAAGTCTTCTAAATCAATTACTTGCCCAACATTAAAGGGAGATTGGTTGAGATTATCTATTAGCTGGTAGGGTTCGGTGGAAGTAACCAGCGCTAAATCCAGTTGCTTCCAAATGGCAGCAGTGGCGCGGCTGTTATGCCAGCTTCGCAGCATTCCAAAGAAATCAGAGCGAAAATCAGTATCAAAGACCCTTTCAACTTCATCCATCGCCAAAACAAGAGGCTTGCCAAACTCCTTTAGTAGGTAGCGACCGACATAGCGGGTACTGCGCTGACTATTGCCCAACGGCATATTCCAATATTCATCGACTTTATCAGTCATATCCAGTTCATCAGTTAACCAAGTACAGAACTGGCGAAAGAAGAGTTCAGCATTAGTTAAGGCGGCTTTATCAAACAATTGAAAATCCAGCAAAGCAACTTGCTTACCTGCATTCACAGCAGTATTAATTGTGCGGATTAGCAGTGAACTTTTGCCCATTTGCCGGGGGCCTTTAATGGTAATTGTCACACCCTGCCGCTCAATCGTCTGCAAAGCAAGTGCATCAGATGAGCGTTCTACGTAAAAATCAGATTGTGATTCCATTGTCCCTTCCGGCATTTCTAGGGAAACGGGCTGTGCTGAAGGAAAGGGAGGGGGTAGGGATGATGGCTGACTTATTTGGAGTAATTCTGCCTTAGATTTTTCTTCACCAATAGCCAATGCACCGCCAGAGACAGCTTGCAACAATTCATCTATCAAACGGGGTGTATCTTCTGCATCTTTCCAGAACGCCCAGTTAATCCCATTTAGATAGGCACTCAAAGGATAGACGAACGGTTCTTGATATGCCAGACGCACTGGGAGAATCATCGGGCATCCTTGCTGTGATTTTGCCAAGTGGTGTGCTGTCTCGATTTCTGCCAACACCATCTCGCTTTGGGTTGATAAGGCGGAAAGAAAAGTAATGAAAAAATCAGCTTGGCGGATTTCTGTTTCAATACGTTCAGCCCAGCGTGTGCCAATGGACATCCTTTGGTCGATAAAGACTTTGTGTTGCTGCGATAGCGCCTGGAAAACTTGCGATGCTACTGGCTCATCTGGATGAACATTACGCTTATAGCTGATAAAGATACGTTTAGCCTGTGAATTTGACATTACTATAGGAATTCGCTTTGATTTGGAGAATTTAGTTGGCTTAAGAGGCAATAGGCAAGAGGCAACGGTAAAGAAGGATTTTATTCACAGTGGTATCAGTTAAACACACTCTACTACAGCGTCGTTGCACGCAATTACCGACAGCACAAAAAAATTGCCCGCGAGTATCAAATACTCGTTAACGGAGATAAAAGGTGGATTCATCCAGTTCAAATACTCGTTAACGGAGATAAAAGGTGGATTCATCCAGTTCAAATACTCGTTAACGGAGATAAAAGGTGGATTCATCCAGTTCAAATACTCG